>CAZHTS010000033.1:0-51801 GCA_964535315.1 uncultured Anaerolineaceae bacterium
TGGCCTGCCGCCGATATCGATGCCCCTGGTTGGGTAGTTTTCGCCGGGAAGGGCGTATTTTAACAGGATGGGCAGGATACACAGGATGCAGAGGGGCAAAAGATGACCTTGTCTATTCTTGTGGTCGCCTTTTTGATTCATGGTATAATTTTGCGGCGTAATATGTCTGAACCGCCGCCGTGTGTAGTCCGTTGGCTACCCGGGATATTTTCAATAGACTAACGGTCAGTCAAAGCTCTGATTTCTTTTTTAGAAGGTAAACCGATGGAAACGATTAGACGGGAAATTCCCAATCATTTTAATTTACCAAGACGGATCAACCGCCTGGGCCAGCTGGCCTACAACCTGTGGTGGATATGGAACCCCGAAGGGCAGGCGTTGTATGCACAGATCGATAAGGGGCTGTGGGATCGGGTCAATCACAACCCGGTGGCTTTTTTGTACGCGGTCGACCGGCCGCGCCTGAATGCGCTCACCAACGACCGCTATTACCTGGATCTGTACGACCGGGTGATGCGCAACTTCGACCAGTACATGCGCGGCGAGGGCACCTGGTTTACCCAGGCGCATCCCGACCTGCTGGGGCGACAGATCGCTTATTTCTCCTTTGAATTTGGCTTGCACGAGTCGGTGCCGGTGTACGCCGGCGGCCTGGGTGTGCTTTCGGGCGATCACCTCAAGGAGGCCAGCGATCTTGGGCTGCCGCTGGTCGGGATTGGCTTTGCTTACAACCAGGGCTATTTTGCGCAGAAGATCACCGAGGACGGCTGGCAGGAAACGCGCAACCAGATTCTCAACTTTGCCGAGATGCCCATCATCCCTCTGATGGACGAAGACGACCGTCCGTTGGCAATCACGGTGGAACTGGCCGGGCGGCCGGTGGTGGCGCGCTTGTGGCAGATTCAGGTCGGGCGGGTGCCGCTCTACTTGCTGGATACCAACGTAGAAGAGAACAGCCAGGCCGACCGTCAGCTGACGGCGCGCCTGTACAGCAACGATCTCGAGGTGCGTATTTCTCAGGAAATGCTGTTGGGCATGGGCGGTGTGCGGGCGCTGCGCCTGCTGGGTTACACGCCCTCGGTCTGGCACATGAACGAAGGGCACTCGGCCTTCCTGGCGTTGGAGCGCATCCGCGAGTATATGCAGGGCGGCCTGAGTTACGACCAGGCGGCCGAGCAGGTGCGGATCGGCAATGTCTTCACCACCCACACCCCGGTGCCGGCGGGCAACGATCAGTTCCCGCTGTGGCTGATGGACAAGTATTTTGCCAACCTGTGGCCCGATCTCAAGCTGAGCCGCGACCAGTTCATCGACCTGGCGCGCCACGCTCAGCCGTGGGGCGAGATGTTCAGTATGCCGGTGCTGGCGCTGCGGCTCTCCGATCAGTCCAATGCGGTTTCCGAACTGCACGGGCGGGTGTCGCGCCAGATGTGGAACTTCCTGTGGCCCGGCCGGCGG
The DNA here is from genome assembly GCA_964535315.1 of uncultured Anaerolineaceae bacterium. Classification (GTDB taxonomy): domain Bacteria; phylum Chloroflexota; class Anaerolineae; order Anaerolineales; family Anaerolineaceae; genus CAZHTS01. The sequence continues at coordinate 1,459 of CAZHTS010000033.1, forward strand.
GTGGAAGATGTGCCCATCGGGCATATCACCAACGGCGTGCACACCGGCACCTGGCTGGCGCGGCGTATGCGCCTGTTGTACGAACGCTACCTGGGCTCCGATTGGCTGCAGCATATCGATGACGCCGGCCTGTGGGCGCAGATCGAGAACATTCCCGACGCCGAGCTGTGGACGGTGCGCCGGCATCTCAAGCGCAAGCTGCTGACCTTTGCCACCGACCGGGCGCGCCGCCAGTGGTTGAGCGGCACCATCCACCCGGTGCAGGTTGTGGCCGGGGGTGTGCTGCTCGATCCCTACGCTCTGACGATCGGCTTTGCCCGTCGTTTTGCGACCTATAAGCGCGGCAATCTGATTCTGCGCGACTTTGACCGCCTGCTCAAGATCATCACCAACTCGAGCATGCCGGTGCAGGTCATCTTTGCCGGCAAGGCCCACCCGGCCGACGAACCCGGTAAACTGCTCATCCAGCAGGTGTACCGGGCGGTCAAGGACGCCAAGACCGGTGGGCGGCTGGTGTATCTGGAAGACTACGACATGAACGTGGCGCGTTACCTGGTGCAGGGGGTGGATGTGTGGTTGAACACCCCGCGCCGCCCGAACGAAGCCTCAGGCACTTCGGGGGAGAAGGCGGCCGTCAACGGCGTGTTGAACTTCTCGGTGCTGGATGGCTGGTGGCACGAAGGCTACAACGGCAACAACGGCTGGGCCATCGGCGACGACCACGATTACGAGGATCCCAACCACCAGGATGAGGTGGACGCCAGCAGTTTGTACGACACGCTGGAAAATGAGATCATTCCGCTGTATTACAGCAATCGTTCGGCAGACAATCTGCCGGTCAACTGGCTGGGGCGGGTCAAGGAATCGATCCGCACGCTGGCCCCACAATTCTGCACCCGGCGCATGTTGAAGGAATACATGAACCAGTTGTACCTGCCGGGGATGCAGGCCGAAATCCTCGACCCCGAGGATCTTTCAGCGCAGGGTGTATAAAGGAGTCATTCATACATGGAAGCATTTCTCTCGCCGCAGGCATGGTTGGCGGCCCTGGGAATTTTTGTCTTGCGCATCGGCGACATGTCGCTGGATACGGTGCGCGTCTTGTTTGTGGTGCGCGGCCGCAAGGGCCTGGCCTGGGCGCTGGGTTTTTTTCAGTCGTTGATCTTTGTGGTGGCAATCAGTTCGGTGCTATCCAATCTGGATAACCCGCTCAACGTGCTGGGGTACGCCGCCGGGTTTGCCACCGGTAACGTGGTGGGCATGCTGATCGAAGAGCGCCTGGCCATTGGCCACATCCAGATGACGATCATCAGCCCGCTGCGCGGCTCGGCCATCGCCGAGGCGCTGCGCCAGGCCGGTTACGCCGTGACCGAGATCGCGGCGCGCGGCCGGGACGGCACGGTCAGCATGCTGCACTGCAACGTCAAGCGCAAGGATACCGATAACATCGAGACCGTGGTGCTGGAAGCCGACCCGGACGCGGTCGTCACGGCTGAGGACGTGCGCCCGGTGCGGCGCGGTTTCTGGCGTTCATAACGTAGCGTTTTTACAGGACAGGGCTTTCTCGACGCCGGAGAAAGCCCTGTTTTATTTATTAAAACGGCCTCGCCGCTTCTGTCAACGCAGATGCGGCGAGGCGGGTCTCTGGGAGGAGTTATTGTCCGTAAACGTGGGTGTAGCGGTAATGTAGTTTCTCGACCATCTCGGGCGGGATTTCGGCCGGCTGGCCGAGTTGCAGCGCCAGCCAGACGGTACGGGCGATGTCTTCGACCATCACGGCGGCCTTCACTGCCGCCTCGCCGCTCTTGCCGATGGTAAAGACGCCGTGATTTTGCAGCAAGATGGCCGGCGACGTGCCGATGCTCTCGACCACCACCTTGCCGATCTCCTCGCCGCCGATCAGGGCGAAGCCGCCGCACGGGATGGGCCCACCGATCTCGTCGGCGTGGGCGGTCAGGTAGACCGGGATGGAACGCCCCAGGGCGGCGAAGGCGGTGGCGTACGCCGAGTGGGTGTGCACCACGCCGCCCACGTCGGGCCGCCGGCGATAAATATACAGATGGCTGGCGGTGTCAGAGGAGGGTTTCAGGTCGCCTTCGATGACCTTCCCATCCAGGTCGAGGATGACGATGTGCTCGGGGCGCATCTGTTCGTAGCGCAGCCCGGAGGGCTTGATCAAAACGTAACCGCTTTCGGGGTCGCGCAGGCTGACGTTGCCGCCGGTCCAGGTGACCAGATTGTTCTTGGGCAGTTCCAGGTTGAGTTCGTAGATTTCCTGACGTAATTGCGCTAACATGACGTCTCCATTAATTCTGAGCGAATACCTCGGCCTTGAGCTGCTTGAGGCGCTTCATCACGTCGTTGGCGCCGCGGCCAAAGGTATCGTGCAGCAGGCTGTATTCCTGGTACAGGCGGTCGTAGATGTGCTTGTTTTCAGGGATGGGACGATAGATTTCGTCCGGGCGCAGGTGGGCCATCTGCTCGCTGGCTTCCAGGATGGTGTCGTAACCGCCGGCGGCCTTGCCGGCTGCCACGGCGCCGAACATGGCCGAGCCCAACGCCGGGGTCTGTTTGGCGGCGGCAACGCGCAGTTCGCGGCCGGTGACGTCGGCGTAAATTTGCATCAGCAGGTGGTTCTTGTCGGGCAGGCCGCCGGTGGCGACCAGCGCATCCACCGCCACGCCGTTTTCGGCAAAGGTCTCGATGATCTTGCGCGTGCCATAGGCGGTGGCCTCGATCAGCGCCCGGTAGATCTCTTCCGGTTTGGTCAACAGGGTCATGCCCAACAGCATACCGGTCAGGTCGACGTCGACCAGCACGCTGCGGTTACCGTTCCACCAGTCGAGCGCCACCAGCCCGCTTTCGCCCACCTTAAGCCGGGCGGCCTTTTCTTCGAGCAGGGCGTGGATGTCCATACCGCGCTCCTGGGCCTCGCGCTCGTAGCGGGCGGGAACGCAGTTTTCCACGAACCAGGCAAAGTGGTCGCCGACGCAGGACTGGCCGGCCTCGTAGCCGAACAGGCCGGGGATGATGCCGTCTTCGACGTAACCGCACATGCCGGGTACCAGGCTTTCTTTCTCTGAGAGCACCATGTGACAGGTGCTGGTGCCCATAATCATAACCATCGTGCCGGGTTGGGTGACGGTGGCGGCAGGCACGGCCACGTGCGCATCCACGTTGGCGATGGCCACGGCGGTGCCGGGCAGCAGGTGGGTCCAGGCGGCGGCCTGTTCGCTCAACCCGCCGGCCTTCTGGCCGATGGGGTAGATGTCGCCTGAGAGTTTGCTTTCCACCAGGTCTTTGAGACGCGGGTCGAGGGCGGCGTAGAAGTCGGCCGGCGGATAGCCTTCGCGTTTGGACCAGATGGCCTTGTAGCCGGCGGTGCAGCTGTTGCGCTTTTCCACGCCGGTCAGCTGCCAGACGACCCAATCGGCGGCCTCGAGCATGCGGTCGGCGGCGGCGTAGACCTCGGGCGCCTCGTCCAGGATCTGCCAGGCCTTGGGCACGAACCATTCGGAGCTGATCTTGCCGCCGTAGCGGTTGAGGAAGGAATCGCCGCGCTGGCTGGCGATGGCGTTCAACTGGTTGGCCTCGGGTTGGGCGGCGTGATGTTTCCACAGCTTGACCCAGGCGTGCGGCTGGTTGCGCCATTCGGGCAGGAAGCACAGCGGCGTGCCATCCGCCTTGACCGGCAGCATGGTGCAGGCGGTGAAGTCGATCCCCAGGCCAATGACGTCTGCGGCGCTCACCCCGCTCTGGCGAAGGACGGCCGGGATGGTGTTTTTAAAGACTTCGAGGTAATCGTTGGGATCCTGCAGGGCCCAGTCTGGCCCCAGGCGGATGTCGGTGCCGGGCAATTTTTCGTCGATCACGCCGTTGGCGTAGGGGTGGACGGACGAGGCGACCTCGCGGCCGTCGGCGACGTCGACCAGCACGGCGCGACCGGATTCGGTGCCGAAATCAACACCAATCGCATATTTACTCATGGGATACTCCTTCGCTGGATGGTTGAATGATGACTTTAATCCCTTCCCGTCGCTGGGCGGTCTGGAAGGCCTGGGGGGCCTGCGCCAGCGGGAAGCGGTGGGTAACCAGGCTACGAACGTCGACCATGCCGCGGGCGACCAGTTGGATGGCGCGCGGGTAGGTGTGTTTCATGCGCCGGACGAGTTTCAGCGTCAGGCCTTTGCGCCGGGCGGTGGAGGCGTTGAACGTGGTGCGGTCGTCGGCGGGGATGCCGATCAACATTACCTTGCCGCCGGGGCGGGTGGATTGCAGGGCGGCCTGTACGGCCAGGTCGTCGCCGGCGACCTCGAAGGCCACATCGACGCCGCGCTGGTGGGTGGCTGCCAGCAGTGCGGCCGCTTCTTCGCGCCCGTCGGCGGCGGGCAGCGCCAGGCTGGCGCCCAGGGCGCGGGCAGCGTCCAGGCGGTGCGGCAGGCGCTCGGTGGCGATGATCTGGGTCGCCCCGCTCAGGCGGGCGAGCTGGAGGATGAGCAGCCCGATGGGGCCGCAGCCGAACACGCCGATCGTCATGCCGGGGCGCAGGTGCGCCAGGTCGACGGCGTGCAGCGCCACGCCCAGCGGTTCGAGCATGACGCCGTCGACGGCGTCAAACGCGTCGGGCAGCGGCAACAGGTAGCGTTCGGGCCAGGCCATGCGCTCGCACAGGGCGCCGTCTTGCGCGGCGTGACCGGCAAAACGCTGCTGCTGGCACAGGTTGGGGTGCCCGCTCAGGCACAGTTCGCAGCGCTCGCAGGGCACAGATGGGTCTATCGCCACGCGTTGGCCGCCGGCCAGTACGCCGGCTGCCTCGTGACCGAGCACCAGCGGGCGTTCCAGGCGGGCGTCGCCGATGCCCGATTCGGCGAACCAGTGCAGGTCCGAGCCGCACAACCCGACGGCCTGCACCTGAACCAGCGCCTCGCCCGGGGCGGGCTGTGGTTCGGGTTCCTGATGGAGACGCAGGTCGCCGGGGCCGTGTAAACGTATTGCTTGCATGTTTTCTCCAGGGTAGATAGAAGGGCTCCCGGGCCGGCGATGAGGGATGAGCGTTACCGGCCCGGGAGCCTGCAATCCGGTGTTTTAACCCTGGTGGTAGTAGACTTCCCAACCCAGGTAGCGGGTCAGCGCCTCATTGATGGCGCCGGCGTTCAGCGATAGATTGACGGCGACATGGTGCTCAAAGCCGTTGTTGCAGATATAGTTGAGCAGCTTCTGGAAGTTGGGGATCTGTACCACGCCGTAACCGCCAAAGGTCTTGAGCGGGTCATTGGTGAGTTTGCCCTCGCCGGTGTAAGCCAGAATGCGCCCGTTGAATTCGTCGGTGGAGACGCGGCAGTAGGTGAACGGATCGGGGCGCATGCGGCCGACGACGGTGCCGTAAGTGTTCTCGCGGCCGACGGTGCCGGCGATAATCGCCTGGTAATCCATCACGGGGCGATCTTCGACCGAGACGCTTTCGTCGACAAACACGTCCTTGGGCAGGTTGGAGCAGTGGAAGATAACGCCCTTATCCGGGTCGTTGCCGTAGTTGTTGTTCCAGTCAACGATGGCGCTGGGCTTGGCGGAGGCCAGGGTGAGGATGTACATGCCCAGCAGCCCGGCGATGTCGGACTCGCAGGCGGCGGGCAGCAGGCTGTTGCTCATCATGCTCATCAGCGTGCAGGGCACCACGCCGTAGAACTCCTCGATCGCCGTCCAGCATTGCAGCGAACTGGCGACCAGTTCCTGCGCTTCCATCCAGGAGTCGATGACTGCGCCCAATTTGGCCATGCGCAGCGTGGCCGCCGAAGGGACGCCGCCGGCGGGGACGTAGGCGGTGATGGCGGCCAGTTTTTCCTGGACGCAGGTATCGTCGTCCTTGAGACGGGCGGCGCGACCGAAGGCCTCGGACAGATCCAGGGTTTCGACCGAAACGCCGGCGCGTTCCAGCAGTTTTTCGCTGAAGCGCACGGTGTTAAACGCCGCCGGGCGGGCGCCGATGACGCCGACGCGGGCGTTCTTCAAACCACGCGTGATGCGGCAGATGGCGGCAAAGCGTTGCAGGTCGGCGCGGAACGAGGCGCTCTGCGGGTCGACGGTGTGCTCGTCGGTCAGGGTATAAGCGATGCCGTACTGGCGCAGGTTGTTGCAGGCCGACATCTTACCGCAGAACGAGTCGCGCCGGTCGTTGATCGTCATTTTCTCCACGTCATCCGGGAAGGCGTGCACCAGCACGGGGACGTTGAGGCCGGCCCAGCGCAGGGCGTTGGCGATGGCGCGTTCGTCGCCGAAATTGGGCAGGGTGACCAGCACCCCGTCGATTTCGCCGCGATGCTGTTTGAACAGGTCAGCGCATTTGTGGGCGTCTTGCAGGCTTTCGATGCTGCCGTAGGGCGTGTCTTCCAGCCCGAGGGCTATGGAATGAAAGCCTTCCTCGGCCAGCACGTTGAGCACGGTTTCGCGTCCGCTGACGCACAGATGCTTGGGAAAGAAGCCACGGTTCCCGACGATGACACCCAGAGTAACGGGTTTGAGTAAATTGGACATGCAGTCAGCCTCCAAAAAAGATCAGGTTTCTCGAACCAGGAGTTCGGGGGTAAAAACGATGCGTTTGGGTTTGAGTGGAACCTTCTTGTCGCGCAGGCTCTCGATCATGTGCACCACCTCTTCAACGGCGGTGCAGCCCAGATCGAGCTGGTCCTGCGAGATGGTGGTCAGGGCGGGGTAGAAGTAGCCCGATTCGGGGATGTTATCGAAGCCGACCACCCCCAGTTCTCTGGGGACGCTTATGCCGCGCCGCGCCGCCACCTGAAGGGCGCCCAACGCCATCTGGTCATTCCCGACGAAGACGGCGTCCATTTCGGGGAACTGGTCGAGTAACTCGCGGAAGGCGCGCTCGCCGCTGGATGATGACCAGTTACCGGCGGCGCACTGGCGTTCTTCGACCGGGTAGCCGTGCTGGGCGAGGATATCGCGCCAGCCCTGGGCGCGCTGGCGCGCTTCCCACCAGTCCAGCGGGCCGGCGAGATGGCCGATGTGTTTGTATCCGCGCTCGAGCAGGTGGCGGGTGGCGATCTGGCCGCCGTAATAGTTATCAACGGTGATGACCGAGACGTCGGGGTGTTTTTCCATGGTGATAAAAATCAGCGGCACCGGGATTTCGGCCAGGCGATCCTTGAGCCAGGCGCGGTTATCGCCGATTTCGGGGACGGCCCAGATGATGCCGTCCACCTGGCGGGCGAGCAGCGACTGCAACAGCGGGTCGACGTCCAGCGAGTCAAAACTGGGCAGTTCTTTGAGCAGCAGGGTGTAGCCGATTTCCTCGGCCTTTTGGGCGATGCCGTTGAGCGTGCGGGATGGGCCGATGTAACGCAGCCCGGCGGTGATGACGCCCAACGTGTAACTACGCTGGTGGATCAGGCTGCGCGCCAGGGCGCTGGGCTGGTAACCGAGTTGTTCGATGACCTGCTTGACGCGCTGGCGAGTCTCGGTGGCGACATCCGGGCGGTCGTTCAGCACTCGTGAAACGGTCTGAACCGATACGCCCGATTCGAGGGCAACTTGCTTGATCGTAATGCGTTTATTGGGTAACATAGAATAAAAGCCCAGGGGAGCAGAAAAAGTTTCGTGATCGTTTCCGGTAACGCTTCCAAGAGTGTAACCGATTTTGGAAGGCCGAGTTAGTGATGAATGTCATGTCGAAAAAATGACATACGGGTGACGGATCGGGCTCTTCAGCGGCCTGTCCGGGCCGTTTCGGGCGGTGTGAGGGCGGCGGCGCACCTGGAGTTTGTGATACAATGTTAGCGTTCCCGGTGATCGTTGACAGTTAAGCTGTTTTGCCCATCGCAGGCGTGTTGTATGATCAATTCACAAGCGCGTTTTGAGGTGTAGACGACACGATGGAATTCAACCAGCCTTCCGAAATTGCCGATGAGACCGCACCGTTGTTGGTCATGCGCAATATCACCCGGCGTTTTCCCGGCGTGGTGGCGCTTTCTGGCGTGGATCTGGATATCCGGCGCGGCGAGGTGCACATCTTGCTGGGCGAGAACGGGGCGGGTAAATCGACGCTGATCAAGATTTTGAGCGGGGTATACCGGCCCGACTCGGGGCAGGTGTTATTTCGCGGCCAGGAGGTGCACTTCGACCATCCCGGCGAGGCGCAGCGGGCCGGGATTGCGGTCATCTATCAGGAGCCGCGCCTGATCCCTTCAATGACCGTGGCCGAGAACATTTATCTGGGCAACGAGCCGAGCGGGGCGCTGTTTGCCTCGATCGACGAGAATCGCATCATCAACGGCACGCAGGAATTGATCGACCGCCTCAACCTGTCGCTCGACCCGCTGGCGCCCGTCTCAGAATTGAGCCTGGCCGAGCAGCAGGTGGTGGCCATCGCCCGGGCGCTGCACCTTGCTGCCGACCTGGTCATCATGGACGAGCCCACCGCCATGTTTTCGCAGCACGAGGTGGCGCAGTTGTTCGCCGCCATCCGCAGCCTGCGCGCCCAGGGGGTGGGTGTGCTGTACGTCACCCACCGCCTGGAAGAGGCCATGCACCTGGGGGATCGCACCACCATCCTGCGCGATGGGCGCAAGATTGCCACCCTGAACATCCATGAGACCAACGAGGCGGAACTGGTGTGGTTGATCGTTGGGCGGAATATCGCCGAACGGGTGACGCGCCCGGCTACCCCGCCGGGCGAAGAAATCCTGCGGCTGGAGAAGTTGTGCGCTGTCAACGGCATTCAGGATATTTCTTTTGCACTGCACAGCGGTGAGATCCTGGGGATCACCGGCCTGGTGGGCGCCGGCGGTACGAGTATTCTGCGCGCCATTTTTGGCGCCGACCGGCTGACTTCGGGCGGCATCTTCCTGGACGGCGAGGCGGTGCGCATCGATGCGCCCCAGGACGCCATTGCCTTGGGGATCGGTATGTTGACCGAAGATCGCCAGCAGCAGGGGCTGGTTTTGGAAATGAACGGACAGGAGAATGTCACCCTGGCCTCGCTCGACCGGATTGGCCCCGGGCCATGGATCGATCTGGACGCGGAGCAGAATATCGTGCAGCATTACACCCGCCGGTTGAGCATCCGCGACGATGATCTGGAGCGCAAGGCGCTGTTTCTTTCGGGCGGTACGCAGCAGAAACTGGTGCTGTCGCGCTGGCTGGCCAGCCGCTGCCGGGTGTTGCTGCTGGATGAGCCGACGCGCGGCATCGATGTCGGCGCACGGCTGGAATTGTACCGCCTGATGAACGAACTGTCGCGGCGCGGCCTGGGGATGGTCATGGTCAGTTCGAATCTCCAGGAGATTTTCAATATGTCGGATCGCATCGCGGTGGTGCGGCAGGGGCGACTGGCGGCCATTTTGCCGCGCGCTGAAACGACCCCGGCCGAGATATTGACCCTGGCAAGTGGAGCGTGAACGGATGAAGGCGATGACGTGGAAGGCACGCTGGACGGCGGTGAAAGAATGGGTTGCGCTGCGCCTGCCCTGGCTCGGATCGGAGCGGATTGGGGCGGCGGTGGGGTTAATCGTGCTGATCGTGGTCTTTTCCGTGCTCTCGGCGCCGTTTCGCCAGATGAACAACCTGCTGTTGTTGAGCAAGAGTACAGCCATCACGATTGGGATCATTGCCGTCGGCCAGACGGTGGTGCTTATCTCGGGCGGGATCGATCTCTCGGTCGGTTCGATCATCGGACTGACCGGGTTGATCACCGCCCTGTTGATGAAATACGGGTTTGGGCCGATCCCGCCTTTGCAGGGCTACTGGTGTTATCTGGCGATCCTGATTGGCTGGTTGATCGGGTTGTTGATTGGGGCGCTTCAGGGCTGGGTCATCTCGCGCTGGCACGTGCCGGCCTTCATCCTCACCCTGGGTTCGATGATCGGGCTGCGCGGGCTGTCGTTGGCCATTTCGGGCGGGGCGGTGATTTATGGGCTGCCCAAGGAGTTCAAGTGGTTTTCGGACGGGCACATTGCCTTTTTGCCGGCGCCGGTGTTGATCATGCTGGTGGTGTATCTGTTGAGCGCCTATATGCTGCGGCGCACCAAGGTGGGGCGCTATTGTTACGCCATCGGCGGCAACGAAACGGCGGCGCGCCTGGCGGGCATCGACGCCGACCGCTATCGCGTCATCTTTTACGCCTATTCGGGTTTGCTGGCAGGGATGACTGGCACCATTTTGATTTCGTTTATCGACGCCGGCATCTATTCCAACGGTGAAGGTTTCCAGTTCAATTCGCTGGCGGCGGCCATTATCGGCGGCAACAGCCTGACGGGCGGCGTGGGCGGGGTGTGGGGGACACTGGTGGGCTCGTTTATCCTGGCGATCATCCCCAGCGGGCTGATCATGCTCAACGCCCCGGGCTGGTGGCGCGACGTGGTGACGGCGGTGGTGATCATCCTGGCGGTGATCATCGACATCAACCGCCACCGCAGCCGTAAGAAAGTGATCCAGACCGAGGTGAGCCAGCCGCCGCTGCCGGTGGGCGGGCATTACCTGAACGAAATCCTCGGCCGGCTGGCGCAAAAGGTGGAGAAATACACCGGCTCGCCGTTTTGCCGGGTATATCTGATCGACCGCGACACCGGCGACCCGGTGCCGCAGGAACTGCTCGCCAGTAAGAGCGGCGACGTCCAGCCGATGCTGCTGGGCAAGTCGAAGATCATTTGTGAGGTGATCGAGAGCGGTCACGCTGTGTTGATCAAAGACCTGGGGCGCAATGGTTACCAGCGTGTCATGCCGATGAGCCCCGACGTGCAGTCGGTGCTGGCGCTGCCGCTGCAACACGACGACCGCTGTATCGGGGTGATTGAGGTGCAGAGCCCGGTGGTGGGGGCGTTCCGTGAGGAGACGGTCGAGACGTTAGAGACGCTGGCGCGCCCGATGATCGTCGGGCTGGAGAACGCCTGGTTGTTTGAGAGCGGCTGGCTGGAACGGCAGACGCGCGATGCGCTGCGCCACCTGTGGGACGATCTTTACCTCGGGCGTATCCCGCTGGCCGAATGGGCGCTGGACGGTTCCAGCCTGCCCAAAGAGCGCACCTCGGGGGCGCGCGGTGAGACGCTGCGTAACCTGTTGTTACAGACCATCGAGAGCATGAAGCCGCAAGACGAACACGACCCGGCGCGCAGCGGGCGCAGTTATCGCCTGCTGCGCATGACTTACGTAGAAGAGCAGGCGGTCGATCAAATCCTGCGCGGTTTGCACATCAGCCGCCGCCAGTATTTCTACGATCTCAAGGATTCGGTCGAGGTGCTGACCGATATGCTGGTGCGCAACCATCGCGCTTAGATTGTCTGATAACGTTCCCGGACGCCGGCTTTTGCACAAAGCCGGCGTTTTTTATATGCCGGAAAACCATGATTTTGAGCCCAAAAAGTGGGTTTTTGCACTGAAATTGCACTGTTTTGCACTCGAATTGCGTCAGGTTTGCACCGCGTTTGCGTTGTGCAGCTTGTTTTCGTGAACGTTCTCGGATATGATCGATTTGTCTGAACCTCCACATAGTCTCTCAATTTCAGCAAAGCAGCCGGGGATTGCAAATGTTTGGGTGGGCATCCTACCAGGCTGAACATTTCTTTTTTGTATGGAGTGAATATTAAAATGAGTTCCACTCCTTCTTCATCTGACAAACCGGTCCTGCTGGAAATGCGCGCCATCACCAAGCGCTTTCCCGGCGTGCTGGCGTTGTCGGAGGTCGATTTTGATGTCCGTAAGGGCGAAGTCCACACCCTGGTGGGCGAGAACGGCGCCGGAAAGTCTACTTTGATGAAGATTCTGGCGGGGGTGTATAGCAAGGACTCCGGCGAGATTCTCTTCAAGGGCAAAGCGGTGCATTTTGCCAATCCCCGCCAGGCGCAGGAAGCCGGAATCGCCACCATCTATCAGGAATTAAATCAGGTGCCGCAGCTCTCGGTGATGGAGAATATCTTCCTGGGCAACGAGATCACGCGCGGCGGGATGATCAACTGGCGCGAGATGGAGCGCATCGCCCGCCAGTTGTTGCAGAAGCTGCATCTGGAGATCGACCCGCGCGAGACGCTGGGCAACCTGGGGGTCGGCCAGCAGCAGATGATCGAAGTGGCCAAAGCGCTGCACGCTCGCTCTGACCTGATCATCATGGACGAGCCTACCTCTTCGTTGAGCATCCGCGAGATTCAAAATCTGTTTGAGATCGTGCGCGAACTGCGCGATCACGGCGTCTCCATCGTCTACATCAGCCATCATCTCGAAGAGAACTTTGAACTGGCCGATCGCATCACTATTCTGCGCGATGGGCGGCTGATCGCCACCAGACCCACCCATGAATTGGACGTGGACAGCCTGGTGCGTTTGATGGTAGGGCGCGATCTGTCCGAGAAGTTCCCCAAGGAATTTGCGCCGCGCGGGCCAGAGATGCTGCGGGTGGAGGGTTTAAGCCGTGGCAAGGCGCTGCGCAACGTCAGTTTCAGCGCTTATGCCGGCGAGGTGTTGGGTATCTCCGGGCTGGTGGGCGCCGGGCGCACCGAACTGGTGCGCGCCATCTTTGGCGCCGATCAGATCGACGGCGGTCAGATTTTCATCGAGGGTAAACCGGTCACCATTCGCAATCCGCAGGACGCCATCCGCCAGGGCATCGGGTTGTTGACCGAAGACCGCAAACAGCAGGGGTTGTTCTTGCAGATGTCGGTACGGGAGAATCTCACCATGGCGGTGTTGCAGCGCCTGACGCGCGGTGCGGTCACCAGCCGGCGTAAAGAGACCGCCCTGTCGACGCGTTACATCGAGAGCATGGCGATCAAGACCCCCAGCCAGGAACAACTGGCGATGAATTTATCGGGCGGCACGCAGCAAAAAGTGGTGTTGGGTAAGTGGCTGGCCACCGAGCCCAAGGTGTTGATTTTCGACGAGCCGACGCGCGGGATCGACGTGGGCGCCAAGGTGGAAATTTATCAGATGATCAACCAGCTTGTGCGCCTGGGCAAGGCGGTGATCATGGTTTCTTCCGAATTACCCGAGATTCTGGGTATGAGCGATCGAATTCTGGTGATGCGTACTGGTGAAGTGCGCGGCACGCTCACCCGCCAGGAAGCCAGCGAGCAGGCCATCATGGAATATGCCACTGGCACCGATAAACCCGCCAATCACCAATAAGGTCAGAGGATTATGAGCGAGAATAAAGTCACCCTGGAGAAGTCTACCGGTCAGTTGGGCAACATGCTCAGGCGTTTCATCGCCAGCACGGGCTCCCTCGGCGTCCTGTTGCTGATGGTAATTGCCCTGTGGATCATGTCGCCGCCTTTCCGCACCCCCACCAGCCTGATGCTGATCGGGTTGGAAGCGGCGGCGATTGGAATTGCTGCCGCCGGGCAGACGTTTGTCATCCTCACCGGCGGTATCGATCTGTCGGTGGAAGCGATGGTTTCATTTAGCGGGGTGGTGGCGGCGATTTTGATTGCCGGCACCAACATTGCCGGCGGCCAGATCGCCAACGGCATGCCCGGCTGGATTGCGGTGTTGCTTGCCCTGGCCGCCGGCGGGCTGGTCGGTCTGTTCCAGGGGGTGATGATCACCCAACTGCGCATGAACCCGTTTATCGTGACCCTGGGTTTTCGCAGCATGCTGTTGGGCGTTTCGCTGGTCTGGACGCGCGGCGCCGGCATCAACATCCAGAAAGACGCCTTCCTGACCTTCGCCACCGGTTATATCAGTCTGGGCTCTTTGCAGGTGCCCATGCCGTTGATCATCGCCCTGGTCATTTACTTTATCGTCTGGTTTGTGCTCCGCCATACCAAACTGGGGCGTTACACCTATGCCCTGGGCGGCAATGAAACCGCGGCGCGCCTTTCGGGGATCAACGTCGACCTGGTCAAGACCTGCATCTATGGCATCAGCGGTCTGCTGGCGGCGGTCAGCGGCATCCTGGTGATGGGCCGCCTGCAATCCGGGGCGTACCAGAACGGCACCAACATGACCTTGATCTCGGTGGCGGGTGTGGTTATCGGCGGCACGGCGCTTTCGGGCGGCGTAGGCGGCATCTGGGGCACGCTGGTGGGTGTGTTCATCATCCGTATCGTCGAGGCCGGGCTGGTATACCTGGACGTACCTTCCAATACCAAAGAAATCGTCATCGGCGCCATCATCGTGCTGGCAGTGGCCCTGGATGTGGCCCGCCGCGGTGAGATTCCCTGGCTGCGCCTGCGTTCCAAACAGGGCCAGTCTTCCTGAGCCGTTTCTCTTCCGCGAATATTCTCAGATCGAGCGGGCTTCATCGCGGCCTGGCCCGAACTGTGGATAGGATTGTGTCTAACCTCAAGAGGAGATAGAAAGGAGACAGAACATGTTGTTGACGAAGAAATTCTATGTATTGGCTTCCCTGATCGTCATCCTGGCGATGCTGGTGGGGTGTACTCCCCCCGCCACGCCCGCTCCTGAACAGGCCAAGCCAACCGAGGCCCCGAAACCGGCTGAAGTCAAGCCGACCGAGGCCCCCAAACCGACCGAAGCTGCGGCCCAGCCGGCGGCGGCCGAGGAAGTGTACGTGGGCTTTGTGCCCCCGGCGCTGACCAGCCCGTTCCACGTGGCGATGGTGGACGGCGCCAAGGCCCGCACCGGTGAGCTCAAGTGGAAGCTGGACGTGCAGGCTCCGGCCAGCGAGGGCGACTTTGCCGCCTTCGTGACCACCGTGCAGCAGTTGTTGGAGAAGGGCGTCAAGGCGATCAGCATCAACCCGATTGGCACCGACTCGGCCATCACGGCGGTGAAGGCGGCCAACGAGAAGGGCGTGCCGATCCTGGCGCACAACTTCATCACCCCGTTCTCCGAGGGCAAGGTGGAAGCCTACATTGGTTACGACCAGTGGGGCGGGGCCGAGAAACTGGCGCAGCACACCTGCGACCTGCTGGCCAAGAAGTACAACACCACGGCCGACAAGACCCAGGGTAAGGTCTTCATCCTGTTGGGCATCGACAGCATCTTCTCGCACCGGCGCACGGGCGGCTTCAAGGCCGGCCTGACCAAGTACTGCCCGAACGTGAAGATCGTGGGCGAGCAGACAGGCGAATGGCTGCGCACCAAGGGTTCGGAAGTGGCGACGATTGCGCTGCAGAAGGATCCCGACATCGACGTGTTCTACGGCAACAGCGACGAGATGGCGATCGGTGCGGCGCTGGCGGCCGAGCAGTTGGGCAAGAAGATCAACGTCGATTTCTTTGCGGTGGGCATCGATGGCAACCAGCCGACGCTGGATCTGCTCAAGCAGGGCAAGTTCAGCGCCACGTTGGGCGTCGATCCGTTCCGCATGGGCGAGACCGTGGTCAACACCATGGAGAAGGTGCTCAAGGGCGAGAAAGTCCCCCAGATCGTCCTGACCCCTTCGGTGGTGGTGACGCCCGAGAACCTGCAAGACTACCTGGACGGCAAGCTGTGGACTGAGCCGGTCGCCGGCCAGCCGGAACTGGACAACGATAAGCCGACCATGCCGGATGAGCAGCCTGCCGCTGCCGCCCCGAGCCCCGTGGAAGGCGCCTACGTGGGCTTTGTGCCCCCGGCGCTGACCAGCCCGTTCCACGTGGCGATGGTGGACGGCGCCAAGGCCCGCACCGGTGAGCTCAAGTGGAAGCTGGACGTGCAGGCTCCGGCCAGCGAGGGCGACTTTGCCGCCTTCGTGACCACCGTGCAGCAGTTGTTGGAGAAGGGCGTCAAGGCGATCAGCATCAACCCGATTGGCACCGACTCGGCCATCACGGCGGTGAAGGCGGCCAACGAGAAGGGCGTGCCGATCCTGGCGCACAACTTCATCACCCCGTTCTCCGAGGGCAAGGTGGAAGCCTACATTGGTTACGACCAGTGGGGCGGGGCCGAGAAACTGGCGCAGCACACCTGCGACCTGCTGGCCAAGAAGTACAACACCACGGCCGACAAGACCCAGGGTAAGGTCTTCATCCTGTTGGGCATCGACAGCATCTTCTCGCACCGGCGCACGGGCGGCTTCAAGGCCGGCCTGACCAAGTACTGCCCGAACGTGAAGATCGTGGGCGAGCAGACAGGCGAATGGCTGCGCACCAAGGGTTCGGAAGTGGCGACGATTGCGCTGCAGAAGGATCCCGACATCGACGTGTTCTACGGCAACAGCGACGAGATGGCGATCGGTGCGGCGCTGGCGGCCGAGCAGTTGGGCAAGAAGATCAACGTCGATTTCTTTGCGGTGGGCATCGATGGCAACCAGCCGACGCTGGATCTGCTCAAGCAGGGCAAGTTCAGCGCCACGTTGGGCGTCGATCCGTTCCGCATGGGTGTAACCGTGGTCGATACCATGAACAAGGTGCTCAAGGGTGAGAAGGTAGCCCAGATCATCCTGACCCCCTCGGTGGTGGTGACCCCCGAGAACCTGCAAGACTACCTGGATGGCAAGCT
Source organism: uncultured Anaerolineaceae bacterium (assembly GCA_964535315.1). Taxonomy (GTDB): domain Bacteria; phylum Chloroflexota; class Anaerolineae; order Anaerolineales; family Anaerolineaceae; genus CAZHTS01. The sequence goes on from CAZHTS010000033.1 coordinate 17,845, forward strand.
GTGGACCGAGCCGGTCGCCGGCCAGCCGGAACTGGACAACGACAAGCCGACCATGCCGTAAGATTTGTGAGGAACTTGGGCCCGGCCATATGAGCCGTTCCCAAATGCGGTGAGCGAACCCCCGCCGGGTAGTAGACCGGCGGGGGTTTTGTGTGTGCGGGCGTCGATGCTATAATGAGAGGGTCGTATGAAACCGTTACCCGTGGTGGCGCGTTCCGTTCTCAACGGCCTGTATGCGACTATGACCGTCGCCCTGGCCACTTTCTTGTTGATCTCGCTGCGCGGCTTTTTCTCGACACTATGGATTTGCCGTTGACCACCAATCGCGGCACACTGGGGGCCGTGCACCTGTGGATGCGACGGGCGTCGTTTAGCGCCGCCGAGAAACGCCTGTTCCAGACGATTGCCAGCCAGTCGGCGCTGGCCATCGAGCGCGCCTTCCTGGCGCAGACGGAAACGCGCGCCAGAATCCTGGAAGAGAGCGACCATCTGAAGACCGCCATCCTGTCTTCCGTCTCGCACGATTTACGTACGCCGCTGGCTTCCATTCAGGCCGCGGCCACATCGTTGTACAACTCGGACGTGGAACTAAAGGCGGAGGCGCGCCTGGAATTGCAGTCGCTGCTGGTGGAGGAGGTCGATCATCTCAACCAACTGGTCGACAACCTGCTCAATATGTCGCGCATCGAAGCCGGAGCGCTGAAGTTACAAATCCAATGGAACTCGATTGCCGATGTGGCGGATACGGTGCTGGCCCGCCTGCGCCGGCGAGTGTCGCGGCACCCGTTTGAAGTGGATGTAAACGAAGATTTGCCTCTGGTGCAAATCGACACCGTGTTGGTGGAGCAGGTGTTGATCAATCTGATCGAGAACAGCCTGAAGTATGCCCTGCCGGGCAGCCGCATCCATCTTTGCGCCGTGGTCGAAGAGCCGGCCTGGATGCGCATTACCGTCCGCAACCACGGTCCGATGATTCCCGAGGCCCATCTGGAGCATATTTTTGATAAGTTCTATTCTTATCCTGGCCGGGAGCGCAGCGGCAGCACCGGCCTGGGGTTGTCGATTTGCAAGGGGATCGTCGAGGCGCACGGTGGGCGCATCTGGGCGGAAAACCTGAGCGACGGTATGGCGTTTAATTTCACCCTGCCGGTGTCACAGGATGGAACTTTACCCCTGTTGGCAGAAGAGGCATAAATGAGTACCCAGCCGTTGATCCTGGTCATCGATGACGAGCAACAGATCCTGCGTGCCATGCGCACTATCCTGGGCCAGCAGTCGTACCGGGTGATTACTGCCGCCAGCGGCGAGCATGCCGGATGTGATCGTTTTGGATCTGGGACTGCCCGATATGGATGGGGCGGAGGTCTGCCAGCGCCTGCGCCGCAAGGTGGACGGCGAGGCACTCGCTGCTGATCGAAGGCAGCCTGCTCCCGCCCGGGTGCCGGCTGGTGGTATTGGTGCCCGATCTGGAGATCGACACGCAGCAGCTATCCCAAAAGATCTGGCGTCTGGCCTCGGGTGGGCGCCAGCCGGTGCTGCTGGTAGGGATTTTTGTCCACGCCGAGGACGAGTATCGTGCCCGCTGCCGGATGGCGCAGTTGGAGGATCAGACCCGCACGCCGGCATTGGAGATTCACACTCGCTATGTGAGCGGCGCAGACTGGCTGGATGCCGTGCCGGAATTGCTGCGCCCGGAAGACGTGTTGGTCTGTTACCGGGCGCTTACCCAGCCGGCCATTTTCCGCAAACAGCGGGTGGCCGAAGTCCTGGCGGCGCAGACCGGACTGCCGGTGTACGTGTTGAACGATGCTCTACCGGAGGCGACGCAACCCTGGGCGCGCTGGTTGATCGATGCCGTTTTGTTGGCGGCGTGCCTGGGCGTTTTTGCGCTGTTCTTTGTGATCCAGGTGTGGATCGACCAGAATTTCTTGGGGTGGGTGCGTTCCGCCTTGCAGATTCTATCGGCGGTGGCGGAGGCCGGGACGGCGCCCTTACGAAATCAGTTCGCCCCTGGCTAAACGCCGGCCCAACCAGACGTTCATCAGGACGTAGATCATTCCCGGCAGGCCGAACCAGAAAACGAAAGACTGGTTCCAGAACACCTGGAACAGAATGCGCGGGCTGCCCTGGAAAAGCAGCAGCAGGCCGGCAAACAAAATGACCGCCACCGCCAGCCCGACCAGTTCGCCTTTGCGCGGCAGGTTGTAGGCGGCGACGACCTTTTGCAGAGAGAAAACCAGCGTCAGAGTCAGGGCCTGAAACAGAGCCGCAAATAAGCCAAACACGACGGCAAAGAACATGGCGCCAATCAAAACAGACAGGCCGTTGGCCAGCAGGGTCGGCAGGGTCTCGTTGGCCGGACTGTTCAGGATTACCAGTGAGGTACGGACAATCCCGTACACGGTAAAAAGGGCCCCATACATCAGCGCGGTACATAAACCGAGCAATGCGCCCAATTTGACGGCTTGAAGGATAGATGAGCGGGAAATTTTGCCAGACATTTTGCGCTCCAATTTTATGAACCAGATGTTTCGGCGCGGTGTTTAATGCCCATCATCATGCCCGATTCCATGATGAAATGCGCCTGTTCAAACACGGCGTAATAGATGAATTTGCCCATCAGGGCATCGCCGGTATCGTAGAAATAGCGCACCACCAGGCGAGTTGTGGAGGCATCCACGGGATGGAGGGCAAAGGTCCAGCCGGAAACACTGATCAGGTGCGGCGGCTCGACTTCGGTGACGATGCCGTAGGTGCCTGCCGGGCCATCCCCAAAATAAGAGAAACGATCTCCCACCTTGATCCAGCGCTCTGACGGCAGCAAGACATCTGCGTTCACCATCTGAGCGCCAAAGATATTTTCAAAGAAGTCATAAGAGTAAAAACCGCCGCGTTCCTGGGCCAGCTGCGCCACCCACGGCCAGACCTTTTCCACGGGGGCATGAATCGTCACCGCCCGGGTTGAAGTCACCGCGCCGGGTGGAATATGCTGGTCGCCGTTCAGTTTCAGGGTCACTTCGGCGTCGGTGGCGCCCCAGCGCATGACCCAGGGCCGGGCCAGCAGCACGTAGGCAGCCTCTGCCACGAGGAAGATTGACAACAAAACAGCCGACAGGGTAAGGGCTTTTTTCGAGAGGGACATGATCTTTTCTCCGTTCAGACCTGGACTTGCGGCAACGGAATTGGATTGGAATTTTGGGGGGGACTTGAAAGAACGCTATCTGCCCACTATGGAGCGCAACAGATTAATTGTACCCACGTTTTCACTTCTGGGATGCACGAGATTGCGTTGAGTCTTGGGGTGAGGGTGTTGCGCAACGCTTTTTCAGGACATTGACCTTTTCTCCGCTTTATGGCATAATCGGTACATCTTTTAAAAGCGAAGATGGAAACGAGTACGTCCAGGCCAGACTGACAGCGAACCCGGGTTGGTGCGAGCGGGGCAGGCGGCGGGGCGGAAAATCCTTCCGGAGCTGCAAACTGAACGCAGGTCTGCCTGTCAGTAGGGGCGCCGGCTTCACCCGCCGTTAGCCGGGGTGCGGTTATCTCCGTTTTGCAGACGTAACCGGCAGAGGCGCTCGCCGTAGGGCGAGAAATAGGGTGGTACCGCGGGCTTTTTTGCTCCCGTCCCTGTGTGGATGGGAGTTTTTTATTTCTCTTGCGAGGAGGAAGAATGTTTAAACCGGTTTCGCCAAAACTCAACGTGGTGCTGATGGAAGAAGGAATTCAACGCTTCTGGAAGTCGCACGACATTTTCCACCAGTCCATGCGCGAGCGTGAGGGTGGGCCTGAGTACGTGTTTTTTGAGGGGCCGCCGACGGCGAACGGACGCCCTGGGGTGCATCACGTCCTGGCGCGGGCTTTTAAAGATATCTTCCCGCGCTATAAGACGATGTGCGGTTATCACGTCTCGCGACGCGGCGGCTGGGATACCCACGGTCTGCCGGTCGAAATCGAGGTCGAAAAGAAGTTGGGCTTTACCAACAAACAGCAGATTGAAGAATACGGCATCGCCAGGTTCAACCAGTTATGCCGCGAATCGGCTTTCGAGTACATCCAGGAATGGGAGCGCATGACCGAGCGCATGGCCTACTGGGTGGATCTCGAGACCGCTTACGTTACCTACAAGACCGAATACGTCGAGTCGATCTGGTGGATCCTCAAGAATTTCTGGGAGCGCGGCCTGCTCTACCAGGGCTTCAAGGTCGTGCCTTACTGCCCGCGCTGCGGTACGCCGCTTTCGGATCACGAAGTGGCGCTGGGCTACCGTGAGGGCACGCAGGATCCTTCTGTGTTCGTGCGCATGCCGCTGGTCGACCACCCCGATACCTCCTTGCTGGTGTGGACGACCACCCCCTGGACGCTGCCCGCCAACGTGGCGGTGGCGGCGCACGCCGACGTCGATTATGTGACCGTGGAGCACGAACTGGCCGAAGGCGGCGTGGAACGCCTGGTGCTGGCCGAGGCGCTGCTGGGCAAGGTGTTTGGCGACGAGCCGGTCAAGATCGTCGAACGGTATAAAGGCAAACATCTCAAGGGCAAGCGTTATCAGCCGTTGTTCACCTTTGTCCCGCCCGACAAACCGGCGCACCGCGTGGCGCTGGCCGATTTTGTCACCACCGAAGATGGCACCGGCCTGGTGCATATTGCCCCGGCCTTTGGCGCCGACGATATGCAGCTTGCGCTGGAAGAAGACCTGCCGGTGGTGATGACCGTCGCCGAAGACGGCACGTTCATTTCCGAGGTGCGCCCGTGGAGCGGCAAGTTCGTCAAGGACGCCGACCCGTTCATCACCGAAGACCTGCGCGCCCGCGGTTTGCTTTTCCGGGCCGAGACCTATACCCACACTTACCCGTTCTGCTGGCGCTGCTCGACGCCGCTGCTGTATTACGCCCGCCCGACCTGGTATATCCGCACCAGCCAGTATAAAGACCGCCTGGTGCAGCTCAACGACCACGTCAACTGGTACCCAGGGCACATCAAGGGCGGCCGTTTTGGCAACTGGCTGGCCAACAACATCGACTGGGCCCTGGGCCGCGAGCGTTATTGGGGTACGCCGCTGCCGGTGTGGGAGTGCGAAGGCTGCCATCACCAACTGTGCATCGGTTCGCTGGCCGAGCTTTCCGAGCGCTCCGGCAAGGACTACTCGGGGCTCAACCCGCACCGCCCGTATGTGGATGATGTGCGCCTGCCCTGCCCCGAGTGCGGCGGGACGATGCGCCGGGTGGTCGAATTGATCGACGTGTGGTTTGACTCGGGCTCGATGCCGGTGGCGCAGTGGCACTACCCGTTCGAAAACGAAGAGGCTTTCAAACGCTACTTCCCCGCCGATTACATCTGCGAGGCGGTCGATCAGACGCGCGGCTGGTTCTACTCGCTGCACGCCATCTCGACCCTGTTGTTCGACCAGGAGTGCTTCAAGAACGTCATCTGCCTGGGGCTGATCCTGGATGGGCAGGGACGCAAAATGTCCAAGTCGTTGGGCAACGTGGTCAACCCGTGGGATGTGCTCAATAACAACGGGGCCGACGCCATGCGCTGGTATATGTACACCGCCAGCCCGCCCGGACAGGAGCGCCGCTTCTCGCAGGAACTGGTGGCCGAAGTGGTGCGCAACTTCACCCTGACGCTGTGGAACACCTATTCCTTCTTTGTCACCTACGCCAACCTGGACGGTTGGAAACCCGACCCTGCGGCGGCGGTGGAATACAGCCCGTTGGATCGCTGGCTGCGTTCTTCGCTGCACGCCCTGGTGCGGGATGTGACCGAGGCGATGGAGACCTACGACGTGTTGGGCGCCACCCGGCCGATCGAGCAGTTCGTCAACCAGATGTCCACCTGGTACCTGCGGCGCAGCCGCCGGCGTTTCTGGAAGAGCGAATCGGACGCCGACAAACAGGCCGCTTACGCCACGTTGTACGAGGCGCTCTCGACGCTCGGGCTGCTGCTGGCCCCCACCATGCCGTTTATGGCCGAGGAACTGTACCAGAACCTGGTGCGTATGGGCAACGAAGAGGCGCCGGTTTCGGTGCATCTGGCGTCCTGGCCCAAATACGACGCCAGCCTGATCGACGAAAAACTCAACCGAGAGATGGCGCTGGTGATGAAACTGGCTTCGTTGGGGCACGCCGCCCGTAACAAGGCCAATCGCAAGGTGCGCCAGCCGCTGGCCGAGGCGGCCTTCTCGACCGGCAGCGCCGACGAGCAGCGGGTGCTGGCGCAGTACGCCGAACTGCTGGAAGACGAATTGAACGTCAAGCGCGTGCGCGCCCTGGATGCAGCCGGCGAGGCCGTGTCGTACCTGCTCAACCCGCTGCCCAAGCAGTTGGGGCAGAAATACGGCAAGCTGTTCCCCGCCATCAGCAAGGCGATCAAGGGCATGGACGTGGACGCGTGCGCCCGCACGCTGTTGAGCGGTTCGCCGCTCAAGGTCACCGTTGACGAGCAGACCTTTGACATCCTGCCCGAAGAAGTGGAAGTGCGCGCCCAGGCCCGCGAAGGCTTTGCCGTGGCCGCAGAGGGCGCATCGCTGGCGGCGCTGGTGACCGAACTGACGCCCGAACTGGTGCAGGAAGGGTTGGCGCGCGAATTCGTCCGCCGGGTGCAGGATCTGCGCAAACAGGCCGACCTGGACATCGCCGACCGCATCCGCCTGTATTACCGGGCCTCGCCCCGGTTGTCTGATGCGGTGCAGGCGTTCCGCGAGTACATTGTCAATGAAACGTTGACCCGTGAACTGGTCGTCGGCAACCCGCCGCATGGCCTGGCGGTCGCCAGCGACAGCTTTGATGGCGAAGAGGTAACCGTCGCAGTACAGAAGATGTAATCGGGTAACACCCCAAAATACCTTTCCCAGGCCACACGGGCTTCGATAGACCGTGTGGTCTGTGTTAATGATAGAATATGTGTAAATAAGGGAGGGCGCCATGAAACGTGAGGCGTTGATTTTCGAAGGCTCCGAAAAGGTACATGTTGCCGAAGAAAATTTGCCGAACCCGCGGCGGGGGCAGGTACTGGTGCGCGCCCTGGTTAGCGCTATCAGCGCCAGGAGCGAGACGTTAATTTACCGCGGGCAGGCCGATCAGGTTCTGGCTTTGGACGACGCCACGCCGGCGCAGCAGGGCGCTCTTCACTACCCGCTCAAGGGGGGATACTCCAGCGTGGGAAGCGTGATTGCTCTGGGGGCGGACGTGCCCGAAGGCTGGCTGGGACAGCGCGTGTTTTCTTTCCACCCACACGAGAGCCACTATCTGGCGGCGCTCAGCGAATTGCTGCCGGTGCCCAACGAGGTGGCGCTCGAAGACGCCGTCTTTTTGCCGTACATGGAGACGGCGATCAATCTCTTGTTAGACGGCCAGCCGCTGGTGGGCGAGCGGGTGCTGGTCTTTGGTCAGGGGGTGATCGGGCTGTTAACCACCGCACTGTTGGCGCCCTTTCCGCTGGCGGCGCTGGTGACGTTTGATCGCTTCCCGGTGCGGCGGCGCGAATCGCTTAAGCTGGGCGCCACGGTCTGTCTGGACCCGGCGGATAGCCGCTGGCTCGAACAGGTGCAGGGCCTGTTGGGCAAGGAGGGCGCCGCCGCCGGTGCGGATCTGGCGTTTGAACTTTCCGGTAACCCGCAGGCGCTCAATACCGCCGTCAACCTGGTGGGTTCGCAGGGCCGGGTGGTGATCGGGCCGTGGTACGGTCAGGGGCCGATCAATCTGGAATTAAGCGAGCGTTTCCATCGTAACCGTATCCGCCTGATTTGCAGCCGGGCGAGCACGTTTCCGGATGCGCTGTGCGGGCGCTGGAGTCAGGAGCGCCGCCTGGCGTTGGCCTGGCTGCGTTTGCCGCTGGCGCGCCCCTCGGGGTGGATCACGCATCGTTTTTCGCTCGAGGAGGCTGCCCAGGCGTACCAGATGTTGGCCGAAGCGCCGCAGCAGACGATCCAGGTCGTTTTCACTTACGATTGAACCGGGGCGGCGTTTGAATACCTGCCCCCGGATTTTGTGGCTATAATGAATACAAGGGAGTAAACAAGCCATGAAACCATTTCGCAAAAACGTTGCTATCGCCATTGATGGCGGGGGAATCCGGGGGGTGCTGGTGGCGCGCGCCCTGATGGTGTTGGAAGAAGCGTTGGGCAAGCCGTTGAGCCAGGTATGTGGGCTGGCGGCAGGCACCTCGACCGGCTCGATCCTTTCGGCCGGCATTGCCTCTGGCCTGAGCGCCGCCGACCTGCACAAGCTCTATGTTTCGTTGGGCGAGACCATCTTTCGTAAGAGCTGGCGCACCTTTTTCTTTCCGTTGACGCCCTATCGTTATCCGCACGAACCGCTGGCCGCGGCATTGCAGGGTGTGTTGGGGGAGCGAGTGATGGGCGATTTCTGGAAGGAGGAGGCGCATTTTGACGTGGTCATCACCGCCTTTGATCTGCAGAGCAACCACACCCGCTTCATCAAGCCCTGGAAGGACGAGTATGCGGATTGGCCGGTGGTCAAGGCGGTGCTGGCCTCCAGTTCGGTGCCGACCTATTTCCCGGCGGTGGATGGCTGCTATGTGGATGGCGGGGTCGGTTCGTATTGCAACCCGTGTTATCTGGCGGCGTACGAGGCGCAGTACTGCCTGGAGTGGGATGCCAGCGAGACCACTTTGATCAGCGTGGGAACGGGGCGTTATCCACATTCGTTCGACACGCAGAAGACCAACCAGATGTGGGTGTGGAAGTGGCTGTCGCCGCTGCTGGATGCTTTCTCGCAGTCGGCCGATGACCAGCAGGTACATCTGGTGTGTACGTTTTTCGATCAGCTTGATTTCCGCCGTTTCCAGATCGATCTGCCCGATTCGATTGCCATGGACAGCGCCGAACAGATCCCGCAGCTCAGCGAACTGGGTGAGGCGCTGGGTAAGAAGATCCTCAACGACGAGGTCGATCCGGTCGTGCCGGTGTCCGCCATCAAGGCTTGAGCACGGACGTCGACGGGTGCGGCTCAGACGACCTGTGATTTGCGGCTTGCGCCCCACAGGCTGATGAGGATGGCCAGCCCGTCGACGATCAACTCGTCAAACGGCAGGGGGATAAAACCGCCGACCAGGGCGTAGACCGCCGAGGCCAGCAGGGGCAGGACGATCCATTTGGGCACGTCGGGCTGCTTCTTGACCCACAGGATGAAGGTCAGCAGGCCGCCGACGCCGGTGACGACGACGTTATCGAACGGGCCGGGGACGGTGGGCAGGATGGCGTAGACGACGGCCATCAGGTAAGGCATGGCCACGTCGATCCAGGACGGCGAGTTGACCAGCAGCGCAAACAGGGCCGAGATCAGGAACAACACGCCGAAGGTGATCAGGCCGGCCTGGATGCCGGTTTCGAGGTCCTGCACGTACCAGCCGATGGCCAGGGCCAGCAGCGGCAGAGTGGCAGCGGCGGCAAAGAACACCATCGAAAGACAGGTCTTAAATCGGTCGGGCATGGCTTCATTATACGGTATTTATGCCCGCTCAGGGTGAAGCCCAGGTGTGATCTTCGACCAGCGGCAGGGAGAAGTAAAACGTGGCGCCGGCGCCTAACTGGCCTTCGGCCCACACCCTGCCGCCGTGACGTTGGATGATGCGCTGTACGATGGCCAGCCCGACGCCGTTGCCTTCGAATTCTTCGGCGCTGTGCAGACGTTGGAACACGCCGAACAATTTGTGGCTATATTGAGGGTCGAAGCCGACGCCGTTGTCGCGTACATAATAGACGACTTCGCCGGGCTGCGCATAGGCGCCGACTTCGATCTTGCGCAGCGGGCGGGTCTGAGTGTATTTGATGGCGTTGGAGAGCAGGTTGCTCCACACCTGCTGGATCAGACCGGGGTCGCCATAAACGTTGAACAGCACCGAGACGCGAAAATCAATACCGGCGCCGGCGTCTGCGGGGGCAATTTCCTGAAAGGTGCGCCGCGCCAGGGTTGTCATGTCGATGAGCGTGTATTTCAGTTCGCTGCGACTGATGCGCGACAGGCCGAGCAGATCGCTGATCAGTTGATCCATCTTACGGGTGTTTTCGCGAATGATATCGAGAAAGCGCATGCCCTGCGGGTCGAGACGGGGGGCGTATTCGTTTGCCAGCAATTGCGAAAAACCGTTGATCGCCCGCAGCGGGGCGCGCAGGTCGTGGGAGACCGAATAGGTAAAGGCTTCCATCTCGCGGTTGGAGGCTTCTAACTGGGCCGTGCGCTCGATTACGCGTTGTTCCAGGCGGGCGTTGAGTTGGCGAATTTCTTCTTCTGCCTGTTTGCGTTCGCTGATGTCTTCGACGAACCCTTCTAGCAGATCGGGGTTCTGCGGCAGGCTGCGGAAAATAAGGTTGGCGGTGACGATGCTGCCGTCTTTGCGGCGGTACTGGTTCTCGACCTTGAGCCAGCCGCTGCCGAGCGTTTGGACCCGCCTGACCAAACGGGGGCGCAGTTCGGGTCTGACATACAGGATGTCGGCGACCGAACTGGCGTTGACGGCTGCCATCAATTCCTGCGGCGAGGCGTAGCCCATGATGCGGGCGTATTCGGCATTGACCTGGAGGATTTTGCCGCCGGCGGTGGAGTAGAAGATGCCCACCGGGGCGTTCTCAAACAGGCTGCGAAACTGTTCTTCGCTGGCGCGCAGCGCTTCTTCGACCTCTTTCCGTTCGGTGATGTCGTGCAGGATACAGTGGGTCTGTTTGAATTCACCATCGATGGTCTGGCCGATCCGTCCGTCAAAGGCAGCGACGAGTTGCGAGCCGTCCTTGCGCCGCAGGGTGAATTCGACGCCCTCCACGTGGCCGCGTTGTTTGAAATAGGGGAAACGTTGGCGGAAAAGGGCCTGGTCTTCCGGGGGTAAGAAGTCGCCGAACCAGCGTCCGAGCACCTCTTGGCGAGGATACCCCAGCATTTCCAACCATTTTGGGTTGACTTCCAGGAAGTGGCCATCGACATCCAACGACTGGTAGGCAAGCGGGGCCTGTTCGTAGAGCAGGCGAAACCGTTCTTCGCTCTCTTGCAGCGCCTTTTGCGCCAGCTTGCGGCCGGTGATGTCCAGCGTGGTACCGATATACAGGCGCCCTTTTTGTGGGGAGTCAAAGAGCAGCGCCGACATCAGCACGTCAAAAGTTGAGCCGTCTTTGCGCCTGGCGGCGAACTCGAGGGTATATTGCCCATCACGGTTGAGATGTTCGATGATCTGGGCCGGGATGGTCGGGTCGGCGCAGTGCCCTTCTGGTGAAGTGCCGAGGATTTCGTCCAGGCGCTCGTAGCCCCACATGTGCAGGTAGGCCTTATTGGCATACACGAACCGTCCTTCGGCGTCGACGATGTCGAACCCGTTGAGTGAGTTTTCCAGGGCGTCGCTGTGCAGCTGCAATTCCTCGCTGGTATATTTGAGCGTGCTGATATCTTGGGCATGATAGACGATGGCGGCGATCTGTGGATCGTCCAGGAAGTTGTTGGCAGTGGTTGCCATCCAGACCCAATTCCCGTCGCGGTGGCGTAAACGGGCGTGTAATTGGCGGGTGGCTCCGGGTGTGGTCAGTAATTCGTCGCGGATGACGAGGGCCTGCGGCAGATCATCGGGGTGGATCAATTCGGTGGGGGGCAGGCTGCGATATTCTTCTCGGCTGTAGCCCAGGATGCGGGTGACAGCCTCGTTTACATACTTAACCCTGCCCTCGAGATCCGTCAGGGTGACCAGGTCAGGGCTGTGCTCGATGATTTTCTGGAAGTCAAACCGGTATGCAGACAATCGTTTCCCTCTCAAGGATGGCGCCGGATATCTGAGGTGGAATTCTCCAGGTTTCTGTGTAATTGTAGTGGTTGTTTCGGGATGCTCCTGTACAGTATCGCGCTTATCGCCGCGGTTGCAAAGGGCTGAATGGTATTTTTGAGCAACGGCTGAATGGAAAGTAAACGGCTTCTTTACCGGATCTATATCAGTGCACATTATCCTGTCTGCAAGGTTATTTTATTGTTGAATGTACGGGATAGGGTCGCATCCATGAAACGTGGTCGCTGGTTTATGGTTTGGAGCGTTGGACTGGTCTGTCTTGCCGCTTTGTCAGCCTGTTCGGTTTTGCCGCAGGTCGTGGTGGAACCCGAGTCCACGCCAACGCCCGGCAGGATAACACCGCCTGCGCCGGCGGCAACCGGAGCGCAAGATCGTTGGCTTTCATCGCCGGCTGTGTCTTACTGGTTGTATGTCCCGACGCAGTACGATGCTCGCAAGGATTATCCGCTGCTTGTGGTATTTCCGCATCGCGGCATCGACCGGCCGGAGGAACTGGCGGCGATGGCCGAAACGCGAGATTCCGTACTCGTGGTTATGGCGGATGGCAGCGGTACGAATGATGCCGCGTTTGCCAGCACCCCGCCGGCGGGTTCGCCTCTGGAAGCGGGTTTATGGGATGGAGCGCCGCCGTTTCAGCGTAATCTCGATGATCATCAGCCCCGCATGGGTATTTTGCAGGCCGACCCATCGCTTTTGCAGGCCGTACAGGGGGTGCTGGCGGTGGTGGAGCGTGAATACCGGATCGATCCGGAGCGCCGCTATCTGTTGGGTTGGCTGGATGGCGGCGGCAGCGTGTTGTATGTGGCCGGCGGGTATCCTGACTTGTGGGCCGGGATGGCGGTTAGCGATTACGCCGTAGACGCCAGCAGCTATCCATTTGTCAGCATCCAGAATGTGCCGGCTTTCTTTCTATACGGTGAGGCCAGGCAGGCCGTGCCTCGGGATGCGTTCGACCAGATGGTCTCCGGCCTGCGGGCCAAAGGCGGCAGCGCCACGGTGTTGAGCGTGCCCGGCGGCGAACCCGATACGACCTGGAAGCTGGCCCTGGCGCAGATCTTTGATTTTTTTGATGGCCATACCCGGTAGGGTGTCCATGTCCGATATATGGTGAGGTCAGGTGCGTTGCAGAGGCCGGGTGAGGGAGGCTGACGCCTCGCCCCGGAGAGAGTGTTTGAGGCGGGCTTGAAGAGAAGTGCGGGGTTGCGATACAATGAGGGGACGAGGTGGCAATGAAAAAACTGATGCACGACTATACTTTTCTGGCGCTTTTGGCGGGGATGATCGTTGCCCTGGATCAAATCAGCAAGGCGTGGATCCGCAGCAGCCTGCCGCTGGGGGCCGCCTGGTCGCCGTGGGAATGGCTGACGCCGTACGCTCGCCTGGTTCACTGGTATAACACCGGCTCGGCCTTTGGCATGTGGCAGGGATATGGCCGCGTATTTGCCGTGCTGGCGGTGCTGGTTTCGCTGGCGATCCTCTACTGGTTCCCGCGTATTCCGCGCCAGGAATGGGTGCTGCGCCTGGCGGTGATTCTGCAGTTGGCCGGGGCGTTGGGCAATCTTATTGACCGGCTGACCATTGGGCACGTGACCGATTTTATCTCGGTGGGTACCTTCCCGGTGTTGAATGTGGCCGACGCCAGCCTGAGCGTGGGGGCCGGGTTGCTGCTGCTGAGCATCTTTTTGCAGGGCCGGCGCAGCGAAGCGCAGCCCGTTGTTTAAAAGGCGAGCGCCTGCGCAGCAAGGAAATGAGGTACAATGGGGGGACTTCGATATGTGGAGGATGCGTTGAAGAAATATTTTCGCGATTATGCCGTGCTGTTTGCACTGGCAGGCGCAATTATCGTTCTGGATCAGGTCAGTAAGGCCTATATTCGTGATACGTTAGCGGTGGGGGCAATCTGGGCGCCGTGGGAATGGCTGGCGCCGTACGCGCGCTTTGTGCACTGGTACAACACCGGTGTGGCTTTTGGCATGTTCCAGGGCCAGGGGCAAATCTTTACCATTCTGGCGATCATCGTGTCGCTGGTGATCGTGTACTTCTTCCCGCGGGTGCCGCGCCAGGATTGGACGCTGCGTCTGGCCATGGGGATGCAGTTGGGCGGTGCACTGGGCAACCTCATCGACCGTCTGACGGTCGGGCACGTGACCGATTTTATCTCGGTGGGCACTTTCCCGGTGTTCAACATTGCCGATGCCAGCATCACCGTTGGCGTGGGGGTGCTGCTGTTAGGGGTATGGCTGCAAGAACGCGCCGAACGCCGCCAGTCGGGCACTGACGCCCCGGCGGAAGAGGACGACGCTCAGGACACGGATGTAGCGCTGCCCGGTGAAACCCCCAGCGAAATGGAGGCTGCTCAGTGAGTGATGAATTGCGCGTCTTCCCGTTCACGGGTGAGAAGGGCGAACGCCTGGATAAGTTCCTGGTGATATGCCTGCCGGATTTTTCGCGTTCGCGTTTGCAGGGATTGATCCAGGATGGTTTCGTGCGGGTAGACGAGCGGGTGATCACCAAGGCCGGGCACGGGCTGGAAGTGGGCCAGACGGTCACGGTCTATTTACCGCCGCCGCAGCCCTCCGGTTTGCAGGCCGAGGAGATTCCCTTGCAGGTGGTCTTTGAAAATGACGATCTGCTGGTGATTAACAAACCGGCCGGTATGGTGGTGCATCCGGCGGCCGGGCACGCCGGCGGGACGCTGGTGAACGCCGCGCTGGCGCACGCCCCTGAGATGGAAGGCATTGGCGGGGAGCAGCGTCCGGGGGTGGTGCACCGCCTGGATAAGGATACCTCCGGCCTGATTTTAATGGCCAAGAACGACGGCGCCCATCGCCGGTTACAGGATCAGTTCCGTTTACGCCAGGTGAAGAAGGTTTATCTGGCGCTGGTGGACGGCGCCCCGCCTACCCCTAGCGGGCGGGTGGAAGCGGCCATCGGGCGCGACCCTTCGCATCGCAAGCAGATGGCGGTCGTTTCTGACCTCAAGGGCCGGCCGGCGGTGACCGAGTACTACACCCTGGAAAGTTTTGCCAAACACACCCTGATCGAGGCGCATCCCCATACCGGGCGCACGCATCAGATACGCCTGCACCTGGCCTTTGTGGGCTGTCCGATTGTGGCCGACACGTTGTATGGGCGGCGCCATCCCACACTGCCGTTGGAACGCCATTTTTTGCATGCGGCCCGCCTGACGATTCGACTCCCCGGCGAGAGCAAGGAGCGCACCTTTGAGGCGCCGTTGCCGCCGGAATTGCAGCAAGTATTGGATCTGTTACGACGCCCCGTTTAAGCACAAGAGGACAACATGGATATAGTCGATTTGCGTTCTGATACGGTTACCCGTCCTACACCCGCCATGCGGGCGGCGATGGCCCAGGCCGAGGTCGGCGATGATGTATACGGCGAGGATGTGAGCGTCAATCGTTTGCAGAAGATGGCCGCCGAGCGGATGGGCAAAGAAGCCGGTCTGTTCGTGCCTTCGGGGACGATGGGCAACCTGGCCGCCATTCTGGCGCATTGCGGACGCGGCGATGAGGCGATCATGGGCACCCAGGCGCACACCTTCTTGTTTGAAGCAGGCGGCATTTCGGCCCTGGGGGGGGTGTTTGCACACACCATTCCCAATCAGAGCGACGGCACGCTGGAACTGGACGACATCCGCTCCGCCATTCGCCCGGACGATCCGCATCATCCGATTACGCGCCTGGTGGTATTGGAAAACACCCAGAACCGCTGCGGCGGTGTGCCGCTGACGCTCGACTATACCCGCCGGGTGGGGGCGCTGGTGCACGAACGCGGGTTGCTGCTGCACCTGGACGGGGCGCGCCTGTTCAATGCGGCGGTGGCGTTGGGGGTGAGCGCGGCAGAACTGGCCGGGCCGGCGGATTCGGTTACTTTCTGCCTGAGTAAGGCGCTGTGTGCGCCGGTCGGGTCGGTGTTGTGCGGTTCGGCCGAGTTTATCCGCAAGGCGCACCGCATCCGCAAGCAACTGGGCGGCGGTATGCGCCAGGCGGGCATTCTGGCGGCGGCCGGCATCGTGGCGTTGGAAGAAATGGTCGAGCGGCTGGCCGAAGACCATCGCCGGGCGCGTTTGCTGGCCGAAGGATTGGCGGGTATCCCCGGTATTGAATTGGGGCAGAATGCGGCGGCGACCAATATGGTGTTCATCCGCCTGGACGAAGCAGTGAGCGAGCGCGCCAGCCAGATTGCAACGCGTCTGGCGCCCTACGGCGTGCGCGTCGGGCCGGCCGGATCACGGGCGATACGCATGGTGCTGCATTACTGGGTGGACGACAGCGGCGTGGAACGCACGATCGAGGCTTTTCGTAAGGTGCTGGCCGGCTGAGTTTTGCGGGCCGGGTTCATGATATAATACATCCAGGACTGGGAACCACACCTGGGGTTGCGTGGAATAGGTGTGGTTTTTCGCCTATCTGTCCGTGGGTCGCGTTTTCGAGCAAGAGGCGATCCCCAAATAACCCGATAGAGGAGGAGGTTCGCTTGGAAAAATTTTTCACGCTGCAAGAGATCGATCAGGCGGCAAATGTGGTGCGCGCCCGGACGAGTTATCGTCCCAAAGTGGGGTTGATCCTGGGCTCTGGTCTGGGAGACCTGGCCGAAGCGGTCGAACAGCCCGACATTGTGCCGGTGGGAGATATTCCTTACTGGCCGGTCTCGACCGTTTTGGGACACATGGGGCGGCTGGTGATTGGCAAACTGGCCGGCAAGGAAGTCATGGTCATGCAGGGGCGGGCTCACTATTATGAAGGGTACAGCATGCAGCAGGTCACTCTGCCCATTCGTATCATGCAGCGCCTGGGGGTGGAGGTGTTGATTGTGACCAATGCGGCCGGGGCGATCCATCCCGACTTCGTGCCGGGAGACGTGATGTTGATCAACGATCAGATCAACCTGATCGGTATGGCCGGGTTGAACCCGCTGCGCGGCCCCAATCTGGCGGAACTGGGCGAACGTTTCCCGGACATGAGCCGACCGTACGACCCTGAACTGCTGGCCCTGGCGCGCCGTGCGGCGCTTGAGAGTGGTTTTGCCCCGCGCGAAGGGGTGTATGTGTGCCTGGCAGGCCCCTCGTTTGAGTCGCCGGCCGACCTGCGCTTCCTGCGCGCCATTGGCGCCGATGCGGTGGGAATGTCGACCGTACCCGAGGTGGTGGTGGCCCGGCATGGCCGTACCCGCGTGCTTGGCCTTTCGGGCATCAGCAACAAGGCCAACCTGGACGGCAGCACCGAGACCAATCACGAAGAGGTGCTCGAAGCCGGCAAGGTGCTGGTACCCAAGCTCAAGAGCATTGTCCTGGGCGTTTTGAAGAGTCTATAAACTCCGCTCTCGTACATCCTGTTCCATCCTCGCCAGTCTTAGCTCACGGAAGCAGTTTGCATGGAAATTTTGCGCAGCCTGGAAACGTATGAGATCCCAATCTACGTGGTGATTGGGCTGGCGAGTCTTTTCTTTCTGCGTAAGTTATTACAGGCCTGGGGCGAATGGCGCTCGGCGCTCTTTGGGCTGGAACAGGAGATTGCCCAACGGCGTTTCAGTTCGGCGCTGACGGTGTTGATCGTCATGGCGCTGCTGGCTGCGGCCGAATTTGTGCTGGTGACGTTTGTCTCGCCGGTTTACCCAGGGTTGCAACTGCTGCCGACGCCTACGCTGGTGTTGCTGCCCACCGAGACCCCCACACCGCCGGCTCTGGCGCAAACGCAGCCGGCGGCCCAGGCCGGCGGGCCGACGCCTACGCCATCCGAGGGATGCATCCCCGGTAAAATCGAATGGGGCTATCCTGAAGCCGGGCAGGAGGTGCGCGGGCAGGTGGAGCTGCGCGGCACGGTCAATCTGCCTGACCTGGGCTTCTATAAGTATGAGTACAGTACGCCGGGTACCAATGACTGGCAGTCCATCGCCGCCGGTGATAGCGTCAAAGTGGACGAGCAGATTGGTACATGGAACACTGGCATTTTGGTGCCCGGCGATTATTTGCTGCGGTTGGCGGTGTTCAACAGTCAGAACCAGCCGTTGCCTTATTGCATCATCCCGATTCGCATCGTTTCCCCTTAAGTGGAGTGAGGAATGCCTGAGATTCAAATCCGTCCGGCGGTCGCAGCCGACCTGGCTGCTTTTGCCAACCTGGAACACGGTTACCAGACTCATTATGTATGGCAGATGGATCGCAGCAGTGAGGAAGGCCAGATTACGGTCGCTTTTCGTGAGGTGCGCCTGCCGCGCCCGGTGGAAGTCGAGTATCCGCGCCTGGTAGAACTGGGCGCGATCGATGCCGGCGGGCGTACGATGCTGCTGGCCGCCACCCAGGGCGAGCGCCAGGTGGGCTATATCAGCCTGGCCGATAACAAGGCGCCGTTGAGCACCTGGGTAACCGATCTGGTGGTGGCCGAGCGCATGCGCCGCAAGGGTATTGCAGCGGCGTTGCTGCTGGCGGCGCATGAATGGGCCGCCCAGCGCGGCCAGCGCCGCATGATTCTGGAAATGCAATCGAAGAACTATCCTGCCATCCAACTGGCCGGTAAGATGGGCTATGAGTTTTGCGGTTACAACGATCACTACTACACCAATCAGGATATCGCCTTGTTCTTTGCCTGCTACTTGCGTTGAGGCGAGAACATGTTGCTTTTTGATGTAGGGTGGCTTGCCTTTTTTCGCACCGTCAGCCAGATCCTGACGGCGGGCATTGCCATCACGGCGTTTTCGTTGTTGTTGTATGCACTCACCTTTAACCTGCGCGACCGGGTGACGCGCTCGTTCGCCCTGATCCTGGGGTGTGTGGTGGTGGCGTTTACGGCGGATGCCCTGGGCAGTACGGTATCTGGCAGCTGGCAGATTGCCTTCTGGCTCAAGGCGCAGTGGATCGGGATCATCTTCCTGCCGGCCGCCTATCTGCACTTTTCGGACGCGCTGCTGGCGACCACGGGGCGGCCCAGCCGTTGGCGGCGTCTGTGGGCGGTGCGTTTCTGTTACCTGGCCTCGTTTGTCTTCCTGCTGGCCCTGCCGGGTGGGCTGCTGGTCGGGCCGGCCGTCACCAACCAGCCGCCGGCGCCGTATCTGCAACGCACGCTGTTTACGGATATTTTTATCCTGTACTACGTCGGCGTGATGAGCCTGGCGATGGCCAATTTTGTGCGCGCTTACCTGCGCACCCGCACGGCCACCAGCCGGCGGCGTATGGCTTACCTGATCGCCGGCGGAGCCGCCCCGGCGCTGGGAACTTTCCCATTTTTGCTGTTCAGCATCAACTTCTCGGCCCGGCATACCTTGTTGTTCTGGGTGTTGGCGGCGTTTTCGAACCTGATCCTGGGCGGCCTGATCGTGGTCATGGCCTATTCGGTGGCCTTCTTCGGCGTCCCCTGGCCCGACCGGGTGGTGAAGGCCCGCCTGTTCAAGTGGTTGATGCGCGGGCCGGCGACGGCCAGCATTACCCTGGCGCTGGTGACCATCGTGCGGCGCACCGGTGAACTCTATGGGCAGTCCTATACGGCGCTGGTGCCGATCATCATGGTCGGAACGATTTTGCTGTGCGAGTATGTGATCACCCTGTTTGCGCCGTTCTGGCAGGGGGTGCTGTTTTACGGCAAGGATCAGCCCGAACTGACACAGCTGCACTCGTTAGAAGATCGCTTGCTGTCGCGCAACGACCTCGGGCAGTTCCTGGAGATGGTGCTGGCGGCGCTGTGCGACCGCCTGCAGGCGCCGGGCGCCTTTGTGGCCGCGCTCAACGGGCACGGGCTGGAACTGGTGGTGACGACCGGTAAAAACCCGGCGCTGGAAGATGAGATCGCCCCGGCGCAGCTGTACCAGTTGATGAGTCAGGATGAAGATATGCCCGAATTGTTCCAGTGGGGTGACGACTATCTGATCCCGCTGGTTGACGAACGCTCCGATCTGGAGGATGGTCGCCGCCTGTTGGGTGTGTTGGGTATCTCTTCGATCGGGCATCAGACGTTGGAAGAGGAGCAAGTGCAGGCGTTGGGGGGGATGACGCAGCGGGTGCTGATGGCGCTGCGCGATCGCCGGGCGCAAAAGGAAATTCTGCGTTCATTGCAGACGCTCTCCCCGCAGGTGGAGTTGATCCAACGCATGCGCGCCGCAGGCCGTTATGAAAGTGTGGACGAGATGGCCGGCGAAGAATGGGATAATCTCGCCCGGCAAGATATGACCCAGTGGGTCAAGGATGCCCTGGCGCATTATTGGGGCGGGCCCAAGCTGACTGAAAGCCCGCTGCTGAATTTGCAGGTGGTTAAAGAAGCGGCCGAGAGCCATGAGGGCAATACGGCCAACGCCCTGCGCGCCATCCTGCGTGAAGCAATCGAAAGAGTACGTCCCGAGGGAGAAAGACGCTTTACAGGCGAGTGGATATTGTATAATATTCTAGAGATGAAGTTTCTTGAGGGCCGAAAAGTGCGCGAGGTCGCCTTGCGCCTTGCCATGTCAGAAGCGGATCTTTATCGGAAGCAGCGGGTCGCCATCGAAGCGGTTGTGCACGAAATCCAGGATATGGAAATTCAGGCCCGCCAACGGCAAACTGGTGGTGTGCAAAGCCTTCCCGAAAATGCGAATCATGGTTAAGATTTATTGTGTTAATTTATTTTTTACCTGTGCGTAGCGGCAAGCTGATGGAGGTGGGTGCATGCTAGCGAAGCAATACGACGCGGATCCCGCGGATGACATGCCTGTGCTGGACGAAGGGTGGTGGGCGGCAGTACTGGCGGATGAGGACACTTTGCAACAGCCGGTTGTTCGCGAGGTGGCCCCCGCACGCCCCATGGCACAGCCGTCTGTCACAGGCGTAGACTGGCAGTGGGTGCAAGAGTTGTTCGAGCAGGACGAGGTCATTACCTTGCAGGTATATGGGTTTAATCGCGGCGGTGTGCTGGTGCAGGGACATGGCATTCAAGGTTTTGTGCCGATCTCACATCTGGTGGATATGCCCAGTAAACTGGACGATCAAAAGCGGCGACAACTGCTCAGTGGCTACGTCGGGCAATCTTTGGAATTGAAGGTGATCGAATGCGAGCCAACGCAGGAGCGGGTGGTGCTCTCGGAACGCGCCGCCCAGGCCGGCGAGGGCCGGCGCAAGCAGGTGTTCGATACCCTGCATTGCGGACAATGCGTTACCGGCACGGTTACGAACGTGACCGAATTCGGCGCCTTTATCGATCTGGGTGGGGTCGAAGGGTTGATCCACGTCTCCGAGCTCTCCTGGGGGCGTGTACACCATCCCGGCGACGTGCTCCAGGTAGGCCAGCAGGTGGAAGCGCTGGTGCTGCAAATTGTGGAAGAGAGTTCGCGCGTGGCGTTGAGCCTGAAACGGATGCACCCGAACCCCTGGGAGACGTTGGGGGCAGAACATCGCCCGGGAGACGTGTTGACGGCTACCATTACGGCCATCATGCGTTTTGGGGCGTTTGCCCGCCTGGAACAGGGCGTGGAGGGGTTGATCCACCAGACTTCGATGAATATGCCGCCCCACATCCGTGACATCGATCAGTTCTTGCATCCGGGACAACGGGTCAAGGTGTGCATTTTGCATATCGACATCGAACGGCGCCGTCTGGGGTTGAAGCTGGTACAGGTGGAATGAGTCACGCGGCTTCGTCTGGTAAGCCGGGAAACAAACCGACCCCGGCGGAACCTTCTGCGACCTCAACAACGCCCGGCTTCCTGGAACGCCTGGCGGGGTTGTTATTACATTTCGACCGCTTCGGTTGGGATGTGGCCGGGGTGGCGTTGCTGGCTCTGGCGCTGCTGACCCTGATCGGCCTGGTGGACGCCACCCAGGGGGCGTTCATCCGTATCTGGATGGGCTTCCTATCGAGCTGGTTTGGGTGGGGCAAATTCCTGGCGCCGGTAATCATTGCGGCCCTGGGGCTGCTGGTGTTACGCAAGCCGGCGGGCAAGCCGGCGGCGCTGCCGTTGGGCAGGGTGCTGGCGTTTGAAGGCGCCTTCTTTGCCTTGCTGGCGTTGTTGGCCCTCTCGGGCGGGCAGTCGCTGGCACGCGCCAGCGCCGGGCAGGACGGCGGTCAGGTGGGGTGGGGCCTGGCCGAGATTGCGGCGCGTATTCTCGGCACGTTCGGCGCCTTGCTGCTGGCCGGCCTGTTGTTGATCTATTTCCTCATGACGGCGTTGGGGTTGTTCCCGCTCATTGCGCGCCGCATCCGTGGCTGGCTCAATCTTCAGCCGCCGCCGGCGGCGGCGGTGGATGCGCCTGATACGGCAACCGGGCAGACCTCTCCTCCGGCTGCCGAGCCGCCGCAGCGCAGCGCGGCGGCGGCGCGACCGGTCAAGCTCAACCCGAGCGCCGCGGCGGGCCAGTCTTACCCGCGCAACGACCGCCTGCCGCCGCTCAATCTGTTGGGGCAGCAGCAGGTCGAGCGCCCGGATGAGCACATGATCCATACCACCGCGGCGCAACTGGAAAAGACGTTGGGCGAATTTGGCATCCCGGCGCGCGTCACCGGTTATCGGGTGGGTCCCACCGTAACGCAGTACGCCGTCGAGCCCGGTTTCGTGGAAAAGGCAGGGGTGGATGGTGAGGTGCAGCGCCAGAAGGTGCGCGTGGCGCAAATCTCGGCCCTGGCGCGTGACCTGGCGCTGGCGCTTTCCGCCGAGCGGCTGCGCATCGAAGCGCCGGTGCCGGGGCGTTCGTACGTGGGCATCGAGGTGCCCAACCCCAACAGTACGGTGGTGCGTTTGCGCCCGTTGATCGACTCGGAGGCATTCCACAAGCTGCATTCGCCGCTTGCCCTGGCGCTGGGCCAGGATGTCTCCGGGCTGCCGGTGGCGGCTGACCTGGGGCGTATGCCGCACGTGCTGATCGCCGGAACGACCGGCTCGGGCAAATCGGTGTGTATTGCCGCCCTGACCGCCTGTCTGGTGATGAATAACACCCCCGAGGATCTGCGCCTGGCGATGCTCGATCCCAAGATGGTCGAACTGGTGCGTTTCAACGGTCTGCCGCATCTGTTGGGCAAGGTGGAGACCGAACTGGAACGCATGCTGGGGGTGCTGCGCTGGGCGCTGGCAGAGATGGATCAACGCTACCGCCTGCTGGAAGACGCCCGGGTGCGGGATTTGCAGGCCTACAACCAGAAGATGGAGCGGCGCAAGCAGCCGACCCTGCCGCGCATCGTCTTGTTGATCGACGAGCTGGCCGACCTGATGATGTCGTCCCCCGACCAGACCGAGCACAGCCTGGTGCGCCTGGCGCAGATGGCGCGCGCCACCGGCATTCACCTGGTGGTTGCCACCCAGCGTCCAAGCACCGATGTGGTTACCGGGTTGATCAAGGCCAATTTCCCGGCGCGCATCTCGTTTACCGTGGCCTCATCGGTCGACTCGCGCGTCATCCTGGATATGAACGGCGCCGAGACGCTGTTGGGGCGCGGCGATATGTTGTTTATCAACCCCGAAGTGGGCACGCCGCAGCGCGCTCAGGGTGTGCTGGTGACCGACGCCGAGATCGACAAGATCATTAATTTCTGGCAGAAGATGGCGCCGAAAACGGAAGAAGCCGGCGGCGAAGCCGCCCCGTGGGAGGAACTGCTCAATCAGGAAAATGGTGAGGAGGGGGGCGATTCGCTGGTCGAACAGGCGGTGGAAATCGTACGCAAGACGCAGCGCGCCAGCGCCTCGATGTTACAGCGCCGCCTGCGCATCGGCTACCCGCGCGCCGCCCGTTTGATCGACGAGCTGGAGGAACTGGGGGTGGTAGGGCCCTCGCAGGGCGGCGGGCGCGAACGTGAGGTGCTGCTGGCTCCCAACGAGGACGACGAACTGGAAAGCGACGAGGAAGAAGTTTAGCGTCATTCGGCTTGACAGTTGGCCCCGGGTGGGATACGATACCCCTACGTTTGTAGGGGATTCCTTTTTTTCGAAGGTGCATTGTGGAGCGAACTGTTAATAAAAAGAAAGCCATGACCTTTTCCGATTTTTTGCGTATCTGGTTCAAATGGATCCTGGATCCAATCGGCGGGTTTCTCAACCGGCTGGGATTGATGCCCAACACCGTCACCATTCTGGGCCTGGTGGGCAATACCATCGGCGCTTATCTGTTGGCGACCGGTCACATTGTGTGGGGCGGGGTGTTGATCCTGTTAATGGGCCCGGTGGATGCGTTGGATGGCACGATGGCGCGCCTGCGCGGCGAGCCGACGCAGTTTGGCGGTTTTGTCGATTCGGTCACCGATCGCTATTCCGAACTGGTCATCCTGGGCGGCCTGATGATTTATTATCTCGGGCAGCAGGATTGGCTGGCGTGCCTGCTGGTCTACCTGGCGGCGGCCGGGTCTGTGCTGGTTTCGTACGTCAAGGCGCGGGCCGAGGCGCTGGGCTTCGAGGCCAAGATCGGTCTGTTGACCCGCGTGGAGCGCTACCTGGTGCTGGCGCCGGCGTTGGTGTTGAATTACCCGATGGTGGCGTTGTGGATTCTGGCGGTGCTGGCCAATTTTACCGCCGTGCAGCGCATCTGGCATGTGCGCCGGCAGGCGCACACCGCTGCTGACCGGCAGCAGTAAACCCACAATACTGTAAGCCTTGCCCGGCTGGTCTTGCTTTCCGCCGGGTTTTCTGTTAGAAAAGAGTTGGAGAGATAGGATGCGCGAAGGTTTCTATATTTTTGACACCTGGATGGTGCACTATTACGGGATCATCATCATGTTCGGGGTGTTGGCGGCAGCATACCTGGCGTCGCTCCAGGCGAAGCGTTATTCACAGGATCCTGAAATCATCTGGGATTGCATGCCCTGGCTGCTGTTGGGTGGGATCGTGGGGGCGCGCCTGTGGCACATTGCCACCCCGCCGGCTTCGATGGTGGCGCAAGGGATCACCTTTGGGTATTACCTGACCCATCCGCTGGATGCCATTGCCATCTGGAATGGCGGCGTTGGCATTCCGGGGGCGGTAATCGGCGGCGCCCTGGCGCTGTACTTGTATACGCGCCGCAAGCGCCTGAGCTTTGCCATGTGGGTAGATTTCATTGCCCCCGGGCTGGCGCTGGCGCAGGCCATCGGCCGCTGGGGCAACTTTGTCAACCAGGAACTGTACGGGGCGCCCTCCAACCTGCCGTGGGCCATCTTCATCGAGCCGGCCAAACGCCTGGCCGAATACCAGGCGGTGGAATATTACCATCCCCTCTTCCTGTACGAGTCGTTGTGGAACCTGTTGAATATGAGTGTGTTGCTGTGGGTGGGCCGGCGCTGGCGCGACTGGCTCAAGCCGGGCGACATCTTCTCGCTCTATATGATCATTTACCCGGTGGGGCGTTTCTACCTGGAATTTTTGCGCCTCGACCCCTCACCGGTGGCCGGGTTAAACGTCAATCAATCGCTGATGGCGGTGAGTGCCGTGCTTGGGGTGGTGCTCCTGATCACCCGGCATCACAAACCCACCCAAGAAGAAGTTGATCCACAGGCCGCAGCCGAGACGCCCGCGTCAGAATCGACCGAGGAGTAACTCCTCCGGTTTTTCAATCAGGTGATCGGCAGCACCGGAACGTCTTATGGGTGGAGCGGATGAAAAAGGATAAGGGCGTATTATGATTTATGCCGAGAACCTGAGCAAATGGTTTGATGATTTCCTGGCGGTAGATCACATTCAACTGGACGTACCCACCGGCAGCGTGATGGTCTTGCTCGGCCCCAACGGGGCGGGCAAGACCACCACCGTGCGCATGTTGACCTCGATCCTGACGCCCAGCAGCGGGCGGGCGATGGTGGCCGGCTACGATGTGGTGACGCAGGCCCAGCAGGTGCGCTCCTCGGTGGGGGTGTTGACCGAGCATCACGGCCTATACGGGCGCATGAACGCCATGGAATACCTGGATTTCTTCGGGGAACTGTATGGTTTAACGGCCGGTGTGCGGCGCAAACGCGCCCTGGATTTGCTCGAGCAGTTTGGCCTGACCTTTGCCCTGCGCAAGCGCCTGGGCGAATATTCCAAAGGCATGCGCCAGAAACTGGCGCTGGTGCGGGCGCTGCTGAACGATCCGCCGGTCTTGCTGTTGGACGAACCCACTTCGGCCATGGACCCCGAGAGCGCCCGCATGGTGCGCGACGCCATTCACGGGCTGCGCAGCAGCGAACGCACTATCCTGCTGTGCACGCATAATCTGATGGAGGCCGAAGAACTGGCCGACCGCATCGCCATCATCCGGCGCGGGTGCATCATCTTCAACGATACGCCGCTCAGCATGAAGCGCCAGATGCTCGGCCCGGCCGAATACGAGGTGCGCCTGGCGCAGCCGTTGAACGGTTGGTCGGGCAGCCTGCCGCCCGAGGTGGAACTGGTCGAACGAGGGCAGGACTGGCTGCGTTTCCGGATCGAAACGCCCGAGGTGTACAACCCCCAGTTGTTACGCCAGATGATCAACGATCGGCTGGAGATCGTTCACTTTCAAGAAATCCCCCGCAGCCTGGAGCACGCCTACCTGGAAGCGGTCAGCCGGTATCAGGAGGGGCAACATGCTTGACCCACTGCATCCTGCCCTGGTGATTGCCCGGCGTGAAGTGCGCGATCAACTGCGCGATTGGCGCATCATCTTCCCCGTCCTCGGGCTGACGGTCTTCTTCCCCTTCCTGATGAACTTTACCGCCCAGCAAATGCTGGATTTCGTGCGCAAATACGGCGCCGACATCATCGGCGAACGCCTGGTGCCGTTCTTGTTGATGATCGTGGGCTTCTTTCCCATCTCGGTTTCCCTGGTCATCGCTCTGGATTCATTTGTGGGTGAGAAAGAGCGCGGCAGTATCGAGCCGCTGTTGAACACGCCGCTGTATGACTGGCAGCTTTACCTGGGTAAACTGCTTGCCGCCACCGTCCCGCCGCTGCTGTCGAGTTATCTGGGCATGGCGGTGTATATGACCGGGTTGTTAATCGAAAACATCCCTCTGCCGCCTTTCAATTTGCTGATTCAGATTTTCATGCTGACCACCGTACAGGCGATTGTGATGGTGGCCGGCGGTGTGGTGGTTTCGTGCCAGGCCACCTCGGTACGGGCGGCCAACCTGCTTTCCAGTTTCATTGTCATTCCGGCGGCGTTGCTGATCCAGGGCGAGAGCGTGGTCATGTTCTGGGGCGACTTTAACACGTTGTGGTGGGCGGTGTTTGGCCTGATCGTGTTTGCTTTCCTGCTGGTGCGGGTGGGGCTGGTGCATTTCCGGCGCGAGGAATTGTTGGGGCGCGAGATCGATGTGCTCAACCTGCGTTGGGGCTGGCGCGTCTTTCGCCAGGCGTTTGTGGGCGGGGCGCGTTCGCTGCTCGACTGGTATCGCCGGGTGCTGCCGCAAACCGTGCGCCAGCTGGCCGTGCCCATTGCGCTGATGACGGCGCTGTTGATTGTCGGCGTCTGGATTGGCAACCTGCAGGTGGAGCGTTTCCGCATCCCGCTCGAGCGCAGTGGGCTGGAAGACATCGATAGCCGCCTGTCCACCTTGCTCGGCGTTTGGCCGGTGGGAGATTTCAGACCGGTATTTGCCATCTTCTTCCAGAATCTGCGCGTGTTGCTGCTGGCCTTTGTTTTGGGTTTCCTGTCGTTTGGCATCCTGGGGGTTTTGCCGGCCATTGCGTCTTTGAGCGTGGTTGGGTATCTGATGGGGCTGCTGGCGGCGAACGGTTTGCCGGTGACGGTCTATCTGGTGGCGTTCATCCTGCCGCACGGGATATTAGAAATCCCGGCGGCCATCCTGGCCAGTGCGGCCATCCTTAAGGCGGGGGCAGTGCTGGCGATGCCTACGCCGGATAAAACGGTAGGCGAGGTATACCTGGAATCGCTGGCCGAGTACGCCAGAGTCATGCTGGGGGCAGTGATCCCCTTGTTGTTCCTGGCGGCCTGCATCGAAGCCTGGGGAACGCCGCGCCTGGCGTTGTGGTTGTTCCAGTAAGAATATTACGCCGGCCGGCCCCGGCAAGGCTGGCGGCGGAGATTGTGACGATCGAGTTCTAACCGGCCGGTTACCAACCGTCCAGGAAGGGTTCCCATTCGCTGTAATGGCCGAGGTGCCGGCCAAAGATATATACGGCCGAACTGGGCGGTTCTTTGGGGGCGCGCAGCAGATGCATGTTGGCTTCGGCCAGCGTGCGACCGCCCTTGCGGTGGTTGCAGGACGGGCAGGCGGCCACCACGTTGCTCCAGGTGTGTTTGCCGTTCATGTGGCGGGGGATGACGTGATCGATGGTCAAATCGCCGGTGTGTTTGCCGCAGTACTGGCAGGTATAATTATCTCGACGGAATACTTCGCGTCGGGTGAGGCGCACGCGCAGCCGTGGGTGGTTGGCCTGTTTTTGCAGGCGGATGACGGATGGAATCGGGAATGTCTGGCGGATGGATTGGATGTAGCCGCGCCCATTGAGTACCAACGCAGCTTTTTCAGAGAGGATTAATCCTATGGCGCGACGCAGGCTGCACACGTTGATCGGTTCGTAATTGGCGTTGAGCACCAGGACCGAACTGTCCAAAGCGTCCATATAGAGATTATACTACGGGAAAGAGAGGTGCAAATGCAAATTGTGATGACGGGTGGGACGGGTTTGATTGGTTCGGCGTTGGCGGCGCAGCTGGCGGCGGCGGGCAACCGGGTGTGGGTGCTCAGCCGCGCCCCCCGCCAGGCGCATTTGCCGCCGGGGGTTGAGGCGTTGGGCTGGGATGGGCGCACACCGCAGGGGTGGGGGCAGCTGGTGGCGGAAGCCGACGCCCTGATCAACCTGGCCGGTGAGAACATCGGTGCGGGGCGCTGGAGCGAAGCGCGCCTGGAACGCATCCGTTCCAGCCGGGTGCAGGCCGGGCAGGCGCTGCTGGAAGCCGTCCGCCAGGCGCGGCGGCGGCCAGCGGTGCTGCTACAGGCTTCGGCGGTGGGGTATTACGGCGCCTGCGGCGACGAATGGATCGACGAAGACAGCCCGGCCGGCGGCGACCGGCTGGCGGGTATTTGCCAGGATTGGGAAGCTTCCACGCAGCCGGTGGAGGCGTTGGGCGTGCGGCGGGTCGTGTTGCGCACCGGCATTGTGCTATCTACCCGTCAGGGCGCCCTGCCGCGCATGTTGTTGCCGTTCCGGTGGATGGTGGGCGGGCCGTTGGGCAGCGGCCGGCAGTGGCTGCCGTGGATTGCGCTGGCGGATCAGGTGGCGGGCATGGATTTTTTGCTGCGCGACCCTGCGGCGCAGGGCGTCTTTAACCTGTGCGCCCCCGAACCGGCGACCAACGCGGCGTTTGGCCGCACGCTGGCGGCGGTGTTGCGCCGGCCGTACTGGCTGCCGGCGCCGGCTTTTGCCCTGCGGCTGCTGCTGGGCGAGATGAGCACGCTGGTGCTGGACGGACAGCGCGCCAGGCCGCAGCGTCTGTTACAGGCTGGTTATCGTTTCCGTTTTACCAGTTTGCGCCCGGCCCTGGAGGCGCTGCTGGCCTAGCGTGACGGTGCTTTTCAGGGGTGCTGGGCGGCGTACAACAGCGACTGTCCGATCTGGCGCGCCAGGTCGGGGCGTTCTTCTTCGAGCAGCACGACCAGCGCCAGTGGGGCGCCCTGCCAGTCGGGCAGGGTGCCTGCCAGGAACCAGGTGAACCGGCGCTGTTTGCTGAGCGCCAGCCCGGTGAACTGCCAGGAGGGCGGGGTGGTGGCGCTCAACAGCCGGGTGGTGGTGGGCAGACCGGCGGCGGGCAGGGCGGTCTTGTTGGCATCGTTGGGCAGGATGGTCCAGCCCTGGGTGGGGGTGTTGACCGCCATAGTCAGCCGGGGCGCCGGGCGGGTGCCATCGGCGCTGATTTCTGCGGCGGCCAGCGCCATCTGCAAGGGCGTGACGCTGATCTGGTCCTGGCCGAGAACCGCCAGGCGGGGGTCGGTGTAGTTGAGCGGGGTGGCGGCGCGCGCCTGCGCCAACGGTAAGGTGGGCGTCTCATAAAATCCCAGCTTGCGATAGAGATCGCCAATCTGGGTCTCGCTCAACAGGGTGCCCAGTTCAACCAGCGCCGCCGGGCAGCCGTTGCCAATGGCCGCACCCCAGTCCAGCGGTTGGCGCGGCGGGTGAGCGCAGTCCCACTGCTGGCCCTCAAAGGTCACACCGGTTTGTTCTGGCAGGGGGGGCAACTGGCCCTGAGCGCTGACCTGGGCCAACAGGAAGGGCCCGATGGCGACGCCCGGCGGGTAGACCCCTTGCGTGGCGCGGTTGAGCAGTGGAGAACGCGGGTCTTGCAGCCATTCGGCGTGCATTTCGTCCAGGCGCGCCGGGTCAAAGTAGGGGTGTGAGGCCATCACCAGGATTTCACCGGTGCGGGCGTTGAGCAAGACTGCCGCGCCGACGTGTTCACCGATGAGCCGGTCGGTCAATTGTTGCAGGCGCAGGTCGATGCTCAGGCGAACATCCAGGCCGGGGGGAGGTTGACCGTAGACGAGATGATAGCCCCAGATGGTCGAGGCCGGGTTGCCGTCCAGGCCGCGCAGGTAAGCGTCCAGGCTGCCTTCCAGCCCTGCCTGGCCATAGACCGGGTGGGTAAAGCCCAATACCGGGCTGAGCGGCGGGTAGTGGTTCTGACGCACGTATTCTCCCGGCCGGCCGGTGGTGCTGTTGAGCGGTTGTTCGTGCCGGTCGAGCAGTGCGCCGCGCAGGATGTAACGGTCGTTGATTGAGAGGCGCGGGTTGTCGCTGCGTGTTTGCAGCTCCTGCGAGTTGAAATAGCCCCACCAGCCGTAGGCCAGGGCAGTGCCCAACAGGATGACCAGCAGGGCCGAGCCCAGCGCCAGATAGGGGCGCGGATTGGTCAGGACGGCGGGTTCTTCCTCGGCCTGGTTGCTGATGATGGTGAGCAACAGCAGAGAGAGGAAGACGGTGAGCAACGATGAACCGCCGTATGAGACCAACGGCAGGGTCACACCGGTGAGCGGCAACAGGCGCAGGTTGCCGGCGATGATAAGGATGCTCTGGCTGGTGAGATAGGTGGTCAGGCCGGCGGCCAGGTAACGCTGGTAATTGCTGGTGGCGTACAGGGCGATGTGCAGACCGCGCAGCGCCAGCAGGGCCAGGAGCAATAACATGGCAAAACTGCCCAGCATGCCGGTCTCTTCGGCGATGGCGGCGAAGATGAAATCGGAGTGCGATACGGGAACGATGCCAGGGCTGCCCAGACCGGGGCCGCGCCCGAACGTCCCACCGGCGGCGATGGCGATCAGCGATTGGACGATCTGATACGAACGCCCTGAGGGATCCAACCAGGGGTTGATCCAGGCATTGACGCGAATGCGGATGACGTCGAAAAGCTGGTAGCCGATCAAGGCGCTGGCAAGGATACTGAGCGCGCTGATGAGCAAGACCCGCAGGCGCCCCGAGGCGACGTAGACCGTGACGGCGTAGAGCACCAGGATGATGGTGGCGGTGCCCAGGTCGCGCTGCGCCAGCAAGATGAGGAAGGCGGCCCCGCACATCAACAGGGTGGGGGTGAGCAACTCGAGCAGGCTGAAGCTAAACGGCAGGCGGTCGGCCAGGTAGGCGGCCAGGTAGACGATGAGCAGCAGCTTGAGCGGTTCGGAGGGCTGTAAGTAGACGCCACAACATCCCAGCCACAGGTGCGGGCCCTCACCGCCCGGATAGGTGCCGAAGAAAAAGGTCAGTCCCGTCAGCAACAGCCCGCCGGTCAGCCACAGGTATTTGTAGCGACGCAGCCAGCCCAGGATATTGGGGACGCTCAGCAGCAGGTTGCAGGCGGTCAACACTACCACCAGCCACAAAGTTTGCCGCCAGCCGAAATCGCCGTTCAGGCGCCAGATGGTCAACAGGCCCCAGCCGCTGAGCAGGGCGGCGATGGGCAGCAGGTACGGATCGCGGTCGGGCAGCAGGCGTCCCATCTTGCGGTGTAACAGGCTGAACCCGACCAGCCAGACCAGGTATCCGCTCCAGTGCAGCCAGCGAAACGGGGTTTCCCAGGTGTGCAGGCGGGCGGAGGGCGAGATGGTAAGAATGCTGGCGTAACACAAGAGAAAGAGAGCCGCCATGTTCATCAGACGGCTCTGCAATTGTTCGCGCGGGGCGGTCGACATGACCGGGAAGGGGATCACGGCGCCAGGTATTTCTCCACCAGGGGGCCCAGTTTCTGGCGCGTCTCAGCCGGGATGCGCTCTTTGTGGGTGATGATGGCGTCGGACAGGATGCGTTCGCAGGCGCAGGTGCGTTCCTCGCTCAGGGTCTCCACCAGATTTTGAATGGCCTGTTGGGCGATTTGCGTATTGTGCATCAGGGTGCGGATGACCATTTCCACGCTGACCGGTTCTTCGCTGATGTGCCAGACGTCGTAATCGGTGACGTGGGCCATGGTGGCGTAACACATCTCGGCCTCGCGCGCCAGGAAGACTTCGGGGCAGGCAGTCATGCCGATCAGCGACATCCCCCAGGCGCGGTAGAGATTGGACTCGGCGCGGGTGGAGAAGCGCGGGCCTTCGATGGTAATCAGGGTGCCGGTCTGGTGTACGCTGGCCTCGGTTTGCGCCACAGCCTGGTAAACCTGGGCGCCAAGTTCGGCGCAAAATGGGTCGGCCACGCTGATGTGGGCGACGATGCCGTCGCCGAAGAAGGAGCGCGGGCGCTGGTGGGTGTGGTCGAACACCTGGTCGGGAATGACGATGTGCCCGGGGGCGTAGTCGTCGCGCAGCGAACCGCAGGCGCTGATGCTCAACAGGCGTTTCACCCCCAGCTTTTTCAGCGCAAAGATGTTGGCGCGGTAGTTGACTTCGCTGGGGGAGATGTGATGGCCGATGCCATGCCGGGCGAGGAAGGCCACCCGCTTGCCCGATAAACTGCCGACGACGATTGGCGAGCTTGGGCTGCCAAAGGGGGTATCGATTTCGAGGGTTTCGGTATCTTTGATGGCGGGGATATCGTACAACCCGGAACCACCGATGACGGCTAGCACAGGAGGGGTAGACATAGATTAACTCCCTGAGGGAAGATTTTGGAGGTACAGGCGCCATCCGGGCGCCATCCAGGATTGATTTCAATCATAGCATAATCTGGCGGGGTGTGCCAGTTGTGCTTCAGGTCGAGCGGCCGCGTTTTTGTGTTTGAATTGTAAGTAGCAAATTGTGGAAAACTTGTATAATATTTCTATGGATTTTATTTTTGGGCGGCTATGGCATTCCATAAAAAGCACCCTGATCAGCAGTCTGCGTTGGCCCTTGCTGATCTCTTTGAGCGGGCTGGTATTTCTCTTCATGTTATTTCTGTTGACCGGCATTTTCCTCTTTACCTCCCGAAATGAAGATAATATCTGGCGCCAGCGCCAGCAGGAAGTGACCCGGGATGCGGTTGGCCGGCTGGAAAGTTTTTTGCAATACCGGCGCAACGAGTTATTGTTGATTGCCGCGTTTGGCGCGGACGAGTTGCGCGATAACCCGCGATTATTGAATGATTTCATGTCTTCTAACCCGGTCTGGGGAGAGATCATTCTGGTGGACAGGCAGGCCCAGATTACCAGCAGCGCCTATCAGGACGTGGCGCTTTTGACCAACCTGTTTACCATTCGCCAGTCGCGCTGGTATATTCAGGCCAGCCAGGGACAGACCTATCTGAGCGATGTACAGATTGCTTACAACGACGCCCCTTATCTGTTGATGGCCGTGCCGGCCAAGAATGGGGTGGTGGCGGCGCGCTTACACATGGATGTGCTCTGGGAGGTCATCTCCGGTATTCATTTTGGCAGTACCGGTATGGCCTATCTTTTCAACCCGGATAGCGGCTTACTGGTCGCTCACCCCGATAGCAACCTGGTGCTTGCCGGTAACGATTTGTTAGGTACGCCCATCTATGCAGCGGCGATGACCAGGGACGAAGCGCTTTGGGATCGCGCCTACTCCGATCTGAATGGCAGAATGGTGCGGATCAACGCCAGCCAGGTGCGCGACGCCAACTGGGTGCTGGTGACCCAGGTGGATGAGGCGGAGGTCGAACTGATCCGCCGGGCGGCCGCCACGGCTTCTACCACCGGGCTGATCCTGTTGTGGCTGGGGATCACTTTGTTTGCCAACCATTTTCTGGATCAGTGGGTATTGATCCCGCTCAAGATTTTACGGAGCGGGGCAGACAATATTGGCCAGGGCAAGTTGGAATCCCGGATTCCCATCAAGCGGATGGATGAAGTCGGGCACCTGACCGAACATTTCAATATGATGGCGGTACGCC
>CAZHTS010000034.1:0-23533 GCA_964535315.1 uncultured Anaerolineaceae bacterium
GGGGAGAGGATACCCTATGAGTCAAACGTTGAAAATTGCGGTGCCGATGGCGGGATTGGGGACGCGCATGCGACCGCAGACCTGGAGCAAACCCAAGCCTTTGATCGCCCTGGCCGGCAAGACTGTCCTCGATTACGTCCTGGAACAGTTCAATACCCTGCCTGATCCGGAGCACGTCGAGTACATCTTTATTGTGGGCCCCAACCAGCAGGAGCAGGTGGACGCGCACATGCAGCGTTTTCATCCCGAGAAGACGGTGCATTACGTCGTGCAGGAAAAGATGCGCGGCCAGTCGGATGCCCTGTACCTGGCGCGCGAGCACCTGCACGGCCCGATGCTGATGTGCTTTTCGGACACGCTCATCGAGGTTGACCTGGGGGTGCTCAAAGACGCCGATTGCGACGGCCTGGCCTGGGTCAAACCGGTGCCCGATCCGCGCCGCTTTGGCGTGGCCGAGACCGGCGCCGGGCAGCGCATCACCCGCCTGGTGGAAAAACCCAAGGAGATCAGCAACAACCTGGCGGTGGTCGGTTTTTATTACTTTGCCGATGGGCAGCAGCTGGTGACCGCCATCGACGAGCAGGTGCGCCGGGACATCACCCAGAAGGGCGAGTATTTCCTGGCGGACGCCATCAATATCCTGCTCGAGGGCGGGGCGCGTTTTTACACCCAGGCGGTGGACGTCTGGCTGGACGCCGGTACGCCCGATTCGCTGCTGGAGACCAACCGCTATTTGCTCGAACACGGCTGCGACAACAGCGCCGAGGCCGCCGGGCGCGGCCTGACGATTATCCCGCCGGTTTTTATCCACCCCAGCGCCCGGGTGGAAAGCTCGGTCATTGGGCCGTACGTCTCGGTTGGCGAGGAGTGCGAATTGCAGCAGGTGATCGCTAAAAATTCGATCCTGGACGAAGGCGCCATGATCCGCCAGATCATCCTGGAAAATTCGTTGTTGGGCCGCAACGTTCAGGTGCAGGGCCAGGCGGCGCGTTTGAATCTGGGAGATCAATCGTGGGCGATGAGCTGAAAGACCCGGTCGAGTGTCATTCGGGCTACGAATACGCCCAACGGCCGCTGGCCTTGCACTGGCAGGGGCAGCGCCTGGAGGTGGCGGTCATCGAGGCCGAATGGCGTATCCCCGGCGGCAAGTGTTTTCGGGTGCGCTGCACAGACGAGCGCGTGTTTGAGTTGTTTTACGGTGAGTTGTACGGCGACTGGCGGATTACCGCCCTGTAACAGAGCCGGTCGCAGCGAGCCAACGGACCTTACGGGTGATAACCCGCTACCACTTTTCTCGATCCTAGAAGGAGCCAAGATGCGCGATTCTTATCTTTCCAACCGGGTGGCAACACTGAAACCCTCCGGGATTCGCAAATTCTTTGATATCGCTGCCACCATGCAGGATGTCATCTCATTGGGCATCGGTGAACCCGATTTCACCACACCGTCGCCCGTCTTACAGGCCGGTATTCGTTCGTTACAGGATGGCGAAACACATTACACCTCCAATGCCGGCCGGGTTGAACTGCGCCAGGCGCTCTCACGCCACATCGAAAAGCTGTACGGAGTGAGTTACGATCCGATCAACGAGACGATCATCACCGTCGGCGGGTCTGAGGCGTTGTATCTGGCGGCCACCGCTCTGCTCGAACCGGGCGACGAAGTTATCGTGCTCACCCCCTGTTTCGTCTCTTACCAGGCCGAGGTGGCCCTGGCGGGCGGCGTGCCGGTGGAGATTCCCTGCCGTTTCGAGAATAATTTTGATATCGACCCGCAGGATATCGCCCGGGCGATCACCCCGCGTACCAAGGCCATCCTGTTTGGCTTCCCCAGCAACCCGACCGGGGCAGTTGCCAGCCGCGAGCGCCTGCTGGAGATTGCCCGCCTGGCCGAGGAGCACGATTTGATTGTGATCTCGGATGAGATTTACGACCGGCTGGTCTACGGCACGCAGCACGTGTGCTTCCCCAGCCTGCCGAACATGCGCCAGCGCACTCTGCTGTTGGGCGGCTTCTCGAAAGACTACGCCATGACCGGCTGGCGTATCGGTTATGCTATGGGGCCGAAGGAACTGATGCAGGGGCTGCTGCGCATCCACCAGTACACGGTGATGTGCGCCTCGACCACCGCTCAGGCGGGCGCCCTGGCCGGCCTGCTGGAAGGCGAAGAGTACGTGCTGCAAATGACGGCTGAATACGACCGCCGCCGCAAGTTGATCGTCAACGGTCTGAACGAACTGGGGCTGCCCACTTTTGAGCCGCGCGGCGCCTTCTACGCCTTCCCCAAGATCAGCGTGACCGGTATGGACGACGATACCTTTGCCAACAGCCTGCTGCAAGAGCAGCGCGTGGCGGTGGTGCCCGGTTCGGCCTTTGGCGCCGGCGGCGACGGCTTTGTGCGCTGTTCGTACGCCACGGCTTACGATAAGATCGAACAGGCGCTGGAGCGTATCCAGAAATTTATGAAGAGCCACGGTTAAACCAGCGTACGGCAATTACCAGGTTTTGACCAGGGACGAACCCGCTGCGGTTCGTCCCTTTTTTTATGACCTGACAGTCGCCTTACAGAATCCTGGGTTTGCATTTTTCTCAGACCGGGTCCCAAGACGCTATTTTTGCGTTAGAATGGTTTATCTTTTGCAATATCGCCGTGGCCTAATTTTCTAAATTGAGGAAGTCATCGTGGAATACGAAGCGGTTATCGGTCTGGAGGTTCATGCTGAACTTCTGACGCAATCCAAGATGTTTTGCTCCTGTGCGGTGGTTGATTCTACCCAGGCGGAGCCCAACGTGACGGTCTGTCCGGTCTGCGCCGGCATGCCCGGCGTGCTGCCGGTGGTTAACCGCCAGGCGGTCGAATACGCCATCCGGGTTGGACTGGCGTTAGGATGCAGTATTGCCCCGGTCAGCTTTTTTGAACGCAAGAATTACTTCTACCCCGATCTGCCCAAGGGCTATCAGATTTCGCAGTACGAACGCCCGCTGGCGGCCAACGGTCAGTTGATCATCCAGACTTCGCAGGGCGAGCGCTGCATTCGCATCCGCCGCGCCCACCTGGAAGAGGACACGGGAAAATTGACCCACGTCAACCGGGATGGAGGTGCCTTCTCGCTGGTCGATCTCAACCGCGCCGGCGTGCCGCTGCTCGAAATCGTCTCCGAGCCGGACATGCACACCGCCGAAGAGGTGCGTGCCTACGGCGGCGAACTGCGTTCCATCCTGCGCTGCCTGGGGGTGAATTCGGGTGACATGGAAAAGGGCGTCATCCGTTTCGAGGCCAACGTGTCGGTGCGCCCCGCCGGCAGCAGCGAATTGGGGACGCGGGTCGAGATCAAGAACCTGAACAGCTTTCGGGCGATGGAACGCGCCATCGAGTATCAGGTGGTGCAGCAGGTTGCCCGCATCGAGCGCGGCGAGGCGGTGGAGCAGGAGACGCTGGGTTGGGATGAGGCCAATGGCGTGACGTACTCACAGCGCAGCAAGGAAGACGCCCACGATTACCGCTACTTCCCCGAGCCAGACCTGCCTCCGTTGGTGGTGGAAGATGAATGGGTGCAGCGGGTGGCGGCGGCGCTGCCCGAACTGCCGCGCCAGAAGATGCTG
The DNA here is from genome assembly GCA_964535315.1 of uncultured Anaerolineaceae bacterium. GTDB lineage: Bacteria > Chloroflexota > Anaerolineae > Anaerolineales > Anaerolineaceae > CAZHTS01. The sequence continues at coordinate 3,603 of CAZHTS010000034.1, forward strand.
CGCTTCCAGGAGCAGTACGGTCTGAGCGGTTACGACGCCAGCTTGCTGTCTGCCGAACAGGCGGCGGCCGATTTCTTCGAGCAGACCGTCCAGGCTGCCGCCGGTTTGCCGGGGCGCACGGTGTCCAACTGGTTGACCGGTGAGGTGTTTGCCTGGTTGAACCAGAACGGCGCCGCTTTTGAGCAGCTGCGGGTGACCCCTGCCGGGCTGGCCGATCTGCTGCGGCGGGTGGCGGGCGGCGAGATCAACCAGAATACCGCCAAGAGCGTGCTGGCCGAGATGTTGAGCGGCGGGCAAAGCGCGGCCGAGATTGTGGCGGCCAAAGGTCTGCGCCAGATTTCGGATGCGGATGCGATTGCCGGGATGATCGCAAAGGTCTTGCAGGACAACCCGACCGAAGTGGAAAGTTATCGCAACGGCAAAGAGACGGTTGCCCAATGGTTCTTTGGCCAGGTCATGCGCCTGGCGCGCGGACAGGCCAATCCACAGGTGGTGCGCGCAGAATTGGAAAAACAACTTAATCGTTTGAAATAAGATGTGAAGTCCTATGAATAACCTTGGGGTGACGGTAAAGAAACTCTGGAACCCGGAACAACGCCCGTTTGTTCTGGCGATCGTGTACACGATCTTTATTTACTTATGGGAAGACCTGCGTCTGCGCAACGCTCAGGCGCAATCCATCTTTACTTCGGATAGCATCCGCTTCGGCGGTCTCTCGATGACCACCGGGCTGCTGTCCACCATGCTGGCCTTCCTGGGGTTTATTTTCCTGGTCTGGTTCACGCTGTCCATTCGTTGGTCGGGGCGGCTGGTCTTTGCCGGCCTGCTGCTAGGGGTGTATCTGATTCAGTACAGCTACTGGAACCTGTTCAACCGTTTCATGACCTACTACGACATCCTCTCGGCGTTAAGCTCGCCGCCGGAATTATGGAACGTGACCATTAAGTCATATCTCTCCTGGTGGGCGTTTCTCCCGGTGGGGGTGTATCTTGGGGCGGCCTGGCTGGCGGGCCGGCCGCGCCTGCCCGGCGCCTGGCGGCTGGTGTTATTCAGCGCCGTGTTGATCGGCATCAACCTGGGGATTGCCCAGGCCGGCCTGCGCTATAACCCCGGTACGTCTTTCCCGCAGTTCTTCCGCAGCCTGGGACAGTGGGCGGTCAACGGTTCGCGCCAGGTGGAGCGTGAACCCGTGCCGGAGTTTGCCCTGCCGCGGCCGACCAACAACATCGTGGTGATTGTGGACGAGAGCATTCGCGGTGATCATCTCAGCCTCAACGGCTATGAACGCCAGACCACGCCCTATCTCGAGGAACTGGATCAGGCCGGTTGGGTGACCAACTGGGGGCCGATTGTGTCTGCCGGCACCTGTACCGTGCTGTCCAACCCGGTTATTCTCACCGGGGTGCCGGTGCAGCCCGAGGGACGCGGCCAGATCGAGAATAAAACATTGAATTATCCCACGCTGCTGCACTATGCGCGCATGCGCGGTTACACCACCTATTACATCGATGCCCAGGAAAGGTTCTTGTGGAACGGTTTAAAGATCGAGGACCTGCCGATCATCGATCATTGGATCAACGAGGATCAACTGGTCGAGGATCGCGACATCGATTTCCGCGCCGCCGACCTGGTGGTGGATGTGGTCACGCATTCGACCGGCAACTTCATCCTGCTCAACAAGAACGGCGTACACTTCCTCTACGAGAAGAATTACCCACCCGAAGAGAAAATCTGGAGCCCGGTGCCGGAGGGCGAAGATTTTTACGAGGGGTATCCGCAGCTGGTCAAAAATTCCTACGACAACGGCATCCGCTACAACCTGGAGGGTTTCTTCCGTCACCTGGTGCCGCCCGGTTCGGACGTGTTGGAGCACGCCGTATTCCTGTACACCGCCGATCACGGTCAGACGTTGTACGAAACCAACGTGGACTGGCTGCACTGCGGCTACACCTCTCCCGAGGCGCGCGTGCCGTTGTTCATGCTCGGTAAGCTGCCGGTCAAGCCGGACACCACCTACAAGGCCAACCACAGCAATATCCTGCCAACCGTGCTGGATCTGATGGGCGTACCTGACTCGGCGCGCAAATACCCTTACGAACTGTCTTTGTTCAAAGCAAGTGCGGCCGATTCGAAGGATCGCTACTATCTGGCGGGTGGGATGTGGATGACCAACTATGATTCGGGCGGAATCCTGCCGCCGGAATAAAAGCAGTGCATTTGTAACCTTCTCAGTATGGACATCACGCCCGATTGACGATTTTTATCATATTGACGCCCCCGCCTTTCTTGAGTACTCTTATACATAGATGGCTGGCTGCGGAGGTAACAATGCGTCGACCGGAAATCAACATCAACCCTAAAAACAGCGGGCACACCACCGAGGTGCTCGCTTATTTTTTTGTCGGGGAGACGCGCCGCGCTCGTCAGGTCACCGCTTCTGAAAATTCTATCATTCGTAGACAGGAGAAACTAAATGGCTGAATCAACAAACGCATTTGAAATGGCCCAGCGCCAGTTCGATCATGTCGCCGAAATGCTCAAGCTGGATCCCCAGGTGCGTGAGATCCTACGCTGGCCGATGCGCGAATACCAGTTCCGCATCCCGGTTCGTATGGATGATGGCTCTATCCGTGTTTTCCAGGGTTTCCGCGTCCAGCACAACGACGCCCGCGGGCCGAACAAGGGCGGCATTCGTTTCCACCCGGCTGAGACGATTGATACGGTGCGCGCCCTGGCTACCTGGATGACCTGGAAATGCGCTGTGGCCGATATTCCCCTGGGCGGTGGCAAGGGGGGTGTGATTGTCGATCCGGCGACCCTCTCGACCAGTGAGAAAGAACGCCTGGTGCGCGGTTATATGCGCATTATCGCCCGAAATGTCGGTCCTCGCCAGGACGTTCCGGCCCCGGATGTCGGCACCACGCCGCAGATGATGGGCTGGATGATGGACGAGTATTCGCGCATCGTCGGCCAGTACACCCCCGGCGTCATCACCGGCAAGCCGGTGGGCGGCGGCGGTTCGTTGGGCCGCACCGAGGCGACCGGCTTCGGCGTCATTTTCACCGTGCGCGAAGCCCTCAAGCACCTGAAACTCGACCCGACCCAGTGTGTGGCTGCCATTCAGGGCTTCGGTAACGTGGCACAGTACGCGGCCATCGGTTTCATCGATCTGTTGGGCGGTAAGGTGGCCTGCGTGTCTTATTGGGACCGCGAGGACAAGGTTTCTTACACCGTCAGCCACCCCGATGGCATCGATCCGCACTTCTTGATGACCATCACCGACCAGTACGGCTCGATCAACAAGGCCAAGGCCCGCGAGGCCGGTTATGTGATCGAAGACGGCGGCGCCTGGATCTCCAAGGAAGCCGACGTACTCATCCCTTCGGCCCTCGAAGGCCAGGTCAACGCCGAGACGGTCAAACTGGTCTCCAGCCGGGTCAAGCTGGTAGCCGAAGGCGCCAACGGCCCGACCACGCCCGAAGCCGACGAGGTGTTCAAGAGCCGTGGCATTTTCATGGTGCCCGACTTCCTGTGCAATGCCGGCGGTGTGACCGTTTCCTACTTCGAAGGCGTCCAGAACGATATGAACTTCTACTGGACCAAAGACGAAGTGTTGGAGAAGCTGGACACCAAGATGACCCAGGCTTTCAACAGCGTGCTGGAAATGTCGCTCAAGGAAAAGGTCTACATGCGCGACGCCGCCTACATGGTGGCCATCAGCCGGGTTGCCAAGGCGATGGAACTGCGCGGCTGGATCTAAACCGCAGCGTGTTGAATCACAACCAGAAGGTTTCGACCCATACGGGTCGAAACCTTTTTCGTTCTTAAAAAATCGTTTGTGGGTTGAATTCTATCTTGCATTTCCCGGCGATAATCTTTACAATTGTTCTAGTAATGGATTTATCATCCGTGTGTCGTCGTCTGCCCGCGTTCGATTGCGGCAGGCGCATTTGTCCACAGCATTTCTTCTGGAAGGAGTTCCCATGACCACAGCGGATGTGCTGCGTGTCTTGTTGGTGTTAGATATCTTTGGCATGGCCCTGTTGGCTGCCTTATATCTCCGCCAGCGCCAGCTTTCTTTTATCGATTACCTGGGCTGGGGGCTGTTGGCCGTACTGATCCCGCTCGTCGGGCCTTTTCTGGTGATCGCCAGCCGGCCGGGGGAACGCCGGCGTAGGGCGCGACGTCTGGCGAGGCGGGCATGAAAGCAGATCGTTTCCTGGTCGCCATCCTGGCCGGGATCGTTCTGCTCATTGTTGTATCGTTGACCCTGTTCTTTGCCCGCCAGAAAAATGTCGATTATCGCAGCGACGATACACCTGAAAATGTAGCGTACAATTTTATCCTGGCATTGCAGCGTAAGAATTATGAGAAGGCCTATGGCTATCTGGCCGATCTGCCCAACAAGCCGGGGTATGCGGCGTTTCGCCAGGCGGCATTGAGCAATCAGGAGAATTACAGGGACGCCGGCGTCTCGTTTGGTACGACGACGCTCAACGGCGATGAGGCCAGCGTCTCCCTGGTCATCCAGCAGTCGTATGGGCCTTTTGAGCCACAACGCAGCCAGGACGATTACGCTGATTTGGTGCGCCAGAATGGTACATGGAAGATCGCACGGATGGCCTATCCCTTCTGGCAGTGGGAATGGTACCAACCTCCCCTTAAGCCCTGAAGGAGGCCGCCATGCGCTCTGTACGCCGGTTTTATTTCTATCTGGTCGCTTTCATTAGCCTGGAAGTGGTGTTGTGGGGGCTGGTATCACTGGCCCGTACGATATTTGCTTCTGACCTGATGAACAACGGCGAACAAATTGCCACGGGGCTTTCGCTGGTGCTGGTGGGGTTGCCGATCCTGGCGCTGCATTGGGGGCTGGCGCAGCGTGACGCCCGGCGCGATGAAGAGGAACGCTCCAGCCGGCTGCGGGCTGTTTTTCTGTACGGCGTGCAGCTGGCTACCACCATCCCGATTGTGTACAGCCTGATGGCGATTGTCAACCGGCCGTTGATGAGCCTGTTTTCGGTCGCCACACAACAGGCTCTGATGGGGGCGGGGCAGACGGTGGTCGATAACCTGGTGGCTATCGTCGTTTTGAGTGCGGCGCTGGTTTATTTCCGGCGCATTCTCGCTCAGGACTGGCAGGCGGGGCTGCCGGGCGACGAGCTGCAGGACGTGCGCCGCCTGTACCGCTATCTCTGGACGGTGTACAGCCTGGTGCTGTTGGTGGCGGGTGTTTTTCTGTTGTTGAGTTACCTGTTTGTTGCTCCCGAGACTGCCGGCGAGGGAAACCGGGAACGGCTGGCGAACGGCATTGCCCTCCTGCTGACCAGCGCCCCGTTGTGGGGTTATACCTGGTTATTGATCCAGCGGACGCAGGATCAGCCGGCCGAACGGCGTTCGCTGCTGCGCATGGTGACGTTGTTCCTGCTGTCGTTGGGCGGGGCGGTCAGTGTGTTGGTCAGCATCGGCATTCTGCTGGCTGCCATGTTGGATTGGGGGCTGGGGATCGACGACCTGACTCTGGTGCAGTTCCTCAGCCAGAACAGCGGGGTGCTGGCTTACGCCATTCCCCTGGCGACGGTGTGGGCTTATTTTGACCGCCAGCTCAGGGCGGACATGGCCGCTTTACCGGACGCCGGGCTGCGCGCGGCTCTCAACCGCCTGTATACCTATATCCTGGCGTTGTTGGGGCTGGTGGCGGTTTTCCTGGGAATGCAATTCCTGTTGGGGTTTTTGATCGAAATCCTGTTCAAAGGCAGCGACGTGGCCGAGTCTGTCCGCCGGCAGTTGAGCGCGGGACTGGCGTTTCTGGTGGTGGGGCTGCCGGTATGGTTGAAAACCTGGCCGGTGATGCAGCGTGAGGCGCGCCAGGCCGGCGACGGCGGGGAACACGCCCGCCGTTCGATCTTGCGCAAGGGGTATCTGTATCTGGTGCTGTTTGCCGCGGTGGTTGGGGCGATGGCCAGCGCCGGTGGGTTGTTTTATCAACTGTTAAATGCCCTGCTGCAGGGCGCCGGGAGCGATTTTGCGCTGGACGCCACACACACGGCGCAGACTCTTGCGCTGGTGCTGGTGTGGTTGATCTATCACCTGACGGTGTTGATGGCCGATGGGCGCCAGGCGCTGCGCTCGTTGAGTGAACGGCACGCGGCCTTTGCCGCCATCTTCTTTGAACTGGGCGACGGCGGTTTTGGCGATGAGGTGCTCCGCGCCTTGCAGTATCAGGCGCCGCGTTTGCCGGCGGTGGTGCATCATCTCGAGCGCACGCCGTTGGAGGAGGCGCCGCTCGAGGCCGGCGTCGTGGTCTTGCCGGCAGCGCTGGCTACTCATCCGCCTGAGGCGCTGCGCCTGTGGTTGAACGAATACGACGGTCAGCGGCTGGTGGTGCCCTTGCCTGAGGAAAACTGGCACTGGTTGGGCGCCGGCCGGCGCAGCCGGCGCGATCTGGCGAAAGAAACTGCGCTGGCCATCCGCCAGATGGCCGAGGGCCAGCCGGTGCGCGCTGCGCCCCCTGCCAACCCCTGGTCGATCGTTGCCTATGTGCTGGGGGCCCTGTTTGGCCTGCAACTGCTGATCATGTTGCTGCTGATGATCCTTGGCAGCCTGTTCGATTGAAACGGGCCTGCCGAATAGTTTGTGATGAGGAATTGGGACATGGATACAGACAGGATCAGGATGATCCCGCTTTTTCAGGGGCTACCGTTGAGCGACCTGCGTTTTCTGGTGCGCACGCTGCGCCCGGTGGAAATGGAAGCAGAGGCCATCTTGATGCGTGAGAACGAGCCCGGCGACTCCTTGTTCATCATTCTGGATGGGCAGGTCGAGATCATCAAGGCGTTAGGCACGCCCGAAGAGCGGCTGCTGTGTTTGAACGGGCCGGGCGAACACCTGGGGGAGATCAGTCTGCTCATTCCAGATGGCCTGCACACCGCCACGGTGCGCTGCCACACGCGGGTGCAGTTGTTGGAATTAAGCCAGGAAAGTTTTAATAAACTGTTGATGAGCCGCCCGACGCTGGCGATGGAAGTGCTGCGCATCCTCAGTATGCGGCTGCGCGAGTCGCAGGACGCCACCATCCGTGAATTGCAGCGCATGAACCAGGAATTGCAGCGTATGAACTGCGAGATTACCCACGCCTACGATCAGACGCTGGAGGGTTGGGCGCGGGCGCTGGAGATGCGCGACGATAATACCGAAGGGCACGTGCGCCGGGTGGCCGACCTGACGCTGCGGCTGGGGGAACGCCTGGGGATCTCGGCCGAAGATTTGATCCATTACCGGCGTGGAGCGATGCTGCACGACATCGGCAAGATGAGCATCCCGGATGGCATCCTGCTCAAGCCAGACCGGTTAACCGAGGAAGAGCGCGAGATTATGCGTCGTCACCCGGATTACGCCATGCGCATGCTTTCTGAAATCGAGTTTTTGCGTCCGGCGCTCAACATTCCCTATTGCCATCACGAAAAATGGGACGGCAGCGGTTACCCGCGCCGGCTCAAGGGCGAAGAAATTCCGTATGCGGCGCGCATCTTTGCCATTGTCGATGTGTGGGATGCATTGACCTCCGACCGGCCGTACCGCAAGGCGATGAATCGAGCGGATGCGCTGGAGTACATTCGTTCGCAGAGCGGCACGCATTTCGATCCGCGAGTGGTAGAAGAATTTGTGGCGTTGTGCACCGAAACGTCCTGTGAATAAGAGGCCCTTTGCTCACGACAAAATTCTACATCCCGCCTGCAAAGCCGCAATGGATAGCACGGCCCCGCCTGATCGAACGTTTGGACGCCGGCCTGACGCGCCGCCTGACGCTGGTCTCGGCGCCGGCCGGGTTTGGCAAGAGCTCGTTGTTGGCCGGCTGGCTGCAGCAGGGGGCGGTGAGCCAGGCGCGGGTGGGCTGGCTCTCGCTGGATGCGGCCGATAACGACCCCCTGCGTTTCTGGCAGTACGCAGTGGCTGCTCTGCGGGCCGGGCGTATGGGAAAAGAAAACGCCCCTGCACCAGCCGTTGGGGCAGTGTGTGACGACCTGCTGGAGCAATTGGCGTGCGATGCCCCGCCGGCGTTGACCGCCATTCTGGAACAGTTCATTAATCGTGTCGCCCTCCAGCCGGATAGGTTGGTGCTGGTTCTGGACGATTATCACCTCATCCACGTGGCGCAGATCCACGAGAGCGTGGTGTATCTGCTCGAGCGCCAGCCCGATAATTTGCATCTGGTGATCGCCAGCCGCTCTGACCCGCCCTTTCCGCTGCCACGCTGGCGTGTAGGCGAGCAGTTGGCCGAAATCCGCGCCGCCGACCTGTGTTTTACCCGGGCCGAAATTGCGGCGTTTATGCGCCAGGCGGCGCATCTGGAGCTTTCTGCGGGTGACCTGGGCGCGATCGAGGCGCGCACTGAGGGCTGGGCGGCCGGGTTGCAAATGGCGGCGCTGGCCATGCAAGGGCTGGCGCGGCAAGACGGCCAACAATCCGGGCGCCTGGAACGTTTCATCCATGATTTTACCGGCAGCCAGCGTTACATCATGGAATATCTGACCGAAGAGGTACTCGATCGCCAGACGGAGGCGCAGCGCGTTTTTCTGTTGCAGACCGCCGTGTTGGAACGTCTGTGTGGACCGCTGTGCGACGCCGTGTTAGAGTCGCCCGCCGGAGCCGGCCAGGCGATGCTGGCGTCGTTGGAACGGGCCAATCTCTTCCTCATCCCGTTGGATGGCCAGGGGTATTGGTATCGCTACCATCATTTGTTTGCCGAATTGCTCGGCAACCGCCTGCGCCAGGACGTTCCGGCTCAGATGATCGAGGGGTTACACAACCGCGCCAGCCGCTGGTATGAACAGCACGCCCTGCCGGATGAAGCCATCCAGCACGCCATTCAGGCCCGCAATTTTGAACGGGCGGCGGCGCTGGCCGAAGCGGTGGCGCAGGCCACGTTTTTCGACGGCCGTATGGCGACTCTGGCGCGTTGGCTTGGGGCGCTGCCGGCGGAACTGCTGCGTCTCCGGCCGCAGTTGCGGCTGTATCAAAGCTGGGTGCAGTTTACCGATGGGCAGATGGCGCTTTCTACCCAGACGCTGCAGGAGACCCTGCAGATGCTTCAGGAACTGCCGGCCAGCGCGGCCAACCATGCGCTGCGCGACGAACTGGCGGTGCTGCTGGCGCGCAATACAGCCATGACAGCGGCGCTGTCGCAGGATACGCCGGATGAGGGACTGCGTTCGTTGGAGGCGCTGGCCGTCGAGACGGCGCACGACGTTGTGGCTAACAGCCGGGTATTGGCCGGGCTGGCGATGACGCACACCTATCTGGGCCGGCCCGGAGAAGCCTGGCCGGCGTTTGAACAGGCGCGCCGGCTGGCATTGGACAGCGGGAATTTTAACCTGGCCACCAGCACGTTGTTCATGCAGGCCAGCGCCTTGTTGTATTATGGCCGCCTGCGGCAGGCCGCCCAGTATTATCGCCAGGCGATAGAACTGGCGCAGCCCCGACCCGGCGCCGCCGGGCGCTCCATCTCCGGCGAGCCGTTGCCGGTTGCCGGAACTGGCCTGATCGGTCTGGCGGGCGTGGCGGTGGAGCAAAACGATCTGGATGCGGCGGCAACGTACCTGGAACAGGGTCTGGCGCTCTGCCAGCGAGGCGGCCTGGCCAACAATTTGAGTATGGGCTATATCTTCCAGGCGCGCCTGCTGCTGGTGCGCCAGGATTTTCCCGGCGCCCATCAGGCGCTCCAGCGCGCCGGGCAGGCGTATCGCCTCGAACAGCTTCCCCCGTTGTTCCTGTTGTTCGCCGGACAGCAGATCCATCTGCAATATCTCTGCGGTGAGGATATCCCGGTCGAGCAGTGGACGAGGCGCCTGGAGCGCCTGCTGCCCGTTGGCGATACCGCCGGTTTGCTGCACGTCATCCGGCAACTGACGCTGGCGCGCCTGTATCTGTGCAGCGGCGCAGCCGGCCAGGCGCTGTCTGCGCTCGATGCGCTCCTGCCGCAAGCCGAAGCCTCGGGCTGTCTGCGGGTGGAAACGCACTGCTACCGGGCGCTGGCGCTGGCGCAGTGCAGCAGAAATGAGGAAGCCCTGGCCGCCCTCGAACAATCCTTGCTGTACGCCGGCCGCGAGGGCTATGTGTGGTTGTACGGCGAGCAGGGAGAGGCGGCCAGATCGCTGCTGCTGCGCCTGGCCCGGCGTGGCGGCCTGGCTGCGCCCCTCCAGGAGGATTTGCGCCGGCTGCTGCATTCTCTGGCGTGGGACGCAGAACTGCCAGTCGTTCCACCCACCGCCGCTTCCTCTTTGTTGGAACCGCTCAGCCGGCGTGAGCTTGAAATTCTGGAATTGATGGCGGCCGGGCGCTCAAACCAGGAGATTGCCGACAGCCTGGTGCTTTCGCTGCATACGGTTAAAAAGCACATCAGCAATATTTTCGGCAAGCTGGGGGTGACCAGCCGTGGACAGGCCGTGGCGCGAGCGCGCCAGTTGGGGCTGCTGTGATCTGAACCTCACCGGGTGAGATGTCTGTTGGTAGGGGGAGAGTCAATACTACCGGGAATACTACTTTTGGCTGCTTACAGTGCCAGGGGGCGCGCCTATACTGTGGTTATCGTGATGACTTCGTAAAGGAAACAGCCATGAAACTTCACTGCTATGAAATCTGCGTTGAAGAGCATCTGTCGGATGCCTGGGCGGGCTGCTTTGATGGGCTGGCGCTGCGCCGCCGGGAAAATAGCCAGACAGCGATGACCGGTTTGCTCGACCAGGCGGCGCTGCACGGCGTGCTGGCGCAGATCGGCCGGCTAAACCTGTCGCTGGTGCACGTGATTCGGGTGCAGAGTCGGCCGGATGATCTTTCTTAAACACATTTTCAATGGGAGTAACTATGCGAGTTCTAATCAGTGGATCCAACGGTCTGGTCGGTTCGGCGGTTATGGCTCACCTGACGAGCCAGGGACATCAGGTCACCCGCCTGGTGCGGCGGGCGCCCGCGGCAGGTGAGGTGTGGTGGGATCCGGATGGCGGGCGCATCGACGCCAGCGGTCTCGAAGGTTTTGAGGGTGTGGTGCACGTTGCCACCATGCCCTGGCCGTTACGTTGGAGCGGCGAATCCAAGATCAAAATGTGCGCCAATCGCACCGGCACCTGCCGGCTGTTGGCCGAAACGCTGGCAGAACGCACCCGCAAACCGCGTGTGCTGGTGTGCGCCTCGGGGATGGGCTATTATCCGCCTTCCGGGGACCGGCTGCTTGACGAGACCTGCGCCGGCGGAGACGATTTCATTGCCAATTTGCAGCGCGACGGCGAGGCTGCGGCTGCGCCGGCCAGCGCGGCGGGCATCCGGGTGGTGCATTTGCGCATCCCAACCGTGCTGGGTGGGGCAACACTGGATCTGCTGGTTGCCAACCTGCGCCGCGGCATCGGCCGCCTGGGCGATGGCCGCCAGTGGAGCAGTTGGGTGAGCCGGGACGAACTGGCGAGCATCGTCCAGTATGCCCTGACGACCGAAACGTTGTGCGGGCCGGTCAACGCCGTCAGCCCCTACCCGGTGCGTAACACCGAGTTTGCCGCCACGCTGGGCAAAGTGGTGGGGCGCCGGCCCTGGCTGCCTATGCCGGCCTTTTTGCTGCGCATGATGATGGGCGAGATGGCGGAGACGTTTGCTCTTGCCAGCCGGCGGCTGGTGCCGCGCCGGCTGCTGGAGTCGGGTTACCGCTTCCGTTTCCCCGAACTGGAAACCGCCTTGCGGCACGAACTGCACCTGCCGGCTTAAAGGTTTACAGGCGTGAATTTCGATGTAAAATGTGTGGCGGCGATGCCGGCAAAGACCGGCATCGCCGCCAGAAAAAGCGATTGAGGATAAAAATGTATCGACGACGGATTCAACCTGGTTATGCCATACTGTTTGCACTGACCATTCTCTTCACCCTGGGCGCGCTGTACACGTTGGGATACGACGCCCGGGCGGCGACCCCCAATCTGATGGGCTATCAAGGTGTTTCTTCGCTGGCGCCGCTCAGCACGTTGGGGCTGCTGATTTGCTCCTTTATCACCTGCAAGCTGCGCGTGCGCTTTTTTACGAAGTAAGGCCGGCTTATCCCAGGCGTTGCAGACAGGTCTCTACCCAGGCCGGGTCGATGCGCAGCAGACGATCCTTTTTCAGGTTCTCGCGCACCAGCCAGCGAATGTCTTTGTCGGTTGAGGCGCACCACTTCTCCAGATAGGGCCGGCCGGCGTCCGGCAGAGCGGCGACAGCCACGCTCCAGCAGTAGGCCATGCCCTTACGCAGCGCTTTGAAATCTTCGCTTTTGCGATCCGGGGCGGCAGACATGCGGCCGGTGATGGCATCCAGGATGTCCAGCACACGCTGTACCTGAGCGGGCTGCTTGAGCAGCGCCGGTTCACACAGGGCGGCGGCTGCGGCGCGTTGTTCGAGCGCCGTGCCTGCCGCCCAGGCGGTCATCTCATCCAGCAGAAAATCCATGTGACTGCGCCCCAGAGTCTGCAAGGCCATGGCTACGCCCTCGCGCATCCGCCAGCGTGGGTCGTTGGCGCAGCGGCGCAGGCGGGCGAGTACGTCCGGGCGCTGCGGGCCGGCAAACCGTCCCAGCCCGATGACGCCGCACACCGGCAGGAATTCGGCCGGGGTGTTGACCGGCGCCTGTTCGGGGGCGTGCTCCAGGTAACGCAGAAAAAGCGCTTCATCGCCCAACTCGGCGACGACGAAGGCCAGTTCCAGGTTGGAGCGTGGCCCGGGCAGGTTCGACTCGGCCAGCAGGAAGGCGTCCCAATCCTGCATCGCCTGTAATTGAGCGCGGTAGCGCTGGCTCTTGCTCATGGTTTCGGGCATGTTTCCTCTCCGTCTATGGCAGCCCCAGCCCCCACTTCCAGCGGATGGCGTAGCGGCCGTAATCGAGGGTGGTGATGGCGCACAGCGCCTGATAGGCGGCGGTGCGCACGCGCTCGTCTTCGTCTTGTAACGCGGCGATCAGGTTGGGCAGCGCCGGTTGGGCGGCGGCGCCCCATTGGCCCAACGCCTCGGCCGCGGCGGCGCGCACGCCGGGCTGTGGGTCGTTCAGGGCCGCGGCCAGGGCAGTCAGCGCGGCGCTGTCGCCGGCGCCCAGCCGGCCGATGGCGCGGGCCGCGGCGCTGCGTACGCCGGGCTGCGGATCGGCAAGCGCTTCGATCAGGTTGGGCAGGGCCGCGGCGGCCGGCGGGCCAATGCGTCCCAGGGCCACAGCGGCGGCGCTGCGCACGGTGATGGCCTGGTCTTTGAGCAGCGGAATGAGTTCTGGTACGGCTTCCGCCGCGGCCGGCCCGGCCAGCCCCAGGCCCTCGGCGGCAGTCGAACGCATCTCGATGCGCGGGTGACGCAGTACGCGGCGCAGGATCCCGACTGTACCGGGGTCTTGTGGGGCGATCCTGCCCAGCGCCCACAGGGCGGTCAGTTCGACGCGCACGTCGGGGTCGGCCAGGGCGTAATATACCACCGCCAGATCGGGCGCCGCCGCGGGGCCCATGGCGCCCAGCGCCTGGACGGCTGCCTGGCGCACCTCGGCCGCTTTGGGCGGCGGGGTGGGGGTGGGCGTCAGCGTGGGGGTGCTGGTCACTTCGTCCGGGGAGAAGGTGCTGGTGGCGGTGTGCGTCGGACGCGGGGTCAGGCGCTGGGTGGGGTTGAGGGTCGGGGTGAGGGTGGGGGTGACCGTCGGATAGACCGGGGTGATGCGTACATAAATGCTCAGGGTGGCGACGATCTTGGGGTCGCCGGGCGCCACAGCGCCCAGGGCGTTGGCGGCCGCCAGGCGCACCAGGCCCTCGGGGTCTTCCAGGGCGGCCAGCAGGTCGCTGGCCGGCCAACCGCTGGCCGCGCCGGCCTTGCCCGCTGCCTCGGCGGCGGCGCGCCGTACCTCGGGGCGGGCGCTGTCCAGCGCCTCTTGCAACGCCTGGCGCACCTCGTCGTTGACCGGGCCGGCTGCCAGGGCGGCGGCGGCACCGGCGGCCAGCGCCTCGTCCGGAGCGCGCAGCGCGGCCATCAGGGCGGGCACGGCCACATCGCTGTCGGGACGTAACTCGGCCAGCGCCTGAGCGGCGGCCAGACGGCTGGCCGGTGGGGCGTTGTCGCGGCTCACCAGCCCGGCCAGGGCCGGCATGGCCGGGTGCGCTGCCGCGCCCATGCGCCCCAGCGCCAGGGCGGCGGCCTGAGCTGCGCCGGCGTTGGGGTCGGACAACTGGTTGCTCAGGGCCGGCACGGCGGCGGCTGCGGCGGGGCCGCTTTGCCCCAGCGCAGCCGCGGCGACCCGGCGCACATCCGGGTCGGTGTGCGCCAACAGGCGTACCAGGTCGGGGACGAACGGCGCAGCGGTTTTGCCTTCGCCGGCCAGCAGGCCCGCGGCAGATTGCGCCACGAGCGGGTCGGGATCCAACAGGCTGCGGTGCAGGAAGTCATCGCCCCAGAAGGCAACCAGGCCCTCGATCAGCGCCGGCGTCCACACTGCGGCGAAGGGCGCCTGCAAGGCGCTGTCTGGACAGGGCGTGGGCGCATCGGGGCCGGGCGGCGGCGCCAGCGTACGCCGCACCAGCGCAGTGCGCAGCGGGTCGCGGTCAGAAAAGACCAGCGCCAGTTCGCCGGCGCTCAGGCGGGCGCCGGTGTAACAGCTGCCGGCGTGACGGTAGTCGGCCTGCAGCGCCTGCAGGGTGAGCGAGGCTACCAGGTGCACCTCACACCCACCGCCGTCGGGCGGCAGCACGCGCAGGTTGAGGTCTTCCAACAGGCGGCGCAGCACCGTTTCCACCTGGCTGTCCGGCGGGCGGCCGGTATCGTAGGCCTGGCGCACTTCCAGGCAAACGGTGCGGATGGTGATGGCGCCCCAGCGGGGCAGCGTCATCGGGCGGGGTTCGGGCGTGACAGTAGCGCTGGGTGTCAGGGTGGGGGTCGAACTGGGGGTGACGGTGACGCTGGCGGTCGGGGTCGGGGTGGGGGTGGGAGTCCGTGCAGAAAATGGCAGACGTGGCAGCATGCTGCACCCCGCCAGTCCCAGCAGCAGCCCCAGCCAGAGTAAGGGTCGTAAGCGCATAGCGTGACTATACCAGAGGGGCGTCTAAAACGCAATCATTCGTCCTTGTGTCTCTGGCTTTTTTCTTACTCTCGTTGTATACTCATTTAACTACATTCCATTCTCGCGGGAGGAATCTGTGAAAGCGTCTGTTTCCCAACAACAACTCGCCCACGGCCTGAGCACGGTTTCACGCGCGGTGTCGCCGCGCAGCACGTTGCCCGTGTTGGCCAACATCCTGGTGGCGACGGACGACGGGCGCCTGCGTCTCTCGGCCACCAACCTGGAACTGGGAATCTCGTGTTGGATCGGCGCACAGATTGCAGAAGAGGGTTCCATTACCGTTCCGGCGCGCACTTTCAGCGACCTGATCAATGCTTTGCCCAATGATACGGTAACCCTGACGCTCAACAGCCGCACTCAGACGCTCAACGTGCGCTGTGGCTCCAACAGCACAGATATCAAGGGGATCGACGCTCAGGAATTCCCGCCCATGCCGGTGCCGGATCTGAAAGAGGGCGTGGATTTGAATGTGGCCGATTTCAAAGAGATGATCCAGCAGGTCGTCTTTGCCGCCTCAACCGACGAAGCCCGCCCTGTTTTACAAGGGGTGCTGCTGTCGGTTAACGGCAACGAGATGGCGCTGGCGGCGACGGATGGCTTCCGCATCTCGGTGCGCAAGGCGGCGCTCTCGTACCTCTCGGGGCGCTCGATGTCGGCCATCATCCCGGGCCGGGCGTTGAGCGAACTGGCGCGCATCGCCACCGTGGGCGAAGAGACGATCACCATGATCGTCCCGCCCGGACGCGGCCAGGTGCTCTTCCACACCCGCGAGGCCGAACTGGTTTCGCAGTTAATCGAAGGCAATTTCCCAGACTACAAGGTCATCATCCCGCGGGCATTCAAGACCCGCACCGTCCTTTCCACCTCGGCCTTCCTCAAAGCCTGCAAACAGGCCGAAATCATCGCCCGCGAAAGCAATCATGTCATCCGCCTGAACATTCAGCCGCACGGCGACCAACCCGGCACAGTGGAGATTTCGGCGCAGTCCGAAGAAACGGGTACGAGCGAGGTCAAAATCGACGCCACCATCGAAGGGCCGGCGCTGGTGATCGCCTTCAACGTGAAGTATTTGCGCGAAGTGCTGGAGGTAATCAAGACGCCCAACATGTCGCTGGAGACCAACGCCAACAATACTCCGGGCCTGATCCGGCCGGTGACCGATGACAATTTCACCCACGTGATCATGCCGATGCATCTGGGCTAAAGGTGTTGAACTGACTTACCTGGGGTTTGGCATGGCGCTGAACCCCAGGTCTTTATTGATAGAGGAGGCCAGGCCATGTTTTTTTCGCAAACTTCCTCCGATCGTTTACTGAGCATCTATCTGGCGTTGGGGCAATACCCGATCCTCAGCGGGCGTATCCGCAGCCGTATGCGGGCGGAAATGTTCAAGCGCGGCTTTCTCCAGCCGCAGAAGTTTGAAGCCGAGGTGCGGGATAAATCCATCGAGTCGCAGGAGATCGAGGGGCTGCGCGATCCGTTTGGCGAAGAAGCCGCCGAGGTGTGGGAGGTGCGCCAGGCGCGGGTGCGCGATCATCTGACCGATCTATATTTCAGCCAGTATCTGTCGTTCGAGATGTTCGAGCAGATCATCAAAGAGGTGCTCAGCGAGCGCGGCGTCAACATGCAGGAGATGCTGCTTTCGATCAATCCCGAACTGGCGCCGCAGGAGATGGTCTTCGAGCAGGCGTTAACCATCGAACGTTTGCCGCCCGAAGAACGTTCCCGGCTCGAGGCGCGTTTGCGCGAGTCGAAGGTGGTGCTCATCCGCCTGATGATCAGCGACCAGCTGCGCTACATCAACATTGCCAAGGAATGGTTCACCCTGGAAGACCTGGCCGAAATCCGGCGGCGCAAGATCGGATCGGGGCGCATCGGCGGCAAGGCGGCCGGCATGCTGCTGGCCGAGCGTATCTTGAAGGAAATCTCGGCGCCGGAGCTGCGCGACTGCCTGCGTACCCCTGAGTCGTATTTCATCGGCTCGGGCGAGCTGTATACCTTCATGAGTATCAATAACCTGGTGCATTGGAACGATCAGAAATACAAGAGCGAAGAAGAAATGCGCGCCGAGTATCCGCTGATCGTGCGCGATTTTGAAAAGGGCGTGTGCCCACCGGATATTCACGAACGCTTGCAGGCCATGCTGCTCTCGGTGGGGCGCAAGCCGATGATTGTGCGTTCTTCCAGCCTGCTGGAGGATAATTTTGGCACGGCCTTTGCCGGTAAGTACGACAGCATTTTCCTGCCCAACCAGGGCAACATCAAGCAAAACCTGGCGGCGTTAACCAACGCCATTGCCCGCATTTACGCCTCGACCCTCAACCCGAATGCGCTGCTCTACCGGCGCAGCAAGGGTTTGCAGGATTACGATGAACGCATGGGGCTGCTCATCCAGGTGGTGCAGGGCGGGCAGTTCGGGCATTATTATCTGCCGCACGCCGCCGGTGTGGCTTTCAGCCGCAACCTGTACCGCTGGGCGCCGCAGATTCGCCGTGAGGACGGTTTTGTGCGCCTGGTATGGGGGCTGGGGACGCGCGCCGTCGACCGGGTGGGCAACGACTACCCGCGCCTGATTGCGCTCAGTCACCCGCTGCTGCGCCCCTCGACCAACCCGGAGATGATCCGGCGCTATTCACAGCAGTTCGTGGACGTCATCGACCTGGATACCAACCAGCTCAAGACGCTGCCGGTGCAGGACGTGCTCGGCGCCGGGTATCCGCCGCTGCGTTATCTGGCCCAGGTGGAGGAGGAGGGTTATTACAGTTCGCTGCGCAGTTCGATTGTGGAGGACAAGAGCCGCCTGGTGTTGACCTTTGAGGAATTACTGCGCCGGACGCCGTTTGCCGAGCGCATGCGCGAGATATTGCGCCTGCTCGAACGCACTTATCGCGCCCCGGTCGATCTGGAATTTACCCTGCACCTCACCCAACTGGAAACCGGCAAACCGGAGATGCAAATCTGTCTGTTGCAGTGCCGCCCGCAAAGCCGGCTGCTGGAAACGGAGCAGGTCTTTATCCCCAGCCACCTGGATCGGGAAGAGATGATCTTCGACACCCACTTTGTCGTCCCACAGGGCCAGCTCGAACGGGTGGAATATGTGTTGTTTGTGCCGCCCGAGGGATATTATGCCTTGCAGAGCGCCAACGACCGCAATCAGCTGGTGCGCGCCATCGGGCGGTTGAACGCAGCGCTCGAGGGGCATCGCTTTGTGTGCGTCGGGCCGGGGCGCTGGGGCAGTTCCAACTCGGATCTGGGGGTGTCGATCGATTACGGCGATATCTATCACAGCCGGGCGCTGGTGGAACTGGCAGGGCGGGGCATCGGCCTGGGCGCCGAGCCCGAGCCATCGTTGGGGACGCATTTCTTCCAGGATTTGCTCGAGTCGCAAATCTATCCGCTGGCAATTTGCCTGGATGACCCGCAAAGTTATTTCAACCGCGCATTCTTCTATGACACGCCCAGTTGTCTGAGCGAGTGGATTGAGGCCAGCGAAATGGTGCATAGCAGTCTGCGGTTGATCCGGGTGGGCGATTATCGCCGTGGACATTCGTTATGCATCGTCATGAACGACGAAAAAGGCCAGGCGCTGGCCTATCTGACCAGGGACTCACATATCTATTGAACCCGAACTCTCTATTCTGCCGCGCCCTGTCGGCTGTTGTCCTGGGCGCACTTATTTTGAGCGCTTGTACGCCCCAGCCGACCCTGACCGACCGGATCGATCTGGCTGCGTCGCAGCCGCCCACGGCGCCGCTTGAGGTGCACTTTGTCTCGGTCACCGATGGTGACGCCATTCTGATACGCACGCCCGAACGACAGGTGGTTGTCATCGACGGCGGTGAAGCAGACGGTTTGATGCTCGCCTATTTGCGCGCCCAGGGCGTGCAGCGGATCGATCTGATGGTTGCCACGCATGCGCACCGCGATCACGTGGGCGGTCTGGGCCAGGTGCTCAAGGCGCTGCCCGTGGCCCAGGTGGTGGTCAATGGACAGCAGATCGACCCACGCGACGAACTGGCGCGCGGCTACGGTGAATTTTTGAATGCCATCACCGCGTCTGGGGCGGTGTACGGGCAGGTCAAACGGCCGGCCGAAATCCAGGCCGGCAGCGTTCATTTGAGCGTGCTCAGCCCCGAGCGTCTGCGGGGGGCGGATGCGATCAACGAGAATTCGATCGTGCTGCGCCTGACGTACGGCAAGGTGGCGTTCTTGCTCAGTGCGGATGCCGAAGACGCTGCGGTGGGGGATATGCTGGCGGCAGGTGTGAATTTGCAGGCCGACGTGCTCAAGCTCGGGCATCATGGTTCGGGTCTTGCCAACGGCGCGGCCTTCCTGGATCGAGTGCAGCCGCGCATGGCGGTATATACCACCGAGCAGGGGAAGCGCCTGGGCCCGCACCAGTCCGAAATGCTGGCGTTGTTGCAGGAGCGTGGCATCCAATACTTTTCCACCGGGGAAAACGGTTCCATCGTCATGACCTCAGACGGCGAGACGATTGCGGTGAAGACCGAACAGACGGCGGTCAGCCAGCCGGCGATCCGGGTGCTCAAGCTCACCTCGCCGGTGCTGGCGGGTGAGATGGCGACGTTACAGATCCAGACCGAACCGGGGGCGAAATGTTCTGTGGCGGTGTATGAGGAGTACGAACGCAGCGAGCACCCCGACCTGGTGACGCAGAACGCGGACGCAAATGGCCTGGTGACCTGGAAATGGCGAGTCTATAAGGATACGCCGGCCGGCAGCTGGTTGATCCGGGTCAAGGCGAAGACAGAAGAAGACCCCGCCAGTATTGAGACGACCTATCGCGTGGTAGTGCCTTAAGACCGGCCCGGTCGCCCCT
>CAZHTS010000034.1:23633-51176 GCA_964535315.1 uncultured Anaerolineaceae bacterium
CTCTCTGCCGTAGCGGCGGGGCTTGCCCCCGCCGGAACACGCCCGTGCGTCCTCTTTCCGCCCACGGCGTTCTGCCCTGCCTGGAAAACCTTATGGGATCAAAAAACCCTCACGGGTCTATAAGACCCGTGAGGGTTGATTTGTCGTCTTTCTGGCTTTAACCGGCGTTTGCGCTTTCTTCCAGCGGCGCGGCGGCGGGCAACGTTTCCTGGGTTTTACGCCACACCTGGTACAGGAAGATCAGGTTGGGGATGACGGTCAGGGCGACGATGCCTTCCAGCGCCCAGACGCTGAGCCCCGAGCGGCTGGCGTAGACGGCGACGAAGTCGACCAGGGCATGCCAGAGCACCGCGCCGGCCAGCCATAACCACTGCCGGCGGCTGACGCACAGCCAGACCATCACCGACAGGGTGACGTGTAACAGGACGGCGACCAGACGTTCCACTGCGCCGGCCAGAGGCAGGTGCCAGGGCAGCGCCCACAGGCTGGCAAGGGAGGACTGCGCCTCGGCCGGCAGCCCCGCCGGTTGAGCGCCGTAAACCAGCATGACGATAACCTGGGACAATACGGTGAAACCGACAAAGATGCTTTCGATGCCGCCGTGCCCGGCGCCCAACATCAGGGCGGCGCGCCAGGCGTTGCCGCGTTCCTTGAGCAGGCGATAGCCAACCCAACGCGCCGGCTCCTCGCACAGCCCGGCCAGCAGCCCCAACACGGTGGCGCTGAACAGGATGGCCGGGATGAACTCGGGCAGACTGGCCCCGCCGCCCTGGAAGAGGGCGGTCAGCCCGTAGACCAGGGGTATGTGGACGATTTGCGAACCGATGAAGGTGAGCACGCCGACGCCGAACAGTTTCCAGCTGGCGCCGTAACGGCGGGCCAGGACAACGGCCAGAACGATGGGCAGGGCGATTTCGAACAGCCCGGCGATGAAAAAGGTAACGAGGATCATGGTGTTTTTTCCTTAGAATTTATTGTCCCGTTTATTGGGACATAAGATTTGTTTTTAATGCGCCAGCAGAGCGCTGCGATTGAAGGCGCGTACGGCAAAGAACAGCAAGGCAGCGTCGATGGCCCACAACACGGCGCCGATGGCGAAGCCGGCGGCGACGCTCAGATAGAGCGCCCCGGTCAACTGCCCGACCAGCAGACCGAGCACCAGTACCACGGTGGAGGCGCTGGTCTGGTAGGCGCCCATGAAGGTCTGGACGCGGGTGGAGATGAGCACGGTGATCGACAGGCCGAAGACCGCCAGAGCAGGCGTCAGCCAGAAGATGAGCGGCCACCAGGTGGACAGTGGGAACCAGATGCGCCCGAACACCGGCCAGCCGGCGCCGTTGAGCACGAGGATATAAACCAGGAAACTGATCCAGGAGATGCCCACCGCCGGCAGCGCCGCCGCCAGCACCTTACCGCTGAACAACTCGCCGTCGCTGGCGCCGGAATACAGCAGCGCCTCCATCGTTTTGCGCTCGCGCTCGCCGGCAAACGACTCGGCGGCGATGGTGGTGGCAAACATCAGCGGCAGGATCAGGAACATGGGGGCAAAGAAGAAGCCGAGCATGATGACCAGCATGCGCTGCATGTCGGTCAGGCCCTCCAGATAGACGGTCATGCCGGCCGGCATGTTGCTCAGAAACGCCTGTAAATCGCTCTCGCTGGCCATGACCTGCGGGGAGATGTCCATTTGGGTAGGAATGAGGATCATCGCCAGCGGCAGGATGACGATGAAGATCAACGGCACGATCAACATGGGCATCCATACCGATTGGTTCTGGCTGGCCTCCTGCAGGTCTTTGCGGGCGATGGCCCAGATTTTTTCGCGGTTCATGCAACGCCCTCCTGTAAGGTGAAATAGATGTCTTCCAATGAGACCTGTTGGGGCTGTACGCTCAACACCTGTGCGCCGTTTTGCACCAGCGTGGCGACCAGTGCGGGCACCACGGATTCATCTTCGATCTGCACATGCAGACTCTGCGGCTGGGCCTCGAGCTGCACCACGCCGGGCAGCGCCCCGCAGGCGATGGCGGCGGACGAAGGCAGCGGACGCCAGAAAGTCAACCGCACCCGGTGCTCCGGTTTGACCTGCCGCCGCAATTCCTCCAGGCTGCCGCAGGCCAGCATGCGCCCGTGGTTCATGACGCCGAAGCGATCGCACAGCCGTTCGGCCTCGAACAGGTTGTGGGTGCAGAGGATGATGGTATGCCCGTCCTGGCGGCGCAGGTTGTCGATCAGGGTATGCACCTGTTGGGCGGCCTCGGGGTCGAGGCCGGAGGTGGGCTCGTCCAGGAAGAGCAGCGGCGGGTGGGTGAGCAGGGCGCGCGCCAGCGCCAGGCGTTGTTTCATTCCTTTGCTGAAGCCGCCGACGCGTTCGCCGGCGCGGTCGGAAAGCTCGAAGAAGTCGAGCAGTTCGTGGATGCGGGCGGTGCGCTGCGGCTGCGGCATGCCGGCCAGAACGGCGAAAAACTCCAGGTTCTGCGCCGCGTTGAGACGTTCGTACAGGGCGGGCATCTCGGTCAACACGCCGGTCAGACAGCGCACCTGGGCGCCCTGGTGGGTGGGATCCAGCCCCAGGACGGTCATCTGTCCGGCGCTGGGATGGTAGAGACCGTTGAGCAGACGCACGGTGGTAGTTTTGCCGGCGCCGTTGGGGCCGAGCAGGGCGAACACCTCGCCGGAATTGACCTGAAAGCTCAGCTGCTCCAGCGCCGGGCGGGCGCCGAAGTGATGGCTCAGGTTTTCTACAGTGATCAGGGCTGACATCATTGCTTCCTTACGTTTCACGTGAAACATTATTGCCGGTGGGCCGTCTCACTGCGGTATAGCAGGTACGAATACACCACCAGGTAAATCGAAATCAACAGAACCGGCACGATCAGAAAGAAAAAGGCCACGGGCGGCCACAGCAGTCCCACCAGGCACAGCCCGCCGGCCAGCTTGAACAGCCAGGCGCCGCGGCGGTGCGTCTTTTGCCAGACGGTGTCGCTGTGCAGCGTCCAGGGGGTGCGGATGCCGATGAAATAGTTGCGGCGGGCCTTGCCGATCAACACGCCGCTGCCATACAGCAGGGCGGCAAAGGCCAGCGACATGAACACCATCAGATTGATTTGCCAGCCGAGGTTGATGGCCAGGGTAACGGCGTGCAGCAAGAAGAGGAAGGCAGCCGTACCCACCACGAAGAGATTGTAATCGGCGCCGAAAGCGGCGATGTTGCTGCGCAGCGGATCGAGGCGCGGCAGGAAAAGCATCAACAGCGCCGTACCCAGCAGCATGATGGGTATGATGAAATTGCTGCCGGGGGCGCTGTAGCCGTCCGGCTGGCCCTGGGCGTTCCAGTGGGTGACGACCCGCTCCGGCATCCACTGCAGAGTCACCCAGGAGGCCAGCAGGGCCAGGGCAAACAGGGTCAGGACAATAAGCAGTGTAGTACGAACAGACATATTTTTTCTCCTTCAAGGCTCCAATGGGTGAGGGCCGGTTGTGCAGCGATCCAGCAGACGAAGTTCGACACGAGCATTACCAGGACGGGTAGAACGACGATGACCCACAGGGTGTAATTGGACATAATGTTCTTGCTTTCAAAAAACTGGCCCCCGCGGGGTTTCACGGAGGCCAGGGGGTTCAACGTTTCACGTGAAACAGTTATACCTGCGCCTCATTGGACATTGCTTCCAACGGTGGGCGTTGATCGGGGCGCATCGTTTGCGCCAGCGAAACCATGCCGCTCATGCCGCCCAGGTTCATGGTGTCCACGGCGCTGCTGGGGACGATGACCAGGGCGCCCTTTTCCTTGAAGCCTTCAAACAGCATGTTCATCGCCCGCAGGTGCAGGGCGGTGGGGTTGTCGACATAGGCGCGCGCCGCCTCGGCAAAACTATTGGCGATCTGCTTTTCCGACTCGCCCAGGATGACGCGCGCCTGGCGTTCCCGTTCGGCCTGCGCCTGGCGGCTCATGGCGTTCTCCAGATCCTGGGGGATGACCACGTCGCGGATCTCGACCGACTGGACGGTGATACCCCACGGGGTGGTGCGCTCGTCGATGATCTTTTGCAGGTCGGCGTCCATGCGCGCCCGGCCCACCAGGATGTCGGCCAGCGTCATCTGACCGATGACCTCGCGCAGCGCCGTCTGCGAGGCCCAGGCGATGGCCGACCGATAGTCTTCCACCTCCAGGGCGGCCTTTTCGGCGTCCCACACCATCCAGAACAGCACCGCATCTACATCCACCGGTACGGTATCCTTGGTCAACGTCTTCTCGGCGTTAAAGGGGGTGACCATGACGCGGTGGTCGATCCACATCGGCGTGGCGTCGATGACCGGCTGGATCAGGAACACGCCCGGCCCTTTCAGCCCGATGAAGCGCCCCAGTCGCAGCACCACGGCCTTTTCCCACTGGCGCGCCACCTTAATGGCGAGCATGAGCCAGGTGCCGACCAGCAGCAGGACGCCGAAATACAGGCCGATCCAGCCGTCGGACACACGCCCATCCATCAGAATCGCCCCCAGAACGGCCGCCAGAAAGAAGATCGTGCCGGCGGCGCCGCCCAGGGCACTGATGTGTAAATCCTGGCGCTGCGCCGTAACACGGCCCTGCGGTCGCACTCCGTCTTGTTTTTGATCTTGCAAGTCACTCTTTGCCATTGTCTTCCTCACATCTCACTTACTTCGTTTTCGGTTGATTGCGCCAGACGCCCTTCCTGACAGGCGGTGAACAGCTCTTCAAAACTCTGGCGAATTTCCTGAATGTTGAAGCCCTCGGCGAGCGCTTCCTCCAGGTATTTACGGGTCATTTCCAGCAAGCTTTTCTGGCGCAGGGCGCGCATGGTTTCCTCCGACGGTTTCTCCCAGATATACGTTCCGCGACCGCGTTGGGTCGAAATCAGCCCGGCTTCATCCAGGATGCGATAAGCGCGCGCCACGGTGTTGAAATTGACCCGCAGCGCGGTGGCCATCTGCCGTACGGTGGGGAGCTGGTCGCCGGTGCGCAACTGCCCGCTTTCGACCCTGGCGCGCACCTGGTCGACGATCTGAATATAGATCGGCACGCTGGAACGGAAGTCAATCACGAGGTTCATGTCTGGCGAGTTCAATCCATCTACACTCCATTGTATCTTTGTCTTATTGTATCATTGTATCATTGACTTCATTGTATACCTTTCTTCGCTTTTGTCAAGAGGTCAGTTGTCCTCTAGCGGGTGAAGATGCTATAATCGTGCCATGAACATACAAGATGTGCCTTTCAACGTGATGGATTGGAGCCAGGTGCCGGTGGTGGAACACGCCGGTGAGACCGGCAAGGCGCTGTGGCGCACGCTGGAGATCGGTAATATTCGCGTGCGCATGGTCGAATACACCCCCGGCTATCTGGCGGACCACTGGTGCAGCCGCGGCCACGTGCTGCTGGTGCTCCAGGGTGAGTTGTTGACCGAGTTACAGGATGGGCGCACCTTTACCCTGACCCCCGGCATGAGTTATCAGGTGGCGAATGGCGCCGAACCGCACCGTTCACAGACCACCACAGGAGCGACCTTATTCATAGTTGATTGAAGGGATGGCCCCGACGATGATCCGGATCGAGCGTGTCGAGACGCTGGAGGGATTTCACTCTCTACAAGCCGCCTGGCAAGAACTCCTCCAGACCACCGCAAATACCACCCCGTTCCTCACCTGGGAATGGCAGTTTTCCTGGTGGCGGCATTACGGGCATCAACACCGCCTGTACATCCTGGCAGCATACCAGGACGGGCTGTTGGCCGGCATCGCGCCATTGATGCTGGTGCGCCAGCCCAGGCTGGGGTTCACCTATCGCCTGCTGCGCCCTATCGGCACCCCTGACCTGGATCAGGGTGGGCTGCTGGTACGCCATGATGACCCGCAGGTGCTGTCCGCCCTGTTGGGCGGTCTGGCGCAGCACGCCGCGACCTGGGACGTGCTCAAGCTCGACCACGTCCTGTTCGATCCGCTGGATCACCATACCCTGCAGCGCGCCTTTCCTGGCGACATGTTTTCCATCTCCGCACAGAGCGATGCACAGTTGTATATCCCGCTGGTGGGGGACTGGGAGACCTATTTTCAGGGTCTGTCGCGCAACCTGCGCCGGGATCTGACCAAGCGCGCCAACCGCGCCGGGCGCCAGAGCGAGGTGACTTTTGAGCAGTATGCCGGCGAACGCCTCACTCCGCACGTTTTGAGTGAGTTGTTTGATATCAATGCAAATGGGCGCTACCCGCATCTGTACGAGAGCGAGAACGATCGCAACTTCCATTTCGAACTGGCAGAGCGGATGGCGTCTGCCGCGTGGCTGCGGCTCTTTTTGCTGCGAGTAGACGGCGTGGCGGCGGCTTCCTGTTATGGTTTTCTGTATGGCGGCCGCTACGCCGACTGGCGCACCGCCTACCGCCGGGAATTTGCCCAACTGGGGGTGGGCAATCTGCTGTTGATGCATGTGCTGCGTTTTGGTTTCGAACAGCATCTGACGGAGATCGATTTTCTGCGCGGCGCCGAGGACTACAAACTGCGTTGGGGCGTGGCTGAACGCCCGGCCTGCCACTGGTCGATCTGTAAGCGTCTCTCGCCGGCGTATCTATCCTTTCACCTGCTGCCGCGCCTCAAGCGCTTGTTGCTGCGTTTCAGGCAAAGGGCGGCGGGTGCGACCTAGCCGCAGCCCTGGCCTTCATCCCAATTGGGCCAGGGCATTTGCTGCGCTTCAAGGTAGCGCTCGACCGCCTGCTCGATGGTCGGGAAGAAATTTTCGCTGCCCAGTTGGGTGAACAATCCGTACCGTTTGAGGCAGTCTTTGACCGGGTCTTTCATCTCGGCAAAACACAGTTCGATGCCTTCCTGATGCAAATCGGCGTCCAGGTCGATCAATACGTCGGCGGCGCTGATATCCACGTCGGTTACCGGCTCGGCGGCCACCACCACCCATTTTGTGCGGCTGGGGGCGCTGGCGATGGCGCGCAGGATGTGGTCGTGAAAGGCGCCGGCGTTGGCGAAGAACAGCGGCGCGTCCCAGCGGAAGAGCACCAGGCCGGGGATGCGCCGGGCGTCGGGGTAACGGGTGATGTCGTGATAGCTCTTCAACCCGTCGACGTGACCCAACACGGCGTCGTACGGCCGCCAGGCGCGCCAGACGAAGACGACCAGCGCCAGGATGACGGCGATGAAGATGCCCTGGATCACACCGACCAGCGCCACGCCCAGGAAGCAGATGATCGACAGGGCAAACTCGCTGCGCCGCAGGGCGTAAATGCGCAGGATGCCGGTCACATCCACCAGCCCCAGGCAGGCGGCAATGACCACCGCTCCCAGTGCGGCGGCTGGCAGGTTGGCGAGCAGGGTAGGCGCCAGGATCAGCAGCAGGGCGATGCACACTGCTCCGACCACGCCGGTCAGCTGCGTTTTTGCGCCCGCCGACTCGGCTACCGGGGTGCGCGAGGCGCTGCTGCTGATGGGAAATCCCTGGAATAATCCGGCGGCGATGTTGGCTGTGCCCAGGGCGACGAATTCTTGATCGTCGTCGACCTCATACCCGCCGCGCAGGGCAAAAGTGCGCGACAGTACGCCCATGTCTGCAAAGGATACCAGCGCAATGGCCAGCGCGCCGGCCAACAGGGTGCGCACATCGTCCATGCTGACGGCCGGGAAGGTAAAGGCCGGCAGTCCTTGCGGCAGCGCCCCGACCACGCGCAGGCCGGCCTGCTCTGCCAGGTCGAATTGCGCCACCACCAGCGTGGCGCCGATCACGGCGATCAGTACGCCCGGAATTTTGGGCGCCCAGCGCTTGAAGGCCAGGATCACTGCCAGGCAGGACAGGCCGGTGACCAGCGCCGTAACGTTGGTGCGCCCGGCAGCCACGCCCTGGGCGATGTTGCCGATCTCCTCGATCAGGCTGTCGCCGCCGGCCGAGAAGCCGAGCAGTTTGGGGAGCTGGCTGACCACCACGGTCAGGGCGATGCCGTTCAGGTAGCCATAGCGAATGGGTTTGGAGAGCAGATCGGTGACAAAACCGAAACGGGCCAGCCCGCCCAGGATGCACACGATGCCGGTCAGAATGGAGAGCATGCCGGCCAGGGCGATGGCGCGGTTGGCGTCACCGTTGGCCAGCGGCAGGATGGTGGCGGCGATCAGCGCCGCCAGTCCCGAGTCGGGGCCCAGCACCATCACGCGGCTGGGGCCAAAAATGGCGTAGGCGATCAATGCGGCGATGGTGGCGTACAGCCCGTAGATGGCCGGCAGGCCGGCGGCCTCGGCGTACCCCATCCCGACCGGCACCAGGATGGCGGTGAGCACCAGCCCGGCGGTGAGGTCTTTGAGCAGCCAGGCGCGCCGGTAGTTGCGCAGCATGACCAGCCCGGGGAAAAGCCGCTGCAATCCGTGCGGCCGGGCCTGGCGGGCGAAGGGGTTGGCGGTGGTAGCGGTTGTTTCGGTTGCCATCGTGTCTCTCCTGATGAAAAAGCGCCCGGCCCGGATGTACCGGCGTTATTCGGCGCACTCGTATAATTCGCCGTCCGGCGTGCGTACCGACTTTGGATATTCTCCAATGATAACGTATTTCTGTAGCTGTGGTTCAACTTGATCCAGCGCCTTGTTGGCCTGCCAGTAGGATAGGTTAAAAGACTGCCATGCCCTGGCGCCGTTTTCGACCAAATCGAACTGGTAGAGATAACACACCAACGCCGCGCCGATGCCCTGGCGGGTGGTCTTTGAAAGCGTGGGGTTTTGAAATTCTTCTGCCAGCGTTGGCACGGCGTCTGGCGAGAGTGAACTCAGATGGTTGACGTTGAAGTGCTGACCCTGCGCCGGGCGCAGCACGTTGTGACGGACAATCGACGCATCCACGTTAAACAGGCTGAGCGAGACGGCAAAACCCAGCAAAGCCAGCACGGTGGCCAGGGTGAAATGCTGCTGGCGGTGCAGGACTTCGAGCACGATCACCGCCACGAACAGGATGCCCATCCAGATCATAAAGATGCGCGGATAGATGCGGATGCGCGAATAACCGTGCCATTCGGTCGCCAGCATCAGACGCTGGTAGGCCGAGACCAGGATGACTCCCACCAGAGCCATCATCGTGACTCCCAGGGCTGAATAGATGCGCGCCTGCAAGGCGTTCTGGCGGCGGGTGATGCTGTTTAGCCCGAAGATAAGCAGCAGGCTGACGAAGGCCACCGCCAGCAGTTCGTTGAAACCGCGCCGGGCGTACTGCGAGTAGGTATAACCGGTCACGCCAATGTTGGCGTTGCCGCCGAAGAAGTAGCGAAACTGGACGATCACAAAAGCCAGGTATAGGAGCGTCACACCGCTGAGGATGATGGCTGCTTCGGTAAAACCTATGCCGGATTTGCCGGGCGCGTTTTCTCCGCTCGACGGGCGGCGGGGGGCGTTGCTGTGGATGGCGGCGTGGATGAAGGCTACGGCGAGCAGGTAAACGCAGATCAGGATGAGCGCCAGCCGGCCCGGTATGTCGCTATCGAAGTTCCCGAGCAGCCCCAGGACGCGCTTTTCAAATACCAGATCTGCTGAGGCCAGCAGGCAGGTGAGCAGCGCCAGGAGAGGAAAGGCCAGCAGTGTCCCGCGCAGGATGGGCTTGATCACCTTGTTCCACGTTGGGGGCGTCCCACTGCGGGCGTTTTCTTTTCGCTCCCAACGGAAGAATTGCAACGGGGTGGTGAGCAGGCTGGTAGTAAACAGGTAGTAGAACCGGGCGAAATAATCGGACAGGCCGTATTGCAGCCACTCGCTGCGGTAGCTGACCGTCAGCAGCGCCAACAAAAAGAGGGTGAAGAGGTAGGCCAGAAAATGGGTCAATGGTTCCTGGCGGATGCAGGTCAGGGCGGCGAAGAACACCAGCGGCGCCAGCAGCCACAGGCTGCGTCGCGCCGGCGGCTGCCCGCTTTTCAGCAGGAAGATCGCCCCGCCCAGCAGACACAATAACAGAAAAATGGGGACGTTGATCCCCAGGGATTTTTTCCAGAAGAGAAAGTCAAAGGCGCCCCCCAGAACGAGCAAGGTGATCCAGAGGCGATTGGCGTGTTTTAATAGCGGAGCGTAGTCTGGTGTGTAGGTGCGTTGCCTCATCCGTATCCTTTTTGGCCCGGGCTGCGGGTTCAGCCGGGTGGTTTCTATTGTACCCCACTGGCCGCCTTTTTCCCTGCATCGTTTTCTGGCGGCGTGGGGCTGCCTCACTTTTGCGGTGTGGTGCGTCTGAATCTGGCGGTGGCCGCACCGATCAGAAAGAAAAAGAACAGGGCGCCGCCCAGGCAGGCCGCAAACGGGAGGACGGCAGTGGTTTCCGCCTGGCGCGCTCCCACCGCCCTTGGGGCGGCGTTGATCACGTCGATGAAGAAGTTATCTCGCGAGGGCCGGAACAGATAGAAAGGCATTTCCGGGTCGCCGATCAACGGGCTGAGCCGCCAGGTCATCTGCGCGCCGACGAAGCCGTACAGTACCACCCAGCTTTTGAGCAGGATGTTTCCCAACGAATTCCCAGAAAGCTCGCCGTTTTTGTCTATCCACTGAAAGCCCCTGAGAATGTAATACAAACCGGTGAACCCGCTGAGGGCAACAAATGCTACCGCCAGCAGCTGAAAGAAGGCGTAATTGGACGAGGTGAGCACGAAGAACAACGTCACCGGGGCGAGGCCCAACAACAGAAAGGCCGAGACGCCGATCCCACTCAATACGACCACCAGCGCCTGGACAACAGAAAAGCGCACGTTTAACAGCGCCAGCGCAAAGAAATACAAGGCCGGCAGCGTGAACGTCAGGGTGAGCAGGAACAACGCCGGCATCTTGATCGCCGTGGCGAGGCCCTGCAGCCAACTGTGCGACAGCCCGGTAACCAGGCCGTAAATCATCAGGAATACGAGCGATGAGACGAACAGCGCAAAGGCTTTGCTTTTGAGTTCCTGGTTGTCCTGTACGCTTTGATAGAACGATTGTGGATCCTTCAGGAACTGCGGCACGACAGAAAAAATGGCTTTCATTTTCGACCTCCAGGTCAGAAGCAGCCGGGCCGCAGGTCTGCACCTGCGGCCCGGCTGGCGGTCAGTCGCGATAGGCGTACATCTCGCAGGGCTCCGACTTACCGTTGATGGTGACCTCGTCGTTGCTGCTGCTGAGTGGGTAGGCGTCTATCTGGCGTTCCACGCTTTGTAACGCCAGGTAGGCCTGGTAATCCGAGAAGTGGAAGGACTGCCAGTTTTTGTTTTTGTACGGGTTGGCAAACACGTTGCCGCGCCAGCAGGCCAGCCCGGCGCCGACCTGATCGCGCAGCGGCGAGGGCGGCAGGCTGGCAAACCCGATAGCCAGGTCGGGGATGGCGTCGGCAGAGAGATCCATCACGTAGAAGCGGTCGAACTTCTCACCGGCCTGAGCGCGGGCGAGGTTCTGGCGCACAATGAAACCGTCCACGTTCATCACACTGAGCGTGATGCCAAACCCCAGCGAGGCAAGCAGCAGCGATACGGCAAAGACGCGTTGTTTTTCCAGGATCTCAAACACAATCGTGCTCACCAACAGCAGCCCCAGCCAGATGATGAACACGTGGGTGTAGGTGCGCAGGCGGGAGAAACCGTAGGCGGTTTCGTACATCAGCAGGCGCTGGTATGACGAAATCAGGATGGCGATCACCAGCAGCACCAGCAGCACCCCCAGCCCCGAGAAAATGCGGCGCTGCTGCGGGTTCGAGCGGCGGGTGATGGCTGCCAGGCAGACCAGGATCAGCAGGCTGATGAAGGCAACCACAATTAACTCGCTGAAACCGCGGCGGGCATATTCGGCGTAGGTGAACCCTTCAAGATTAATATTGGCTTCTCCGCCGAACAGGTAACGTACCTGGATCGAGACAAAGCTGATAAAGAGCAGGTTCATGCTGCCCAGGACGATGGACGCCTCGGTCAGCCCCAGCAGAGACGACAGCGGCCGGTTTTTTCCCAGCAGGGTCTCATCCTGGCTTTTTGCCAGGGCATGCCAGTACATGCCCACAAACAGATAGAACAATATGCTGATGTAGATTGCCCGGGCGATATACTCGGGCCATTTCTGGATGCGGAAGAGTTCGATGAACTGCTGCCAGTAGCGCGAAAAGACCGGGTCGGCGGAGGAAAGCAGGCCGGCCAGGATCAACACCAGCGGGATGGACAGCGCCAGGCCGCGCAGCACCGGCAGCATGCGCCGGTACCACGGCGTGGCCGGGGCAGCCGGGGCGGCGGCATCTTCGGCCGCGGCGGCCTGCCCCTTGCGGCGGCTGAACAGCGTTGGCAGCCCGCTCATGGCGCTGATGAACACCTTGAACACGTTGTCGAAGGCATCGATCACCCCGTATTGCAGCCACAGCCCGTTGCGCAGGGTGGCGGTTAACAGGATGATGCACGACACGACCAACGCGATGCTGACCGCGACGGTCATCGGCTCCTTGCGAAAGGCGGTAGCCGCCGCCAGATAGACGATCAACAACACCAGCCACAGGCTGGTCAGTGAGGGGCGGATGCGCTCACGCCACAACAAGAGGAAGCCGGCTGCCAGAGCCACCAGCACAAAGACGCAAAACGATAATGCAGGCGGGATTTTGTTCCAGAAGAGATAATCGACGCTCCAGGCGACAAATAGCGCAGTCCAGGTCAGGAAGGATTTGTGTTTGATCTCGGTCATAAAGGTAGCATCCTTTCGCTAGGGGTAGAAATATGCTGCGGCCAGGTGGCCCGCAGGCTGGGAATGGCCATGAGCGCCAGCGCCAGCAGGAAGAGCGGCCAGCGAAACGGCCCAGGGTAGAGCGAGTTCCAATCCGGACTGCCCGCCAGCAGAGCGTGCAGGGCGTCGGCCATAAAGACGTACAGCGCCAGCAGCCCGCCGAAGAAAATCAGGGCAACGCGCAGCCGGCTCAGCGCCAGCGGCTGCCCGCTGCGGGTGCGCCACACCGCCAGCACGGCGGTCAGGCACATCAAAGCGGCGATCAACATGGGTGAAATGACCGGCCCCGTCCAGCGCAGCGGGATGAGAAAGAGCACGTCCGGGCTGAACCAGGTTACCGGCCAGTCGATGAAGACTTTGAGCCAGGCATAATAGCCGATGTCCCACAGGCCAAAAGCAAAAACGCCGTAGGCGCAGCGTTCCACCGCATTTTGCCCGGATAACCAGCCGATGGCCAGCAGCATAACCAGCGTGGCGGCCTCGCGCCATACCTCCAGGCTGTAGTAGCGCCCCAATAAAACTGTTTCGTTGGTGATATTCAACAGCCCGCGTAGATAAACCACTACCACGGCCTCCAACAACGCCATTGCGATAGCATACGCTCCCACCCACAAAAACCGGATTGCAATCGGCTTCATCCATCACCTCGTCGCAATAAGATCGGTTCGCGCTTGCGAACTGCTCTTATCCTACGGGTTTATCCATTGTACCACCACCCTTTGAAACTTCAAAAAACTGCACTCAGGTGCTTGACAGCCCTTGCGCCGCCGGACTATGATTGGGAACACATGTTGACGCTCTTGCTTGTCGAAGATAACGCCAGTTTGCGCCAGGCGCTGCGCGCCGGCCTGGAGGCGACCGGGGCGGTGAAAGTGATCGCCCAGTGTGACCGCGGCGAAGACGCCCTGCCCTTGTGTCTGGAAACGACGCCGGATGTGATCTTGATGGACGTGCAACTGGCAGGGGCGACGAACGGCATCCAGGCCATGCAGGGTATCCGCCGTGAGTTCCCGCGCCAGCCGGTGGTGTTTTATTCGATTCAGGACGACGACGCCTATTACCGCGATTTCCGCCGCCTGGGCATCCTCAGCCATTACGCCTATGTGCGCAAGTCTAACTATCTGCTGCCGCAGATGATCGTTCCGCTGCTCAAGGATGCCGTTGCCGGGCGCAGTTTCATCGACCCCGAGATCGAGGAGCGCGTTCAGGAAGTGCGCTTCAAAGATGAACAATCGCCCATGGCTTTGCTCGAACCCAACGAGCAGGGGGTGGTGCGATTGATCGCCCAGGGGCTGACCAACGAGCAAATTGCCGAGCGCTTGGGGTTTCGCGACAAACGCACCATCAGCCGTACCAACGGGCAGATCTACGCCGCCTGGGGGCTGGACGAAAGCACCACCGACGAAAAGGTGGCGCGCACCCGCGCCGCCATCATCGTTTACGCCGGGCGCCTGCTGGTGTGGGATGCGCAGGGCAACCCGCATTACCAGACCGAGCGCGGCGAATGGCTGCGTTGGGAGGGGCCGTGAGCGGTTATTTCTACATTGACTGGGGCACGATGGCGGCCTCGTTGTTCAACGTCATGCTCCTGTTGTGGCTGGCGCTGACCGTGGTGCTCAACGCCGAGCGGCGCAACTGGGGGGTGCTGCTGGCCGGCTGCGGGTTGGGTATGGGCAGCGCCTTTTTTATCAGCCATACCGCCATCCTGGCGCAAAGCCTGACGCCGGACACCCCCGGCGTCAATTTCTGGTGGCAGATCGGTTGGGTGCCGGTCATCCTGCTGCCCTACGCCTGGTACGTGGTGGTGCTGTGGTATACCGGTTTCTGGGAGCCGGGCTCGGCGCTTGGGCGGCGGCAGCGCCCGGGGTTCTGGGTGCTGTCGTTGGGCACGATTGCGCTGGCGGTGCTGCTGGCTTTTTTTAACCCCTTGCCGTCCTTCTCGCAGGTGATTCGCCTGGATCTGTCCAGCGTCATCCAATTGGGCGGCGAGCCGGCGCTGTTATTGTTGTACCCGGCCTACATCCTGATTTGCATTCTCCTGGCGCTGGATGCGCTGCTGCGCCCGGGGCCCACGGCGCGTTTGATGGGCGACGAGGCCCGCCGCCGGGCGCGCCCCTGGCTGCTCGGCTCCACCCTGGTGCTGTTGACCGTCAGCGTGCTGGTGACCTGGGCGTTGTACTGGTTGATCGGGCAGGCCCACCGCGTCATCAGCTACGAGACTTACTTTGGCCTGATCCGCACCCTGGCGATCCTGGATTTTCTCATCACCTCGCTGATCAGCGGGGCGGTGCTGCTGCTGGGGCAGGCGGTGGTGTCGTACGAGGTTTTCACCGGCAAGGCGCTGCCCCGCCAGGGCCTGGCGCGCCACTGGCGCAACGCGGTGATCTTGTTTGTGGGAATCAGTGTGACGGTGGGCTGGACGTTGACCATTCATCTCAAGCCGACCTACAGCCTGTTGTTGACCGTGCTGCTGCTGACCGTGTTTTACGCCCTGCTCACCTGGCGGGTGTACATCGAGCGCGAGCGTACCATTCGCCAGCTGCGCCCGTTCGTCTCCAGCCCGCGCCTGTACGACCGGCTGTTAGCTCGCACGCCGGCTCCACCTGACGTGAAGGTCGACGAGCCCTTTCAGGCGTTGTGCCGGGACGTGTTGGGGGTGCGCCGGGCGGTGTTGGTGGCGCTCAGCCCGCTGGCCCCGCTGGTGGGGGCGCCGCTGGTCTACCCGCCGCAGGAGGTGGCGCCCCTGCTCTACACCAATGAACTGGTGCGCCAGGTGACGCCGCACACGATGAGCATCGCCCTCGACCCGGCGCAATACGCCGGGATGACCTGGGCCGTGCCGTTGTGGAGCGATCAGGGGCTGGTGGGGCTGCTGCTGCTGGCCGGAAAGAACGACGGCGGTTTTTACACCCAGGAAGAGATCGAGATTGCCCGCGCCAGCGGCGAACGCCTGGTGGACACGCTGGCCAGCGCCGAGATTGCCCGGCGCCTGATGGCCTTGCAGCGCCAGCGCATGTCCGAGAGCCAACTGCTCGACCGGCGCACGCGCCGCGTGCTGCACGACGATGTGCTGCCGGAGGTGCATGCCGCCATGTTGACGCTCAGCGCCCAGCCGGGCCTGACGCCCGAGGCGTGCGGCGCAATCGACCATCTGGCGCTGGTGCATCGCCAGATTTCGAACCTGCTGCACGATTTGCCCAACGCCACCACGCCCGAAGCCACCCGCCTGGGGCTGCTGGAAGCGTTGCGCCAGGTGATCGATGAAGAATTGCGCGGCGCCTTTGACCAGGTGGACTGGCAGGTGGAACCCGCCGCTCAGGAACTGGCCCGTTCGCTGCCGCCGGTGACGACCGAAGTGCTGTTTTACGCCGGGCGCGAGGCCATTCGCAACGCCGCCCACCACGCCCGCCCACCGGACGATCGCCGCCCGCTGCGGCTGGCGCTGCGCGCCCTGCGCCGCGAGGGGCTGGTGATCGAGATCGAGGACGACGGCGTCGGGCTGGAGTCGGCTGCCCCGGCGCCCTCGGGCAGCGGGCAAGGGCTGGCATTGCACGGCACGCTGATGGCGGTGATCGGCGGCTCGTTGGGGTTGGAAAGCGTTCCGGGGCGGTTTACCCGGGTGACGTTGACGCTGCGCCAGCCGTAGGAGCCCCTCAGACGCCGGCGCTGGGGCACAGCTCGCGCAGCGGGCACTGCCCGCACAGCGGTTTGCGCGCCTGGCAGATTTCGCGCCCCAGGCGGATGAGGTTGAGGTGCGCCGGGCCGTAAGTGGCCGGGTCGAACAACGCCGCCAGGTGCGGGTGGGCCTGTTCGACGGTCATGCCCTCGGGGCGCAGCCCCAGCCGGCCGCTGACGCGGTAGACGTGGGTATCGACCGGGAAGGCGGGTTTCTCCAGGGCAAATTGCAGCACGATGGCGGCCGTTTTGGGCCCGACCCCCTTGAAGCGTGTCAGCCAGGCGTGCGCCTCCTCGGCCGGCAGGTCGCGTAGAAAGCTCAGGTCGAGCGAACCGCGTTCGGCGCTGATCTGGCGCAGCACCTGCTGGATGCGCGGCCCTTTCTGGTTGGCCAGCCCGGCGATGCGGATGGCGGCGATGACCTCTTGCGGGCCGGCGTCGCGCACCGCTTCCCAGGTCGGCAGCTGGCGGCGCAGGTTAGCGAAGGCCAGGTCGCGGTTGCGGTCGTTGGTATTTTGCGAGAGGATGGTGGAGACCAGTTCCTCGAGCGGCTGGAGCGGCGTGCGCCAGACGGGCAGGCCGTAGAAATCCAGCAGGCGCCGGTAAATGTGGTGCGCCTGCTGGACGAGTTCGGGCGAAGGGGTCTCGGAGGTCATCAGAACAATTGCGGGATGTGGAAACAGGGGCGGTACTGGCCCACTTCCAGGCCGCGCCAGTTGCGCACCGGGCGCGGCGCAAGGCCGGGCAGGGCTTCCAGGTCGGCGGCGTTGAACAGGCCGAGCTGGCGCAGAATCTCGATCGCCAGGATCGGGCGGGCGCGGTCGCCGCGGTCGCCGTCGGCGACCTTGAAAACGACGCCCAACGCCGGGCTGTTGGCGCCCAGCGCCCCGGGCAGGATGCCCATGCCCTGGTAGCCTTCGGCGCCGGCCTTGGCTACAAAGCGCCCCGCCCCGCGCTGCATGCCCAGCGTATCGAAACGCTCGGGGCCGGCGACCATGTCGGGGTGCGCCATCATGGCGGCGGCGATGCGGCGCAGGGCCGCCGCACGGCGCGCTTCCAGGCGGCTGGGATCGGCCAGGCGGGCGTAGGCCCACCCGGCGTTGCGCAGCGGCAGGGCGTGCACCGGGGCGGTGCAGCCGTCGATGCCGAGCGGGATCTGATCGACCGGCGTTTCAGACACCTCGGCGATGGCCTTCAAAATTAACTGCTGCACCGGGTGGGATGGGTTGAGATAATCCGCCTTGGGGAAGTGGTTGAGCATGGCCTGGGCCAGCATGCCGGTGTGTTTCCCCGAGCAGTTGTGGCGGTTGGCGGTGGGCTGCTCGCCGCGCCGCGCCATCTCGAGGGCGGTCGGCTCGTGGTAGGGAGGATGAGCGCCGCACAGCAGGTCGCTTTCGCTGACGGCGATTTTGCGCTGGATGCCGCTGACCACGGCCACGTGCTCGTCGGTGCCGGAATGTGAGGCGCACATCAGCGCCAGCTCGCGCTCGCTCAGCCCGAATGCATCCGGCCCACCCGCTTCGACGAACGGCAGCACTTGAAACGGTTTGGCCGACGAGCGCAGATAGCAGAACGCCTGTGCGTTTCCCAGGCTGAACAAGACTTCGCCATCCACATTGACGATGGCCAGCGCGCCGAAATGAAGTGATTCGACAATCGGTCCGCGGGTGACTTCGAGCATTGGCGCAAAATCAGATGCAATCATAGGGTCCTTTCGTTTCTTACTGCGTACGTTCTTATTCTTCTAATTCGGTACCGGTAGAACGATAACGACGGATGAAGTACTGCACCAGGCCCCAGCGCAGGCGTTGTTCGAATTGCGCCTCGCGCGGCTGAGGGGCGGGATATTCGCTCAACAGCGGCTTGAGCAGTGCGAGCGCATCCTCGGGCTGCGCCTGTTGGGCTGCCAGCGTTTCCATGTGGGTGTGGATCTTTTCCAGCACGGTGCGTTGTTGCAGCACGTCCTGGTGGGTGATCAGCCCGTTGCGCCCGCCGATCAGGATGTAGTCCTGGTACTGCGGCTGCAAGAGCACATCCAGCGTCTCCAGCCAGGCGGGCAGATCGGCGTTGGCCAGGAAGGGCGGCTGGCCGGCGATGACGGCATCGCCGACGAAGAGGATTTTTTGTTCGGGCAGCGTGGCCCAGATGGCGCCGCTGGCCGGGCCGGGGTGATAATCGAGCGCCAGCGGGCGGGAGTCCCAGTGGATGGACAGCGCATGACTGAAGGTGATTTCGGGCGGCGACCAGCGAATGCTGCCCAAACCATTGTACAGTTCCCATTCGGCGCCGGTCTCGCTGCTTTGCGATTTAAAGGTCACCGGGCGGGCGCGGAAAACCTGCACCAGTTTTTCGTGCCCCAGAATGGTACAATCCATGGCCCGCGCCCCCAGCGTGCGGTCAAAGTGTGCATCCAGATTGATCAACAGCCGGTCAACGCCGCCGCCCAGGTTCAACAGGGCCGAACGCCAGGAACGGGCGTCCTCGGCGCGGAAGGGGGCGTCGATCAGGATCAGCCCATGCGTCCAGCTGATGGCGCCCAGGGTGACGCCGGCATAGGCCGTCTCGATGTACACGTGGGGGGAAATTTCTTGCATGCTCACTCCTCAAAAGTCGATAGATTGGCGGTGTTGGCCGCCGGTAAAACGATATGGAACCGGCTGCCCCCCTCAGGAGAGGGCTCCACCCAGATGCGCCCCCCATGCGCCTGGACTGCCAGCCGGCAAAATGCCAGCCCCAGGCCCAGGCCCTTGGAAGTCTTATCGCCGGGTAGCCGGACAAATTTATCGAAAATGGTGTCGCGTGCTTCGGGGGGGATGCCCGGGCCGTTATCCTGAACCCATAACGCCACCCGTTCGCCCTCGCTGCGCGCCCCCACGATGATCCGCCCGCCGATGGGGGTGAACTTGCAGGCATTTTCCAGCAGGTTGATCAACACCCGGCGGATCATATCGGCGTCCACGCATACCTCGGGAAAGGGCACCCCGAGGTCGACCGCCAGGCCAATCTGTTTGCTATCGGCCTGCGGCTGCACCGCCTCGATGGCCTCGCGCGCCAGCCCGGCCACAGCGGTGACCTGCTGGTTGGTGATGGGCTGCCCGGCCTCCAGGCGGTTGATGTCGAGCAGCGAATTGATCAGGCGCTGCAGGCGGGCCGAGGAGCGGCTGGCGATGGTGAACAGCGGCTGCACCGGTTGAAATTCCTCGTCCGGCAGCATCAGCTTGAGCATATCCAGGCTGGAGATAATGTTGGAAAGCGGCGAGCGCAGGTCGTGGTAGATCATGGCGATCATGTCGTTGCGCAGGGCGTCCAGGTCTTTGCGCTCGCGGATGTCGCGCAGCATCCATTGCAGCCAGACGCAATCTTCAAAACACACCTGGCGTACATAGACTTCGACCGGCAGCTGGCTGCCGTCGTGGCATTTGAGACTGGCTTCATAGGAGCAGATCGTCCCCGCTTCGATCAGTTCGAATTCGCTGCCCAGCCGGTTCCAATCCGGGGTGTGCAGATCGCTGATGCGCATCGCCAGCAGTTGCTGGCGCGAATAACCACTGCTGGTGGCCGCCTGGCGATTGATGTCCACGATGTGTCCCTGTGGGTCGCTGAGCAGGATTGGGTCGATGCTGTCCTCGAACAATTCCTGATAGCGCTGGCGCGCCTCTTGCAGCGAAGTGTACAGGCGGGCGTTATTTACGGCGATCCCCGCCTGGTCGGCGATGGCGGTTAGCAGCGCCAGGTGATCTTCGGTGAAAACGCCCGGTTTGGGGTGGACGATGGTCAGGATGCCGACCAGCTGGTCGCGGGCCAGCAGCGGCACGCACATGGCCGATTTGGCCCCGCTGCGTTCCACGGCGTCGTCGGCCAGGCGCAGCCAGCGGTCATCCTGGCTGGTGTCACGCACCAGCGCCGGCTGGCGGGTGCGCAGCACCCAACCGGCCAGCCCCTGTCCCAGCGTGCCGCGCAGTTCGCGCAGCGTGTTGGGGATCAGCCGGCCTTCATACAGGATGGCAGCCTGCACCGGCTGCTGGTCTTCGTCCAGCACCACCAGGCTGCCCCGTTCGGCGCCCAGGTTTTCGCTGGAAAGGGTGAGCACCCGCCCCAGCACCTCGGGCAGATCGATCATTGCCGTTAGCTCGCGGCTGATACGATACAGCAGGTCGAGCGAGGAACGGGTGGCATTGGAACGGCGCATGCTGCATCACCGCGCCGTTCAGGCCGCTTGAAGGGTGAGCGAATGTCGCACGCTGTCGCAGCGCGGACATTCACTGCGGTTGCACAACAAAAACTGAGGGTTAGATTTGATCCGGGTGGTCAGAAAATCGAGCATGCGTTTCAGGGGGGTGGCCTGTACCACGGCGTTGCCGACCTTGAAGACGCGCGTAAACGGCGCCACCACGCCGCCTGCCTGTTGAAACCCATCCGAACAGCCGGGGTAATTGCGACATTCGACGATGCCCTGTGGGGTGAGCGCCCAGCGCACAAAGCGTTTGCGCCCGGTCAGTTTTTCGGCGTAGTGGATGCTGGTGTTAACGCTGTGGTCGACGCCCAACAGCAGCACCCAGCCGCCTTGCTCGCTGAGCACACCGATCGGGGCGAAGGGATCGTCCAACGTTTGCGCCTCGAGCGCTGCGTTCACGTTGACGCCGGCGAAAGATAACAAGGGGTGTGCGGAGCGTTGTGCGCCACTGCGTTTGCGCAGCGTTTCGGCCAGAACGCCCATCATGGGGTGGGCGGGCAGGTCGGGGGTAAAGAATTCGGCCATCAGGTTGGCGTCCCGGCCGCTGCCGTACACCAGGCCGTTATCTTCTGGCCCAACCTCGGGGATGATCTCGCAGCGTGGGGTGAAGGTGGGCATCATCACGGCGTTAAAATTGGAAAGCAACGCCCCCAACAACGTCTCGGCCCCGCCGCGGACTTCGCCAAACGCGGACAA
Organism: uncultured Anaerolineaceae bacterium; assembly: GCA_964535315.1. Lineage (GTDB taxonomy): Bacteria > Chloroflexota > Anaerolineae > Anaerolineales > Anaerolineaceae > CAZHTS01. Next base: position 44,932 of record CAZHTS010000034.1, read on the forward strand.
CGAGGCGTGCACAATGACTGGCGTGTTCTGCCCGAGGCCAAACTGCCGAAAATAACCGACCAGATCGCGATACATGAGCATAATGCGTACCCCTCATTCTGAATTCGACCACTGCATGAAGCGCAGCGGACACAAGCGCTAAACGATCCGCCGCGTGGCTTCTGACGGACTGCGTCACCGATGCCGAAAGGTACCGATACGAATATTATACGCCAGAAATAGCCGTTGTGTGGCGCCGGGGTTCAGGGTGTACAATGCGGGATGTCATCCGGCTGATCTTTGGCGTTCACCCGCAGGTTGAAATAAGGCGAAGGATCGAGCGTGTTTTGGATCTCGAGTTCGTTGCGGTAACCGCCCTGACCGTCATCCAGCACGACGGAGAAGTGCAGGTGCACGCCGACCGGTGCGCCGGGCGTGCCCGAATAGTTGCCCTGATAGCCGAGCAGGGTGCCGGCTTTGACGAACACCTCGCGGCTGCCCGGGGGAAACCGGGCGTCGATGTAAGAATCGCCGTTCGGCCCGGCCATGTGGGTGTAATACGTCCAGATTTGCCGGGCGGGCGCCAGCGGGTCGCTGGGAATGCGAATGATGACCGAGGATTTCCAATCGGATGGGCGCGAGAGATAGCCGTCGTAAACGCTGTATACCGCGGTTTTGCCCGGCTGGGTGCCGGCAAAAATGTCCAGCCCCTGGTGGCGATGTCCCGGTTTGAACGAGTCGTCCCACAGGTAGCCGATGTACCCATCCGTGGGCAGCAGGAAGGGCGCCTGCCCGCAGCGCTGCCGGGCCTGGATGGCCCAGTCGGGGTGGCGTTCGGGGTAGTAGATCCATTCCAGCACCCGGCCGTCGCGTTCGTTGGCGGCGAAGCGCCGGTAGATGAAATAGCCCGCCACCAGCCCGCCGACGATGAAGATGCCGGCCACCAGGGCCAGTTGTTTTTTCATAGAGACAGTTGCCCGATCATCGACCACGGGCCGCTCCAGGTGATTTCCACCGGCAGCAGGCGGCCGCGCAGGTCGTCTGCTGTCTCAACAAAGACCAGTTTGTTGGTGGGGGTGCGCCCTTTCCAGCGTTGCTTGACCTTTTCTTCGAACAGCACCGGCACGGCCTGGCCCAGGTAGCGGGCATGGATCTCGGTGGCAATCTGTTCTTGCAGAGTTTCGAGACGGCGAAAACGCTGCATTTTTTCGGCGGCGGGGACGTCGTCCTGCATGCGGCGGGCAGAAACCGTACCGGGGCGCGGCGAGTAACGCGCCAGGTGAGCCACGTCCAGCTTCAATTCGGCCAGCAGGTCGTAGGTGTCCTGGAACTGGGCGTCTGTTTCGCCGGGAAAACCGACGATGATGTCGGTGCCGATCGAGACGTGCGGGATGCGTTCACGAATGCGGGCGATCAGGCGGCGGTACTGGTCGGTGGTGTAGCCGCGGCGCATGTTGGCCAGCACCTCATCGTTGCCGGCCTGGATGGGGACCTCGATGTGCGGCATCACTTTGGGCAGTTCGGCCACCGCGTCGAGCAGTTCGTCGTTCATCCAGTTGGGGTGCGAGGTCAGGAAGCGGATGCGCTCCAGCCCCGGCAGGTCGTGCAGCTGGCGGATGAGGCCGGCCAGAGTCGGGTAAGCGGGTTCATCTTTGCCGTAGCGGTCGACGATCTGGCCCAGCAGGGTGATCTCGCGCACGCCCTGCGCCAGCAGCGCCTGGGCCTCGGCCAGGATGTCGGCCGGCGGCCGGCTGCGTTCGATGCCGCGCCGGTAGGGGATGACGCAATAGGTGCAGGCGTGCGAGCAGCCCAATACGACCGGGATGTGGGCCGAAACCAGCCGGCCGCGTTCGTGGGCGGGCAGCGTCAGTTCACCGTCCATCCAGGCGTAGCGCTGCTGAGTTTCGGCCTCTTCGATCTGCCGGCCCTCGCGCTGCGCCAGGTAAGCAAGCAGCGGCGCCGGGTCGGAGGGCGGGGAGAAAACATCTACGAAGGGCAGGCGCTCCTTGAGCGGGGCGACATCGCGCACGCCCACCAGGCAGCCCATCAGGTTGATGATCAGGTCGGGGCGCTGGCTCTTGAGCGGGCGCAGGCTTTGCAGCCGCCCATAGGCCTTGTCTTCGGCGCTCTGGCGCACGACGCAGGTGTTGAGTACGATAATATCGGCGGTTTCGGCCTGAGGGGCGTGCTCGTAGCCCAGGTGTTCGAGGGCGGAGGCCACGCGCTGCGAATCCGCCACGTTCATTTGACAACCTTCAGTCCAGATGTAATACTTCATGGGGCGTATTATAACAAGAAAAGTACGGCGAAATCGTACTGCATTACTCGGATTCGCCTGCGCCGCCGCCCTACAAAATTCTTAAGACTATTGACAGCGATTCTTAAATTTGCTACTATTCAGATTGTGAATAAAATTTATTCACCTTCTGAAAAATACTTGCCGCGCTGGCTGGCCGGGGCGCTGCAAGAGGCCAGCCAGACGTACGGGGTGGTGGCCTTATGCGGCGCACGTCAGACGGGCAAAACCACCCTGCTGCTCAACACCGAGCCGTTTGTCCACTGGCGTTTTCACACTCTGGACGATTTTGATACGCTGCGCCAGGCGCGCCAGCAGCCCGAGGCGTTGTGGGCCGGCACCGATCGGGTGGTGATCGACGAGGTGCAGCGCGCTCCGGCCCTGCTCGCCGCCATCAAACAGGCGCTCGACCGCCAGCCCGGTCGTTATCGTTTTGTGTTGTCCGCTCCGTTCGATTTTCTTGCCACCCAGCGCTCCGCCGGCGATGGCCTGGCCGGGCGGGCGGCCTTTTTCGTTCTCGATCCGCTCACCCTGGGCGAGGTACATCACAGCCCGCCGCCCACTTTGCTGGAGCAGGCATTAGATGGCGTGTGGCCCGAGGAGCAGACCCTGCCGCAGGCGCCCCCCGACCCGGCGGCGGTGTTGCTGCGCGGTTTGCTGCCGCCGCTGTTATCTTTGAATGGGGCGCAGAGTTGGGTGCGCTGGTGGGAGAGCTACCTGAGCACCTACCTGGAGCGTGACCTGCGCCAGATTTCGCAGATCGACGCCGTGCTGGACTACCGCCGCCTGATGGAGACGCTGGCGCTGCGTACCGGGCAGCCGCTCAACCAATCCGAACTGGCGCGCCAGGCCAGCCTCAGCCAGCCCACCGCTCATCGGTATCTCAACCTGCTGGAGTCTTCGCTGCTCTTCGATCGCCTGCCGGCCTACCCGGCCAGCAGCAGCGAGCGGCTGGTCAAGGCGCCGCGCGGTTTCTGGTGCGACCCGGCGCTGGCGGTTTTCCTCTCCGGTTACTATAAGGAAAAACAACTGCGCCAGGCGCGCGAATTCGGGGAGTTCTTCGCAGCGCTCATCTATCATCATTTGCGCACCCTGACCCGCCTGATGACGCCTGCCGGGCGTATCTATGCCTGGCGCAAACAGGCCGGCGATGAGGTGCGTTTTGTGGTCGAGCATGGCCGCCGCCTGTTGGCGCTGGATCTGTGCGCCGCCAACAGACCCGGTTACGGCGACGCCGCCGGGCTGCGCAAGTTCCTGGAGGCCAACCCGCAGGCCGCCGGCGGGTTGTTGTTACATCATGGCAGTGAGGTGCGCCGTCTGGATCTCAAGATCGTGGCGGTGCCCTGGTCGCTGCTGACCGGCTGAACGAATTTTCGAGTTTTTATTCTGTGCTATACTGATAACGGATGATGAACGTCAACCACACTTTCTGGCCTGATTGGGCACACTTCTTGCGACGCAGCGGGTTAGCCGAAACTGCGGCGGCCTTGCTGGAGGGCGCCGGACCGCTGTCCGTTTTGCTGGCCCAACTGGTTTACGCCGGGCAGCCGTTGTTCGACCACGAACGCTGCGGCGCTCTGGCGCATCTGTTTGAAGATCCCGAGGAAGGCCAGCGCTTTGCCGCCTTCTTGCGCCAGGAGGAAACAGAGTGATCAACTTCTTGTCTCTGGATATTCTTATTGCATTGATTTTCCTGGTGTTGGGCGGGGCGTCGCTCTTTTTGTTGACTCTGCCGCGCCGGGCCGGCTCGCGGCGCATCTTCCGGGTGATCCCGGCTTTTCAGCGCTTGCGCCGCGCCGTGGGGTTGGCGGTTGAAGATGGCAGCCGTCTGCACGTCTCGTTGGGCAAGAGCAGCCTGTTGAGCGTTACGAATGCGACGGCCCTGGTCGGTTTGAGCACTCTGGAGCGGATCACCCAGCTCAGTTCGGCCAGCGACCGGCCGCCGCTGGCTACCAGCGGCGATGGCGGCCTCGCCACCCTCAGCCAGGATACGTTGCGCGCCGCCTATCGTTTCAGTAACGCCAGCGACCAGTACAGCCCCGACCAGGGCCGTATGCTCGGGTCGACGCCGCTGGCCTATACCGCCGGGGCGCTGCCGGTCATTCATGATGAACGCATCTCGGCGCATATCCTGGTCGGCAATTTTGGCCCGGAGGTGGCCTTGCTGGGTGAGGCGGCGGATCAAGAAGGCGCCTTTGTGGTGGCCGGCAGCGATTCGCTCCCCGCACAGGCGGCGTTATACGCCACCACCCAGGAAGTGCTAATCGGTGAAGAGGTGTTTGCCGTCCCGGCCTATTTGCAGGCCGGCCCGCAGCACCAGGCCAGCCTGCAGGTGCAGGATATCTTGCGCTGGCTGGTGATCGTTCTTTTGCTGGCCGCCATCGGGCTGAAAGTGGCAGGGATCTTATGAGAAGCCCGGTCGCTACCGCCATTGCCATCGCCGCCGGACTGGTCGTCCTGTTGGGCTATTTTGTGCCGCTCACCGAACTGAAAGGCATCCAGGATGTGTTACTCGGCTGGGCCGTTGTCCTGGCCGGCTTTGCCGCGCTGGTGGGCATCATGAATTTATTGCGGACGCACTGGCACAAGATGACCGCCCCGCGTGAAGGCGACCGGTTGAGTGTGGTGGTCATTCTGGCCTTTGGGCTGACTCTGGTAGCCGGCATCTTCTTTACCCCGGCCCACGCTCAATACCAGCAAGTGATTTATTCTATCCAGCTTCCCATTGAAGCCAGCCTGATGGCCGCCCTGGCCATCGCTCTGGCGTACGCCAGCCTGCGTATCTTGCAGCGCCGGCGCGGTCTGATGGGGGTGGTCTTTGTGCTCAGCGCCCTGGTATTCCTGGCGATGGGCACGGGATTGCTGACCGCGGGCAGCGATTCTTCCGTTTTAGGGATGCTCTTTTCGGCGATCCAGCTTCTGCCCGTGGCTGGTGCACGTGGCATTTTACTGGGGATCGCTATTGGCAGCCTGATTACCGGGCTGCGTATTCTCATGGGCCTTGATCGCCCGTATAGTGGGTAGTGTCTATGCCTGACATCAGTTGCCCGATGTGTGGAAGTATCAATCCGGCTGGCGCCGTTACCTGCGCCAACTGTCGTTCCCCGTTGCAGGCCCCGCCGCCGCCTGAGCCTTATAATGATGAGCCGGACTGGATGCAAAATTTACGCGGCAGTGGTTCTGGCATGCGCCAGCCGGCGCCGGCAGCAGAAGAAGACGCCGGCGAGACGCCGCAGTGGTTGTCGCGCATCCGCCAGCGCAGCCGTGAAGAGCAGATGGCGCAGCAGGCCACACCGATCGTCCCCGGTGCAGGCGAGGGCGAAGAAGACGCCCCCGACTGGCTGCGGGCGTTAAAAGGCGAGGAGCCGGCGTCTGCTGGGGCCGGTGAAGAAGAGACTCCCGACTGGTTACAGTCGCTGGGCGGCAGTGCGCCGGCCGAGACGCCGCCGGCGCCGGTCGAGAGCGCCGCGCCTGCGGCGATGGAAGCAGCGCCCGCCCCTGCGCCGTCAGAAGATGGCGATGACTGGATGAGCGCGCTGGCAGCCACCTGGGGTACCAGCGCCGAACCGGCCGAAGAAGCCGCCGCCGAACCCGCCCCGGCCGCCGAAGGCGAGGAATATAACTGGTTGCAGCCCGGCGCGCCAGACGAAGACCTGCCGCCCGCCCTTCCGGCCGAGGAGACGCCCTCCTGGTTGAGCAGTTTGCCGTCTCTGCAAGAAAACAGCGCTGAACCGCAAGGCGAGTTGCCGGTTCTGGGCAGCGACGCTCCGGATTGGTTGCGCGGCATGCGCGCCGAACAAAGCGAGCAGGCGGGCGACGACGACTGGCTGAAAGATTTTCAGGGCGCGGGCAGTGCGGCGGGGGGGGCGGCCTGGTTGAGTGAACTGCCGCCCATCCAGGATAGCCGCGCTCCAGGGCAGCAGGATGAGGCGCCGGGCGATTGGTTGAGCGCCGCCCCGAGCGGGCAGGC
>CAZHTS010000035.1:0-49815 GCA_964535315.1 uncultured Anaerolineaceae bacterium
CCTCCCTGAATTTCGTAGAAATTCGGGGAGGGCCAGGGAGGGGTGCTTTTAAAAACGTCCTCCACACATTCCGCATGGAGGACGCCAGGATCACAAATATCAGGCCACATGCTTCACTTATGCAAAAAGAAAGGGCCTGGAATGCAACATCCCAAACCCTTTCTTTAACTTGCCGCCTCAACTCGTTCAATCAGGCGTGCAGGCGCGCCTTGCCCTCCGCCGTCAGCCGGAAAAACGTTCCGCTCTCTTCCAGCAAACCGGCCTCGCTCAGTTCACGCAGCACGCCGCGAATGCGAAAAAGCGGCAGTTGGGTACGTAAGGCCAGGTCGGCAGGTGAGGACGAAAAATCGAGCGCCTTCAATACGGCCTTGGCCGAAGGAGTCAGGGTGCCATCAGGATTGATACAGGCCATAGGTTACTCCAATGATTTTTTGCACAGATACCAGTCGACACACTCATAACCGGCCTGGACGCGTTCTTCCACGGTCTCCATCGTCTTGGGCGCCGGGATGATGACCTTATCGCCGGGCTTCCAGTTTGCCGGGGTGGCCACGCCATGCTGGTCGCTGGTTTGCAGCGCATCGATCAGGCGCAGAATCTCCTGCATATTACGCCCGGTGGTCAACGGGTAGTAAATCATCGCCCGCAAAATACCCTTGGGATCGATGATGAACACGGCGCGCACCGCCTCGGTCTTGCTGGCGCCGGGCTGAATCATGCCGTATTTGGAAGCGACCTCTTTACCCAGGTCGGCGATGACCGGGAAGGGTATCTTCACCCCGGCCTTTTCTTGGATGTTGCGCAACCAGGCAATGTGGGAATACACACTGTCGATGCTCAGGCCCAACAGCTCGACGCCGCGCTTCTGCAATTCGGGATAGATCTCGGCAAAACCGATGAACTCGGTGGTGCACACCGGGGTGAAATCGGCCGGATGAGAGAAAAGGATCAGCCAGGAGTCACGGTAGTCAGAGAGATGGAGGGTGCCGTGCGTGGTGACTGCTTCGAAATCGGGGGCGGGTTCGTTCAGACGAGGGAAAACAGCCTGCGAGGAAACGGTTTCTTCAGACATGTGAACACTCCTTGTAAGAAATGAAATTATCTTGTAAGTAGATGCACAATATCAAAAAAAGTTGCATCCACCCACATTAAAAACATTTCCGACCGCGGACTCCGGGCCGCCTGACATGCTATAATAAAAACAGGCTGTGGGGGGCCGGAGGCCTCTCACACATTCAAGTTCCAGGGTTGCATCAAAAATTTTATTCTTTCAATCGTACGCAGGGCGGCGGGTTCGTTGCCCTGCGCCGGGGGACGCTATGATTGCCGAAATTGTCAGTTATTTTGCATTCGCCCTGCTGGGCATCGTGCTCGTAAGTCTGTATGGCAGGGCCTTTCGCTCTCTTCTCTACCATTTCTTTGTCGAGCACAAACGGTCTTACCTCGTCCTTTGGGCCGTCTACCCACTCTGGTTGAGCTGGTGCCGCTATCTATGGCCGGTCTGCCTGTTGTTGATCGGCCCGCCGCTGCTCGCCTACTACCTGATCGAGGCCTGGCTGCGCCTGATCGGCCCCATCGCCGACGCCGGCGCCAACTGGCTGATCTTTTTCTATCGCCTTGCCCGAGACGGCGACTATCGCTATCGCACCCTGCTTGCCTGCAAGCCGCCCAACGAACAGAGCGACCCGCTCAACTTCGACCCGCTGCCGCCGCCCATCCGCTGTCTCATCCGCCGGTTTACCCAAGCGGCGCGTTAGACATACCCATACCGGGTGGCAACGCTTCCTCCACGGGAAATCCCAAGGAGCCGCACAAGACAGGTCGCAAATTTTGTGGTAAGCTTCTGGTATGGACAATGCCAGGCCGTTGTATGACCGCATCTACGCCACCGTCCGCCAGATCCCGGCCGGCAAAGTGGCGACCTATGGACAGATCGCCCGTCTGGTGGGCGGCTGCACGCCGCGCATGGTCGGCTACGCCCTGGCGGCGTTGGACGAACGCCACCCGGATGTTCCCTGGCAGCGGGTGATCAACGCTCAGGGCAAGATCAGCCCGCACGGCTACGGCTTTGGTTCGGCGATGCAGGAGCAATTGCTGCGCGCCGAAGGCATTCTTTTCGATCGGGAAAACCACATTGATCTGGACGAGTTCGGCTGGATCGGAGCACCGGCCTGACTCGCCACGGAGGCAGACCAGATGAAATCCTTTGTAGAAAGCTTCAGTGCCCAACAACTCGAACAATTATCCGCGCTGGACAGCCCGCAGGCCATTCAGGCCTACCTGGACAGCATCCCTTACAGCCCCGAAGACGCCAATCGCTCGCCGGCGTCTGTATTGCGCGACGGCATGGCGCACTGCCTGGATGGCGCCCTGTTTGCCGCTGCGGCGCTGTGGCGATTGGGTGAACCGCCGCTGGTGGTCGACCTGCTTCCCGACCCGGGCATGGACGACGACCACATGCTGGCGATTTTTAAACGCGACGGCTGCTACGGCGCACTGGCCAAGTCGAACTACGCCGGCCTGCGTTTCCGCGAGGCCATCCACCACACCCTGCGTGAACTGGTGCTCTCGTACTTCGAGGATTACTACAACGTCGACGGAGTCAAGACGCTGCGCACCTATACCCTGCCGCTCGATCTGAGTACGCTCAAAGACATCCACTGGCTGGATGACGACTCTGCCCCCGATCAGATCATGGTGCGCCTGGGGCGGATGCGCCACATTGCGCTGCTCACCCCGGCCATGATCGCCCGTCTCTCCCCCATGGATCGGCGCTCATTTGAGGCCGGCCGTCTGGGCTGCGACCCGGATGGGTTGTATATCCCCGGAAAGTCCGGGCATTAACCGCCGTAATTGTTTCGCTCGCACAGGAGGGTGCCATGCGCACTGATCGCAATCGTCTTTTGTCTGGCCTGAGAACCGGGCTGATGCTGTTGTTTTTGCTGGCCGCCTGTACGCCGCCGGCCGCCGCCCCCAGTCCACTGGCGCCCACCGCAACCCCACCGCCGCCCGAAGCCAACACCGCGGCCCCCACTGCCGGCTCCTCGTCGCCCGCCGCTACGGCGCCGGCGGTGGATAACCGGCCCACCCCAACCCTCACCCTCGCCGCCGAAAAACAACAGGCGGTAAACTTCACCGCCGAAGACGGTACGGTGATCGAAGGCATCTATTATCCGGCGGCGGTTTCGCCTGCACCGTTGGTGATCCTGATGCACCAATACGACTCCGACCGGCACCAATGGGATGCCGTGGCCCCCTGGCTGCAAAACCGGGGCGGAGCGGCGGCTGTGTGGCAGGATCACCCGGCGCTATATCAGCCCAAACGCCAGACCAAATCTCCCTGGCTGGATGCTTCCTGGTTCCCGCCCGTGCCGCCCGAATTGAAAGTGGCCGTTTTGACCTTTAACTTCCGCTTCTGTGACGGCCGCTGTAAACAATCGCTGCGCAAAGAATGGGTGGTGGACGCCCTGGCCGCCGCACAATACGGCGCCAGCCTGCCGGGCGTTGACCCCAAACGGCTGATCCTGGTTGGCACCAGTATCGGCGCCGATGGGGCCGTGGATGGCTGCCTGATATACAACCAGGAAAACGACGCCGGCTGCCTGGGAGCGATGTCGCTCTCACCGGGCAACTACCTGCTTTTATCCTACAAGGAAACGGCTACCAAGCTGGTGGTGGGCGGCGCACAGGTGTGGTGCATTGCCGGCGAAGACGACATGCTCTCGGCCACCACGTGCCGCTCTGTTAACATGCCCGGTTATCGCCAGACGCTGATCAAAGGCGGCGCTCACGGCATTGGCATGCTGGATCCCAAAATCGAAGTAAACGTGTTACAATCGCTATTACAATTCCTGGATGAGCTGTTGACCCCCTAGGGCGCGACCCGGCTTCCCCAGGTGCGTATATCGAATAGACCCAGAGGCCTGGCGGCGAATGTTTCTATTGGCCTCGCGCACCTGAGTGAGCGACAATCACGATCAAAATACTTATAATACAATACAACAACAGCGTAACAGGAGCTCCGTATGAAAATGTGGAAACGTTTTGCCTTAGTGGCTTGTTTGTTTGCCTGTCAACTGATCTATGTACCCACCACCCACGGCCTCAGCGGCGGGACGATTTTTAAGACGGAGCTGGATGCTTATATTCCAATCTGGCCGATCTGGGTCGTCCCTTACCTGATGTGGATGCCAATCTGGCTTGGCAGCTTTTGCTGGGCGGCCTGGAAGATGGATCCCCGCCTGTACAAGGCCTTTGTCGCCGGGGTGCTGGTCACCACGCTGAGCGCCATGACTTGTTTTATTGTTTTTCCCACCTATATCGAACGCCCCATCCTCACCGGTGACGACTGGGCCACCCAGTTGCTGCGCTTCACCTACAGCCAGGATGGAGTCTACGACGCCTTTCCCAGTGGTCACGTATATGTGATGACTCTCTTTGCCCTGTTTTATTCACGCTGGTACCCGCGCCAGCGTTGGATCTGGTTTGGCATCCTGGGCGCCATCACCTTCGCCACGCTGTTTACCGGCCAGCATTACCTGCCGGATCCCATCGGCGGATTGATCTTTGGTTACGCCGGCTACCGTTTTGGTCTGTGGTATGTCGAACGGAGCGAAGCCGCCGAACAACGCGCTCGTCGCCGCGCTGCATTACGCAGTTTGCGTTAACCCTTATTTCATTTCATTAAGAGGAGAAGAACATGAAACACACCAAACTTTCCATGCTGCTGGTTGCGCTGGTTCTGATGGGAACCATGCTGGCCTGTAGCGTCTCGGGCGGAGAAAAGGCCGAAGAAAGCAAACCGACCGAGAAACCGGCCGCCGCCCAGCCGGCCGAGCCCACCAAGGCGCCCGAGGCCAAGCCCACCGAAGCGCCCACCGCCGAAGCCGCCCCCACCGAGGCGCCCACCAGCAAACCCGCCCTCAACGTTGAGAGTGAATTCCCGATGGCCGCAGATGCCCAGAACATCATGGTCGCCCAGAAAACGCTCAACTACCAGACCAAGATGAGCCTGACCGAAGTGGCCGATTTCTACCGCGCCGAGTTGGGCAAGCGCGGGATGAAAGAAGACAAACTGTTAACCGCCACCACCGATACCACCCTGAGCATGGTCTTCCGCGGCGGCGACAGCGAGAAACCGATCGTCGTTCAGGCCGTCGACCTGGGGAACAAGACGATCAACGTCAACGTGCGCTACGAGGACGTTTAATCATAAAAAATTCTGGGCCAGACATTGCATTCAAAGCCATTCTACCCGTATAATTAAATTTGTCGGGGGGCACCCGGATGATCCAGCCAGATTGGTGGTGAACGGATCGTGGATGATGTGGGTAAGATAAGGGCGTTGGTGCGTGTACTGGTCGTTGATGATGAAGCCATTATCAACGCGGCATTAGGTGCGCAAATTACCCGCCTGGGGTACGCTCTGGCAGGCAACGCCTACAATGCACCCGAAGCACTGGAACAGGTCTGCCGGCTACGCCCCACCGTCGTTTTAATGGATGTACGCATGACTGACCCTGCCAGCGGGAGCGACGACCCGCTGGCAGGGTTAAAAGCAGCACGGCAGATCCAGGAAATCTGCCCGACCCCCATTGTTTTATTGACAGCCTATGAGGCCCCCGAACTGACCGGACAGCTGGCCTCAGCCGGCGTGGGCGCTTACCTGCTCAAGCCCGCTCAAGACGCCGACCTGGAACGCAGCATCACCATCGCCGTGGCGCGCTTTGAAGATATGCAGGCCCTGCGCCGGGTAAACAGCAGCCTGCAGCGCGTCAACCAGGATTTGATCGAGACCAACGACCGTCTGCGCCAGGAAATCGTCGAACATCTGCTCTCGCGCCGCGAACTGGAGGCGCTGCGCGCCGACCTGGAAAACCAGGTGCAACGCCGCACCGCCGAACTGGCCGCTGCTTATGCCGATCTACGCCACGCCCACCAACAACAGAGCGCCATTTTCAACACCGTCCCCGATATGGTCTGGATCAAGGACGTCAACGGTTATTATCTGGCCGCCAACCGGCCTTACGCCGAAACGTACGGCATGGAACCGGAGCAAATGGTGGGCAAACATGAAAGGGACATCAACCCCCTCGATCTGGCCGACATGTACATTGCCATCGATCAAGACGTGATGGAGAGCCAGCGCATGGCGCGCTATGAGGCCATGCCCCAGATTTCCAGCAACGGCGCATTGTGGGTAGAAATCATCAAAGTGCCCATCATCGAAGACGACGGCAGCGTCAGCGGTACGGTGGGGGTGGCGCGCGACATCTCCCTGCGCAAGCAGGCCGAATTGATCCTGCATCGCTCGCAGGCCGAACTGGAAAAGTTGGTGCAGCAGCGCACCATCGACCTCGAAAAGGCCAACCAGGATCTGAAGGCCGAAATTAGCGAGCGCCGGCGGGCCGAACAGGCCGAACGCCGCCAGCGCTCGCTGGCCGAAGCCCTGCGCGATACCGCTGCCATGATCAACAGCACGCTCAACCTGGATGAGGTAATGGATCACATCCTCAAGAGCGTCGGGCGGGTGGCGCCGCACGACGCGGCCAATCTGATGCTGGTTGAGGGGAGAGAGGCGCGCTTCGCCCGCGCCGTTGGCTACCCGCCCAATCATCACTGGTTAGAAATGACCTTTTCGGTCGACGAATTGCCCAACCTCAATAAAATGGCGATCATGCTCAAGCCGCTGGTCATCCCGGTCACACGTGGCTCGCCGGATTGGATCATGTTATCCGAAAAGGATCCCGTCCATTCCTATGCCGGCGCACCCATTCACATTAAAGGCAAGCTGATCGGCTTCCTCAACCTGGACAGCGCCACACCCGGTTTCTTCAGCCAGGAAGTGGCCGCTAACCTGCAAACCTTTGCCGACCAGGCCGCCATCGCCATCGAAAATGCCCGGCTGTACAGCCAGCTGCAACAACTGGCGGTAACTGATCCACTCACCGGGCTGCACAACCGCCGCGGCCTGGAAAAATTCGGTACCCAGGTGGTCGAAATTGCCCTGCGGTATAACCGCCCGCTGTCGGTCATCTTTTTTGACATCGATCACTTCAAAACGTTCAACGATACCTATTCACATGCCGTAGGCGACCAGGTCTTACAGGAGGTGGCGCGGCGCACCCGGGTTTGCAGCCGCGACACCGACGTGGTGGCCCGTTACGGCGGCGAAGAATTTGTCATCCTGATGCCGGAAACCGGCCTGGAAGGGGCCGCTGCCCTGGCGCAACGCCTGTGCCAGATGATTTCAAACAATCCCGTGCAAACCGACGCCGGCCCGTTGAGCATCACCGTCAGCGTGGGCGTCTTCCAGCCCAACCGGGAGGTCTATCACTTGAATTCGCTGGTCGAAGCCGCCGACCTGGCCATGTACCAGGCCAAAAAACAGGGCCGCAACCGCATTTTTGTCCGCACCCTTCACGTTTCCTGAGCGGCCCGCAAGGCACACCATGTCTCCATCTCGCTGGATCATCCTGGCTGTTGGCCTGCTGTGCGTTGGGGTTATTTCGCCCACGCCCGTGCAGGTCTGGATATCCACGCCGGATGGGATGCAGCCGGCCGGCTGGCCGGCGCCGGCTCACCCGGCCGCCGCCCTCACCCGCGCCGACCTGGACGGCAACGGGCAAACCGAGCAATTGACCCGCAGCGACGCAACGGCCCACCTCATCCAGGCCGGGCAGAGTGTGTGGCGCAGCCCGGCCGGCTGGCGGGTACACCAGGCCGAATTCAGCGATCTGAACCACGACCAGCGGCTGGAAGCCACCCTGTTGGTCTGGCGGCCTTTCCGCCCCCTGCCGGTGGATCGCTGGATGCCCTACGGTGGGCGCATCGACGCCTTTCACGACTCGGCCGGGCAAAGCTGCCAGATCATCCTGATTGGCTGGCGGCGCGGGGCCTATCGCGAGGTCTGGGCCGGCTCGGCCCTGGCCGCCCCGCTGGATGCCTTTGCCGCCGTTGACCTGGACGGCAACGGCCGGCAGGAACTGGTCACCCGCGAACATCCTTACGACGCCCCGCCGCAACAAAACGGGGTGATCAAAATTTGGGATTGGAACGGTTTTAGTTTTTTGTTACGTCAGAGCCTGCCCGGGACGTACCGCAACATGCTGGTCATCACTGCGCACCACGACGGGCAACCCCGGCTACTGGTTCAACCCTGAGCATCCTCAGGCTATCTGTCGTCCACCAAGGAGGTCAAAATGAAACCTGCGATCCAACAACGTTTGTGGTGCCTGCTCTGTCTGTGGCTGGTGATCTCGCTGGCCTGCAGCCTGCCATCCAGCAAAAAGAAAACATCCCCGGCGCCAACCCGGTCCCCCGGACAGGTTGAACCGACGCGCGTGCCACCGCCAGCATCTGGCGATCAGCAACAGCCCACCCAACCCGACCAGGCCAAACCCAGCCCCTTCCCCACCATCGTGCCGCCGCCAGAGGTATATCTGCGCCCATTCGCAAGCTATCCCTCTATCAAAGTAGCCATGCCGATCAAATACAACGTCAGCGAGGGGTACACCCTGCCGCTGGATCTGAGCAAGGTTAAAGGGGTGGAAGATAACGGGCTCAACAAGGCCCAACTCGACGTCCTGGCTCAATACGGTTTCGTGGTCGATTTACCCGAGCCAGGCGAATACAATGAGTTCTACCAGGTCTACGAAAAACATCGCTACGACGCCCAGCCGATCTTTGTGACCACCGACTCCGTCTTCCACGTCTATCACCTGATCTTCGACAAGATGCTGCGCGACCTGGAGACCGGGCATTTCATCCCCGACCTGGAACGGCTTACCAGCGCCCTGCTGGATGCCACCCAACAACAATACCAGACGTTGAAGGGCGGCCCGCTGGAAGAGCATGCCCGGCGCAATATGGCCTATGTGGCCGTGGCGGCGCGCCTGCTCGAACTGCCCGACCCGACACCGCCGGAGGCCAAAGACCTGGTCGACGCCGAAGTGGCGTTGATCAACGAACATGGCGGCATCAGCCCATCGCCGCTCTGGGATCACCCCGACGCCGAGGATGCCCTGCGCGAAGACTACAGCCAGTACGTTCCGCGCGGCCACTACACCCGCAGCGATGCGCTCAAACGCTACTTCCGCACCATGATGTGGTACGGGCGAATGACCTTCCGCATGATGGATGCGTTCGAGACCCGCCAGGCGCTGTTGATGACCTACGCCCTGCGCCAGGCGCAAACCCCCGATGGGCAGCCGGCCATCGACGTGTGGAAACAAATCTACGAGCCCACCGTGTTCATCGTGGGCAGTTCGGACGATCTGTCCTTCCAGGAATACGGCGTCCTGGCCGACACCGTGTTTGGCAAAAACGCCAGCCCACAGATTCTGGCGGACGACGACCAGCTGCAGCGCTTCAGCCAGGCCGCTCAGGGGCTGCCGCCGCCGCAGATTAATTCAATGTTCGTGTGGATCGACCAGGATCGCGACGCAGTCACCAAAGGCTTCCGCCTGATGGGCCAACGTTTCACCCTGGACGCCTACGTCCTCGGGCAGCTGGTCTTCCGCAAGGTTGGCACGCTGGAAAAGCCGCGCAATTTGCCCAAGGGCCTCGACTTTTTTGCCGCCCTGGGCTCCGAAGAGGCGTTGAACATCCTCAAGGACGCCGGCGAAACGCAGTACGAGAACTACGACCAACAGATGGCCAAGGTGCGCAAGGAGGTTTCGGCGTTACAGCAGGACTCCTGGACGCAAAACCTGTACTGGAGCTGGCTGTACGCCTTCCAGCCGGTCATCACCCCCAAGGATGAACGCTACCCGGCCTTCATGCGCACCCAGGCCTGGACCCGCAAGGATCTCAACACGGCGCTGGGCTCGTGGACGGAATTGAAACACGATACCATTCTCTACGCCAAGCAAATCATGGCCGAACTGGGCGGAGGAGGAGAGGAAGAACCGCCGCATGGCTACGTCGAACCGGCGCCCGAGGTCTACGCCCGGCTGCTGGCCCTGTGCGAGATGACCGGCGACGGCTTGCAGCAACGCGGCCTGTACGACGGCACGACTCCTGCCAACCTGACCAATCTGATGACCGAGCTCAAGTTCCTGCTCTCGGTCTCCGAACGTGAATTGAACGGCGAGGCGCTCAGCGATGACGATTACTGGCACATCCAGTATTTTGGCGGTGTGCTCGAACAGTTGACGCTGGTGGCGGCCGACCGCGACGATGAAAGCGGACGCGACCTCTCCGACCAGAAATCACCGCTGATTGCGGATGTGGCCACCGGCGAACATAGCGAACTGGGCATGGCCGCCCTGGAAGAGGCCACCGGTCACCCCGCCCCCATCTACGTCGTGCTCCCCGACCGCCCCTGGCGGGTGGCCATCGGCGCGGTGTATACCTATTACGAGTTTCCGGTCAAGGTCGCAGACCGCATGACCGACGAGGCCTGGCAGCAAATGCTGGCTGCCGGCCAGGCGCCGCCGCCGCCCGAATGGACACAGATGTTCCTGGTGCCCTAGACTCCGACAGGGTCACGCACTGAAATGAGCAGCCGCTGGGCTACTCTTATTCGAGTCGTGGCGCCGGCTGCGCTCTGCCTGCTGTTGAGTGGGGCAACGCAGCCGGCGCCGGTTCTGGCGCTGCTGGGCGACGTGATGGTGGGGCGCGGTCTGGCCCATCGCCTGGAGTCGCCGCAGATCGTATGGGGGCAACTGTTACCCTGGCTGGCCGGGAGCGATCTGGCGCTGGCCAACCTCGAGTCGCCGTTGAGTGATGCGCCGGCCATTCCCGGCCGGCGTTTCATCCTGTGCGCCCCGCCTGACCGGGCTGCCTTCCTGGCCGGCTCGGGGCTGGACATTCTCAACCTGGAGAACAACCACCGCCTGGATTGCGGCGCGCAGGGCGCCGCTCAGACGCGCGCTGCGCTGGACTCTGCCGGCCTGGGCGCACTGGCGGCAGAGACGCAGCCGCTCTATCGCCGTCTGGCCGGTCTGCGCCTGGCATTTGTGACCGCCGACGGCAGCGAGAGCCTGCTGGATGAAGCCGGCTTGCTGGCGCAGGTACGTGCGGCGCGAGCCGGCGATGCGCTGGTCATCGTTTCGTTGCACTGGGGGCAGGAATACCAGTCCGTCCCCGGCGCCGGCCAGCGCCGCCTGGCGCAGCGGCTGGCTCAGGCTGGAGCGGCGCTGATCTGGGGCCACCATCCGCACGTCCTGCAGCCGGTTGAATGGCTGCCCGGCGCATCCGGCTGCACGCCGGTCGTCTACTCGTTGGGCAACGCCCTGTTCGACGCCACCGGGCTGGAAGACACACGTCGCAGCGCCTTGCTGGTGGTCCGCCTGGGTCCGAGAGGCGTCGCGGCCTTGTCGGCGTTCCCATTTCGCATCGATCCCCGTCGCGGGCAGGTGCAGATGCTGCCCGAAACAGAGTCGGCGTCTATCCGGCAGCGACTGGGGATGGAGAGCGCCACCGCTTACCCGGCTTGCAAATAGGGCGCCAGCGTTTCCTCAAATGTGGCGTGAAAGGTCTCCAGCCAGGCCTGGATAAAAGTGCGCTGCTCAAACATGGGCAACAGATCGAGCGCCAGGTCGGCTGTACGTAGATGCGCCACCCGCTCTTGCAGCGCCAGAAAAGCCGTGCGGGTGGTGTAGGACTGCTGCCCGTCGCGCGCGAGCTTCTCTTCCAGCGGACGGACACCGCGCTGCATGAACCATAGCAGATCGTAAAAATCACGTCCCTTCACCGCCGCCCCGCTGCGCCCGCTGACAAAACTGCGTTCAAGGCAGGCCAGCATCTTGCCGGCCATCATCGTTTCCAGCGAAAAGTGGGCCGGGACAAAACTGCGCCCATAATAGAAGACCGGAGTCCGTTTGAGCACGGCCACCTGGGCGTGAGAACTGACCTCGATTTTTAAATGCAGCGCCTCGTTGGCGTGGGCCGAGAGGCCCAGCTGGTTGAGCAGGGGAAACTTGAGGGTAATGCGCAAGATACCCTGCTGCCCCGTCTGGCGATGAACGCCGGCCGCCGGGTAAGCCAGAGTCTGGTGGATATAGGCCAGCAGATCGCCGCCCAGGTCATCCAGCCCGACTCCGGCGCCGTTGTCCAGATCCAGATCCTCGGACAGGCGGTTGAGTCCATAAACCACGTGCAGGCAGGTGCCGCCGTAAAAGTTCAGGCGCCGGTAGCCGGAGTGATTGTAGAGATAATCGAGCACGTGCGCCTGTAAGGCCTCTTTGAGGAGGATGCGGCGTGTTTCGTTGGGCAAACGGGCGTCCTTGCCGTCCAGCACAGATTGCAGGGATTGGATCAGGGTTGCCATATCGAATGCTCCAGGTTATCCAGAATGGCCGTCATCTTGGGCGAGGCGGCGCTGCGCACGTGTGCGGCAAACTCGGCCCGGTCAGAGTCGTTCAAACGCTCCAGGTTGAGCCGCAATTCCTCCGCCAGCGCATACTGGCGTGTGCGTAAAGGGCGCGGCAAGGGACGCAGATAGAGATAATCGAACAACGCCTTGGCCGGGGTGGCCTCGGCGTAACGCAGACCGTGATAATCGCCCAGGTTGAAACCATAATACAGGCGCGGCTGGACATGGCGGTAGGAGAACAGCCCCAGATCGTTCTGAATAAGACGGGTGTTGTGCAACGTAACCGCCGTGACCGGATAAGTTATCTCGGTGAGCAGAGCGTGGCGCTGCAAGACATATTCGAGCGAGAGGTACGATTGCGGCAGGAGAATGGCGCTGCACGCCGCCGCAAAGCCGGGTTCGGCGCCGTGGCGTTCGTAGAAGCGGCGCGTCATATAGACGCCCTTTTTCAACTGGATGACCAGCCCGTTCTGCATCCAGCGCCACAGACGGGTGCGGGCGCGCCGTTCGCTGCCGGGAACGTCGTCGCCCGCCATCTGGCGCACGGCGGTGATGGTAAAGTAAGGGATCGTTTCGAAGACGGCCAGATCGCTGCGTTTCATATCGGATCATCCACATTTTCTGTATATTATCCGATATAAAACACAAAAAAGCAAGCGCCGGTGCGAATCAAACATGCGTTGCAACAAAAATGCCAACCCTATTGACTTAATAGAAAATAAGTTCTATAATCAAGAAAATTCACTTTCATCCGCTTAGTGAAAGGAGCAGTTCATGAGCTTGACCAATCTACGCACTGGGGGCAGCCTGTTTCAATGGGTGCGGCGGCCGCGGATTGGCATCGGTCGAGCGCTGGGCATCATCATTTTGACGGCACTGTTTGCCTTTGAGATGTTCAACTACAGCACCACCGATTATGCCTTGCGCGACCTGCTCGGCGACCTGCGCTTCATTGGTATCCCCTGGGCCACCATCCTGTCGATCGCCTTTTGTGGCATAGATTTTGCCGGCATCGCACGTCTCTTTACCCCCGAACAAGGGCGGGACGAACCCAAAGAGGTGTGGTATCTGTTTGGCGCCTGGTTCCTGGCGGCAACGATGAACGCCATTTTGACCTGGTGGGGCGTCTCGATGGCCATTTCCACCCATGAGGTACGCAGTACGGCTGTCGTCAACCCGGCCACGGTCACCCGCATCGTGCCCATCTTCGTGGCGATGATGGTATGGACCATCCGCATCCTGATCATTGGCACGCTCTCGGTCAACGGCGAACGCATCTTCAGCGATTTCAAGCGCCCGGCCAGCAGCACGACGCTGAACAACAATCATCGTCGCCCCGGAATGGTGCCGGCGGCCAGCGCCAATGCCAGCCTGCGCCCGGCTTCCAACCTGCCCACTTCCCGCCCGGTATCCCCGGTGGCGCCGCGGGCAGCCGCTCCGGTCGAGTCGATGTCCGCCGGACGGCCCGAGCCTACCTATCACAGCCTATCGATGCACAGTTCACGTCCGATGGCGGCCCGTCCCGGCGCTCCGGAGGGCAGCGGCAAGCCAACGCCCCGCAGCTAGACAACGGCCAACCGGCCTACACAATCTCATGAGCGGTGAGCAGCAACGGCGGCTGCTCACCGCTCACTGTTTTTCGTCTTCAACCTCCGCCTTGGCCAACGGCAGGTAAACACAGAAGGTCGTGCCCTTGCCTTCCTTGGAACTGACCTCGATCGTGCCGCCGTGATTGCGCACCAACCAGTAGGCAATCGAGAGCCCCAGGCCAAAGCCGCTGCCCGGCGAACGTTTGCGCGAACGTTCGCCGCGATAGAAACGCTCGAAGATGTGCGGCAAATCCTGGGCGGGAATGCCTGCGCCGGTGTCGCTGATGATCAACTGCGCCTGTTCGCTGCTCTTGCGCAGACTCAGCGTCACCTGCCCGTTGGGCGGGGTGTATTGCACGGCGTTACCCACCAGGTTGATCAACACCTGCTTGAGACGATCCTGATCGCCGGGCACCAGTACCTGGTCGATCTCCGCCAGGCGCACCTGGATGCGCTCGCCGGCCAGCAGTTTTGCCTGCTGGTAAACGTCCAACAGCACGGTATCCAGCTCAACCGGGCTGATCTCCAGCGGTAGTTTGCCCGACTCGGCCTGGGCCAGCAGCAACAGATTGCCCACCAGGCGCGTCAGACGATCCACCTCGCCTTCGATCCCGGCCAGCGACTCTTCATCGGCGCCTATGCGCCGGATGAGACCCACGTTGCCTTTGATGACCGTCAGCGGGGTGCGTAGTTCGTGGCTCACATCGGTCAGGAAACGCCTCTGGGCGGTAAAGAGATGTTCCAGGCGCTCCAGCGTCTGGTTGAAGGCCAGGATCAACCGGCCGATCTCGTCTTCGGGCGGCTGGCGCAGGGGGATACGCCGCGAGAGATCGTCGGCGCGCGCCACCTGCAGGGCCACCTCGGTGATCGTCGCCAACGGCGCCAGTTCCCGCCCGACAAAAAACCACATCACCAGGGCAACGACTCCCACCACCAGAAACGATATGACGGTCAGGATCAACAGCAGCGCGCGCTGCATGGTGATCATCAGAGAAAGATCGGCGCCAACCTGCAAGACTCCTGCCGGCCCACGGTTGGTCAACAGCGGCAGGCTGAGTACGCGCAGCGGCGGTGAACCTTCTACCTGGCGAAAAACAGGCTCACCGGCGCGCCGCCCGAATTCGTCCAACGGCGCTTTCCGTCCGGGCGGGCGGGAAAACTGCAAAGAACGGTCGGCGCCCCAAATCTGAACCACCTGACCGCCGCCCGTCTGAACATTGACGAGCGAACGCGGGTCAAACTGGTTGCGGGTATTCACCCGCAAAGCCTCCCGATAAGCATAGGCGGTTTTTGTCAGGTCTGAGTCAATCTGATCCAACAGAAACAGCCCGACCAGTTGATAAACGAGCACCCCAAACAGCAACAAGATGCTGCCCACAGCCAGGGTGAACAGCAGAGTCAGGCGGGCGCGCAAGGACATCAGGGCATCTCACGCAAAACGTATCCCACCCCGCGCACCGTGTGCAGCAGGCGCGTTTCGCCTTCGCCCTCCAGCTTCTGCCGCAAATAACGGATGTAGACGTCCAGCACGTTGCTCTCGCCGCCAAAATCGTACCCCCACACCCGATCAAAGATGACCTCGCGGGTAAGCACCTGGCGTGGGTGGCGCAGAAAGATCTCGAGCAGATCGTACTCTTTGGCAGTCAGCGAGATGATCCGTCCCTGGCGCGTGGCCTGGCGGGTCGAGGTATCCAACACCAGATCGGCAAAGGTCAGCACTGCCGAACGTTCCGATTGGGTGCGACGCAGGAGGGCGCGCACGCGAGCCAGCAGTTCTTCCAGTTCAAAGGGCTTCACCATATAATCATCGGCGCCCGCATCCAGCCCCTGGACCCGATCGTGCAGGGTATCCTTGGCAGTCAGCATCAAAATCGGCTGGCTGCCGCCGGTGCGCAGGCGATGACAGACCTCCAACCCATCCATACCCGGCAGCATCCAGTCCAGGATCACCAGGTCGGGGTGGTGGTTACGGGCGGCGACCAGGCCATCTTCGCCATCCAGTGCGGTCTCGACCTGGTAACCCTCATACACCAGGCTGCGGCGCAACACTTTGACGATCGCTTCGTCGTCTTCGATAATCAGAATCCGCTCTTTCATGGGCCCTCCTTAAAATAATATACCATAGACAAAACCTTAACGCCAGTAGCGGAGCGGGGGAATGACGGCATGCAAAAACCAGACGAAAGCAAAACAGAATTTGCCCATTTCCTTGACACTTCTGGCGGTGCGGTGTAGAATACAGGCGCTTTCCTCGATAGCTCAATTGGCAGAGCGGGCGGCTGTTAACCGCTAGGTTCCAGGTTCGAGTCCTGGTCGGGGAGCCTCATTTCTTAGCCCTGGGCAACGCCGGCCTGGGGCTGTAATTTTTCTATCGCCTGAAATCTCCACAGAATTTTGTCATATAATATAAAATCCGTAAAGGAATACCCTCTGGAGGCGAAGAGATGAGAGATGACCGCGAAAAACAAGCTTCCCCTGCCTGCAACAGCGCCGGGGAAACAAACTATTGCTGCCCGGCGTCTGCGGAGACGGTGGAACCCTACCGCACGGATTGCATGGTGTGCGGCGCGGCGCTGGTGTATTTTGAAACGGAGCACGACTGCGCCTGCCATTATTGTGGGCAAACCCGGCCGGCCAACGCCGCCTGTGTCAACGGGCACTATGTTTGCGACCGCTGCCACAGCGCCGACGCCGTGGAAATCATCCAGAGCGTGTGCCTGCACAGTCAACAAACCGACCCGGTGAGTCTCATGCAGACTCTGCGCTCTCATCCCCATTTCCACATTCACGGCCCAGAACATCACGCCATGCTGCCGGCTGTGATTCTGGCCGCGCTCAGAAATAACGGGCAGGCGATCACCAACAAACAAATTACAACGGCCATCCAGCGCGGTCAAACGATCGGCGGCGGCGCCTGCGCATTTTTCGGGGCGTGCGGGGCGGCAATCGGCGCCGGCATTGCCATGTCGGTTTTGCTGGGAGCAACCCCCTACCTGGGCGAAAAGCGCCAGAGCGCCCAGCAAGCCACACTCGCCGCGCTGGCAAGGATCGCCTCTTTTGACGCCCCCCGCTGTTGCCAACGGGACTGCTGGTTGGCGCTTAAAGAGACGGCCGCCCTCATTCACGAATACACGGGACGAAGGATGGACGTGCGTCCTTTTGCGTGCGAACAATTCTTAAAAAACAAAGAGTGCATCCGGGCGCAATGCCCGTTGTGGCCCGCCAACCAGCCGGGATGAGACTCCGTCTCACTCTGGCAAGGGAATAAAAGAGCGGCGCGTCAAAACTGAGAAAGTCGAAAACCTGCCACTTGACTCTCTAGATCGTTTGTCCTATAATTAAATAGAACAAATTTTCTCTATCGAGTTAAGCCGCCATGCAAACCAGACCTGTTTACCCTGTATTGAACCAAACCGGCAGTCCGTTTTTAAACGTGGCGGCCACCTGCCGGGGAACGCGCGCCCTGGGACCGGGATACCGTTATGTGGTGTGGGTGCAGGGCTGCCCGTTGCACTGCCCCGGCTGTATCGCCAGCGACTGGCTGGCGCAGCGCCCGGCCCGGTTGATCAGTCCGCAGGCGTTGGCCGCCGACATCCTCGGCAACAGTGAGATCGAGGGCCTTACCCTGTCCGGCGGTGAGCCGAGCGCCCAGGCGGCGGCGCTGGCCGAATTGTGCCGGCTGGTGCGCGCCCGCCGCGAACTGAACATCATCTGCTTCAGCGGCTACCCGCTCGAACATCTGCTCACGGCGGCAGACCCGGCGGTGGGCGAATTGCTGGCAGAAATTGACGTCCTGATCGATGGCCCCTATCAGGAAAAGCTCAACGACAATCGCGGTCTGCGTGGCAGCAGCAACCAGCGTATCCATTACCTGACCTCCCGCCTGGCGACCTTTGACTTTGAAAATCATCCCCGCCAGATGGAGGTCAAGGTCAGCAGTGAGTCGGTGTTGTTTGTCGGTGTGCCGCCTATACAGTTGCGGCAAACGGTAGAACGAGCCTGGATGCAGGCCAGCCCGTACCTGCAGAAGGAGACGGGATGAGTGGTTTCAAGAAGGTGCTGGTTTCGATCAGCGAGGAAGAATATCAACGGCTGCGCGAAGCAGAAAAATCCGCCCGCACCCTGCAAAAAGAATCGCAGGATTTGCAGGCGCAGTTACGCGAACAGAGCCAGTACGATTTGCGCGCCGAATACACCCGCATCGAAGGACGCCAGCAGGACTTCCAGGCCACCATCCAGCAGCTTGACGAGCAGGTGCAGCAATATGAAGGGGACGTGGCGCGCCGGTTTGTCCAGACCGAGCAGAACCTGCTGGAGCAAATGCAGAGCAGCGCCGGATCGTTATACGACCTGCTGCGTGAAAGCATACAAAACTGGGACGCACAATATCAGCAAATGGCCAGTGAAGAGAGCCGTTTGCGTCAGGAACAACTACACACCATCGAACAGCGCCTCAGCCAGCTGTCCAACCGCAAGGCCCATACCCGCCAGCTGGCCTGCCAGTGGGTCGAAGCGGTGCAGACATTGCAGACCTTCATCCAGCAAAATTACCCGCACGATTTCTTCTCACCCGGCGAGTTTGAACGGCTGGAGCGCCAGGCCAACCTGGCGCTAGAAAACATCCGCCAGGGGGCGTTCGAGGCCGGGTTGACGCAGGCGCAGCAAAGCTACACCCAGTTCTCCGATTTTCGCCTGGCGCTGGAAAAGACCTGGAGTCAGTGGATCCACTGGCTGCAGGTCGGCCGGGAACAGGCCCGCGAGCTGTACTACCTCATCGAGCAAAGCGCCGAGGTGGCGGCAATTGACATGGACAGCAACCTGCTGCCCGAAACGATTAACGTCGATGAATGGACGGACGGAAAGCTGAGCAAGTTGCAGCAGATTTGCATCGAGCAGCTTGACCGGCTGGAAAACGAGGTTGAGCCGCTCGCCCTGGTGGATCTGAAGATTTGTGTGGAAGAGACTCTGCCCTCGCTGCACAAGCGCCTGGAACGCCTGATCCAGGAGGCGCGCATGGAAACGCTCAACGCTCAGATCCGCATCAACATCGCCGACATCGTCATCCAGGCCCTGGAAGGGCAGGGCTTCGTGCTGCAAGACGCCGGGTATGTCAACGGGGCGCGCTGCGAGTTCAGCGCCAACGTCAAGAGTCTGGACGGCAGTCAGGTGAAGGTGGAAGTGCTGCCGGTCTCCAAGGCGCCGGGGCGCAACCTGTTGCAACTGCGCTCCTCGGATCGCGAACAGCGCTCGGAACACGAACTGCGCCAGCGCGCCCGCGAGGTCGGCAACGCCCTCAAACAATTCGGGCTGCGGCTGGGCGCCAACATCGGCGCCGAAACGCCAGAAAATGAAGACCAACCCTTCGAGCAAATCGAAGAAAATGTGACAGCCCAGCCGGCGCCAGCGCAGTCGTTCTGGAAGAAGTTAGGGCGCTGAAATGACTCTCACTTACCGGACGGGGTTTTATGACGACCATCGAACGCTTACAGGTATTGCAGTTCAATCAAGGCGGGCATTTCTTTATTTTGTTTGGCCCCGGCATCGAAGATACGCTGATTAACCCCGCCGGGCAGGAAATCAGCATTGAACAGGCGCTGTGGGACTTACTCCACGCCGCCGGTTTCGAGCGCATCCTGTTCCATTCCGCCCACCGCCAGATTTACTACCTGGATGAGCCATCCCGCCAGGCGTCCCTGCCGCAGCGCCCGGCCGAAGTGACCGCTGCCGCCGCGAGCGAAGGATACGCCGGCGGTCAGCGCATGAGCGTGCTGCGTGACGGCCCGCTGAAAGAACGCGTCGTCTTTCGCCCGCCGCAGACTCCCGCTCCGGTTTTCAATTTCGAGGGCATGGGCGACGTTCACGCCCTGCGCATGATGGACGCCGTCATGCGCAACGGCGATGGCATCCGCTCGGCGGTGGTGCTGGTGCAGGCTGAGACGACGTTACATTTCATCGAGGATCGACGCACCATGGCCGGCCTGATCGGTGAATGGGCGCGCCTGCCGGCCTCGAACCAGAATGTCTGTCTGTTTCTATTTTCGGCCAACGACTACCAGTCGTTGTGCCAGATGGCCGACCGCCTGCCCATCCCGGAGCTCAAGACCTATCTGCTGGATCGTTCGCGCAACACCAGCCACCACCTGGTCAACATCGGCTACCCCGCGCAGGGTGAACTGGAGCGCCTGGTCGCCATGAGCCAGCGCACGCATGGCTTCACCCTGCAAAACGAAGACCAACAGCGTATGTTGGGATGGATGGAGGCCGAAGGGATGAAGGCGCGTAAATGGCTGGCGCGGCTGCAGGGCATTCAGTGTTTCGATCTGGTCACCGCCCGCCAGAACGGCTGGTTCTCGGCCAGCGAGTGCGCCAGCAGCAGCGCTCTGCAGCGCCTGGATGCGCTGGTCGGGCTGGAGTCGGTCAAGCAGCGGCTGCGCGAACTGGCCGCCTGGCTGAGCATCCGCCAGCGCCAGGCGGCGCTCTCGGGTGAGGACGAACCCCCTGCCGAAGCCCCGCTGCTGCACATGGTCTTTCTCGGCAACCCCGGCACCGGTAAGACGACCGTCGCCCGCCTGATGGGTGAAATCCTGCGCGATCTGGGGCTGCTGCGGCGCGGTCATATCGTAGAAGTGAAAGCCGCAGACCTGGTCGCCGAACACGTCGGCGGCACGGCCATCAAGACCAACAACGTCATCGACCGGGCGCTGGATGGGGTGCTGTTCATCGACGAGGCCTATACCCTCGCGGAACGCGAGCGCGGCGGCTTCGGTCAGGAGGCAATCGATACGCTGCTGACCCGCATGGAAGACGACCGCCGCCAGCTGGTGGTGGTGGTGGCAGGCTATCCGGCCCGCATGGATGCCTTTTTGCGTTCAAATCCCGGCCTGGCGCGCCGTTTTCCCGAAGACAACCGCCTGCTGTTTGACGATTTCAACGCCGTTCAGTTACACCAGATCCTGCTGGACATGCTGGCAGCCCGGAAGCTGACACTAAACAGCGCCTTGAACGAGCAGGTGTATGCCATCGTGCGCAGCATCCACCACGGGCGCGGCGAAGACTTTGGCAACGCCGGCGAGGTGCGCAACCTGTGCGACGTGATCGAACGGCGCCGGGCAGCCCGTGTCGTCGCCGAAGAACTGGCCTTGGACGCGCCCGTTCAACTGATCGATTTTCCCGAACCGTTCCAACCCGGCGCAGAACACGCCGTAGACGAATTGCTGGAAGAGCTAAACGATCTGGTCGGGTTACAACCGGTCAAGAAATTTGTCATCCAGCAAATCCGCCTGTTACAGTTACAGACCGAGCGCCAGAAACGCGACCCGAGTTACGACCCGCCGCCGATCGTTTTTCACATGGTGTTCAAGGGCAATCCCGGCACCGGCAAGACCTCGGTCGCCCGCCTGATGGGGCGCATCCTCAAATCGGCCGGCTTTTTGCGCCGCGGCCACTGCGTGGAAACCAGCCGGGTCGACCTGGTGGCCGGGTATGTGGGCCAAACGGCCATCAAGACCGCCGCCAAAATCAAGGAAGCGCTGGACGGAGTGCTGTTCATCGACGAGGCCTACACGTTGGCGCGCGACAGCCAACAGGATTTTGGGCAGGAGGCCATCGATACCCTGGTCAAAAGCATGGAAGATTACCGCGGTCGGTTGGTGGTGATCGTCGCCGGTTACCCGGATAAGATGAGTAACTTCATCGAAAGCAACCCCGGGCTCAAATCGCGTTTCACCCGCATCCTGGAATTCCCGGATTACAGCGCCGCGGAGCTATACAATATCCTGGCCAACATGGCCCATTCCGAGGGTTACCAGTTGACTCCGCCGGTCGAGCGCAAAGTGCAGGAATACATCAGGCATCTGCTGCAGAATCGCACCCCGTCCTTTGGCAACGCCCGGGCGGCGCGCAAATTGCTGGAAGTTATGAAGGCCAACCAGGCCGAACGCATCTTTGGCAACGGGCTGAACGAAACGCAGCGCAGCCGCCAGCCGCTCGACCGGTTTGAAGAGGCCGATATCCCGTCTCCGCCGGTGCGCAATCGCCCCTAGCCGGAAGGGCGGCTCTGGTAAATCAGACTCAGCAGGTCAACGGCGCGGGTGACCTCAAAGAAACGCATCTTATACCAACGCACCCGCTCCTGTAGATTGGCGTGTTCCGATTCGATCCGCAAGGCTTCGAGCGTGATACGGCAGCGGTCGAACGTATCCAACGAGCGGGCATGTTTGTTGCGCAGCCACTGGATGCTGCCCAAAGCCAGCAGAATCACCACCACCTGATGCGACTCCGGCGCAAAACGGGAGAGCGCTGCTTGCAGCAGGCGCTCGGCTTCGGCGTAATTGTTGGTGGCGTAGTGGGCGTAGGCCGCCTGCACTTCCATCTCGCCGATATCCTGACGCTCACGGCGATTGAGCACGTAATGCAAAGCATGGTTGATCGACAGGCGGATGCCCTGTTCGTCGCGGGCATCCAGTTTCTGGCGCATCTCATCCCGCAGCATGCGCGACACATCGTCCCGTTCCAACGAGCTGCCCACAAAACGCGGCAGGTCGACGGTTATCAGTTCGAGCAGACAGCGCACCAGGGCATCGCCGATAAACGCAATACAACCGCGATAGAAGGTCACCCGCTCCGGGTCTGAAACAAGATTTCCCAATTCATCCTGCCGGTGATACCGCTCACACAGGCTCTGGAAAATCTTCAGGCAGCGTTTCCAGTTGCGAAAGACCACCTCGTAGCGATCCCCCATCCGCCACTGGACATATCCCGACATCCAGCGGATCAATCCTTCGCGGTGCAGATCCTGATGGGCCTCAAAGATGTCCGCCGCGGCGTCCAGTTGATCCTCAACCAGGCCCAGATCGTTTAAATAGCCGCGTTTGTATTGCATGGCCGCGATCTGCACCAACGCTTCGCCTTTCGCCGGCTCGTTGCCCATGCTCTTCATAATGTCGCGAATCTCGGCCACCAGGGCGTTGAACGAATCATCCTGCGAACGCCAGCTGGTAATCAACTCATTGAGCGCTTCTTTCAAATTCGGTTGGAAGATCTCAACCTCATTAAACTGGTTCAGCCACACAAAGGCGCGCACAAAATCGTCCGGGATGGTGAAACGCACCGGCGGCTCGTTGGATCCATCGGACGGGGTACGGTGTTCGCCTGAAGGAGTCGGCGCCAATTCAAAAGGCGGCGTCGGCCCGGTTTCCACCACCAGTTCGACCACGTTTGAGACCGGTCCGGGCTGGTATTGCAACACCGGCGGGGCGGGATGATGCACCGGCGCCGGTGGATGCGGTTGATTCTCTTCAAGGCTGGGGGGCGCTTCGGCCGCCGCGGCGGCGCCCAAGGCGCTTCCGGCCTCCAGCCCGCTTTCATCCACCGGCCCGCCAGCTTCGACCGGGGCCGGTTGCGAGGGGGGCGTCTCCGGCGCCGTTCCGGTTTGAGCGTCAGAGGGGAACGGGGCGCTTTCGGCGCCTTCTTCTGGTGGGGGGAATTCCCAGGGCGAGGGCTCGAACGGCGCCGGCGCGGGCTCATTTAGCGCCTCGTCCAGTTGCTCGTCGATCAGCCCGCCGCTGCTGCCATCCTCTTCGGCCAGGATGACCGACTCGAGGGTTGGGATCAAAAACGCCGGCGCCGCAGTTGCCGGCGCCATTTTTTCGCCCTCTTCTTCGGCCTTTTCGACCGGTGCAGCAGCAATCACCGGGCAAAGCGTCACCCGTGGGTAACGCCGGGTGCGCTCGTGAATATAGAACGACCAGAACTGCACGATGGCAATCAGGTGCTCGCGTTCGTCTAAAGCTGTCACCTGTGCGCTGTCGCGCTCGATGTCGGCCAGGAACTGGCGCGACTGCGCCAGCAATTCGCGCTTCTGCTGCGGCTGGTCGAGCAGAACCAACAAAGTGGTATGCCGTTGATGAATTTGCTCAAACACGCTCATTGCGATTTTCCCAGAGAACGTGTGCTGTAGGTATAAATTTGCCCGACCACCCGCCCGACGCGCTGATTGGCAATGAACATCTGATCCAGAACCTCTTTGGAAAAATCCTGGGTCAAACGAGACAACCGAAACGAAAGATCATTACTCAAGGCCGGCAGCGCCAGCAGTTCTTGAATGTTCTCGCTCAGGTTGAACAGGCGCAACTCCCACTCCCCGTCGCGCTCTCCGGGGCGTCGTTCCAGGTGACGGGTGCCCCACACCCAGCCCATCAGGTGATCCAGGCGGCTCTTGACCGGGCGCCACATCAAATTGAGTTCCGCCTGCTTTTGCGCGTCCAGCGACTTCCCCTCGCTCCCCTCCACCGCATGGCGAAACTGTGGGAGAGTCATGGCCAGATCACTCAAAGCCGCCGCCAGGGTGCTGCATTGATTCAGATACTCGTGCAAGAAGATCAGGCTGTCGACAAACTGCGTCAGCATCTGAAAACCCGCCTGCTCGCCGGGCCGATCCGGTTCCAGTGTCTCCAGCACGGCAGGCAGAGGATAGAGCTGTAACTCGCGCCCACCAATACTCACCTTACCCGCCGGAGAGAGCTTCGCCGCCGGCCGGCTGCGGCCTTTTTCCCTGGCCTTGCGCCCCTCACCCTTTTCCGGCGGGGCGTTATCCTCCGGGCCGGCAGTTGTGATACGGCGCGCCGGCGACGGCCGGCTCTCGCGGCCAGCCTTTTCACCGCGGTCGGATTTGCGCGCCACGGCCGTTTTAACCGCCGGCTGAACGACTCCGCCAGCCGGAGCGGCATCCGGCGGCGTTAGCTGGATCAGAGCCGGCAATTCGCTTTCAGCCTGCCGGGCAGCAGACAGAATCGCCTGCATCGAGCGTCGATAAGGCCGGCGATAAGCGGTACGATTGGTCGCCCGTTCATGGGCGTTCATGGCTCACCTCCTGGCTCAAGACTGTGCCCCGCCATCTTCGCGCAGTGCATCCAGAATCTGAGCGGTACGCACCAGGAATAACTCCTGTAAGGTACGGGCCGAGTCTTCGTTCACATCGCTTTGTTCAAGCGCATCGGTAATGCTCATGATCAATTCCGCCTGGCCCTCGGCGCGTCCCATTTCACGATAGGCCAGTTGTTTGGCTTCTGAATACGCCGCCACCACACTGGCATCCCCCACCCATTTCGACTGCCAGAGATTGATGCGCGACTGATCCACATCGGGTTCGACGATCTCAATGTGGCCTACGTCTACCCACAACAATTCGGCGCCAATGCCGCGCAAACGCGACTGGATCATTTCTGAAAGCAAACGCTCGCGCATTTCGCGAATCGCATCCTGCTGTGCGTCGCGCGGCGCCGTCAGATAATCGAGATTGTTCATGTTGATGAAATCTTGAATATCGCCCACCACCATGCCACGCACAGTGTTGGCCCAGGAGGTCTGACCCTTGGCATCCACCGAGAGGTTATAGGCCACGTCCATCAAGGCGCTCTCATCAAAAGGATACGGCTGCGCCGCCGTGCGCGCCACCACCTCACCCCGTTCGCCGCGTGAAAGGATGCGATAGCGCAGCCGGATATTCCGCACGGCCACCTGAATACCATCCTTGGTGATGGTCTTCATCTCCTCCAACGTGGTGTATTGATCTTCCAGGCTGGTAATCAGCCCGATACTTTCAAAACGCGAAAGAAGGTGTCCGCCGGTGCGCAAAACATACAGCGGCTCAAACAACCCCTCCACCAACACCGCACTGCCGGGGTTGATCAACACATATCCCGGCCCACCGATGATATCCAGCAGGTTGACCTCAGCCGGGGCCAGCTTCTTTTGCCCGCCATCGACCAGAACGGCCGAATAGTAACCGCCAAACAAACAGGAAACGATGAAACGAGAAGCCAGTGAGAAACGCTCCAGGTTGTAGATATCCTGCAAATAGCGCACCGCACCCACAAAAACATACACAAAAGCAGCCAGCGGTGGCAGCATATAACGAATGCTGCGGCCGTTAAAGAATTGAGCAAAAAAGACCATGATCGGGCGTGGCACCAGGCCAAAAAATGGGTTGGAGGCCTGCCAGTCGGTGGCAATTTGTACCGGATCGACGTTTTCATGCAGTATCGTCCCCAACCAGCTAAAGAGCAGCATGCTGAACACCAGCGCCCCCACGCAGGCCATACCGGCCAGCGTAGCCTGATTCTGAGTATCGGTCACGTAATCCAGGAAACTGGTCTGGATGCGTTCGTATAGCGCCTGCAACCGGGCAAACAAATCTTTGGGGGGGGGAGAGGAAGTTGTGCTTGACATATTCAAGACGGTTTATTCCAGGCGCGCCCCTCCGACAACCAGGAGCGCAACGTCTTCATCCATTCGAGCGTCTGACCCGGTACCAACTGGCGGGTGGCGCCCTCGGTAGCGGCATTTTCCAGCGCCTGTAAGACACGCAATGCCAGCGCCTCGCGCGTCGGGTAATCTTTTTGCTGTTTGAAAATCTCCGAAATCTGATACAACATTTCCCGCTGGGACTGGGCGCGGGCGTGGTTGCGAATGCGCATCGCTTCCAATTCCATGCGGGCGTTGATGGTGCTCGCTTCGCTGTCCCAACGCGCTCGCCAGCTATCCAGACGCTGCTTATAGACCTCAGGCGCCGGCATCAAATCGCCAACGCCGGCAGCGATGATTTTAATCCCGCGCTGGCGCAGCACCTTTGAACTACGCAACGGCTGCACCGGATAGCGGATCAGGTCTTTGCGCGGATACGTTCCCTTGCGAATGGTCGAGCCGCGGATATAGCGGATAAACTGGAAGGAGAGGATTCCCTGGTTGCGCACCGCCAGGCGGAAGCGGCGTTTGAAATCCAACATAGGAAACTGACCGGGCTGGTCGATGGCGTATAGTTCATCGTAGTTGACGCGTGGCAAATGCTCGCGGAAGGTCTGGATGGCGACCTGTAACGGCAGTTCGGTCCAATCGACGACCGTACCATCGGGTGCGTTGCGCGCCTCTGAAAGCACGGCGGCGCTGACGCGTTCGGGATCATACACCGGCGCAGAAGTCGAAGTCTGGCGGCGTTTGCCCTTCGTCCGGGCAACGACGGGTTTGACCTCGTACGTCTGATATGGGTATGGCAGGGTGGTGGCCTGCACCCAACGATGGATTTCGTTCTTGTCTATCTCGTCCAGTTCATCAGAAAAGGCAGACACGCTTACCTGAGTATCATCGATCTCGCGCATGGTGAGCACCTGCAAATTTTCGGGGGCAATTCCATCCACGTACGCCACCAGCAGCACATCCGGGTCCTGGCCGATGGTAAACAGGCAGTTGACGTTGGCGCGAATCTCGATCCCATCGCGGCTGTAGGCCGGCACGCCGGGCTGCACGCGAAACTGCTTGCGCAGGTCGACCACGCCGCGCACACGTTCGCGCGTGCGGGTAAAAACAATGCCCGGGCCGGCAGCACGCGTCACGTAGGGGTTGGGCCCATCCAAGAAGTCCCACAGCGGGGTCAACATGCTGGGTGAAGGCACGCGCTCCTCCAGGACGATGGCGCTGTTAAACTTCACCAACGCCACCCCCGGGCCCTCACGGTTCAATTCTTCCGGGGTGGCGATCTGCTTACCGTCGCGAATAAACGTGGCCGGGCCGTGGGAGCGCAAGATATACAGCAAAAGGCGAAACGCCAGACGACGGGCCTCGTTCCAGTTACGCACCGGCAAGAGGGCCTGGTGCGAAACCACCACCATCCAGAAAGCAAAAACGGGCAGAAAAGAAAGACAACAGGTGAAAAACAGGGTGGAGAACGAATTTCCGAGAGCGCCCAGGTCGGGAGGGCCGCCGGAGGGCAAGCCAATCGCCACCGCCAATACTTTAAAGAAGATGGAAAAAATCCCCCAGATATCGGCGCCAAAGGCAATCAAAAATAACACGATCGGCGCATAAATGGAGAAGCGGATCCAGAATTTTCGTTGGCGGTAAAAGGGTTGTGAGACAAACATCGTTTTAAGATTATATACCGAAGTCACAAAAAACGCTCATGCCAGACAACAAAAACCCCCCGTCCAGTACGAACGGGGGGAAAGATAGAGCGTTTCTGGCTACTGAGCCGGCTGCTGGGTTGGCTGGGTCAGGCAGGGGCACCCGCCGTTCCACTGACCGCCGCCCATGCGCCCGCCGCCGCGCCGGCCCATCTGCCCCGGCTGCATTTGCTTGAGCCAATCGGCCTGTTCCTGGGTGATCTTGCCGGCAGCCAGCGCCTTGTCAACCGCCGTGGTGCGCGCCTCTCCCATTGTGGTGAAGAACTGCTGGATCGTCCAACCCTTTTCGGCCGCAATCTGCATCATCGTTTCGCCGCCATCCAGGCGAGTATCCAGTTCCTCGCTGCTCAGGCCCAACTTGTCGGCCATCGCGGCCACCATTTCATCGTGAATGGGGGCGGCCTGTCCGGTCTGCCCAATCTGCCCCCCCTGCCGGGCCATCATCCCGGCGC
The DNA here is from genome assembly GCA_964535315.1 of uncultured Anaerolineaceae bacterium. Lineage (GTDB taxonomy): Bacteria > Chloroflexota > Anaerolineae > Anaerolineales > Anaerolineaceae > CAZHTS01. The sequence goes on from CAZHTS010000035.1 coordinate 28,316, forward strand.
CCATGCGGCCGCCACGACCAGGGCCAAACCCGTAGGCATTCTGCGGGCCGGGGGTGGGCGTCTGTGCATACACCACCGAGCCGATTGCAAACACCGCTACTGCGGCAATCATCACCACCACGATCACACCAATCACTGTCTTGTTCATTTCAAACTCCTTAGAGATATTTCCGATTTGTTTTGTTCGTTCGGTTAGTGTTATGATATCGAAAAGATGTGAAGAACTTATGAAGCGGGTATGAACGATTCATGCAGGTGTTCGGGAACGAAAAACGATCTGGGACATCTCTAACGGGCATGATATACTAGCTCAATAAACCACCACGTGGAAAGCTATGTACAAATCGAAAACCATTGCCGTTGTAATCCCTGCCTATAATGAAGAAAAGCTGCTCGGACAGACCATCGACACCCTGCCAGAATTTGTCGACAGGGTGGTGGTGGTTAACGATTGCAGCAAGGATGATACCGCCAGAGTCGCACAGGAGCGGGTAACGCTTCAACCAGAAAGGGTAATCCTCATACAACACCAGTTCAATCAAGGGGTTGGGGGCGCCATCTCCAGCGGTTACCAATGGTGCCGCGAGCATAAAATAGACGTGGCCGTGGTCATGGCCGGCGATGGACAAATGGATCCCGAAGATTTACCGACCCTTTTGGATCCGGTGGTGGAAGACCGGGTGGATTTCAGCAAAGGCAACCGCCTCTTCACCGGAGACGCCTGGAAAAAAATTCCGCGCATCCGCTATCTGGGAAATTCGGCGCTCTCGTTATTGACCAAGATCGCTTCGGGCTATTGGAATATCGCCGATTCACAGTGCGGTTATACGGCCATCAACGCCAAAGCACTGGCAACCATCAATTGGGATCAAATGTATAAGCGCTACGGACAGCCCAACGACCTGCTGGTGCGCCTGAATATCTACAACTTTCGCATCTGCGATGTGCCGGTCAAGCCCATTTATGGCATCGGCGAAAAATCAGGGATCGACCCCATTCGCATCATCCCGCGCCTCTCAGGATTGTTGCTCAAACTCTTCCTGTGGCGCATGTTTGAAAAGTACGTCATTCGCGATTTTCACCCCTTAATATTTTTCTATACGTTTGGTGTGGGGCTGCTTACGTTGAGCGTGCCTCTGTTCATCCGCATTATCTGGCGCTGGATCGAATTTGGCCACATCCCGCCCATCAATACCCTGGCGTTCATGTTTACCAGTATCGTTGGCGTTCAATCCTTGTTCTTCGCCATGTGGTTCGACATGAGCTATAACAAAGATTTACAGGGGCACGTGCAATGAATGTCCTCGTCGATCTGGGGCACCCGGCGCACGCCCACGTGTTCCGTAATGCCATTTTGCACTGGAAACGAGAGGGGCACAAAGTGATCGTCACCATCCGGGATCGAGATATCGTCCCGGCTTTGCTCCAGCATTATGGGATCGACTATTCGATTGCATCCATCCCCGGAAAAGGCTTTTGGGGGTTGAGCAAAGAACTGATCGAGCACGACTGGAAAGTGTGGCGGATCGTGCGCCGGGAAAAAATCGACGTGATGCTGGGCACATCGGTCGCCATTGCCCACGCCTCGCGCTTCAGCCGGGCAAAATCCATCCTGTTCAACATGGATGACGCCGACATTGTCAAAGAATTTGCGCAACTGGCCTACCCATTCGCCGATTACATCGTCGTGCCCGAAGTTGTGCGCGACCGGCGCACCCGGCAATACATCACCCACACCAGCTGTCATGAACTGGCTTATCTGCACCCCGATCTGTATACCCCTGATCCCCGCATCCTGGACACGTTGGGCGTGGCCCCACACGAAACCTTTTTCATTGTGCGCCTGGTTGCATTAAAAGCCTTTCACGATGTCGGGCAGGCAGGGTTGAGTCTGGCGGCAAGAAGAAAACTGATCCAGATGCTCTCCAGTTATGGCAAAGTATTTATTACCGCCGAGGGCCAACTCCCGGAAGAGTTTCGCCGGTACCAAATCCCACTGCCGCCCGAACGGATCCACGATGCGCTCAGTTATGCAAAATTGCTGGTCAGCGACAGCCAGACGATGACGCGCGAGGCTGCGGTATTGGGTGTACCTTCCATTCGCTGCAATACCTTTGTGGGCCGTCTCTCGGCGATGGAAGAGCTCGAACAACGCTATGATTTGACCTACGGCTTTTTACCCGGCGACGAAGAACGCATGTTTGCCCGGCTCGAAGCATTATTGACCGACCCAACCCTCAGCGAGACCTGGCAAGGAAAACGAGCCCGGCTGCTGGCCGAAAAACCAAATCTTACCCGTTGGATGATCCGGTTGGTGGATCGGATCATGACCCCTTGACCCATCGAAAACATTAAGGGCAAAAATCAGCGGTGCACACACATAACCAACAACAAGAAACCTTTTTCGATCAACTGGCGCAGAAAGAAGACGCCAAAGAATGGGGCAGCAATGTCGACAAATGGCAGACGGTCGCACATTATCTAAGCCCCTTGCCCGGCGGCAGCCGCGTACTCGAGTGCGGCGCCGGCACGGGGATGTACACCTTACATATGCTCAAAAGTGGCCTGCGTGTCACCGCCGTTGATTTGACCGATAGCGCCCTCCAAATCATTCGTGACATCGCGGCAAAGCAGGGGGTACAGGATGGGTTAACCACGTTTTCCGGCGACTTCCTGGCGGTAGCAAAAGGTTTCCCGGCCGCATCGTTTGACCTGGTTACTTTTTTTAAGGTGCTGCATCATTTTGCCGATATCGCCTCGATCCGGGATGGCATCCGCCAGGCTTACTCGCTGCTTAAGCCCGGCGGACGTATCGTCAGCCTGGAACCCAATGGTAATTGTCCCTTGTGGAAACCCTGGCTGATGACGCGAAAAATTAATGTGAACGGCCAGTTTCTTTCTTACTGGGAGTTCGAAAAGAACCTGTCCCTGATCCGTGCCAGAAGCCTGGAGGAAATTTTTTCGCAGCTTCCCGGCGCAACCTGGGAGTTGAACTATCACTATGTTCTCCCCGCCAGCATAATCAATCGATATCCACGCCTGCTGGGCCCTCTGGATCATGGTTTAAGCAAAACATTTCTGAAACGCTATAGTTTTAACGTCTCGTTTGAGATTGTAAAACCGGGCTGATGGAAACAGAAATCGCGGTGCGCTGGCGGTCATTTCATCCGGGTTTATCCAATACATGAAGCGCTCACACGCCATCAAACTGGATGAGAAGCGCCTGTCAACGATGTTGTCGCTATTCGGGCTGATCGGTCTGGTGGCTTATCTGTTGAACAGCGCCGACTTAAAGCGCCTCCAGGCTTTACCCTTTGCCGTCATTGTTGCTGTCGCCGGCCTGTTCTTTCTCTTGCAAATCCTTTTCGGGGTGAAATTATGTCTATCGACCGCCCTGTTTGGCGTTAATCTCCCCCTGTTGGAAGGCTGGATGCTGGCTACTGCGGGCAGCTTAATCAATGTGATCCCCATGACCGGGATCGGTTTCCGGGTTTTGTATCTGAAAAAACGCTACGATTTCCGCTATGTCAATTCGGGGATCGGTTTGTTTCTGGATATAGCCACCGGGTATCTATCCGGCGGGGTGATTGGACTGATCTGTGTCGTTCTACTCGGCAGGCACCCTGTTGCGGGTTCACAAATCTCCCCGGCCTTATTCTGGATATTTATGGCCTATGTTCTGGCGCCGTTTGCCGTACTGCTGTTAAACGATCGCCTGCAAAAACGAATACAAAAATACAGCTCCGCCGGCAGCGCAGGGCCTTCCAACCGTTGGCTGCGCCTCATCGTAATGATCCTGGAGGGGGGAAGTCAGGCGCTCCGCCGGCCGAAAATCCTGATCGCCTATTTCTTGGTCAACGTTATCGTCAATTTCGTTACCGGGTTGGAATTCTGGATCATCGGCGCCAGTTTAGGCTATCCGGTTAACCTCGCCGCCGGACTGACGTTGCGCAGCGTCAATCTGCTGATTGCGGCCATGCCGCTGCCCAACGGCACGATTGGTTTGCGCGAAGCGGTGACGGCGTTGGGAACGTTGGGGCTGGGGGGAACGGCCGATAGCGGCGTCATCATCTCGACCACCGAACGGATCATCGCCACCAGTTGGGCGGTGCTGACCGGCGGAGTCAGTTTACTGATCTTACGCCGCAAGTTGTCCGGAGCGACGCCAGACAACGACGATCGTTAATCCGGGCGCGTCGATTGCCCCTGCCGCTGTGTGAATTTCAACAAAAGATAAAACAACACGAACGGCAGTAGATGGGTGAACATACGGTTGGCAGAATCGCCCCAGCCCACCCGGAACGGTTTACGCGTCAAAAAACCCAACAACAGCACAAACAAGAAAAACAACGGGATGCCAAAGCTAAACACACGCCCGTAATGGAGTTCCGGCAGCACGCACGCCAGGAACCAGAAACCCAGCAAAAAGAACCAGGTGGCATTCCAACGCCCGTCAACAAACAGATTGCGCACAAATGCCTCCAGGTTCGGACGTAAGGCGTCTGGCTGGCGCGCCGCCAGGCCGGCCAACGCCGCCAGCCCCGCCCCCATCATCAGCCAGGGCAAGGCCGGCAACAATCGCCGCTCGATCCATGACCACCGGCTGACCGCCAGCAAAACGACAAAAGCCAGCAGGGCCGCTACGATGATCCATAGCTTGGAAGCATCAAGGATGTATGTGCCCGCCCCAATTCCGATCAACAAACGCACATGCCAGAGCAATAACACCCCCGCCCACGGCAAAAAAGCGATCAGGCGAACCCGATAGTTCAGGCGCCCGCTGCTCAGCGCCAGCAAGATGAACAACAGGGCGAACAACGGCGCTTCGGTGCGCAACAGGCTGAAAGACAGCCAGGCCGGCACAGAAAAGATCAACCAGGCAGCGTTGTCTTCGTCCAGGGCCAGCCACAAGGTGACCGCCGCCACCAGCAAACAGGCCGCCGAAGGCAGATTATTATGAATGTACACGGCCTGATAGGCCATGAAGTCCGTGCTGAGCATCACCCCGACCGAAAGGCCAACCACTGCGACCCGCAGCCAGGGATTGGCGAGCTGCGAACGCAGCGCCCGCAGCCCCAAATAGACAAAGGCGCTCAGCAGGGTAAAGGCAAACGCCGGCTGGATCACGGCCAGATAACCGTCTCCCAGAAAAACGCTGGGGGCGTACAATAACGGCAGCAGGGCGGCGCGCAGGGCAAGCCCTTCCAGGGTGAAGGCGTTCAAGCCGTCAAAAGCAAGCGCACGCCCTACAATCAAGAATTGCAGCGAATTATCCGTAATCTGGGTGACGTTAAACTGTACGCTCAGTGCGACCCACGCGCCAAAAGCGGCGCTGCCAGCCGCCAGCCAGAGCGCTTCCACTTTTGTCAGCCGCCACAATCCGCTGCGAACGTAGAAAAAGACCAGGCCCATCCCGGCAAACACTGCCAGCGCCAGCAGACTGGCAGTCGTGTACGGCAGCCCCACAGTCAACAATAACAAGGCGGCCGCACCGCAGGCAGCGGCGCCCCAAAGAAAACCCGTCAGGCAAATAAAACCAAACGGCACACTCCGGCGAAACAGCCCACCCCAGGCCACCCCCAGCAGGTACAACAACAGGGCAAACCCGACCTGGCTCATGGCTGCCCCTCACAACCCGGGATCGTTGTTTGCGGGCCGAGGAAGATGTCCTCGCCCAGACGGCGCACACATAACAGCCGGGCGTCGTCATTGCCGGGCGGGAAAAAATGATAGCGGAAATTCAAACCGCCGCTCAGTTCCACCCGTTGGTGTGGCCGGCGCAGCAACGCCTCGGCCTCGGCCGGCTGCAATTCTGTTGGATATTCTACGATTTCCACCGCCGCAAGCCGGCTCCAATGGCGTAATAAATCGTCCCACAGATGCAGTTCTTGCTGCAAGCCGGCCGGTATGCGCAACCGAAAACCGGCATAATGTTCCATCAAGTAGGCAAAGACGCGATTGTTGTCCTGGTTATTTTCCAGGAGGGTGAACAAACTACGATCCGTCAAAGGGGTGAAACGCAGCGCGGTGAAAATGGTTTCGCCCGGCGCCCAACCGCTCAGGTTGACCAGGATACAGGCCAACAGCCCCAGCGGATAGAGCAGGCGCAGCCCGCGACGCAATCCAGCCAGGCGCTCCAACACAAAAGCATAAACGGCCAACAAGAACACCCACAGGCTCACGGAGTCGCTGGCAATTAACGCCAGCGTAGCCATCTTCCAGTTCCACGTTCGTTTCTGCCAGGGCGGAATGGCCGGCAGGTCAATCACGCGTTCCCCGCCCGAAGCGTCGTATAGATCAACGACCTGTTGGTTCTCATCCCAAACCAGGGTCATCTGGCCCGATTGGGCGGTGGTGCGCAAGGTTATCCGTACGCCGCCGGCAAAACTGGCGTTCAGGCGCAAAACGGCCGGTGCGTTCCCCGGTGTATACCAGACCGGCCCGTTATGCTCCCAGTCACCTTCAACCTCATACTTTCCGGTTAAAGTATCCTCGCGACGGATGGCTAAAATTTCAACGGCGCGGCCGGCGGATTGGGGGTTCTTTTCCCCTGTCACCCGAATCTCCAACTGGTGGGGCATTGTATAGGGCGGCGTCGGGACCCAAATGAGCACCGCGGCTGCGCTTACACCCAATAACGCCCCGGCTCCCAGCCAGCGCCGCCACGTGCGCCAGGGAAATCGTCTCAACCCGTTAAAAAGGCGAAAGGCATGCCCGATGGTAAGCGCCAGGAGCAACAGCAAGAGCCATAGGCGCCCTGTTCTCAACGCTTCAATTCCACCCAGAAAATGACCGGCCAGCGAGAAAGCCCAGGCCAGGCCAATTACGATGGGCGCACCCCATGCCCTGAAAAAACGATCCACCTTAAGACCGCTCACCTTTCGTCCGCCATCTCGTCAGCGCCGAGGCCAAAGGCGGCCCCAGCTTTAGCAAAAGGTAAAAATAGATGATCGCAATAATGTGTGTAAACATGCGGTTGGATGGGCTGCCCCAATTACGTCCGAATGGCGTCCTTGCCGGAAAATCAACGGCCAACAACACCAGGAAGAACAGGACGATGAAGGTCGAGAACAGGGTATCGAAGTCAAAACGCTCCTGGAACAGTGTCGTAAAAAGTAAGACGGCCAGCAGATACCAGTTGATGCCCCAGCCGCCATTTTGGGTCATGGTGTACAGGATGCTGATAATGCTTTCCTGCATCTGATTGGTCTTGAGGGTGAACAGTAAGATCTGTACGAGAAACATTCCAGCGACCAGAATTACCGGCCAAACCGGCAGCCAACGCCGCAGCGGCGGCCAGTCGATCACCAGCACGAATACGATAAAAGCAAGCTCGATCAGAACGATGATCCCGGTACGCAATGGATCGAGCATATACGTCCCATCCCCCATTAAGAACAGCAACCGGCCATACCAGACGGCCAGAAAAACCGCCACCAACAGGCACGAACGGAAACGCAATTTGCGCTCCATTCTTCCTACCCCGATTAACAGGGTCATCCACACGATGGCAAACAGAGGCGCTTCCACGCGCAATAGAGCAAACGCAACCGTTGCCAGCATCGAGAACAGCAGCCAGGTATACTTCCGCTCGTAAAACGCCAACCAGGCCGTCACCACCGCCACGAACAAATAAAGCCCGGCCGGCATGTTCATGTGCACGTAAAAAATCTGGAACAGCATGAAATGGGTGCTGAAAAACGCCAACGCCGTGAGCAAGACAATGGCAAAGGCCAGACGGCGATTTTTGACAAAAAGGGACAGGCAGTATTGTCCCAGGTAAATAAAAACGGCAATAAAACTGAAGGCAAAGAGCGGCTGAGCAACGTACATGTTGCGCATGCCCAGCAAAGCGCCGGCGGATTGAAAGACTAACTGAAAAACACCCCGCAGTGAAACCCACTGAACGGTAGCGGCGGTCAACCCATTGCGGGCCAAATCTTCGCCTGAGCGCATAATCGAGGTTGAGTCGCCTGTGGTCAACGACTTATCCAACACACTGAAGAATGTAGCCGTTACGATAAAAGTGAGCGTGCCCGCCACCACCCAGGTAAGTTCGTTTCGATCCAGGCGCCGGTCGTTACTCCGAAAATATAACGCCAGCAAGAGTGCAAGCAGCAGCAATACACTTGCGGTCACCACGGGCAGCGAATACGGCAAAGCGAAGTTCAACAAAAACATCGCCAGGATGACATAAAACAGAGCGCCCCAGATGAAGCCCGTAACCGCAAAGAAACCGACCGGAATGCGTTTGCGAAAAAGCAGTCCAAAGAATAGCCCAATCCAATAGAACACACACAAGGCAAGCAGGCGAGCGATCATAGTTTCCCTTGTGGAGCGCAAGAGTTGGCCAACGCTGCGGGGTACGGGCGTGCGCCGATCGACCAAAATGCAGGCAGGACCGCAGGCGCCGTCACCAGATTCCAGAGCAAATTGAGCAATAACAGAATGGGGAAAAGCCAGATGACAAGCCGGCGCAAACGCAAGAACGCCGGTTGGGGGTTTTGATTTCCCGCCAGTAAATAAACCCCGATCGCAAAAACCAGCGAAGCCAGGCTCAATAGATCCCCAATAAGGGTTGCCGCCCATAACAACTTATACGTGGAACTCATGCGTTGCCAGGGCAATGCGCCGCGCAGGTGAATTTCCTTGTTTTTATCTTCTGGTTTGTACAGGTCGACTTCTTGTTCGATGCCATCCATGCGAATACGCACGATGCCAGCTCTGGGTCCGGAGCGAAAAATCAACGACAGATCGACAGGCCCTGTATATACTTTTTCATGTCCGAGCGAAGCGGGTTGCGTGCCGCTGGTAAACAGGGCCCACTCGGTCTGCTGCCACATCCCATCTTTTGCCAGGTCGATAATCGGGTCGTTGCCGTTGGTGATCGAAACGAGTTCGATCTCGTAACCGGACGATTGCGGATTTTTTTGCCCGGTGGTGCTGATCTCCAGTTTACGGGTAGCCGCAAAGTGCGGAAAAGGGTTAGCCAAGGCGGAATAAATCACCCCCGCCAGGATCAGCGCCGCCAGGGCGATTTTTATTCGATCCGGGCCGGACAGGATTTGCCAGCGAGGCGCAAGATTTCGGGTTAGCTTGAACGCGTGGAAAGAAGCGACAAACGTTACCCCCAATAAAACAAAAACACGCCCGGGCCAGGAGCGATCTAACAGAGCGAGGAAATGAGCCGACAACGAATACGCCCAGATGCCCCCAATGACTCCTGCCCATACCCGGGTTGCGACAGCGCTGTGCTTTAAATTCATGGGCCAGAATCATACCCGCGAAGCCCCCCTCTGTCAATTATCCGCAAAATATGACAGTTTCAGAGCAGTTTTGTGACATTTGAAATGTTGACGATTTTTCTCCGATTGTGGTATTCTATGCGTGGCCTCAATCTATATTCTGAAAGGACTCTCCCACATGACTTACAAAATTAACGAAGATTGCATTGCCTGTGGCGCTTGCGAAGCCGAGTGCCCCGAAGGCGCCATTTCGCAGCAGGGTGACGTGTACGTGATCGATGCTGCCAAATGCCAGGACTGCGGCGCCTGCGCCGAGGTCTGCCCGGTGGGCGCCCCTCAGAAGATCTAAACCTTTTTTGATCCAAAATGAAGGCAGCCGCTTGGCTGCCTTCATTTTTACCTGCTCTGACCCTGCAAAAGATTGATATAATCCCTCTTATGGAACAAACTCCCCCTCCCACTCCGTCTACGGCGCCTCGCCGCCCCATCCGCAAACAAGGTCTTCCGCCCGTGGCGCTTGCTCTGCTGGCTTTTCTGTTCGGCATTGGCGCCGGTTATGTGTTGTGGGGCCGCCCGCTGGATCAGGCCCGCAAAGAGGCGGCTGCCGTCCAGATCTCGGCCACCCAGCAGGCGGAGAAACAGGCGCAGGCCCCTCAAGACGAGGATGCGCCGACGCGCTACGACATCCCCGTGGGGGACAACCCCATGTATGGCCCGGCGGACGCCAAAATCACGATCATCGAATTCAGCGATTTTGAATGCCCGTATTGCCGCAAGTGGACGGTGGAAGTGTGGCCCAAATTACGCCAGGAGTACGAGGGGAAAATCCGTCTGGTATACCGTGACTATCCCTTATATGGGGTGCACGCCAACGCCGCCTCCGCCGCCGAGGCTGCCAACTGCGCCCACGAACAGGGCCAATTCTGGCCGTTCCACGACAAGCTGTTCGAACGCTCGCAGGGTTTCAGCCAGGATGCATACCAGAGCTACGCCCAAGAGATCGGTCTGGACGCTCAAAAATTCACCGAATGCGTTGAGCAACAAAAATATAAAAAGACGGTAGAAGACGACTTTGCTTTTGCCTCCGAATTTGGCATCCGTTCAGCGCCGACTTTCTTTATTAACGGTCTGGCTATTGTTGGCGCTCAACCTTACATGACTTTCAAGAGAATCATTGACGACGAACTGGCGGGGAAGATTCCCTGAGCCAGCATAATTGAGGAGGGGCAACATGAATAAATTCATTGCCATTGCCGGCAATATCGGCGTGGGTAAATCGACGCTGGCTGAAATGCTCGGCCATCGCCTGGGCTGGCAGCCTTTCTACGAACCCGTCGCCGAAAACCCCTACCTGGCCGATTTTTACAAAAACATGGCGGCCTGGAGTTTTCAATCGCAAATCTTTTTCCTGACGCACCGCCTGCGCATTCACCAACAACTCATTCATTTTCCGGGCTCGGTGATCCAGGATCGCAGCATCTATGAAGACGCCGAGATCTTCGCTCAAAACCTGGCGCTGCAAGGACACTTCAACGAACGAGATTACCGTACCTACCGCGCCCTGTATGAAACCCTGGCCGAATTCTTGCCCCCGCCCGACCTGGTGATCTATTTGCGTTCATCGGTACCTACGCTCGTGCAACGTATCGCCCGGCGCAATCGTGAATACGAACGCACCATTCGCAGCGACTATCTGGCGCGCCTGAATAACCTCTACGAAGAGTGGATTGCACGCTTCATCCTTTGCCCGGTGTTAACTGTTCCTGCCGATGATCTGGATTTCGTCGCACACCCTGGACACCTGGATCTGATCATTCGCAAGATACAGGAAAAACTGACCGGCAAAGAAGAAGTCGTATTCGCCCCGGAGGAAGTCACACAGGCTTCCACCTGACACCTGCCCCAGATTTCAGGCGCCAGGATATCCCACCTGCCCGAGTCGAAACCCAGGCAGTCAAACCAGCCGGGTCGAAGCGCTTAACGCGGTTCGACCACCAACTTGATGGCTGTGCGCACCTTGCCGTCGATGTCGACGTCGACGAACTCCGGTGTACACACAACTTTGATACCGTCCTCAGCCAGATATCCAGTGGCTAGGACGAGCGCCTTAACGGCCTGATTGACGGCTCCAGCGCCAATCGCCTGGACCTCGGCGCGTTTGTTCTCGCGGATGACACCCGCGATGGCCCCCGCTACGGCAGCGGTACGGGAGTTGGCTTTAACTTTGATGACGTCCATCCTCAATCTCCCTTCTGTTTGTTAGGGTTGTGGTGGTGGCGAACGAACCTATAACCAGGGGGCAAACATACTATTCTTGTGCAAATTGTACAAGATTCGCAAATTAGAATCAAGCGGGTTTATACACATCTTTCTGGTATTAAAGAGATTCGTAGTGTTAGTAGGGCCTGGGGATAATGTGGATAATTGCTGCCCGGGCGTTTTTAACCCTATCCCTGCTATCCGGCGCCACCGCTCAACACCATAACTGCCGGTAGCAGCGCCGGCGTTTATCCACGACGTGCTGTGGATAAAACCATACCAGTTTTTCCACATTCTCCACAGGGAAATCCACATTTTTGCTATTTTGGGTAGAACAAAAAAGACCCCCCATATATAGGGGGCGCGGCGTGTGCTGTTTTTGGGTTTGAAAGTAAAACAAAGGATATTTGTCCACATTTCCCCCAAGTTATCCACAGTATTTCGCGGTTTATCCACAGTTTTCGGGCAAAAAGTGTGCCGGCGGGGTTTTGGCCCGCCGGCACATATACGGCTAGATTCCGTTGGATTTTGCCCATTGATCGAGCGTTTCTTCGACCGTGTCCAGATAAGCGTCGAATTGTTCCAGGCGGGCTTCGAGCTGTTCGTCTCCCAGTCCCAACGCCAGGGTGAGTTCCTTCCAGGCGGCCAGATGCTCGTTTTCTTCTTCCAGGCAGGTGAGGGCGCGTGTCCAGGTGCGCGCCAGCAGCCATAAGGCGGCCTGCGGATGATCCTCTTTGAGGGTATGGATGGCGCGTTCGTAATACGAACGCCGGCAGGGGTGCAGGCTGGCCGGCGCTTCATCGCGCTGGCTGGCGCTCGAAAATGTCTCGCGCCAGGCCCCCAACCACTGCTCCCATTCGTGTACATCGGGCTGCCGCTCGGTGAACAGGTCGATCAAACCACTGGCGAGCCCCGGGCGGTCGATTGCCTCGGCACGCTGCGGGAAGTTCAATAAGAAGCGCCGCTCGGTCAGCGGCGGGCCGCTCAGGCAGGCGATGGCGTTGGCCACATTTTCCAACGCCTTGATGTAGGCCCATACGGTGTGAGGGTCGGCAAGGCATTCGCCGGCCTGAAGTTCAAACCAGGTTTGCCGGGCAGAGTCGGCCAACGGACGGGCGCGCTCCAACACGTTAACCGGCAGGTCAAACTGGGCCGAGACGCTGGCCTGGGTGAATTCAAACCAGTGCTGCATGTCGTGCAGCGCCAGCGGACTGTTACATAGATAGGACCCTATCCAGGGGTTCTTGCGCAGGTTGCGTGGCTGGTGGTAGACCGACTGGGCGTGATGGGCTATATCCAGGTGCACATCGTCGGAGACGCGCACGACCTCTCGTTCCTGGAGTGGCATGCTATCGTGCACGAACACCAGGTCGATATCGGCAGTACCGCCTAAGAGGGCTTCATCGCCCAACAACGACCCGGTCAGATAGATGCACAACAGGTGGCGATTGGTACGTACGCGCTGCGTAGCCGTTTCTCGGGCGATCTTAAGCAGTGTCTCACGGGTGATGCGCATAAACCCTTCGTTCCTCCAGTTCAGGCGGGGGTGCGCCCGTTGCGATTGGGCATCGGCAATTCGGGCTGGAAAGGCGGCAGTTGCACTGCCTGGCGAATACGATTTTCGATCCAACGCAAATCCTCGGCGTGGCGCACGTAGTCCATCTCGTCGGTTTCGATGACCAGCACCGGAGAAGTCAGATGCGTGTCCAGGAGGAAATGATCGTAGGCTGCGTTCAGTTGGTCGATGTAAGCCTGTTCCATCTGGCGCTCGTAGGCCCGATCGCGCAGCGCAATGCGCTGCATCAGCGTCTTGGTGCTGGCGCGCAGGTAAACGATCAGATCCGGGGCGGGGATTTTTTCGGCCAGCGCTTCGTGCACACGATAGTACATTTCCAACTCGTCGCCTTGCAGGTTGATGCTGGCAAAAAGTGAGTCCTTCTCAAACGTGTAGTCGCCGATCAGGTGTTTTCCCTGCGCCAGCATTTTGGGCACGTTGTGGCTTTGCTGGCGGTAGCGGCTGAGCAGGAAGAAGATCTGGGTCTGAAAAGCGTAGCGTTCCCGGTCGTCGTAAAAGTCGCTCAGGAATGGGTTCTCTTCGAAGACTTCCAACAACAGATTGGCCTCGAATGAGGTCTGTAGCATGCGTGCTAACGTGGTTTTTCCCACGCCAATGACACCTTCGATGGCTAGATACATGCAGACTCCGCGGCAAAAGAAGATTTCTGGGGTAAATATACCACATTACCGGGCGATTGGCAGCGCCTCGAGCTGGCGGACGAGATCATCGAGGACGTCGAACCCGCCCTGCCAGAAGTTCTCCTGGCGGATGTCGATGCCGGCTTCGGCCAGGATGCGTTCTGGCGCTTCGGAACCGCCCGCCGCCAGGATCTTGAGATAGCGTGGTTTGAAGTGTTCGCCCTCGCTGCGATACTGCCGGTAGAGCGCCAGCACCAGCAGTTGCCCGAACGTATAGGCGTAGACGTAAAACGGCACGTGGTAGATGTGCGGGATAGAAACCCACTCCCAGCGGAACTCGTCGCTCACCTCGACCGAGTCGCCGAACTGGCTTGCCAGGTTGTGCAGATAGGCGTCGGCCAGTTCGTCCACGGAGGCCCCTTGTTGGATCATTTCGTGCGCCTGGCGTTCGAACAGGGCGAAGAAAATCTGGCGCTGGATGGTGGCGTAGGCGTCGTCGATTTGCTTGAAGAGTAAGTCGCGGCGCACCTGCTCGTCCTGTTCCTCTTTGAGCAGGCGATCGACCAGCAGCATTTCGCCAAAGGTCGAGGCGGTTTCGGCCAGCGGCAGGCAGGCCTGCTGGGTAAACAGGCTGTGACCGTTAGCCAGCAGGGAATGCACGGCGTGGCCCAGTTCGTGCGCCAGAGTGGCCACGTCTTCGGCCCGGCTCTGGTAATTGACCAGCACCCAAGGGGTAAGGTCGGGGCCAACCGTCATGCAGAACGCTCCGCCGCGTTTGCCTTTACGCACCTCGCTGTCCACATGGTTCTGGCGCAGCACGTCTTCGGCCAGGGCAGCAATGTGGGGTTCGAAGCGCTGGAACGAGTCCAGCACCAGGTCGGCCGCCTGCCCGAAGCCGTACGAGCGAGGCGCCTGGCTGGCGGCCACCGGGGCGTAAATATCGCAGCGGCGCAGGCGTTCCAGCCCCAGCCAGCGGGCCTTGAGGCGGAAATAACGCTGGAAGATGCCGGCGTTGCGCTGGCAGACGCTCATCAGCGTATCGATGACCGCGTCGGGGATATCGTTGATCAGGTTGCGGGCGGTGATCGGTTGGGCAAAGTGGCGCAGCCCGACCTGCTCATTGCGCCAGTCGCGCACCAGCGTCTGGTAAATCTGGCCCAGGATGGGGGCCTGTTCGCCGTATACCCGGTACAATTCCTGGTAGGCGCGGCGACGCAAATCGGCCTCTGGCTGGCGTACGTAAACCATTAATTCGTCGCGGGTAACCGTGCGCAGTTCGCCGTCTACCTCGATCTGGAAGGTGTAGCGGTTGGTGATCGAGTCGTACAGGGTTTGCAGGGCGCTGGCGCCGGTAACGTTCTTGATGTTAATGATCTTTTCTTCCGCTTCGTTGAGGGTATGCGGGCGGAAGTGCAGCATGGCTTCCAGCCAGTAGCGATAATCGCCGGCCGCGGCCATCAGGCGGGCGCCGGCCTCGTCGGGCAGGGCCTTCCACCACAACTCAAAGAACAGGGTGCGGTTGTTCAGTTCGGCCAGGAATTGTTCGACCCGCGCCAGCAGCGTCTGAGCGGATTGGTTCTGCGTGTCCTCGGTGAACCACAGGCTGGCGAACCCGTTCAGGCGGTAGGCCTGGCGGTACAGAGCCTCGAGTCCGGCGACGATTTGCAGGAAGTCTTCGCTGCCTATGGCTTCGCTCAAGGCCGGGCGGCGCTGTTCAAAGGCGTTTGCCTGTTGCTCCAGATCGTGAAAGGCGGCCTCCAGGGCCGGGCCGCTTGCGGCAGGAAACAGATCGGACAGACTCCAGCGGGACTGGTGATAAGCGCTCATACGAATCTCCTTGCTTGATACAAAAACACCGGTGCAACAATCTGCGCCGGTGGGCAGGGGCGTGCGACCCCATCATTATACGTCTTTTTATACGTCTTTTTCCTGCAAGGCTGCCAGGAGGATGGAATGCAGGGCGGGGTTGGCGGCCAGGATATCGCATGGTGGCGTCAGATAATACGGATCGCCCTGCATGCGGGTGACCAACGCCCCGGCTTCTTCGGCGATCAGCCCGCCGGCGGCAATGTCCCACGGGTTGATCTTGAGTTCCCAGTAGCCGTCTAGCCAGCCGCAGGCCACGTAACACAGATCCAGGGCGGCCGAGCCCAGGCGGCGCACCCCCTGGCAGCGCCGGCTCAGCCGGCCGAAATGATCCAGGTTGTTGGTGCTGGTCTTGAACAGGTCATAGGGGAAGCCGGTCACCAGCAGGCTGTCCAACAGGGTGGCGTTGCCGGAAACGTGGATGGGCTGTCCGTTGCGCCAGGCGCCGCGGCCGCGTTCGGCGCAGAAGCAGGTGTCGCTGCTGGGATCGTAAACCACGCCCAGGCGCACCTGTTTATCTTCGGCGTAGGCCAGCGAGACGGCAAACAGCGGCAGCCCGTGGGCGTAGTTGGTGGTGCCGTCCAGGGGATCGATGTACCAGGTCTGGTGACCGTTGCCGTTGAGCAGGCCGCTTTCTTCGGCGATAATGGTGTGGTCGGCAAAACGGGCGCGAATCTGACCCAACAGAAATTCTTCAGAGCGGCGGTCGACTTCGGTGACCAGGTCGACCTGGCCCTTACGGTCGATCTGGTGTTGTTTGCCGTACGACTGGCGCAGGATATCGCCGGCCTGGCGCGCCCAGGCTTCAATTTCGAATAGATCGGGTTGCATGAGCATTCTCTTTTCAAAAAAATCTCTGGCGGGCGATGTGTCGCCCGCCAGGTCGTGGTCTGTCTTTCATCCCGGGTCCCGGCTGTCGGTTGTTATTTTGCCGGCGTGGCCGAGGGCCCTCTGTTCTTGAATTCTTCCAGGATACGATAGAGCGCATCCAGTTCGCCTTGAATCTCATCCCGGTCGCGCACGGCCTGTTTGAGCAGTGTTTCGAAGGCCGGTTTCTGCTCGGTTGGCAGAGTCTGCAACAGCCGTTCGGTGCGGGCAATTTGCGTATTCTTGTGGCGCAGTTTGCCCTCCAGCCGTTCGCGGTAGCCCTGATAAAACTCTTCTTCGGGCATCGGGCGTGGCATGGTGGGGGTGCCCTGGGTGAGAATTTCGGCAATGGTCAGCAAGAAGTCTTCGGTGTCGATCGGTTTTTCGATGAAACGCACCGCCCCCAGGCTCAGGGCAAACTTCTTGTCCTCGGGGGTAATGTAGGTGGCCGAGAGGAAGATGATCGGGATCTGGCAGGTGAGCGGATCTTTGCGCAGGTTGTGCGCCAGGGCGTAGCCATCCATTTTGGGCATCAGGATGTCGGTGATGACCACTGCCGGGCGCTCTTTGGCGATCTGCTCGATGGCTTCTTGCCCGTTACGGGCAGTGATGACCGGGTAGCCCTTGAAACGCAAGGTTACTTCGATCAATTCCAGGACGTTGGGAACGTCTTCGACAACGAGAATGGGACCATAGGGGATGTTCATACCATTCATTTTAGCCATTTTGGCGTTGCAGTGCAAGCGTTGTCAGGCGATTGCAAAGCGATGGGAACAAGGTTTTTTTGCGTTTAAAACTTGTGCAAGCCGTAGGCGGCGTCTGGCCGGTTGCGCCAGCGCTTGTTATCGCTCGCCGCGCATCTCGGCGGCCAACTGCTCGAAGAAATCCACCAGGGCGGCGTGGCGCTGTTCGGCCATGCGCCGGGCGCTGGGGGTATACAGGCGTTCCCTGACGTGCACCAGTTTGAACAGGTATTCGTGATAGGCGCTGTGCGGCTCGCCGGTCTCTTTTTTCCGTTCGTTGAGGAAACGCGGCGAGGGCGGAGCGTAAAACGGCGTTCCGGCCAGGGCGGCGTAGGCGATGGTGCGGGCGGCGCCGATGGCGCCGATCACGTCCAGCTTGTCGGCGTCGAAGAGCACCTGGGCTTCGAGCGTGGCGGGCGCCTCGTTGTCGCCGCGGAAACGGTGGGCGCGAATGCAGTGCTGGACGGCGGCGATCCGTTCGGCCGGCCAGCCTTCGCCGGCCAGCACCTTGGCGGCAAATTCGGCCGAATACAACTGGTGGCTGGCGCGCCCGGCGCTGCCCGGGGCGCTGCCTTCCACGTCGTGCAGCAAGGCGGCTGCGCCGACAATTTCCTCATCGGCGCCTTCGATCTGCGCCAGGTGCAGAGCAGTATGGTAAACGCGTTCGACGTGGCTGAAGTCATGGACGGCGTCGGCCTGGGTATACCAGGGGCGCGCCTGTGTGAGTGTCAACATGGTCAGGTTCCTTTCGTTGCGGGATGCAGATCGGTCAAGTATAGCGGCTGCATCTGGCTGTGGATAGGGTGTTTGCGTTATAATCAGCGCCATGAGTCTGTCCCTTGCTGAAGTTGAACACATTGCCCAACTGGCCCGCCTGGAATTGACCGGCGAGGAGAAGGAACGTTATCGCCAGCAGCTTTCGGCCATCCTGGAATACGCCGCACGGTTGCAGGCAATCGATACCAGCCACATTCCGCCCACTTCCAGCGTGCTGCCGCCGCGCAGCGTGCTGCGCCCCGACGTGGCCGCCCCCGGCCTGAGCGTCGACGATTTGCTGCGTAACGCCCCCCGGCCCGAGCAGCAGCAGTTCCGCGTCCCGCCGGTGATGGAGTAAGCCGTATGAGCGATTTGACCGATCTGACCGTCAGCCAGGCGCTGGATGCGCTGCGCAGCGGCGCCTGTTCCAGCCGCGAACTGACCCAGGCCTGCCTGGAGCGCATCGTGCGCCTCGAACCCGCCCTGCACGCCTTCATCACCTTTACCCCCGAACAGGCGCTGGCCCAGGCCGAGGCTGCCGACCGCCGGCGCAAACAGGCCGGGGGTGACGCCGGCTCCCTGCCGGCGCTGCTCGGTCTGCCGATCGCGGTCAAAGACGTGCTGGCGCTGGCCGGGGTGCGCTGCACCTGCGGCTCGCGCATCCTGGAAAATTTCGTCCCGCCCTATACCGCCACCACCGTCCAGCGTCTGCTGGATGCCGGGGTGGTGGTGGTGGGCAAGACCAACACCGATGAATTTGCGATGGGCTCCTCGACCGAGAATTCGGCTTACCAGCCGTCGCATAACCCGTGGGACGTGCAGCGTGTGCCGGGCGGTTCCAGCGGCGGCAGCGCCGCGGCGGTCGCCGGGCGCATGGTGCCGGCGGCTCTGGGCACCGATACGGGCGGCAGCGTGCGCCAGCCGGCGTCGTTTTGCGGCATCACCGGTCTCAAGCCAACTTACGGGCGCAATTCGCGTTACGGGCTGGTGGCCTACGGCTCGTCGCTGGATACGGTTGGGGCGTTTGGGCGTACGGCCGAAGACGTGGCGCTGTTGTTCGAGCACATGGCCGGCTACGACCCGCGTGACGCCACCAGTATGGATCTGCCCGTCCCGACCATCGATTTGAACCGGGCCGAGGTGCGCGGCCTGCGCATCGGCGTCCCGCAGGAGTATTTCATCGCCGGCATCCAACCCGAAGTGGAGCAGGCCGTACGCCAGGCCATCGCCGTCTTTGAGTCGTTGGGCGCCACGGTGCACCCCATCCATCTGCCGCATACCGAATACGCCTTGCCGGTCTATTATCTGATCGCTCCGGCTGAGGCTTCGGCCAACCTGGCGCGCTACGATGGCGTGCGTTTTGGGTTGAGCTCCCCCGCCGACGGGTTGTGGGACGTGTACCGCCAATCGCGCGGCGCCGGGTTTGGCCCTGAGGTCAAGCGGCGCATCATGCTCGGCACCTATGCCCTTTCGGCCGGTTATTACGATGCGTATTACGGCCAGGCGCAGAAGGTGCGCACACTGATCAAACGCGATTTCGAGCAGGCCTTTGAGACGGTGGATTGTGTCGCCGCTCCGGTGGCGCCCAGTACGGCCTTCCGCCTGGGCGAACACACCGATGACCCGTTAGCCATGTATCTCGAGGACGTTTTTACCCTGCCCGCCAATCTGGCCGGTGTCCCCGGCCTGACCTTCCCGGTCGGTTTCGATGGGCACGGTATGCCGGTGGGCATGCAGTTGATGGGCCCGCATTACCGCGAGGACCTGTTGTTCTGCATGGCCCACGTTTACCAGCAGGCCACCGACTGGCACCTGCGCAAACCCGTTTTGTAGCGAGAAAAATATGCTGCCCAATACCCCTGCCGAGTTGCTCTCCTGGGAATGGCCCCAGATCGAGCCATTTTTTGATCGTCTGGCGGCTCAAACGCTGGATGGCGCCAATGTGGACGAATGGCTGCGCCAGTGGTCTGCACTGGCTGCCCGCCTGGACGAGATGTACAGCCGCCTGTACGTGGCCACCACGGTTAACACGGCCGACGAACAAAGCCAGCAGCGTTACGGCCGTTTCCTGGATGAAATTTATCCGCGCGGCATGGCCGCCCAGCAAAAGTTGAAGGAAAAATTGCTGGCCAGCGGACTGGCCCCCAAAGGGTTTGAACTGGGGCTGCGCGACCTGCGCAGCGAGGCCGATCTGTTTTGCGAGCAGAACCTGGCCCTGCTGGCCGAAGAACAGAAACTGAACGGCGAATACGACCGCATCACCGGCGCACAGACGGTGACCTGGGAAGGCGAAGAGTGTACCCTCGCCCGCCTGCTGCCGTTGTACCAGAGCACCGACCGGGAACTGCGCGAGCGCGCCTGGCGGGCGGTGGCCGACCGGCAGCTGGCCGACCGGGCGGCAATCAACGAATTGTGGCAGCGTTTGTTGGCGCTGCGCCAGCAGATCGCCCGTAACGCCGGCAAACCCGACTACCGCGCCTACATGTGGCAGCAGTACAAACGCTTCGATTACACCCCGGCCGACTGCCGCTCCTTCCACGACGCCATCGAACAGGTGGTGGTGCCCGTCGCCAGCCGCATTTATGAACGCCGCCGCCAGCGCCTCGGGCTGGAGCGCCTGCGCCCGTGGGATCTGGACGTGGATACCTCGGGCCAGCCTGCCTTGCAGCCCTTCAAGAGCGTGGACGAGTTGAAGCGCAAGACGTCCGCCATCTTCCATCGTGTCGATCCGCAGTTGGGGGCGTATTTCGATACACTCAACGCCGAAGGTTTGCTGGATCTGGAGAACCGCAAGAACAAGGCCAACGGCGGCTATTGTCTCAATTTTGCCGCCAGCCGGCGCCCGTTCATCTTTATGAACGCCGTCGGCCAACATGACGATGTCGATACCCTGCTGCACGAGGGCGGGCATTGTTTTCATTCCTTTGAGTCGGCGCATTTGCTCTTCCAGCAGCAGCAGGTGCCGTCCGAGTTTGCCGAAGTGGCCTCGATGAGCATGGAATTGATCGCCGCTCCTTACCTGACTGCGGCGCAGGGCGGCTTTTACACCCCCGCCGAGGCGGCCCGGGCGCGCCGCGAGCACCTGGAAAAGATGATCCTGTTCTGGCCATACATGGCGGTGGTGGATGCCTTCCAACACTGGGTGTACGAGCACCCGCAGGCGGCCGCCGACCCGACGCAGTGCGACGCCTGCTGGCAGAGTCTGCAACGCCGCTTCATGCCCGGCATCCATTGGGACGGGCTGGAAGACGTGGAGATGACCGGCTGGCATCGTAAGCTGCACATTCATACCCTGCCGTTTTATTATGTCGAATACGGGCTGGCGATGCTGGGCGCGGTGCAGGTATGGCGCAACGCCTTGCAGGATCAGGCTGCGGCGGTGACCAGCTACCGCAAGGCGCTGGCGTTGGGGACGACCGTGCCCCTGCCCGAACTCTTCCGCGCCGCCGGCGGCCGGCTGGCCTTTGATGCAGACTCTCTGGGCGAGGCGGTGGCGTTGATCGAAAGCACACTGGGCGAGCTCGAAGCGCTCTGAGATCGCTGCGTTTTGCGATGCCCCGCTGGCAAG
>CAZHTS010000036.1:0-49472 GCA_964535315.1 uncultured Anaerolineaceae bacterium
ATGCTTGCCTCAATTGAAGCAGGCGCTCATTGGCCGCAACCTGATTTGTCAGGTGCTCGTCCCTGACGGCGGAGCCATCATACGATTGCCGGTATAATTAAGTCATGAATGAACTTGCACTGATTTTGCTGGTGGTGGGGTTGTGCGTTATGTGCGCCCTGGGGGTGGGCGCGGCGGCCCTGGCCGTGTTTTTGTACAGCCGGGCGCCGCGGGCGGTGCATCCCTGGCAGGATTTTGCCGGCCGCACCGGGCTGCACTTTGACGTCGAGCGCTTCTGCGTTACGGGGGTCTATCGCGGCCGCAGCCTGCGCCTGGAGACGGTCAATCACTTCAACCCCCTGGGCGCCGATACGACCGGCACGCGCATGACCCTGACGGTGAAAAATCCGGCCGGGAACGGCCTGACGGTGGAAAGCGGCAGCGGCGCCGGGAAATTGGGCCGCCTGTTTGGCGTGGCCGAGGTCAAGGTGGGTGACCCGGTATTGGACCGCGCCTACACCATCCGCAGCCAGCCGCCCACCCTGGCGGCGCAGGTTTTGCTGGCGCCGGTCATTCACCGCCGGCTGCAGGCGACGCCGTACGTCAAACTCGCCCTGGAGGGCGAAGCGCTCATGGAGGATTATTACCAGTACGTGGCGGATTGTAACGCCCTGCTGGTCATGGCCGCCTGGTTGAGCGATGTGGCCGACGTGCTCGATCACCTTCAGCGAACGAGCTGATTCAGATCGAGCGTTTCGCCCACCTGAACGGTCTGGTAGACGGCGGGGAAGTGCTTTTGCAGGGCGGCCAACGCCGGAGCGTCGCTGTCGTGCGGCGAGAGCGCCAGCAGGCGCAGATCCAACGGTTTGAGGAAATCGATCTGCGGTTGCAGGTCGGTTTCGCTGCTGTTCATCAGGTGCAGCCCGCCGATCACGGCCACCACCGGGCGGTCAGACAGGGTCTGCGCTCGCTGCACGATGGCCTGGATGCCCGGATGCCCGCAGCCGGTGACGATCACCAGCCCGGCGCCTTCCAGGTCGATCACCAGCGCCTGCTCCATCCCCACCGGGCGCAGCAGCCACATGGGGGTGGGCTCGGCGAAGGGCAGCACGCCGGTAGTCGCCACGCCCGGCGCCAGCCAGCGGGGCGCGTCGATGATCTCGGGGGCGCTGCCGGGGTAGCGCATGCTCTCCGGGACATAAATGGGCCGCTCGCCCAGGCTGACCTGGCGGCTGCCGATCGAGAAGCTGTTTTGCTGCCACCAGCCGGCGCCGCCGGTGTGGTCGGGGTGGTTGTGTGAAAACACCAGCAGGTCGATCTGTTCCAGAGTCACGCCCAGTTGCTGCATGTTGGCTTCCAGTGGGCTGCGCTGGCTGCCGCTGGGGTTGTTGCCGGTGTCGAAAAGGATGGTGGTCTGGTCGGTTTTGATCAGGTAAGAAACGCCGTGGCCCATTTCCAGGTTGGGTTTTTGCACGGCCTCATCGTACAGCGGCAGGATACTCAGGCTGTGCACCGCCTGGCCTTCTGCCAGCCGGGCGACGGGCGCCGGCGTCCCGATCTGGCGTGTTGCAATGGAAAGGCGCACCAGCGCCACGGCGCTCCACAGGACGGGCAGCAGCACGATCAGGCCAAAGACCAGCCAGAGAATACGTTTTTTGAGCGGGGAGGAAGCGGTTGACATGGCTATATTGTATACGGGAATCCGGGGATGGAAAACAGGATCTCTTCTATAATGAATAATATCATCCAACCCGAACAGGAGCGGGGAATCTGTAACCGGTTGCCTGGCGTTCATTGTGGATTCGCAAGGGAACTTCCGTTCCAGCCATTTGTTCGTCTGTCGATAGGGAGCAAAGATGGATATTGATACACTCAGCCCCGTGTTCTACAATTTGCGTCTTGTCGTTTCGTGCCTGGGCTCTTTGATAGGAATTGTCGTCGGCATAGTGCTGATGGCTCGTAAAAGCAAGAAAGCGGGTTTATTCGCCCTGATCGGTTTTTCGCTATTCGGCATTGAGCCGCTGCTCAACTTCCTGCTCTACCAGGTGTTGCTCAAAACCCTGATACCCTACCAGCAAATTTTCCTGGCCTATCCTTGCATCTCTGGCGCCACCTTTTTGCTGGGATGTATTGCCCTGATGATTGCACTTTTCAGCGGCGCCCGCCCGAGTCCTGCCCCATCAATCCGGCAGTGCCAGTACTGCGGTGCGCTGTTGGCGCCGGGGGTGCAGGTCTGCGACCGCTGCGGCCAGCCGGCCTACCGCTGACATTTGCCCATGATTGGGCGTCTTTGAGCGGCGCTGCGGCATGGGGTTTGCGTCCATTGCGCCTGTGCGCAATCGACGTATAATCAAAGCGATGAAATGGTTACGTTGGTTGAGCCTGTTGGCCCTGATCCCGGTTCTGGCGGCCTGTGGGTCGTTGGTCGCCGCGCCAGAGGCCACCCTTACCGTCCAGCCGCCTGCGCTGCGTCCCGAGGCGCCCAGCCCGCCGGCGGTCTGCGATCTGCGTTATTTCCAGAGCGAGAACCTGCGTTTCGGGCATCTCTCGGTTGAACAGGGTCTGTCGCAGAGCACCGTCTACAGCGTTTTGCAGGATCGCCGCGGGTTTATGTGGTTTGGCACCCAGGATGGGCTGAACCGTTATGACGGTTATGATTTTACCGTGTATAAACCCGTCGACGGGCAGCCGGACAGCCTGGGGCATCATTTCGTGCGTGTCGTGGTGGAAGACGCTCAGGGTTACCTGTGGGTTGGCACCGATAGCGAGGGTGTGGATCGTTACGACCCGGTGCAGCAGCATTTCAGCCATTTTCGTTATTCTTCTTCCGACCCGTACAGCCTGAGCAGTAATTTTACGACCGTCCTGTACGTGGATCGCAGCGGGATTGTGTGGGTGGGCACCCGCGACGGGCTCAACCGCTTCGATCCTGCCCGGGGCGGCTTCATCCGTTATACGCACAATGCCACCGATGTGACCAGCCTGGGCAGCGGCCCGGTGGCGTCGATTTATCAGGATCGCCAGGGAGTTCTGTGGGTGGGAACGGAGGACGGGGCGTTAAATCGCCTGGAAGCCAGCGGCGGTCGTTTTACCCGTTACATTCCAGACGAGAACCTCAGCCCGGAAAAGAGCGCCGTACAGGCCATCTTTGAGGACCGGTTGGGAACGCTGTGGGTGGGGACGATGAGCGGCGGTTTGCATCGTTTCGATCGTCAGGCCGGCGCCTTTACCCATTATGTGCACGATGCCGGGCGCCCCGTTTCGTTGAGCAACAACAACGTGACCGCCATCTACGAGGATCGCCTGGGATGTATGTGGGTGGGGACGTATGGCGGCGGGCTGGAATTGTTCGACCGGCGCGCCGGTCAGTTCATGCACTTCCGGCGCCAGATCAGCCAGCCCGGCAGCCTGGACGATAATTTTGTGCTCTCGTTGTACGAGGACAACAGCGGGATGCTGTGGATCGGCACGGTGGGTGGCGGCTTGAACACCCTGGAGCGTTTGACGCCGCGCTTTATGCTTTTCCAGGCTCGCACCGATGAGGTGACTTCGTCGCTCAACGCCCTCAACCACGACCTGGTCTGGGCGCTTTATCAGGATCGCCAGAATGTGTTGTGGGTGGGCACCAACGGCGGCGGCTTGAACCGTCTGAACCGTGTCACCGGCGAATGGTCGCATTACCTGCACGACCCGAACGACCCCACCAGCCTGGGCAGCAATACGGTGCGCGCCATCGTCGAAGATCGGGAGGGCAACCTGTGGGTGGGCACTCAGGATGGCGGGGTGGATCGTTTTGACCGTAAGACGGGCAAATTCGCCCATTTCCGGCACAATTCGCAAAACCCCGACAGCCTGGCGCACAACACGGTCAACGTGCTGCTGGTCGATCACGCCGGGACGCTGTGGGTGGGCACGGCGGGCGGTGGTTTGGATCGTTTCGACGCCCAAAGCCAGAGCTTCATCCACTATCGCCCCAGCCGCGAGGATCAGGGCCCACCGTTTTCGTACGTGGCGGCCCTGCACGAGGATCGCATGGGGTTGTTGTGGGTGGGCACCGGTAACGGTCTGGTGGCGTTTGAGCCCTCTTCCGGTCGTTATTCGCTGTACCGCTCGATGCCCGACGATCTCAACAGTCTGAGCCGTAATATCATCCTGTCCATTCAAGAGGACAACAATGGGGTGATCTGGGTGGGCACCAACGGCGGCGGTCTGGATCGTCTCGACCCGGCCAGCGGCGAATTCCGCCATTTCAGCGAAAAAGAGGGCCTGCCCAATAACGTGGTGTACGGCATTTTGCAGGATCGCTGGTCGAACCTGTGGTTGAGCACCAACAACGGCCTGGCGCGCTTTGACCCGCACGAAGAGACCTTTACCGTGTACGATACCAACGACGGTCTGCAAAGCCGTGAATTCAATATGGGCGCCTATTTTCAGAGCGACGCCGGCGAAATGTTCTTTGGCGGGGTGCGCGGTTTCAATATCTTCAACCCCGACGATTTCCGCCGCGGCAACCCCAACTTGCCGCCGGTGGTGTTGACCGCCCTGACGCAGGACGGCGCTCCGCTGGAGTTGGAGCAGGCGGTGGAAAGCGTGCAGACAGTGACCCTATCCTGGCCGCGCAATTATTTCGAGTTTGAGTTTGCCGCGCTCAATTACATTCGCCCGGATAAAAACCAGTACGCCTACATGCTCGAGGGTTTCGATAAGAATTGGAACCAGATTGGCAGCCGGCGCTTTGGACGGTATACCAATCTGCCGGGCGGCGATTACACCCTGCGGCTGAGGGGGTCAAATAACGACCGGCGCTGGAACGAACAGGGGGCCGCGATTCGCATCCGGGTCGTGCCGCCGTTTTGGGATACAGTCTGGTTCCGCGTCCTGGCGGTGTTGATGCTGGTGGCCGGCGGCCTGGGAAGTTACTGGCTGCGCCTGCGCGAGATGAGCCGGCGCGCCGGCCAGTTGGAAATCCTGGTGCAGCAGCGCACCGCCCAATTGCGCCAGGAGATCGACCAGCGTTTAAAGGTGGAAGAGGCGCTGCGCCAGAGCGAGATGGAAAACGCCGTGGTGGCCGAGCGCAGCCGTCTGGCGCGCGAATTACACGACGCCGTGACGCAGACGCTCTTCTCGGCCAGCCTGTTGGCCGAGGCCCTGCCGACCACCTGGGAGCGTAGTTCGGTAGATGGCCGCCGCCTGTTGAAGGAGCTGCGCCAGTTGAGCCGCGGGGCGCTGGCCGAGATGCGCACCCTGCTGCTCGAACTGCGTCCGGCGGCGCTGGCCGAGGCCAGCATGGAAGACCTGCTGCGCCAGTTAGGCGAGGCCGTCACCGGGCGCGAAGGCATCCCGGTTGAGGTTGAGGTACAGGGTGAATGTGCTGCCCTGCCGGCCGATGTACACATCGCCCTGTTCCGCATCACCCAGGAGGCGCTCAACAACGTCGTGCGCCACGCCCGCGCCAGCCAGGTGCAGGTCTGTTTGCGTTGTGAGCGCGTGCCGGCCAACAACGGGCGCGCCTGTTTTGACCGGGTGACGTTGAGCGTATGCGATGACGGCCGCGGTTTCGACCCGCAGCAGGTGCCCTCCGATCATCTTGGCCTGAGTATCATGAGCGAGCGGGCCGAGGCGGTGGGCGCCGGTTTGCGCATCCACAGCCAGCCCGGCCAGGGAACGCAGATCATGGTATTATTGGAGCGCGATGTGGCAGAAAACTGAGTGTGAGGATGATATGGGTATTACTGCTCCTATTCGGGTGATGATCGTCGACGATCATGGTATGGTGCGCCGTGGCCTGGCGACCTTTTTGCTGACCCACGCCGACATCCAGGTGGTGGCGGAGGGGCGCGACGGCCAGGAGGCGGTGCAGCTTTGCGAGCAGTTCCAGCCGGACGTGATCCTGATGGATCTGATCATGCCGGCATTGAGCGGCCCGGAGGCGATCCACATCATCCATCAACGCTGGCCGGCGGTGCGGGTGATTGCCCTGACCAGTTTTCAAGAAAAGGACCTGGTGCAGCAGGCGCTCAAGGCCGGGGCCATCAGTTACCTGCTCAAGAATATTACCGGCGACGACCTGGCCGAGGCGATCCGTTCGGCGCACGCCGGGCGCGCTACACTGGCGCCTGAGGCGCTCCAGTCGCTGATCCAGGCTGAGGCAGAGGTGGACACGCTGGGCAGCGATCTGACGGTGCGCGAGCGCGAGGTGCTGGCGCTGCTGGTGGAGGGCATGCCCAACCCGGATATTGCCGCCCGGCTGTGCGTCAGCCGCGCCACGATCAAGGCGCACATCAGCAGCATCCTTTCCAAGCTGGGGGTATCCAATCGTTCTGAGGCCATTGCCCTGGCCTTACGCCACAGATTGGTGCCCGAGCGCTGATCAAAAACTAGCCAACTGGCTAGTATCCAAAGCCCCCAGATGTCCGATGTGTCCGGGGGCTTTGTGGTTTAACCTGATCATCAGGACGATGCGCTCGTCTTCCCTGTTTATCCCATTGGAAGGAGAAGAGAAAGATGACCAAACACATTTTGAGGATCGTCAGTCTGATCGTCGTCGCCGGTATGCTGCTGGCGGCTTGCGCTCCTCAACCTCAGGCCACGCCTGAACCACAATCGGCTGCCTCCTCGACGTTTAAGTCGAAGGATCCACAAACGTTTGTGACGGTGACTTTTGGCAGCCCGGACACGCTCGATCCGGCGCTGGATTACGAAAACTCCGGCGGCCACGTTTTACAGAACGTCTACGAAACGCTGGTCTTCTACAAGAAAGACTCGATCAGCGAACTGGTGCCGGTGCTGGCCAGCGAACTGCCCACCACCGAAAACGGTGGCATTTCGGCCGACGGCCTGACCTATACGTTTAAGATGCGCCAGGGCGTCAAGTTCCACCAGGGCGGCGACCTGACCGCCAGCGATGTGGCCTACACCTTCCAGCGCGGTCTGCTGGCGGGCGGCACCATTTCTCCGCAGTTGCTGCTGTTCGAACCGATCATGGGCACGACCAACAACAACGACATCGCCGACCTGCTCGACCCGGATGGCAGTGCAAAACTGGTTGACTCGCGCGAGACGATGGTGAAGTTTGACGCCGGCAAGCTCAAGGATGTCTGCGAGCAGGTCAAGGGCGCCATTCAGGCCGACGACGCCGCCGGCACGGTGACCTTCAAACTGGCCCAGCCGTGGGGCCCGTTCCTGGTTACCCTGGCGGGTACCTGGGCGGACATCATGGATAAGGAATGGGTGATGGCCAACGGCGGTTGGGACGGCGACTGCGCCACCTGGCAGAAGCATTACGCCCCCACTGCGGCGGAACTGAACGCCCTCAAGCTGGGTTCGGCGCCCAACGGCACCGGCCCCTACAAGTTCGATCACTGGACCCCCGGTGAAGAAGTTGTGCTCAAGGCCAACGAAGATTACTGGCGCAAGGAACCGCTGTGGGAAGGCGGCCCTTCGGGCGCTCCCAAGATCAAGACCGTAATCATCAAGGACATTGCTGAGTTCAGCACCCGCTACGCCATGTTCATGGCCGGCGACGCCGATTACATCCTGTGGGGTTCGCCCGCCGATTACCCGCAGTTGGATGAACTGGTCGGCTATTCGTGCGACGATACCGGCAAGTGCGAAACGTTGGATGAGAAGAAGCCGGCGCTGCGCTACTGGAAACAGTTGGGCGGCCGCCGCACCGACATCCACTTCAGCTTTGAGGTCAACACCGATGGCGGTAACGAATATATCGGTTCCGGCAAGCTGGATGGCAACGGTATTCCTGCCGATTTCTTCAAGGACGTTCACGTGCGCAAGGCGTTTGCCTACTGCTTCGACTATGACACCTATCTCAAGGACGTCATGATGAACGAAGGCAAGCGCGCCAACAACGTCATGCTCTTCGGCGAGATCGGCGACGATCCCAACAGCCCGCGCTACAACATGGACCTCGACAAATGCGCCGAGGAGATGAAGGCGGCCGAGTGGAAGTCCGAAGACGGTAAGAGCCTGTGGGACACCGGCTTCCGCATGATCCTGGCCTACAACTCGGGCAACACCGCCCGCCAATCGATCGCCGAAATCCTCAAGCAGAACCTGGAAGCGGTCAATCCCAAGTTCGTGATCGAGCCGATGGCGGTTGAATGGGCCAACTTCATCCAGAGCCAGAACAACAACAAACTGCCCATCTTCATCGTTGGTTGGAACCAGGATATCCCTGACCCGCACAACTGGACGATGACCTACACCGTTGGGTACTACGGCATCAAGGCCCGTATGCCCAAGGAAATGATGGACACCTTCCGCCCGCTGGTGGTTGATGGTGTGCATGCCACCGACCCGGCCAAGCGCGCCGAGATCTACAAGCAGTTCAACCAGGCCTTCTATGACAACGTCCCCGACGTGCTGCTGGCCCAGGCGACCATTCGCTTCTACTTCCAGCGTTGGGTCAAGGGTTGGTACAACAACCCGATGATCAACGAATTGCTCTACTACTCGCTTTCTAAAGACTAAGTCCATATCTGCGGATCCACGGTTGATGGCTGGAGGGTTTACACTCCTCCGAAGGACCCTCCAGCCACAGTCGTCATCAGGAACCGTTCTGTTGGAGAAACCCTATGTTTAATTATGTGCTCCGCCGCTTGCTGATGCTGCCCCTCATCCTGGTAGGGGTGACTGTTTTAATCTTTGGCATGTTGCAGTTCCTTTCGCCCACCCAGCGTTCTGCCCTGTACGTGCGCGACATCCCCAAGAACGCGGCAACCATCGATGGCATCATCAAGCGTTACGGTCTGGATCAGCCGGTCTACGTGCAGTACTGGTACTGGCTGGTGGGCGTCAAAGACCCGGCCAGCGGAGAGATCAGCGGTGGCGTGCTGCGCGGCGACCTGGGATACTCACGTTCTGCATCCCAACCGGTGATCGATATCATCCGCCGGCGCTTCCCGGCCACGCTCGAACTGGCGTTGTACTCGATCATTCCCATTGTGGGGGTGGGGGTGTGGTTAGGGATGGTGGCGGCAGTCAACCACAACAAGCTTATCGACCAGATCGCCCGGGTGGCCTGTATCATCGGCTACTCGTTCCCGACCTTTATCCTGGGGCTGCTGCTGCTGATGTTCTTCTATGCGCAGTTGGGCTGGTTCCCCAGCGGCAGGGTCTCGGATTGGGCGGCGGCGGTCATTTCCTCCCCGGCCTATCACAGTTACACCGGCATGGTGACGTTTGACGCCCTGCTCAACGGCCGCTCAGACGTGTTCTTTGACGGCCTGCGCCATCTGGTGCTGCCGGTCATCACCCTGTCCACGGTCAACTGGGCCCTGTTTCTGCGGGTGACGCGTTCTTCGATGCTCGAGACGCTGCGCCAGGAATACATCGTCACGGCGCGCGCCAAGGGTATCCGCGAGAGCGCGGTTATCAGCCAGCACGCCCGCCCCAACGCCCTGCTGCCCGTAGCAACCATTGGCGGTTTGCAGGTGGCGGCCCTGCTGGGCGGTGTAGTGTTTACCGAAACCATCTTTGATTTCCCCGGCATCGGTTCGGCCGCCGGTACGGCTGCCGCCCAACTGGACGTGGTTACCGTTCTGGCGTTCACCCTGTTGACCGGCTTTATCCTGATCCTGTCCAACCTGGCGGTGGACGTCCTGTACGCTTTCCTTGACCCCCGGGTCAGGCTGGAATAGAACTGTCGCCGAAGGAGTTGTGTGAGTTATGGCTACGACGACGATCAATAATCCACTCATGTTTGGCCCGGTCTTGCGTGAGCCCAGCCGTTGGGAACGACTGTTAGGCCCGGAACTGTACCGGATTGCCCGCGGCATCCTGCGCAACCCGCTTTCGATTGCCGGGATCTCGCTGATCAGCATTTTTGTCATCCTGGCGCTGGCGGCGCCGTGGATTGCTCCGCCTTTGAGCGAGCGCAACCCTTACCAGATCCCGCGCGACGGTTTTAGCTCGACGCCCAAACCGCCCGGCACCATCTGGGCCTCACGTCCCCCGGAACTGCCGTTCTGGTGGAAGCCGATCATGGGCACCGATCGCTGGATCCACATCATGGGTACCACCAGCGGTCAGTGGGACATCTTTTACGGCATTGTATGGGGGGCGCGCACTGCCATGCTGGTAGGCGTCATTATTGAGGGAATCAGTCTGTTCATCGGCATCCTGGTCGGCAGTATGGCGGCTTATTATGGCGGCTGGCTGGACGAGACGTTGATGCGTCTGACCGAGATTTTCCAGGCTTTCCCCTTTATCATGGCCGCCCTGACGCTCTCGGCCATCCTGACGCCGGTGATCGGGAAGGGCATCTGGCCCTCGACGATTGCCATTATCGCCTTTGGCTGGATGGGCTACGCTCGCCTGATCCGCAGCGAAATCCTTTCGGTGCGCGAGCGTGAGTACGTCAACGCCGCCCGGGTGGTGGGCGCCACAGATATGCGTATGCTGTTCCGCCACATTATCCCCAACTCGGTCTATTCGACCCTGATCCTGGCGTCGATGGATATCGGCACGGTGGTGATCTCGTTTGCAGCGCTGAGCTTCCTGGGCATCGGCACCGAGGTCGGTTATGCCGACTGGGGCCAGGTGATCAGCTTTGCGCGCAACTGGATCCCGGTGCTGGCCAACTACTGGTACATCGTGGTCTTCCCCGGTCTGGCGCTGCTGTTGTTTGTATTGGGCTGGAACCTGTTGGGGGACGCACTGCGCGACATTATGGACCCGCGCATGCGCGGCCGCGGCATGGATTAAAACGGATTCTTTCAAACTGCAAAAGAGACGCCGGCTATGGGCGTCTCCTTTGCGTTTTAACGAAAGTCGTAAATGCCGTCGTTGACCGGGTAGGTCTTGCCGCAGGCAGCGCAGGTCAGTTCGGGCGGGGTGTCGACCAGCGGGGCGGCGCAGGCCGGGCAGTGGAAGAACGCCCCCGAGGGGGCCGCCGCCGCCGGGATACTGCGGGCGCGGCTGCGCACGAAGACGCTCGGGCTGAGCTGCCACCAGTTGCCGGTCAGTTGGGCGAGCGCGTCCATGCGTACCAGCAGCCCGAGCGGCAGGATGCGTTTGAGCGGGCCGATGCGGTAGTGCGAGACGGTCAGCTGGCGCTCGATGGTGAAGCCGCTGTGCTGTAACCAGGCGCGCACCGTGGCGGGGTGGAAGTCAAAATTGAGCGGGGCGAACTCGATTGGTTCGGGGGAAAAGGGGTTCCAGCTCTGGCGGCGCAGCAGGTAGCGCAGCACGGCCTTGAGGTTCTTTTTGTTGGCAAATTCGAGGATGAAGGCGGCGTCGTTTTGCAGCACGGAGCGCACCTGATCGAGCGCCCGGCGGGCGTCGGCCATGTGGTGCAGGGTGCGAATCATGGTGGCGGCATCGAACAGGGCCGGGGCGAAAGGCAGGTGATAGATATCGGCGGCGACGTAGACATACTTTGTGTCGCGCCCCAGGCGCTGCTGGGCCTGCTGTAACTGGGTGGTGGAGTAATCCAGCAGAACGATACGCTCGAAGCCCTGGTAACGCGGCGTGTTGCGCCCGGCGCCGGCGCCCAGTTCGAGCATCAGCTTACCGCCGGCGGGTAACAGGCGCTGCAAGGCCACCGCTTCCACGGCGTCCTCGTAGGCGCGCCCGCCCTGCTCCCAGAAGCTGGTTTGATAATCCGAACCTTCGTAATTACAGACGGGTGGGGTTTCGTTGAGAGTCATAATGGTTTGGGGGAAAGGGGGATACAATACGTCCGGGCAGGTTAGCCGGCGGCGCCCAGAAGTGCCTCCTTACCGCTGCTTCCTCTCGGACCTGACGGGGTTCGGTGGTTTCTGCCGCGCCGGTCCCACCCGGACGTGCTCTAAGGATACCGTATCCGCCCCGGCTTGTCAACCTTCAGGGCAGGTTCGTAGCACACAGCCGAAGGCTTGCAGCCCGGCGAACAGATCGTCGAGCGCCAGCCATTCGTCGACGATGTGCGCCTCGGCCAACGTGCCCGGGCCGAGGATGAAGGACGGCAGGCCAAACAGCCCGGCGCCGGTCGAGGCGTTGGTGCCGCACGGAGCGTAGAAGAGCTCGTCAGGCAGGCCGGCGGCGGCCAGCTGCGCCAGCAGCCCGTTTTGCCAGGCATCGTCCGCCGGGTTGCGCCAGCCGGGGATGAAGTCGGCGGCCACCAGTTCCCGGCCGGTGTAACAGGTCTGGCGCAGTTCGGAAAGCTCAATGGTTACCCCCGGTATATCCTGCACAGCGCGGCGCAGGCGCTCGAGCAGGTGGGCGGCGTTTTCACCGGGCATCAGCCGCCCGATGAAGCGCGCCCGGCAGCCGTGTGGCACGAAGGCCGTGCCGGGCAGCGGCTCGGAGACCAGTTCGCTCAGTTCGAAGATCTCGGGACCCAACTGCGGGTCGCTTTCGGTCGGCATCTGGCGAATGCGCTGCACGACCTCGATCATCTTGTAGGCGGCGTTTTCGCCCAGTTCCGGGCGTGAGGTGTGGGCGCTGCGCCCGGCGGCTGCAAACGACAGCGTGGCGCGCCCCTTCTGCGCTACCCCCAGGTGCAGCCCGGTGGGCTCGCCGGTGACGAACATATCGGCCGGATAACGGCGCAGCACCTGCTGCAGGGCGGCGCCGGTCATGTTTTCTTCGCAGACCGAGGCTACCACAACCGCCCGCCCGCGCAACTCCGAACGGGGGATGAATCCGGCGGCGCATACTATGCCGGCCAACGAGCCTTTGGTATCGGCGGCGCCGCGCCCCCACAGCCGCCCGCCCTCGATTTCGGCGCCATACGGATCGTGCCGCCATTCTGCGGGGCTGGTGACCGGCACCACGTCCATGTGGGCGTCCAACAGGCGGGTCGGGCCGGGCAGGTCGCCGTTGACGATGCCGATGACGTTGCCGAGGTCGTCGCCTTCGATCGAGTCGAAGCCCAGCGCCTGCATCTGCGCCGCGACGACCTGCGCCACCTGGCCCTCTGCCCCCGACAGGCTGGGGATGCGCACCAGGCGCCGACAAAAATCCAGCAGGACGTCGGCCTGCTGGGGGGAATATCCAGGTAAAGATGAAGTTGTCATAAGAGATTGCGTAAACGCGGGTCGAGCACATCGCGCAGGCCGTCTCCCAGCAGATTGAAGCCCAGGACGGTAAGCGAGATGGCCACACCGGGGAAGATGACCACGTGGGGCGTGGCCTCCATGAACTTGCGACCGTCGTTGAGCATTACCCCCCAACTGGCGGCGGGCGGGGGTACCCCCAATCCCAGGAAGCTCAACGAGGCTTCGACCACGATGGCGGTGGCGAAATAGGTGGTCGTCACCACGATCAGTGGGGCGACGATGTTGGGCAGGATGTGGCGCGCCAGAATGATCAGTTCGCGCTGACCGATGCAGCGGGCGGCCTCAATGTATTCTTTCTCGCGCTCCGCCAGCACCGAGCCGCGCACGGTGCGCGCAAAAATCGGGATACGCACGATGGCAATGGCGGTCATCACCGTGACCAGGCTCGGCCCGAAGGCCGCAACCAGCGCCAGCGCCAGCAGGATGGCCGGAAAGGCGTAGATGGCGTCCATGATGCCCATGATGATCGTATCGGCGGTTTTGCCCAGGTAACCGGCGGCGGCGCCCAGGATCAGCCCGACGACCGTGCCCAATGCCACGGACACAACGCCCACTTCCAACGAGATGCGCGCCCCGTAGATGACGCGCGAAAGAATGTCGCGCCCCATCTGGTCCGTTCCCATCCAATGTTCTGCGCTGGGGGGCTTTAAACGATCCTTGAGATCCATTTTAAGCGGATCGTAGGGAGCCAGCAGCGGCGCAAACAACGCCACCAGTGTGACGATGACCGAGAGGATCAGGCCGATCAACGCCAGGCGGTTGCGCAACAGCCGTTTCAGGGTGTTGTCTTTGGATTTTGGGATTTCGGTCAGATCGGTAAGGGCGGAGGAATGGGTCATGGGGTTTGCCGGGTGGGGTTTCCGGGCAGAACCCGGAAACCCCGTTGGTGTCGAGAAAAGAATTAGCGATTGAGCCAGGTGACGTTCAGACCGTCGGAGGCGTCCATCATCATCAACGCCGGCGAGGTGCCCGAGCGGTAGCCCATCACGTCGTTGCGCCAGGCTTCTACCCACGGCAGGCCCATCATGTAGATCGTGGCGGCGTCGTCCTGGACGAGCTGCACCACCTGGGCGTAGATTTCCTTGCGCTTGGCCACGTCCACTTCACCGCGGCCCTTGACCAGCAGTTCGTTCATCTTCTCGCTGTCGTAACCGCCGACCAGCCAGCTGCTGCCGCTCTTCTTGGTCAGGTAGCTGTAGGGGCGGTCGGGGTCGAAGATGCCGGTCATGGTGCCGATCAACAGGTCGTAGTCGTACTTCTTGCCCTTGTCGGTCCAGGCGGCGGCGTCGACCACGTCGAACTCGACCTCAAAGCCGATTTGTGAGAACATGGCCTGGATCACTTCGGCGCCATCCTTCTGGTTGGCCTTGATCATGAATTTGATCTTGGTGCCCTGCGGCAGACCGCTGGCCTTGAAGTATTCCTGCGCCTTGGTCAGATCAGGCTTGACCACAGGAACATCCATGTGCCAGACATCGCCGGGGACGAAGGGCTGGTTGTGCACCTGGGCCAGGCCGAAGTAGATGGCTTCGTTGTAGACGTCGCGATCAAAGGCCGCCTGTACCGCCAGGCGAGCGTCCTTGTTGTCGAACGGCGGGCGGGTGGTGTTCAACACCAGGCGGTCGCCTGAGTTGAAGTAGTACACGTTGACGGTGAAGTTGGGATCGGGGGTGCCCATCAACTTCTTGACGTCGGCGATGGGCAGGTCTTCGGTCATGTCGACATCCCCGGCGCGCAAAGCGTTGAGGCGGGTGTTGGCATCGGTGATGACCTTGAGCACCACACCATCCAGATAAGGCTCACCCTTCTTCCAGTATTCGGGGAATTTCTTGAGGGCGTAGGATTCGCCGGGTTTGACCTCGTCCATCATGAACGGGCCGGTGCCGATGATCTTGGCCACTTTGCCTTCGGCGTCATAGCTGTCGCGGTGGATGATGGCCGCCCGGTTGAGCGTGGCCAGATAGCTGAGGAAGGGGCCCATGCCCGATTCGATCGTCATCTTGAAGGTGTAGGCGTCGACCACTTCGTATTTGAGACCGATACCGGCAAAGATTGTGCGGCGTTCGCAGCCGGTGGTCTCGTCCATGATGCGGTCGAAGATCCATTTGACGTCGTCGGCGGTCATTTCCTGCCCGTTGTGAAACTTGACGCCCTTGCGCAGGCTGAAGATCCACGTCTTGCCGTCGGGCGAGGTCTCCCATTTCTCGGCCAGCACGCCGACGAACTTGCCGTCGCGGTCGGGGGCGACCAGCTGCTGGGCGACGAGGATGTTGAGGCGGATGTCGCCGTACTGGATGGCCTTGAGCGGGTCCATCGAGGTGACGTCTTCCTTCATGGCAAAGGTCAGCACCCCACCCATCTTGGGGGTGGCGGCAGACGCCGGGGCTTCAGGGGCCTTGGTGGGCTCGGTTGCGGCCGGCTGTTCCGGGGCCTTGGTGGGTTCTGGAGCCTTGGTAGGTTCGGCCGCCGGTGGTTGTTGCTCGGGGGCTTTGGTTGGGGCGGCGGCGGGCGTGCAGGCCGTCACCAACAGGGTCAAAAGCACAACCGAGAGCAGAAACTTCCAGGTAAGCGAGCGTTTCATCGAGAGCTTTCTCCTTTCTGATTTCCTGGGTTGAATAGACGGGGGCACAAAACAGTAAACGGTGTGTGTGCCTGGAGACAACGCCGGGACGCCGGCCCCGGCGGTTTTCCCAATTAGCCCAAACGGATGCGAGGGTCCAGCAAAGTGTAAAGCAAATCGACGAGTAGATTGATCAGGACGACGAAGATGGCAACGGTGAGAATGACACCCTGTACGACCGGGTAATCACGGCCGAAGATGCTGTCTACCAGCAACATGCCAATCCCGGGCCAGGCGAAGACCGCCTCAACGACCACCGCACCGCCGATCAAAAAGCCCAGTTGCAGGCCGATCATGGTGACGGTGGGAATCAGGGCATTGCGCAGCGCATGGCGGGTAAGCACCAGGTGTTCGTATACGCCTTTGCCACGCGCCGTGCGCACGTAATCGCGGCCCAACTCCTCGAGCAGCGTTGAGCGGGTCAGGCGGGTGGTGGCGCCGGCCAGCGACCAGCCCAGGGTGATGGCCGGCAGCGCCAGGTGTTGCAGCGCCTTGAGCGGGTTTTCGAGCGGCGAGACATAGCCGATGGAAGGCAGCCAGCCGAGCGAGACGGCAAAAATCAAGACAAACAGGATGCCACACCAAAAGTTGGGCAGCGAAATTCCCAGGATGGCGAACACCATGGCGAAGATATCGGCGCCGGTGTTACGTCGCACGGCGGCGATGATCCCCAACGGAATGGCGATGATGACCGAAACCAATAATGCGGCGAACGACAATAACAGGGTGGCCGGCAGCCGCTGCCCGATCAGTTCCACCACCGTGCGTTGTGCCTTATAAGAATTGCCCAGATCGCCGGTCAGGGCGCGTCCTAACCAGCGCACGTATTGCATCACCACGGGTTGATCCAGGCCGAGTTCTTGCCGCAGCGCCTCGCGCCGCGTGGCATCCATCCCTTCGGCTCCGTACATTACATCGATTGGATCCCCCGGAACCAGCCGGATCAACAGAAAAACGATCACGGTCATCAACAAGAAGATCGGTACGAGAGCAAGCGCACGTTGCGCCAGATAGCGTCCCAAAACAGCTCCTTCCCGGGTTCAACCTGCAAACCGGCAACCGTAAGAGTGCAACCGTTTGAAAGATCCAGGTGCAGCGATCATTGTTATCATAGCAAAACGCCGCCGGATTTGAAAGAGAGGAATCTCACCTTATTGTATGACAACCGGCTTAGCGATTGAGCCAGGTGATGTTCATGCCATCGGAGGCATCCATCATCATCAGCGCCGGCGAGGTGCCCGAGCGGTAATCCATCACGTCTGTGCGCCAGGCTTCTACCCACGGCAGGCCCATCATGTAGATCGTGGCGGCGTCGTCCTGGATGAGCTGGACGATCTCGGTATAGATGCGCTTGCGTTTGTTGAAGTCGGTTTCGGAGCGGCCCTGAGCCAGCAACTCGTTCATCTTTTCGCTGTCGTAGCCGCCGACCAACCAGTTGCTGCCGCTCTGTTTGCTCAGGTAGCCATAGGGACGGTCGGGGTCGAAGATGCCGGTCATGGTGCCGATCGTCAAGTCGTAGTCGTACTTCTTGCCCTTGTCGGTCCAGGCGGTGGTATCGACCACGTCAAACTCGACCGCAAAGCCAATCTGCGACAGCATGGCCTGGATGACTTCGGCGCCCTTCTTCTGGTTGTCACGGATCATGAATTTGACCCTGGTACCCTGCGGCAGACCGCTGGCATTGAAGTATTCCTGCGCCCGTTTGAGGTCGGGTTTAACCATCGGCACGTCGGTATACCAGCGATCGGTCGGTGAGAACGGCTGGTTGTGGGTCTGCGCCAGGCCAAAGTAGACGACCTCGTTGTACACGTCGCGGTCGATGGCCGATTGTACTGCCAGGCGGGCGTTCTTGTTGTCGAACGGTGGGCGGGTGGTGTTGAGCACCAGACGGTCACCGGAGTTGATGTAATACACGTTGACGGTGAAGTTGGGGTTGGGGTTCCCGACCAGTTTGTTGGCGTCGGCGATGGGCAAGTCTTCGGTCATGTCGACATCCCCATTGCGCAGCAGCGAGAGGCGTGCGGCTGCGTCGGTGACAACCTTGAGCACCACGCCATCCAGCAGCGGCTGCCCTTTTTGCCAGTACTCGGGGAATTTCTTGAGGGTGTAGGATTCGCCGGGTTTGATCTCATCCATCATGAACGGGCCGGTGCCGATGATCCTGGTCACCTTGCCCCCGGCGTCGTAGCTGTCGCGGTGGATGATGGCCGCCCGGTTGAGCGTGGCCAGATAGCTGAGGAAGGGGCCCATGCCCGATTCGATCGTCATCTTGAAGGTGTAGGCGTCGACCACTTCGTATTTGAGACCGATACCGGCAAAGATTGTGCGGCGTTCGCAGCCGGTGGTCTCGTCCATGATGCGGTCGAAGATCCATTTGACGTCGTCGGCGGTCATTTCCTGCCCGTTGTGAAACTTGACGCCCTTGCGCAGGCTGAAGATCCACGTCTTGCCGTCGGGCGAGGTCTCCCATTTCTCGGCCAGCACGCCGACGAACTTGCCGTCGCGGTCGGGGGCGACCAGCTGCTGGGCGACGAGGATGTTGAGGCGGATGTCGCCGTACATGATGGCCTTGAGTGGATCCATCGAGGTGACATCTTCTTTCATGGCGAAGGTCAGCACCCCACCGGTTTTCGGGTTGAGGGCGATGGGCTGTCCGGTTGGCCCGGCTGCCTTGGGTGTGGCGGTGTCTGCGTATACGGCCAGCGGCGCGTCGGTGGGGCCGGGCTGGTTCCCGGTGGGCGTTTGTGGAGTGGTGCAGGCGCTTACCAGCAAAATAAACAGGGTGATGCTCAATAACACCGCGTAACGTGACGAACGATACATGGCTCCTCCTGATCCAGTAAAACAAATGGCCCTGGGCCCCCGCGCACCAGATGGGTTGGTGGAAAACCAGTTCATCATACAACAACGCACATACCATTACTACTATAACAAAAAAAGGCCGTCATTCAAACCTCCTTTTAATTTTGATAAGTACAACTCTGGTGGATGGCCGTATAATTCAAACTGCCGGTGTTGTCGCCGGTTCATCTCTTGCTTTAAAGAAGGTGTTCGTATGTCTGCTACATCTCAGTCTACAGTGCAGGCGGACGCCCGGCCGGGCGTTTCGCGGGCGGTCGGATATTACGTGGCGTTTATTGCCCTGGGCCTGACCACGGCCTCGTTGGGGCCGACCCTGCCGGGGTTGGCCGAAAATACCGTTTCTACTCTGCAACAGATCAGTTATCTGTTTACCACCCGCTCGCTGGGTTACTTGATCGGCTCGTATGTGGGCGGTTTCGTCTATGATCGTAAAATCCCCGGGCATTACATCATGTCGATTATGTTGCTGCTGATGGGCGTTTTGCTGGCCCTGGCGCCGACGGTGTCGTTGTTGTGGGTGCTGTCGGCGTTGCTGCTCTTGTTGGGCATGGCTGAAGGCGGTCTGGATGTGGGCGGCAATACCCTGCTGGTGTGGGCCTATCGGGAAAAAGTCGGGCCTTTCATGGGCGGGCTGCACTTCTTTTACGGGGTGGGCGCCTTTCTCTCGCCGGTGATCGTGTCGCAAATGGTGTTGTTGTATGGCGGCAACATCCGTCCGGCTTACTGGCTGCTGGCGCTGCTGATGCTGCCGGCCATCGTCTGGCTGCTGCGCCTGCCCAGCCCGCTGCCGGCTACAGACGCCAAAGGACAGCCTGTGGGGCGTTCAAACCCGATGATGCTGGCGCTGATTGTGGCCTTTTTCTTCCTGTACGTTGGCGCCGAGGGCAGTTTTGGCGGCTGGATTTATACCTTTGTGATTAAACGCCAGCTGGCCGGCGTGGATGTGGCCGGCTATCTGAATTCGGCCTATTGGGCGGCCCTGACATTAGGGCGGCTGGTTTCTATTCCGATGATGGCCCGTTACCGCCCGGCGACTATTTTGTTTGCCGACCTGTTGGGGAGTATTCTCAGCGTTGGCCTGATCCTGGCTTTTCCGGATTCGTTGACCTTCTTTGCAATTGGCGTGTTTGGCGCCGGTTTCTGCATGGCCTCGGTCTTCCCGGTGACGCTGGTGCTGGCCGAACGGCGCATGCGCATCACCGGCAGCGTCACGGCCTGGTTCTTTGTCGGCGCCAGCGCCGGGGGGATGTTCTTCCCCTGGCTGATCGGGCAGATGTTTGAGGGCACCGGGCCGTTGGTGTTGATCTCTATTATCTTTATCGACCTGTGCCTGACCTTTGGCGTCTATGGCGCCATTCTCTGGCTGATGAATCGCTCTTCTGGGAACGTGGAAGAACAGGCATGATTGAAGAGAGTGTGTTTGCTTTGGCGCGGATCGCCTGCTCGCTGAGCGACGCAGACCTGGAGCGGGACTGGAACTGGCGCAGCTATCGCGAAGGGGTGCGTTATGCCTTTTTGCGCACCTATGAGGAGTTGCGCCAGCTGGCCGCCGAACTGGCGGCGCAGCGTTCATGCGCTGGGCCACAGGTTACGCCGGCGCAGCGTGCCCTGGCGCAATATCAGGCCGCCTACCGTGACTGGCAGGCGGTCTGGCTGGGCGTAAAGACAGAGTGGTTCGACCGTGCGCCGGCGGAGGGCGAATGGCCGTTGCGCAAGGTATACGGCCACGTGGTCGCCGTCGAGCGGGAATTTTACGCCCGCATCCATTTCGCCGTCGATCAGTTTGACCAGGCGCTGTTTCCGTCCGTCATGCCCGATGCGGTGATCGAGGAACTGCTCGAACCTTACGCCGACTTTGAACGTTTGCAGGCGGGCGAGTCGCTTGAGCGATTGAGTATCTACCACGATGAGCTGCGTCTGCGGGTGGTGAACGAATTCTGCACCCTGGGCGAAAAAGAATTGCAATGTGGCTCGTTGTGGTGGGAGGGGGCGCCGTATCCGGTACAGTTTCGTCTGCATCGTTTCGATGCGCATCTGCGCCAGCACATCGTACAGGTGGAAAAGACGCTGCACTGTCTCGGCGGCGGGCCGCAAGAGATTCACCGCTTGCTGCGGTTAATCTACGCTGCCCTGGCGGAAGCGGAGGGTGCGCTGATTGGCGCCTGGCACCTGGCTCCCGAACGGCTGGCGGCCGCAGAGCGGGTGATCACCGCCCGCTCGGAAGAACTGGAAAAGCGATTGGCGTCTGGTTCGTGACGCCTATGGGTTGATCAGCGGCGGCGCTTCAAAGATGTTGGTTCCCAGGCGGATCAGGCGCATGCGTTCACTGTAACGGTCGAGCGCCGTGTGCAGCAGGTCTGCCCGTTGTGGTTCTACGATGTGCGCCTGGTAGAGATCGTCTTCTTCATTGTGATCGGCCTGGTGATCGAACAAATACAAATCTTCGTCGCCGAGCCGGCGCACAAATTTATACCGGTCGTCCATGACCGCCAGGGTGATGTTTGGCGCGCGGGTGGAATTGGAACGCCGCAGATAAATGAAACGTTCGGGGTCATTTGCCGTCAGGTCGACCAGCGAACGGCCATCAATCCATTCGCGGGGATATTGGACGCCGAGCGTATCCAGGATGGTGGGGAAGAGGTCGACGGATGAGACCAGGTTGTTAATCCGCCGGCCTTCTTGTTGATTGGGGAATTTAATCAACAGGGGAACATGCGTCTCGGGGATTGCTAACAGCGGTGTGCCGTAATCGGTGTAGCCGTGCGTAAACA
Organism: uncultured Anaerolineaceae bacterium; assembly: GCA_964535315.1. Classification (GTDB taxonomy): domain Bacteria; phylum Chloroflexota; class Anaerolineae; order Anaerolineales; family Anaerolineaceae; genus CAZHTS01. The sequence continues at coordinate 21,291 of CAZHTS010000036.1, forward strand.
TGCTGCCGTGATCTGAAGTGATGATGATGAGGGCGTTGTCGTACAGGCCGGCAGTGCGCAACAACTCGATCGTTTCGTTTAACCGCCGGTCCTCGTTTAAAATTGCCTCGTCGTAGCGCAGGCGAAACTTGTCGATCTCGGGCTGCTCTTCCGGCGCATATCGGCCCCGGCGTAATTGCCCCAGGCTGGCCTCATCGGTGTAGCCGGCTTCGCGCGGCAGGAACGTACCGACGTAATTCCACACGTCTGGCCGGTAGGGGGTATGCAGCCCCAGGTAGTGGAGAAATAAAAAGAAGGGCGGGTCGCCGGGTTTTCGGCTGCGGAAAAGATCCTGGGCAGCAGCCAGGCCGTCACAATTGCGCTGTTCCTCGCGATCCTTGATGGTCATCAATTCCAGGGCGCGCAATGTGAAGGGGAAGAAGGGCGGGATCAGGTGGGGCATCGCGCGCATCTGGTAGTATGTCCGGTCGATGAAGCCGGTTATCCCTGTGCGGCAGATGCTGCGGTCAAAGGCGTAGCCCATGTGGTAGTAGCCGGGCGTAAGATCGCCGTGCCAGATGGTTTCATAGCCCATGTTTTTCAAAATGCTCGCCAGATTCAGCCAGCCCTGTGCGCCGCGGCCCAAATCGCCGTATTGATAAAATTCGTTGAAATAGGGGTAACGCCCGCTCATGACGGTGGGAAAGAAGGTGATCGACATGTTGCCGGTCGAGTAGGCCCGGTCGTAGACGCTCCAGGTTTCGGCCAGTTTTTCCAGGTTGGGCGTTGTTCGCAGGGGATAACCGTACAGAGACATATCTTCGGCCGTTAAAGTATCTACGGCGATGAGAATGACGTTCGGGGACTGGCTGGAAGCGGCAGGCGGCGTCACCGGCGCCGGGCCGGCAGGCAGTTGGGCCGACGCCAGGATCATGACGGTTGAGAATAGAGCATAAATCATGACCAGGAGGTTGATCGTTTGCAGGCGTGGGGCGGTTTCCTCAAACCAGTTCATGGCTGCGTCGCCGATCTGCCGCCAGGTTAAGGATTGCGCCTGCCGTTTGAGATCTTGAAGCACTTTTTCCCAATGAAGGGTTGAAAGCAGCAGGAACAGCAGCCCCCAGAACGACGCCGCATTGACCCAATGGATGGTGTTGCTGACGCCGGATGCCGACCACTGCCCGAGGGGTAGGGTCAGTGCAGTTTCCCCTGGCGCGGGTTCATACAAATCCAGCCGGCGTTCGCTGCCGTCGACGTTCACGGCGACCATGCCGGCGTCTGCGCCTGTGGCAAAGAGCAGGCGAACGTTCCGTTCTTTGCCGCCCAGCAGGCTGTATTGCAGAACCGCAGGCCGTTCCTGGCTGGCTGCCAGGCCCTTTGGCGTCGTCTCCCAGGCGGTGGATGGGTTTAAGGTGTGGAAAGGAATGCTTTCGTTTTGTGGATCGCTGAATTCGCGCAGGACAACCGCGTTTCCACTGGCGGCCGGGTTGTGTTCCGGCAGTGCTGTGAGGGTCACCCGGGCGATGGTAAAGCGGGTGAGCGCCAGGGCCGGGCGGTTTATCTGCGCGGACAGGTAAACGGCGCCTGCCAGAGCGACGAGCAGCAACAGGCAACGCTCGATCTTGCGTCTTTGGGTTTGCAGCACATTCACGATCAGGCCATAAAAGATGGCGCCGGTTATCAGCCCGAATACGCCGAGCAGGATGAAATGGATTGCATCCGGTAGTTTCCTAAGGGCTAACGGGTCGCTCAGATAGGTGTTGGTGAATAACAGGGTGAAGACCCAACCCGCTGCTACGCCGCATACGATCAGTTTTTGTTTCATTCAGTATCCTTTATCCCCAGATCGAAACGAAAAGATGTATACAGGTGATGAGGAACAGGCCGAGTAAAGCAAAGCGGGTATGCCGTTCCAGATTCATTTTCAACCATTTCTCGAGCATAACCCGCACGCCGATCAGTACAAGCGTGAGCAGCGCTATTTCCACGGCGGCGATAAAAATGACAAACCCGTATGTATAGAGAACATCGCTCCAGTTAAAGTTGTATCCTAAACTGACATCGATATTGCTGGCCGCATTGGTGAAGATATAAACGATCGCGGTAAACAGCAGCCAGGAAAAATAAACGCGGTAGCGTTTTTTTACTGTCATCCAGAAACTGGCTGGCGGTAACTCTTGAATGGCGTTTGAGGGATGATCTTTCATATGCGTTCATTGCTTTCTGCCGGTCAGCCGGCGCCACAGAATTTAAAAATTATATCACGCCCATTCTGGCGATGTCCGTAAGGTGAAGGCCGCGGTTTTTTCGCCGTGTTTTCGTAAGCTTCCGATGATTTGCTTTATTTTTTTTCATGGAGTATATTAATAGCATGTGGGTAAGCGGGCAGTGCCGCTTCACCAAAATTTTCTGCGAGGTGCGCCATGTTGAAAGAGTTCAAAGAGTTTGCCCTGAAGGGCAATGTATTGGATCTGGCAGTCGGCTTAATCATTGGTGCTGCGTTTGGCAAAATCGTGACGTCGTTCGTCAACGATATCCTCATGCCGCCCATCGGTCTGTTGTTGGGCAAGGTTGATTTTGCCAATCTGTACATCAACCTGAGCGGCCAGACCTTTGCTTCGTTGAAGGAAGCCCAGGCGGCCGGCGCAGCGACGATCAATTACGGTCTGTTCTTGAACAACATCATCGACTTTGTGATCGTTTCGTTTGCCATCTTCTTGTTGGTGCGCCAGGTGAATCGTATGCGTCGCCCGGTGCCCGCGCCCGCGGCGCCGCCGACCACCAAAGAGTGCCCGCATTGCTGTACTGCGATCCCGATTAAGGCCACGCGCTGCCCGCATTGCACTTCGGCGTTGGGATAGTCTTTTTAAGCAGGGGTCTGCCGGGCCGTTAACGTTCCGGCAGACCTGCCAGGTCAGGAGGTGAGCCGATGAGAACGACGGCTTTTTTGAAAAGGGGTAATAGGACAATATTGATATTGATAGTTGTTATTGCGCCGTTGGTGTGCGTCGCCTTTCCGGGCTACGGCTATGCCCCCATCGCCCATCATCCGGCGCCGGCCCTGACCCCGACTGCGACGCCGCAGCCGACGGTCACCCCTTACCCGCCGGTGGGCTGGCTGGAGACATCGGACGATGCTGCCCGGCTGGTCTGGTTCTACAAGCCGCCCGAAGAAGAAAACGGGCTGGAACAGGTGGCCGAGGACTTCGATGCGTTCATCCTGACCAAAGTGGACGAACCCGAGCGCGACGAACTGCGTTCGATGGGGGAATATCCGCCGATTCTGCAATATCTGCTATTCAACAGCATCCAGGACCCGGGTGGTTGTGATGTACAGCCCTTCCGCAACCAGGTGGCCGATCAGATCGGCGATTTTTGCCGTATCAGTGTGGAACACCCGGACTGGTTCCTGCTGGATGAGGATGGCAGGCGCATTAGTGATGGGCGCAATGTGTGGATGGACCCCGGCAACCCGGAGTGGCGCGCCTTCTGGCTGGAACGGGCGCGGCGCAGTCAGGAGCGGTTGGGCTGGTATGGCGTTTTCCTGGATAATGTTGAGGCCGGGCTGGCGGAGTTCAATGCTGCCGGACATCATCCGGCCCGTTACCCGGACGATGCCAGTTATCAGGCGGCGGTGGAGTCGTTTCTGGGATACCTGTCTACGAATTATTTCCTCCCACAGCGTCGCCCGATGGTAGCCAACATCATCTCGCTGGCGGATGAGGCAGTCTGGTTCCGTTATTTGCGTTATCTGGATGGGGCGATGGAGGAAGCTTTTGCCGTCGACTGGCGCACCGGTTATCTCAAGCCCGACACCTGGGAACAGGAAATGCGCCGGATGGAGCGTTCTCAGGCGATGGGTAAATCATTGGTGTTGGTGGCGCAGGGCGAGCGCCAGGACCTGGAGCGCCAGCAATTCGCTTACGCTTCTTACCTGCTGATTAATAACGGAACGGCTGCTTTCCGGTATAATCATCACAGCAGCTATAATCAGATCTGGTGGTACGACAATTATGGCCTGGATCTGGGCGCAGCACTGGGAGAGCGTTATCGTCAGGGTGACTTGTGGCGGCGGGATTTTGCACGCGGTTTTGTAACGGTTGACCCGGTTGAACGGACGGCCAGCATTACAGCAAAGTAAAACGATTGGAAAACAGCATGTTCACGGTTAAACGTATTGAGACCACACAGGATTTTGCCGCCCTGGCTCCAGCCTGGGGCGTTTTGTTGGAGCGCTGCCCGGCTGCCAACCCCTTTTTAAGCTGGGAATGGCTGTTCTCCTGGTGGCAGCACTTTAACCACGGTCACACCTTGCGCCTGGTAACCGCCTGGCAGGGGGAGGAACTGGTTGGTATTGCCCCCCTGATGTTTTCCACCCGGCGTAAGTATGGCGTGCCGTTCCGGGTGCTGCAAAGCCTGGCAGCCGGGGCGTTGGATATGGGTGGTTTTCTCGTACGAGATGGCGACCGGCAAATTTTTGCGGCGCTGTTGGGCGATGTGCTGGCCGAACGGCGTTGGGACCTGTTTGAGGTGAGCGAGGTCAGCGGTGCGGACCCCAATTTTGCCACGCTGGCAGCGGCGCTGCCGCCCGGGCGTTTTGTTCTCCACCCGACGGCTCGTTCACATGTTTATTTGCCGGTGCAGGGCGATTGGGACACGTTTTTTGGCGCTATTTCCAGAAATTTGCAGGTCGATTTACGCAAGCGGCTGCGCCGCGCCGAACGGCAGGGTGAAGTGTCTTTCCGCCGTTTTTGCGCCGGCGAGGTCACCCGCCAGCACATGGATTGGATCTTAAAAATCAGCGCCGAGGCGCGTTTTGGCGAACTGTATGTCCCGGCCGAATGTGATTTTCAATACGCTCTGATCGAGCGCATGGGGCCCTTGAAATGGCTGGACGCCTCTTTTCTATTTATCGGCGAGCAGCCGGTAGCGTATAACTACGGTTTTATCTACCGAAACTGTTGCGAGGGCTGGCGTACCGGCTATGATAGTAATTTCCTGGATTTTTCGGTTGGTAAATTGTTGATGATGTTGTGGCTCAAGGATGGTTTTGAGCGCGGCCTGGCGGGAATCGATTTCCTGCGCGGCGACGAGAGCTACAAACGCCATTGGGGCGGCGATGCGCGCCCTTACTGGCATTACCGGGTAATCCGCAAACGACCGCTCCCCTGGCTGGTTTACGTCGGCGTGGCTGCCCTCCATCAGCGATGGGACGCATTGGCGGCGCGTTTCTCCAACCGCGAGGATGCCTCGCAGACAGGCCAGTGAGCGCTTTGCCGGGGGATCAGTGCAGTTTTCTGCGTTCCAGCAGGGCATCCATCAAGAATTTGGTTGCCCAATTGGGAAATTGCAGCGGCAGATAGCCGCCAAAAAACGGCGCCGAGCCGGGCAATGCTCCGCAGATATCTTCATCGTGGGTCTGGATGTCCTGGTAAGCCAGGGCGATGCGCAGCCCCAGGTCGGCGGCCTGCTGGTAGCGCTTTTGCCCGCTGATCTGCGCCAGCAGATACCAGCAGCGGGCAATCTGTACGCTGCCCGTCAGGCAGGCAAAGGAGAAGGGCAGGATACGCTGCTCCTGCCAGCCGGCGTTGAAGTAACCGGGCAGGAAGCCGCGCTCTTCTAGCACGGCCATCAGGCGGTCGGCTACCGGCTGGCTGCGTTCCAGCCAGTCATTTTCCGGCAGAATGCGGTAGGCCTCCAGAAACCCTTCGAGGATGTAGCCCAGGCTGTGGGTGTTGGCAAAGGGCCGTTTGGGGGTGAAGTGCGCCTGCTGCCAGTATCCGTTGGCGCCTTGTTGGGCCATGACCCAGCTAAAATTTTTCTTCGCAGCGAGTAAGGCGCGTTCGTCTTTTTGATAGATGGCGTAGTCCAGCAACGGCCAGGAGACGCGGGCATGGTAGGCGTGAGGGATATTGTTGTAGCAGTTATGCCAGGAGCCGTCTTCGGCCTGGGTGGCGCTCAGGAACCGGGCGCAGCGCTGCGCTGCCTGGAGGAAGGCCGGATCGCCGCCGTGGCGATATAGATCGGTGAGACCCTGTAACACCATCCCCGTATCGAAGACCAGCGATGCGCCGCCCGTTGCTGTCTGGCGGCTGCTAAAACCGCCATCCATGTTCTGACGTTCCAGCAGCCACTGCCCCAGTGCGTAGGCGTGCTGCTGCGCTTCCAGGTGTTGGAATGCCCCGGCGTAGGCCAGCAAACTGGAGATGATGTATCCGCTGGTTTCAGGGTAAGCAGACATCCAGCCTTTCAGGTAGGAGTAGCCTTTGGATGAGCCCTGTCCGCCCGTCTGGTGAATGCTGCGACTTAACCAGGCGTAGGCGGCGTGCAGGCGGCTCTCGTCGTCGTGTTCTGGGGCAAGGGTCAGGTGGGTGCGCGGGGCTCCCAGGCGAACGTCACGGAAAAAATGAGGTAGAAAATGGGTGCGGCTCATGCGGTCTCGTTTTCCTGGGATGTGGGATTGGCCAGGGCGGCCAGAACGTGACGCCGGATGGCAACGCCGACGGCGTCCCAATTATACCGCTCCAGCGCCAGTTGCCGGCCGCGCTCGCCAAACTGGCGGCAGAGCGCCGGGTTGTCCAGCAGACGCAGCAAAGCAGCTGTGATGCCGTCTACGTCGCCAATGGTGAGGCGATAGCCATTTTCGCCGTCCAGGACGAAATCCGGGATGGCGCCGGTGTTGGTGGCGATGATGGGCAGGCGGTGAGCCATGGCCTCGATGAAGGCCACGCCGAACGCCTCGCTGGTGGTGGGCAGGCAGAAGATAGCGGCGCGGTGATAATAAGCGCGCACCTCTTCGACCGGGATCAAACCGGTTTCGGTGCAATTGGGCAGCCCGGCGTTGGGGGCGCAGCCGATGATGGTCAGGTGCGCATCGGGATGCCGTTCCAGCACGCGCAGGAAGGCCTGGCTCAGTTCGGGCCCACCCTTGAGGCGCCAGTCGGTGCCGACGAACAGGATTTCTTTATTGCTGTACCCGGCGTTGTCCGGCTCGCCGGCGTCGGTCGGTACATTGCTGCCGGCGTATACACAGGCGATCTTTTCCAAGGCAACGCCGTATTCCTGTTGTAACGATTGCGTGATGTCGGAACTGCGGGTGAAAATGCGTGTGGCGTTCTGGTAAATGCTCTTTTCCAGTTCGATCCAGGCCGGTGAGAAATGTTTCCAATCGCCGAAATACGGGTTGTGCTGGTTGGCCAGGTGGGTGCCGTCGGTGTAGATAAAATTGGGCAGGCCGGCAATGCGGGTATCGAATAGCGATTGTAACTGGAAGGTGAAGGCGAACTCATCCTGCCGCCCGGCGAACCGTTCGTTGATCAGCCGTTTCACCCGCTGGAATAAATAGGTGCTGCCCATAAAAATTTGCCGGAAGCGCCGCGGCTGCCAGAGGATGGGCACGCCGTAGTCAAACGGTAAGGCCAGGGCGTTGAGCAAGAGGATGTCTTTGCGTCGTTTGAGGATGTGGATGAGATCCGTGGTCTCGATCTCATACTCGGGGAAACTTTTTTGCAGGACGCTGGATACGCTGGCGGCGATGGGCGGCGTGGGCCAGATGCGGATGAAGGCGATTTTTTTTCCCATAGAGGCCTATGCACTTTCGTAATAAAGTGGGGTGAGGTGATAGTGAAATTGCGCCAGGCTCAGGCTGGGCCACACGCCCAGGCGGGGCAGATGCAGTAACGCATCGGAGCGCAGCCGGGCGGCGGCGCTGATCATGGTGAACGCCAGGGCAAAACCTTCTTCTTGCAGGATGGGCAGAAGCGCCATGCTCATGGCTTGCGGCGTTCCATCCGGAAAGGCGAAGACGGGCAGCGTTTCGCCCAGGTGCTGGCGGATGAGATCCTGCGATTGGCGCAACTCGAGGCGCGCCTCTTCGGGCGCTAGCTGACTGAGGATGGGGTGATGATGGGTGTGGGCGGCGATGGCCGCTCCTGCCTGATGCAGACGGCGTAGTTCGTCCCAATCCAGCGTGCTGCGGGGGGCGGCCTGCTCGTTTTCGACGGGCGCGCACAGGCTGTCCAGTTCTTGCCGGGCCTGCCGGTACGGGATGCGTTTGAAATAGGCGCTCAGGCTCAGGTAGGCTCGTTTCTTTTCAGCATCGTCTCGCAGCGACAGGGCGCCGGCCGGGGTGTTGAGGAGCGTCTCGTTGTGGCCGTATACGGCGCGATACAGCCGATCCCACCAGAAGGCGCCCTGCCCGACGTAGCCGGTCGGGACGAACAACAAGGGGCGGATGCCATACTGGCTGGCGACGGGGAAGATGACCTCCTGGAAATCGAGATAGCCATCATCGACGGTGACCAGTACGGCGTTGGCAGGTAATGGGGCGCCCTCCAGGGCGGCAGACAGCACTTCGGTCACTGTGACCGGCCGGTAGTGACGGGCCAACAATTGCATCTGCGCTTCAAATTGTTGAGGGGAGGCGCTGAGTTCAAACGGGGAGAGCCAGGGACGGTGTTGCGCTGTGTCGACGCGGTGGTAAGCCAGCACGTACAACCGGTCCTCGGGGCGCCCGCCCCAGCCCTGCAACAGGCGAAAGACGCCGGCGCGTTCGGCCCATTCAAAGGCAATTTGCTTGGTTTTTGATGGCATGTTCCGCTATCCTGGGCGGCATTACAAATGATCCAGGGGCGAGGCAGCGCCTCGCCCCCGGTGAAGGACAGGGTAAGAACGATCAGGACTTCCGGCGAATGGCGCCGATGATCACCACCAGCAGAATGATGACGATCAACGCCGAGACTACGACGATGGCCGGCAGGATCCAGGAGCGAGCGGTCACCCACGATTGGGTGGCCGGGGGAACGGGGGTGGCCAGGAGCACCGGCTGCGGCGTGCCTTGCAACGGCGCAGCGGTGGCCGACAGGTTGCCGGTGCCGAAGCCGGCGCGCGAGTCGCTGCTCAGGACCTGCTGGTCGTTGATGACGGCAAAATTACCGGCCAGTTTGCCGCGCAGCAGCGGCGTGGTCAGGGCGTTACCGGCCCAACTCAACCCTTGCGATGTGCTGCCAAAGATGCCCAGTGTGGTGCGGCCCGCATCCCAGGGCGAGGGGAACAGTTCCAGGTAACCAAGGTCGATGTCCGGCGGCAGGCGATAGGTGATGGTCATACTGCTTTCGGTCGCCAGATTGCTGCCCTCGGCGAAAGGCGCCGGCATATTGCCGGCGATGATGCCCAGAATGGGCAGCTCACTGGCCTTGCCGATGACGATCAGGTTGTTCTGACTGCGCACGTCCTCGGGCACGGTGTCGCCGTAGACCGCTTTCAACTCGATCAGTTCACCATAGGAGCGGCGGCCCAGGTCGATGGCCAGTTTGGTGGCGATGTCCCAGGCGGTTGCGTTCTTTTGCGGCAGGATGAAGGCCAGTTCACGCAAGGTGGGATGGTCGTTGAAGGTGTAAGGGTAACTCCCCAGGTTGAGGAAGGTGGTGGCGTTGACCTGGGCCGGGAAGAGTGGAATGTGCAGCAACGAATCGGGGAAGATGTTGACCCACAACTGATTTTGAGTGAAGTCGAGGCAGTTATCGGTGGGGATCAGGCTGGCGTCGAACGCCAGGCGGTTGACGCCGGGACGTACGGCGTAGGCCGGCAGGGTGACCCGGACGGTGTGAACGTCTGAGGTCGTATCGCTGAAACGGGCGCTGCCGACCAGCAGATCGTTCAAGAGGATGCTCATGTTGGAACGGGAGTAATTGAGCAGCGCCGAGTGGCTGAACACCAGGTTCAGGTAGGCCTCGCTGTTGGTTACCTGGCCGTAGGGGATGAAGAAACGGATTTCGTCGCCAACGACGCCGATGCCGGACAGGGTGATGACCTGCGCCCCCAGGTCGGCGAAAGTGCGATCGGCGCTGACGGTGGTGATTTGAACGCTTTCCTTGACGTCGACCACCAGGGCCAGGTCACGGCGGGCGCTGGTGCGCAGGGCGCCCGAACTGATCGCCTGGGCAGCCTTGATGACCGCGCCATCTGTTTTGCCGCCCACAACCAGCAACACCCGGGATTCATTCCAGGGCGAGATCGCCGTTTGAACCACACCGTCGTCTTCACCGGCGCCGGCTGCATCGGGGAGTTTTGCCGTGGCAAGCACCGGCAGTCCGGCAGGCTTACCGACGAAGAGGATGTGGGAATTCTTTTGCATATCGGCGTTGAGCGTGCTGACCGGGGTTAAGGGCAGCGCCAGCTGACCGTTGGTCATACGCCCAAAGCCGGCGGCCACGGTCAGGGCGGCCTGCAATTCAGCGGCCGAGGGCTGGTCCGGCACCACCAACAGGGCAGGCTCAATGATGAAGGAGCCGTCCTGATAGATCGGGCGGGGCAGGAGGGTCAGGTCAACCGGCGGGGGAACGAGTTCGTGCGCCAGGTAGAAACGCGAATTGGCCGATACGGTCAGGGTGGTTTTCTGGTCGATGTCGCAGTCCACCGAAGCATCCAGGAACAGGCGCAGATCTACCCGCCCATCGTTGCGTACCTGTAAGGCGTTCGCCGGGATGGCGATGGTGCGCAACTGCTCCCCGCTCCAGTTGAGCGAGATGGTCTGAATCAGGGTGTTGTTGACAAAAACAGAGAGCGCGGCGCTGCGCAGTGCAATGGCATTGGTGTTTAACACAGTGCCGCTGCTATAGTGGGGATTCAACAGTAATTGGATCTCCGCTTTATCGGTGAGTTTCCAGGTGGAAGGGGTGCCCACACGCACCTGCAGGGTATCATAGGGGCCCTGCATCACGGTGTCTACTACCTTCAGCATGCTGAAGGACACCAGGCTTTGAGAATCGGGCATATCGGGTAGAACGACGGCTGTGGAAGGCGTGAGGGGCGGGGCAGCCGGAGTCGGTGTAGCCGTGGGAGTTGGGCCGCCGGTTTGCGCCAGACCTGGGGTAGGGAGAGCAAACAGACCGAAGAGCAACAAAACGAGGGTCAGTCCATAGAAGAGTTTTTTCATATCTCCTGTTGTGCGCCGCAAGGACGCTCCTCCTTTCAGTAGATTAGCTATCATGTGCATAGGATTATTGCGTGATGTCCCGGCGGGGGACACGCTTCCACAACGAACTTTGCTTGCCGGTGAGAAAGCCGTACAGGCCAAACAAAGCAGCCAGGTTGCTGTTGACCAGGAAGGTTGGCAGGTAGAGCATCCTGGCCAGCGTATTCTTGCGTTCCAGGTTCTGGCCAACCAGGGCGAGCAGGTAGAACAACAGTTGGGCGCCGATGAGGATCCAGTTGAAAGGCGGCGCCAGACGGATCAGATCCAGATTGCCGGCGCTGGGCGGCCAGAGGACCGCCGCCACGTTGGCGAGCAGCGCGCCGATCATGGCGAAGGGTACCAGTGGGCGAAAGAACTTGTGCGAGAGCACCTGCCACACCAGCCGCGGGCGGTCAAAGGGCAGTAACTGCCCGGCCATCGAGATGGCCTGGTAACGCCCGGCAATCATCCGGGCGCGGCGTGTGACTTCATCCTGGGCGGTGGGTGAGACGCGCTCCGAGGTGCGCGCCTGCGGGTTGTAAACCACCCGGTAACCGCGTTTGACCAGACGCATGGCGATGAAGAAATCGTCGTTGATCACCCGCGGCGGTGGGGTTTCGAACAGGCTGCGGCGGATGGCGAAGATGTCGCCGAAAGCGCCGGTGCTGCACCCCAGACGGGTCTCCTGTTCCTGGATGAAGGATTCGTATTTCCAGTACAGTCCCTCCGAGTCGCCCAGGGCGCCGTCGCCGCGCACGATGTCGCGCGCCCCAAACACGGCGCCTACCGTCGGGTCGGCAAAGGGGGCGCTCAACTCGCGCAATACGTTCGGGGCGTAGAGATTGGTGGCGTCTGAGATGAGGATGACTTCGCCGCGCGCCAGGTTTTGAATGGCGTGGATGACGTTGGCCATCTTGCCGCGCCGCTGCGGGGCGGTGACCAGTTCCACTCCCTGGCCGGCGAAGCCGCTTACGATTTCGGCCGTGCGGTCTTCGGAGCAATCGTTCATTACCAGGATTTGCAGACGGTCGCGCGGGTAATCCAGCGCCACGCAGTTTTCCATCTTCTTGCCGATGACGCGTTCCTCGTTATAGGCGGCTACGATCAGGGTCACAACCGGCGTGTAACTGGCGTAGGCGCCCGGTTTGGGGCGCAGGCGCGCCAGCAGCCCCAGCAGCAGCGGGTAGCCGGCGTAGACGTAGACGACGAACAAGACACATAACCAAAACAGGATACCGATCATAGAACCGTCCCTTCTCGTTTGCAAAGCTGCCGGTAGACGGCCTGCAAACGCGTCACCATGCTGGTGATGGCATAATTTTCCAGGATGTGCTGGCGAGCGGCGCGGCCGTAGGCCTGGCGCAGCGCTTCATCTGCGCATACATCGAGCAACGCCTGGCGCAGCGCCGGGCGATCATCGGGCGGGATGAGCAGGCCGTTGGCGCCGCTGGCGACCAGTTGTGGGCTGCCGCCTACAGCGGTGGCGATGACGGCCAGCCCGGAGGACATGGCCTCGAGCAGCGCCACCGAAAGCCCCTCGGCAACCGAGGGCAGGACAAAGATATCGCCGGCCTGAAGATAGGGGGTGACGTCGTCTACGCTGCCGACAAACCGGACGCCCTCGCCGGCGCTCTGACGCAGGGTGCGTTCCTGGCTGCCGCTGCCGAGCAGCAGCAGTTGGGCGTTGGTATGCCGGGCGCGAACCTCGGGCCAGCAGGCGATCAGGTGATTGACCCGTTTCTCGGGCTCGAGCCGGCCGCTGAAGACGGCCAGCGGGGCATCGCCGGGCAGCCCCAGCCGGCTGCGCAGTGCGGCTTTGTCGCCGGCTGGCAGAGGGGCAAAGCGCTGGCTATCTACCCCGTTGGGGATGAAATGGCGGCGCTCTGCCGGCGCGCCGGCGCCGGCCAGTTCGGCGTCGATTTCCTGGCTGATGACGATAAAGGCGTCCACCTCACGCACAAAGGCTGCCAGGCGCTGTGCTCCAAACAGCTTCTGCTGCAGGCGCTGCACGTCGCCAATCGGGCCGCTGCGGTGAGCGGTAACGGCCACCGGGATGCCCCAGCGCCGCCGGGCGGCGATGGCCGTGGTGGTGGCCGAGAATAATTCGTGGGCGTGAATTACGTCGGGGCGCAATTTGCCGAGCAGCGTGAGGGCGGCGCGGGTGAAGATCAGCGAGGCGCTCAATTTGGGGCCGGGGGCCGGCAGGCGATGCACCTGCACGCCTTCGATTACTTCAAAGGCGGGCAACCCGTTGACCCGCCGGGTGAGCACGTGTACTTCCATGCCCTCTTGCTGCATGCGCGGCGCCAGGGCGCCCAACTGGCGCTCGGCCCCACCGATCAGGGGTAAATAGCCGTGAATGATCATGGCAATGCGGAGTTCGGGGTTCATGGGTTCCTCAACGATTGGCTTTCAACTCCGCAGCACGAAGCATACAGTCCGAAGACGCGCTCGCCCCAGGCGTGCACGCTGTATTTCTGGATGGCGTTTGCCCGGGCGGCTTCGCCCAGCGAACGACGCCGGGCTTCGTCGGCCAGCAGTTCTTCGATGCAACTGGCCAGCATTTGGGGTTGGTGGGGAGGGATGACGATACCCGAATCGGGTAAGATTACGTTGGGAATATCTCCCACCGCAGTGGCGATAATGGGCAGGCCGGCCATCATCGCTTCGAGAATGGCCAGCGGCAGTCCTTCCCAATGCGAGGAACTGACGAACAGGTCACTGGCAGCCAGCAGGCGGGGCACGTCGTTGCGCGTGCCGGCCAGCAGGATGGTTTCTGGCATGCCCATCGCGATGATTTGTTGGGTAAGCGCCTCGCACTCGGTGCCGTCGCCAACGATGACCAGGCGCGCCTCGGGCCGGCGTGCGTGCAGGCCGGCAAAGGCGGTGATCAGATCTCCGTAGCCTTTGGCGGGCGTCAGGCGTCCCACCGCAATGACCAGCGGGCGCTGCGGGTCGCCGGTCAGTTCGCGGCGCAGGGCGCTGCGTTCTTCGCCGCTGAGGCGGACGGCGTCGGCCACGGCGTTGGGGATCACTTCAATGGGCCTGCCCCGCAGACGCTCACCGTGCACGCTGGCTACGGTGGGCCCCACTGCGATCACGCTGCGCATTCCGTAGCGCATGGCCCAGGTTTCGACCCGGTCGCGAACCGCCTGGGCCGGATGATCGTCGATGCCGGCAGAATGCAGGGTGCCAACCACGGGGATGCCGCTCAACCGGCCGGTGATCGTCCCCAGGGTGTTGGCGTACGACAGATGGGTATGAATGACGTCAAATTTTCCCTGGCGCAGGAAGCGGGTGATGTCGATGATGCGGCGCGGGGCGAACAGCTTGCGCGCCGTGAACCAGACGATGGGAACGTCCAGGGCGTGTAATTCGTCTACGACGGTGGTGGTTACCCCGCGATACAGGCTGAGCACGGTGGTTTGCACGTTGCGCAGGCGCGCCTCGCGGGCAAAATGAACCAGGAGCATCTGTGCTCCACCTACCCGCAACGAGTCGATCATCTGTAATACGTGCACGCTGTTTCCTCTCAGTCGGCTGGCTCGTGATAGTCTGACAGGCGATTATGCGCCGCCTCTTGCAGCCCCAGGGCGATACCGACCAGCAGCCACAGGTAGCGCGGATAGGCGCCGTGGATGAACATGGCCGCACTCAGGTAGCCCAGCATGCCGATGGCAAAAGCCGCCAGCAGATTGGCGTCTTGTTTGAGATCGGCAGAGCTGAGCATGCGCCAGCTTTTGAGCAGGCCGTTAAACACCGCCCACAGGATTAAGAGAAAGACCGAAAAGCCGATGATGCCGGTCTCGGAGGCAATTTCCAGGAACAAATTGTGCGCAGCGCGGGCTTCGGTGCGGGGGTCCAGCCCGATTTCACGCGAGTAACGCTGGTAATAAACCGAATAGTTGCCGACCCCCACCCCGAGCAGGGGCCGGTCGGCGAACATGCGTGTGGCCGCCAGCAGTTCACTGGCGCGGCCGCGAAAAGAAACCTCGGTGCGCACATCGGCGTTGGGCCCTGCCAGGCTGGTCAGGGTTTGCAGGCGATCCATGTATTTGGCTGGCACAAAGGGCAGTACGGACATGGCCAGGATGATCAGCACGGCGATTTCCAACGGCCGCGGCGGGCGGTAGATGGCCAGCGCCAGCAGGACGATGACCAGCGCCACAAATCCACCGCGCGAAAAGGTGAAAATGATCGAAAGGAGCGATGCGGTCAACGCCCAGGCGGCCAACAATTTGAGCGGCATCGATTTTTCGTTCCACAGGCGGTCAAAGGCCAGCGGTACCAGCACCACCAGGATTTGCGCATAAAAATTAGGGTCGCCGATCACCCCGGCGATGCGATAGCCTTCGGTCTCGCCGACGATGTTTTGCATCTGTCCCTGGCCGAACCCCCAATAGATGTTGTTGAAAGTGCCGGTCAGGTATTGGAAGGTGGTGATGCTGCCCATGAGGATACCGGCGACCAACAACGTCCAGACCGCGTGGCGGGCGTTGTTCATGTTTTGCAGCAGTAAGACCACCAGAATGGCGATGATGCCGTCCTTGAAATAATCGTCCAGGGCGGTACTGGCTATGGCAAAGTCTTCGGCGTAAAAGAGTGAACTGAATACGATCAGCCCGTACAACCCAACCAGGATGGCCGGGCGCAGCCAGCCGCGTGGCAACCCGCCGGTGAGCAGGGCGCGCACCAGTACGGCGGCAAACAGCAGCCCTACGAACGGTTTGGCAATTGAGGGAGCGTTGTAGTAGGTGATCAGGTTGTCGGAAAGACGAACATAGGTGATGAAGATGAGCACCAGGAAACCGAATTCGAGGCGCGCTACCGCCACCAGACCGGCGATCATGCCGAGCACCATCAGGGTGGCCTGGGTGGCGTCGGGCCAACGCACCAGAAAAGCGCCCAGACCCAGGCCAAGCAGGATAGCTACCATTCCAAAAATGGCGGCCATCAGCCTGGATGGCGTGTAGGAGGGCGAACGGGTAGTCATCTCAACCCCTTGGGGTTTCTAACTCGATCTGCACCCGTTCGATCAATTCCTGCACGCTTTCGTTGCCCTGGAAAGTGGCCACACCCAAACGCGGATTGAGACTGAAGGCTTCGGTGTTGGCGTCAATGACCACCGGCACAGTCAGGGCCTGGCGGATGCGCTCGAGCGTGCGCCGCGCCGCGGCTTCGGACGTGGCGGGCAGCAAAACGGCGAAACAGGCATCCGACCAACGCCCAACCAGGTCGTTGCCGCGCAATTCTTTGCGCAGGGTGTTGGTGATGCGGGTCAGAATCGTCTGAACGATGGGCTGCGGCAGGGTGTCGACCAGTTCGAGCAGGCCGTCCAGTTCGAGCAGGCCGAGCGAGAAGGTGCCGTTGGGGTTGCGCACCGCTTCGGCTTCCAACTGGCGCTGGAAGTAACGGCGGGTGTAAGCCGAGGAAGCCTTGTCGAGCATGTTGCGCTGGCGGTAGGCTTCCAATGGCAGCAGCATCTGTTCGCGCAGCAGGGCCAGCGCTCCGCCCAGTACGATCCCCAACACCAGCGCCAGGCCGGTGTCACGCAGCGGCTGTGGACTGATGGGTTCGGTCGAGATGGCCGCCGGATCGAGCAGGCTGATATCGTACACCTGGTACAGCCCGCGGATGTAGTTGATGGCGCGCTGCCCGGTGTCGTTGGCCAGGGCAGCCACCATGACCGGGTCGGTGCCCTGGACAGAGAGTTCCAGGATGTTGGCGTCCGGCAGTACCACGGTGACGTGGGTATAATCGCCGGTGTCACCGGTCAGTTTCAACTCGTTCAGCGTCTCGCGGAAAATGCGGTCGCTGTTCATAAACTCGGCGTAGGTGGAGATGATCGAGCGTTTGTCCAACACGTCCAGGCTGCTGAAAATGTCGTTTTGATTGAACTGGGTGGGGTTGGGACTGACGACGAAACGGGCACTGCTGCGATACATGGGGGTCGCCATGTAAGAGGAAATCAGCGCGGCGTTTACGGCGATCAACGCGGTGAGGATAATCACCCACCAGCTGTGTTGTAACATGCGTAAGTAAATGCGTAATTCCATATGGCCCTCCGTGTCAAGCTGTGATTGCGCTTGCAAGTTGCAAGCCGGGCGCCTTTGCGGCAGAAGCACTTTCAAAAATTTGTGAAAGTTGTTGAACGTTGGCGGATAATTCGAACTGGTCGAGCACCAGTTGGCGACCCGCCTGTGCAGTACGGGCGGCGTTCTGAGGGTTGCTGTAAACGGCCTGCAGAGCGTCGGCCAGGGCAGCCGGATCGGCTGGCGGCACCAGATAGCCGGTTTTACCGGGCTGCACCAACTCGGGGATGCCGGAGATGGATGTGGCGACGCACGGCACGGCGCAGGCCAGCGCTTCCATCAATGCCACGGGAATGCCTTCCATCTTCCCCGAGGGGGTGATGATACTGGGTTGTACGTAGCAATCGGCCAGCGGCAGCAGGCGCGCCACTTCTTCTTGCGGCAGTCCGCCCAGCAATTCGACCGTGCCGGCCAGGTTGTGCTGTGCGATGCGCCGTTCCAGGTCGGGGCGCTCTTCTCCTTTGCCGATGATGCGGCAGCGCAGGGGGACACCCCGTTGGCGCAAGATGGCGCAGGCTTCAACCAGGTGCTTTTGCCCTTTATAGGGCTCCAGACTGCCGATGCTGAGAATTTCAAACGTGCCGCTGCGACCGGCATCGGCGGGACGCGGCGAGAAAAACTGCGGGCGAATGCCGCAGTGAACGATGTGCGTCTTGCCGTAAAGGTGCGCGCCCACCAGCCGGCAGATGTGCTGGCGATTGTATTCGGAAATGGCGACGATGAATTCGGCCCCTTCCAACTTGGGGGCGATCATGGCCGTGCGTACGAAGATGTCGTGGGCGTGAACCGTCACGCTGTAAGGGATGCCGGTTAAACGGTGGATGATCCAGGCTACCAGCGCCGGATGGGTGGCGTAATGGGCGTGAATGTGCTGCACGCCTTCGGCGCGCATCTGGGCTGCCATGCCAACCGCCTTGGGGAAGAGCGCCAGGCCGCGCAGCAAGAAGTTGAGATCGCCGTGATTGCCCCACAGCACCTGCGCCCACGTCTGGAGATAACGTCCGGGTTGGCGCAGGAATGTGCGTAGATTGGCTTTCACCACCTGCCAGGAAAGAAAGGGGCTGTGGTGGGCGCGCGACAACCAGGGGCGTGTCTCGGCGTGGACGATGTCTTCCCGCTGGTTGATCAGGGGATACAGCTCAATTTGCCAGCCCTGCCGCTCCATCTCGCTCATTTCGCGCAAAATAAAGGTCTCCGGTAGATGGGGGAAACGTGACATGACATAGGCGAGACGCGGCCGGTGGGGCATATCAATGGGCTCCGCGTTGCTGGAAAACGGCCGTGATTGTGCGCACGATGATTTGGAAGTCGAGCCAGATGCAACGCCGTTCGATGTAGGCGATGTCCAGGCGCAGGCGTACATCGAACTCGGTTTCGCCGCGCCCGATGATTTGCCATAACCCGGTCAGCCCGGGTTGGACGTCCAGACGTTCGGTGTGCCACAGGTTGTAGGCTTTGGCGCTAAACGAGGTCGGGCGCGGACCCACCAGGCTCATGTCATTTTTGAGGACGTTGATTACTTGCGGCAGTTCGTCCAGGCTGGTTTTGCGCAGAAAACGCCCCATGCGGGTGATGCGCGGGTCATTGGTAATTTTGAAATCGGGCCACTTGAGTTCGTTGAGATGGGCGTACTGCAATTTGAGCTCTTCGGCGTTGACCACCATGGTGCGGAATTTGTACATCTTAAAGCGGCGGCCATTTTTGCCGGTGCGCTCCTGGATAAAGAAAACCGGGTCGCGCCACGATTCGATCTTCATCGCCAGCCAGATCAGGGCGATGGCCAATCCCCAGCACGGCATCGAAGCCAGCACCAGGAGCAGATCCATGGTGCGCTTGGCGAACAGATAGGCAGGACCGGTCAACCAGCGGTCTTCTGGCCGGAATCGATCCAGCCAGGTGTAGTCGTATTGAAGCGATTGTGTCTTCGTCGTCATGGCGCAACAACCCCTTTGTGCTTAACGATTAATTGCTTTTCTGTTCTTCGGCCGGTTCGGGTACTTTTTCAACCGCCGGCGAACTGAAATCTTTGAGCAGGTTGTTTTCGGCCTGTTCTACCAGACTTTCAAACGTAAGGGCGTCGTTGGGGAAAGATGCCCCGCCCCAGGCCGCGCTGATCGAGAGCTGCTCGCTGACGGCTTCTTGAATGCGCTGCGCCAGGATGGTGATGCCCTCTGGCGCCGTCTCGGGGCACAGGATCAAAAAGCGATTCTGCTGGCTTTGATCGATGATCATATCGGTGCGCCGCACCACCCTGCCGATGGCCTGAGCAAAGTTGGCAATCAGGTAGCGTTCGGCCATTTCGCTTTGCAGGTCCTGCAATTTCTTCCGTAAAACATCGTTCATCGTTCCGGCCAGGGGCTTGATGACCAGCAACGAGAGCGGGCGCCCATAACGCCGGCTGCGGGTGAACTCGAGCTGGATGTCTTTTTCGGCGTCTTCGACGTCAAAGACTTTCTGCCCCAAACCGGCGAATGTCACCTGTTCGATGATGGCATCGATTTCGCGGATGTTTTTGGCGACTTCGTTGGCCAGGAAAACGGCGATCGAGATCAACGCCAGGTCGGTGATGGTCAGATAAATATCCAACCCCGCCAGGAGCGGGCGCGTGCCGAGCGATAACAGCCGGTAGCCAATATAAACGATGATCCACAAGGCCAGCGATCCGTATACAGAGATATGCCTGAAGACAGGCAGCAGCAGGATGAGCGCTACCGCCACGCCCATCAGAATGTAGACGGCCGGCTCCAGCACCAGTTTCACGTCGCCAAACGGTATTTTGTCCAGGCTAAGCACTATTAAAAAGTGCGCGACCAGGAAGACTATGGATTTTTTAAGACCACTCATAGCTTGCCTGCCTTCCTTCCTTCCCACGAATGAATAAGAACTGATTTTATTATATACACAATGCTCATATTTTACAAAATATATCTTAAATATACAAGCTGGCCGGCGGAAATGCGACACTTTGTGTCTTGTTTGTAACGGTCTTGAATCTGGCAGCAATTCTCTCTATACTATAGTCGTATCGTCCGGCCGCTTTGGGCCGAGATTTTTTGTCTTGAAGAGGACTGATTATGTCTGCATTTGATGGGATGTGGGGTGCGTTGTGTGTCCTGTTGGTTGGGCTGGGGGTGGCGGCTATTGGCGGCTATCAGTTGTATCTGGTGTGGCGCAACCGGCGCCGGGCGGCCGCCAGCCAGGGGTGGCCGGCGACCGGCGGTCTGATTGTGCAATCGGAGGTGCAAAAAGAGGTGTCGACCGACAGTGAAGGCGATACGACCACCTCTTTTATTCATCGCCTGGAATATGAATACCGGGTTGGTGGGCAGGTGTATCGCAGCCGGCAGGTGGCGTTTGGCGCCACGGCGACGTACCCCACTGCCGGGAAGGCAGGGGCCGCCGCCGGGCGTTTTCCGCCGGGGACGGGGGTGATGGTGTACTACAATCCCCAGCGACCGGAGCAGGCGGTGTTACAGCGCGCCGCAACCGGGCAGACGGCGCTGCTGACCGTGGGGGTGATCTTTTTGTTGAGCGGTTTGTGTATGGCCTGTGTCTTTACGGTTTGGGTGGGATCGCTGCTTATTAAGTGACACATTTTTGCGCGTTTTCGGAACCATAGGGCCGGGATAAACGTTAATACTATGAAACTATCGCGCTTCTGGTAGTTATGCTATGATTAGATGAACTTTGTCTGTGATCAGCGCGTTTTGTATGATGGAGGAGATATGTCTAAGACATTTCGTTTGCTCGGTGTTTTTTTGCTGTTAACGATATTGTTGAGCGCCTGCAACATGCCGCGCGCCGGCGCCACCCAACTGTCACCGGGCGATGCCGCCCGAACGGCAGCGGTTCAAACGGTAGAAGCGTTTAGCACCCAGAACGCCAAAAACACGCAGGCGGTCGCGCCGACGGCCGGGCTGCCCACCCTACCACCTACCGCTCCGCCGCCGCCTACGGTGGTGATACCGACGGCGCCTTTACCGACGCTGGTGCCGACGATTGCCATCCCGACTCCCGTGCCCGTCCCCTGCGACCGGGCGACGTTCGAGACGGATGTGACCATTCCGGATGGCGCCACCGTCTCGGCCGGGGCGTCGTTTACCAAGACCTGGCGGCTGCGCAACAACGGCTCGTGTTCGTGGACACCCAGTTATAAACTGGTGTTCGACGGGGGGACGGCCATGGACGGGCCGGCAGCCATCCCGCTGGCCGGCAACGTCAATCCCGGTCAGTCGATTGACATCTCGGTGACGCTCAAGGCCCCGGCGGCGGCTGGAACCTATACCGGTTATTGGAAGCTGCAAAACGCCAGCGGCGCCCGTTTTGGCCTGGGCACGTCCGGCGATAAGGCTTTCTGGGTCAAAATTGTGGTCGGCGGCACGTCTGAGCCGTCGGGAGTTTTTGCGGTGACCAGCGTCAGCACCGACGCCAGCCCGGCGGCGTATGCCGGCGCCTGCCCGGTGGTGATCAACTTTACCGCCAAGATTACCGTTAATAAGGCCGGCACGATTAAATTCCGCTGGGAACGCAGTGATGGCGCTCACGGCCCATGGCAGGAACTGGATTACGGTTCAGCCGGTCACAAGACGGTCAGCACCACCTGGACGTTGGGCGGTCCGGGGGTGAATTACAGCGGCTGGCAGCGGATCTATGTCGATGATCCAAACAACCAGGGATTCGGCAAGGCCGATTTCAGCATCGCCTGCTCGCCGTAAGCATTTTCCGGCTCATCTGAATGGTCATCTCCCCCCGGTTTTATCTCTGAAACAGGGGGGAGTATGTTTGATAGCCTTTGACAGTAGAAAAAGTTAGCCGGGTGATTGAAATTCGTTCCCGCCTGTACTACAATTTGGATAGTTGCAGTCCGCTATCTATGAACACATCCACAGGAGGCAAGAATGAATACGGTCCGACAGATCCTACAGTTGAAGGGCTATGATGTATGGTCGATTTCGCCGGAGGCCTCTGTTCTTGAGGCGTTGCGCCTGATGGCCGATAAAGATATTGGCGCGTTGTTGGTATTAAAGGGCGATAAACTGGTTGGCGTTATCACCGAGCGCGACTACGCGCGGAAGATTATTCTACAGGGGAAAGCCTCGCGCGATACCGCGGTGAGCGAAATCATGTCGCGCAACCTGCATATCATTCATCCCGACCAGACGGCCGAAGAATGCATGGAATTGATGACGCTTAAACGTGTACGTCATCTGCCCGTTCTGGACGGGGAAACTGTGTTAGGGGTCATCTCAATCGGCGATGTGGTGCGCGATATCATCTATCGCCAGCGAGAAACCATTAAGAGCCTATCGGAGAAAAAGTCGGCGAACGAATGACGCCGTTGCCTTGCGAAGGGCGGGTGAGCAGTCTATAATCAGGACAGAATGTTGATGCCCGTTTGGGCGGCACACAACTTGCAACCGGTAGGGTGGTTCCGGCAGGGTTGTTGTGCACTTCCTGGTTGGCAAGGAGTAAAATGACCACACGCATCGGCAGGCTGGTCCTGTTTTTTGTCAGTATCCTGATGGGGATAGCCCTCGGGCTGTATTATGGCTGGATGCTCAATCCCGTCGAATACCTGAATACTACCGCGGAGATATTGCGCAAGGATTACAAGGCCGATTATGTTTTGATGACGGCCGAGGTATTCGATACACAGCGCGATGTCAACCTGGCGGCGCGGCGCCTGGAGGCCCTGGGTTCTGCTGCTCCGCTGCGCAGCGTGCAGGAAGCCATCCTCACCGCTCGCGAGCTGAATTACAGCAACCGCGACGTGGAGCTGCTGGCGCAGCTTGCTCAGGCGTTGACCGTCTGGGGTGCGCCGGGGGGAGGGCAGCAGCCGTGAAGCGCGGACGTCACAGTAATGAAGGACGCGGCCCGTGGTTTCTGTTGACGGGCCTGCTAATCGGGCTGGTCGTTGGGGTCCTGTACGCCTGGATTATCAGCCCGGCCGAGTATATTGACGCCGCGCCGCAGTCGCTGCGCCCCGAGGCAAAGGATGGCTATCGCCTGCTGATTGCGCAGGCTTACCAGGCCAACGGCGACATCGGGCGGGCGCGTGAGCGGCTCAAACTTTTGGGGGATGAGGACACGCAAAAGGCCCTGGTCGAACAGGCTCAGCGTCTGTTTGGACAGGGCGGCGCCGACACCGAAGCGCGCGCCCTGGCGGCGTTGGCTTCGGATTTGAACAAGCCGCTCAGCAACCCAACGGCGGCGCCGGCCACCAACCTGACGGCGGGCACGGCCACCGACGCGCCCACCCCCGAGAACCCGTTAACGCCTTCGGCTACTTTCGACGCGGCGTTGGCGATCCAGACGCCCACGCCGCAGCCCTCGGCCACCGCCACGCTGACGCCCACCATCACGCCGCGTCCCACCTTTACGGCGCTGCCCACCTCGGGCCCGCCTTTTGAGTTGAAGGACAATCGTGAGGTGTGCGATCCTGCCCTGCCGGCCGGTTTGCTTCAGGTGCAGGTCGTGGATGGCGCCGGTGAGCCGGTGGCGGGTGTGCGTATTACCGTGACCTGGAAAGGCGGTCAGGATTCGTTCTTCACCGGCCTGGCGCCCGAAGCCAATCCCGGCTACGCCGATTTTGTGATGGCGGCGGATACGCCCTACAGTTTGCAGGTGGGCGATAACGGCGACGTGGTGGCGGATCTGCGCGCCGGTAAATGCTCGCGCGCCGATGGCAGCAGCTACCTGGGTGGGCGTTCGCTCAAGTTTACCCAGCCGTAGGGGCAGGGAATGCTTCCGTTGCCGGTAAGATGATGACCGGCGCTCTGCCACTCCAGGGTTAAAAGCTAACGCCGGGGCGCAGAGGCGCAAAGCCGCGGCGGTCAATTGGTTGCACATGCGCCTTGGTTTGAAAATTAAAAAGGGCTGCTCGATTTATGAGCAGCCCTCAGTGACTGAAATGATGGTCGATCAGGGCATAGGATTGTTTTGCGCCCAATCGCTGCCGACGATGATTTCTAGATCGCAATCAGGGTTGGGTTCGTCCATCTCGGTGACGATCATGTTGTCAGGGATGTTAAAGGTCTTGATCAGATAACTGATCGTATACGGCTTGCCGGTGTGCACTACAACGGAGTTCGCTTTGTAGGCTTCCTTGGCGTTGCCTTCGATGACGACGTCGAGCCCCTGGCCGCGCAAAAACTGCGTCGTACGGGCGGTCAGGTCAGGGGTACCCGAACCGTTGAGCACCTTCACCCGCGCCGCTTCTGTTTTGATCAGGGTGGCCTGATCCTGAGAAGCGGCCGCCGGGCTGACCGGTCCACCGGTGGTGAAGATTTCGTCACGCAGCAGGCGAATCCTGTCCGGGACGGGGATGAGCACGGCCTGTCCGTCGGCCGAGTTGGCCAGCAGCACCTGATCGGGCGGGTTGATGATGCCTCTGTGGATGTTCCATTCGGGCACTTCCAGGGCCAACAGCGCAATGCGGATAACCTGATCGAGGGTCAGGTTGGTGCGCACGCCCGTGGAAATGTCGGCGTACATCTGCGGCGACTTGGCGATCAGGGTGGGCATCATGTTGAGGGTGAGGATCTGCTGGCGGATGGCCATGATCACGTCCTGCTGGCGCTGGGCGCGATCGAAATCGCCGCCCTCGGTGTAACGCTGGCGGGCGTAGCCGAGCGCCACGGCGCCGCTTAGCGGTTGGACGCCGGGTTTGAGCACCACGGTGTTGCCGGGTCCGAGCGGGTCGACCTTGATCTCCTTGCGGATGTACATATCCAGGCCGCCGAGGTGATCGATGAACTTGATGAAGGCGTAGAAATCGACCTGAGCGTAGAAGTTGACCGGCACGCCGATGAAGTTCTCGACCGTCTGGGCCGCCAGGGCCGGACCGCCGCCGGGCACCTTGTACATCTCGCCCAGGAAATAGGCAGTGTTGATGCGCCCGTAATCGAAACCGGGGATATTGACCCACATGTCGCGCGGGATGGACAACATCCCGGCGGTCTTGCTGAGCGGGTCGAGGGTCAGTAACATCATCGTGTCGGTGCGGGGCGTTTCGCCTTTTTCCCAGTCACGGTAGTCCAGGCCCATGACCAGGACATTGATGCGGCTGGTGCCGTCCCAGGGTTCGATCTCAATAATGTTGGTTTGCGGGGTAGGGATAGCAATTTGTGTTTCACCGGGCATGGGGGTGGATGTGGCCATGACGCCGCCCGCGATCTCAACCGGGGCGCCGGGGAGATTCACCATTGATGCTGTGACAGCGTAGGCATAGACCTGGTTATAAACAAACAGGCCGGCGCCCACGCCAATGAGCAGTAGAACGACAAAAATCGCCAGGCCAATCTTGTCCGGGCCGCGGCGACGAGCGGGTTGGGGGGTAACTTGCGCCATAATTTTATCCAATGGCCGGCGGTGGCACCGGCAAATCCTCCACAGCGGTTTTGATCCATTTATCCCCGTAGTCCACCAGCATGGCGGGGATATCATCAACGATTGGGTATTTACGCCCGCATTCGTTGCATACCAGCCAGGTTCCCTTGGTGAGGGTCAGCACCCCTTCTTTTTCCCGCACGCAAACCGGGCATCGCAAGATATCGAGCAGTTCCGAGCTTACCATTCTGCCTCCGAGTAGATTTCAGTCGAATTCTGATAATTGTACCACGTGAATCCGGGATTCCAGGACTCAGCCTTCGGGCGGCGGCGCAGGCGGAGGAATCTCGGTGCCGGGGCCGTATTCGTAGACGTCGCCCCAGGGTTCGTAATGGGTTTTGAAGGTGTCTTGCAGGATGACCGCCCCGTTGCGGGTGACAGTGCGGGTCACGGTCACGTCGGCGCCGTCGGCGGCCCATTCCACCTGTTTGATCTCGCCGTTGGCCAGGTCGCTGTTTTCGCGATATTCGATCTCGGGGGCCGGGACGATGTTCACCGGACCGCTGGTGTTCCAGTCCACGGTGCGCCCGTCGCGGGTGGAGTAAAACTTCCAGGTGATGCTGCTGGCGCGCGGGTTGACATAGGTCTCCATCAGCAGCCAGTAGGGCGTATCGTTGGTAAATTTAAAATCGACCAACGGCACGAACACCGTGGCGTCCAGCCCGGCCAGGCTGGCGTTGATGCGGTTTCCGGCGGACTTTTCGTAGTAGTACACCCGGTAGGCGTGGGCGTGGCGTTCGTTGATGGGGTAACCGGCAAAGAAGGCGGTGCGGAACAGGGTGGTGCTGACCTGGCAAACGCCGCCGCCGATGCCTTTAATGGTCTTGTTGCCAAAGATGATCGAAGCCTCGGCGTAACCGTTATCCAGGCTGATATCGCCCAGGTATTGCGCCATCGAGAAGGTTTCGCCGGGGGCGATCAACAGGCCGTGGAACTGGCTGGCGGCAGCGGTGATGTTCTGGATGCGCGCCGCGCTGGAACCGTAGAAATAAGAAGTTTCGGCGTGCACCAGTTCACGTACCCCCAACTGGTCGGTGCTGGCCTGATCGGTGACCTTAGGCTCGGCCAGGACGAACACCAGCGGGATGCTGTGCTGGTTCTGGAGCAGTCCGGTCTGAATGGCCTGAAAGGTGGCCTGCACGTCCAGCGCCCGGCCGACGACGGCGGGCTGGATCAGATCCAGTTTGCGGGTTTCGTCGTTGAAAGTGAAACGAGCGTTGCGCGGGTAGCGTTGCAGCCCCTCCCCCAACTGGGTGAGGTAGTTCATCACCGGTTCGGATTGCAACGCCAGGCGGTAGCCTGCCGGAGTACGCTCAAAGGTGAGCATGCCGGCCAGGTTGACGGGGTCGATGCTCCACGGGCCGCTGTTGTCTTTCTGTTCGGCGGGCATGGTCAGGGTGAGCGGCTGGCTGAGGGCGGCCTGAGCCAGCTGGGCCTGGGCGCCGGCGTCGAGGATCACCGGCGGGGTCTCTTTGACCAGCAGATTGACGATGCCGTCTTGCTGGCTATAGATGAGGGGAGTGAGGGTCGCCAGGCTGGCGGGGATATCCAGGCTGCGCCCGACCTGCCCGGGGGTGGTGACGACCTGGGTGCCTTGCAGGCCGATGCTGGCTTCGACGGTCGGACGGTTGATCTGGCGCGCCAGGGTGTCGAGATAGCGATAGGCGAGGCGTTCGTCGAAGATCAGCGCCGGCGCCAGGGTGCGGCTGGCGGGGTCGACGCCTGCCAGGAAGGCCAGGCGCTGCAAGGGGCCGCCGCTGCGTCCGGCGGCATAGGCGTTCATGGCCGAAGTCTCGGGGTCGAGGAACAGGCCGAGTTCGAGCGGGGTGGCCAGCCAGCGTTGCTGCCCGTCGACAAAGAGGATGCGGCCGGTTTGAGGATAGGTATATTGTTGTGAGACGCGGTCGGCGGCCTGCCGCGGCGCCAGGCCGCCCACGTCGACATTGGCCACGCGCACACCGGGATAGATCTGGCGCAGGTGGGTGAGTTGATAACCGGTCGAGAGGGCCACCAGGGCGATCAGGAAGAAGACGGCGCCCAACACGATCACCAGGGCGAACTGAGCCAGGGGTGAGGGTGGGCGTAAACGGGGGTGTACAGGGGAAAGAGTACTCATCTTGTCGGAAATTATATCATTTTCAAATCTACCATCAGGGAATAGATGAAATAAGGGGCGAAAAAGTTCCCGGCCTGGCGATTTGTGGGCAATTTGAGAAAATGTCTGACCAATTTTTAGCAAATCCCTTGACAGGATATCAGACACGAGTATAATCCAGCCCGTTGCTTGAAACAAAGCAAGATTTCGCCCGCAGGGGCAAATCATACAACTCAGTACCCAACTTCCGAAAAGGGAACCTTTGAAATTTCGGCAAAATCGTACAAACGAATTTGCGAAAACCCCTTGACAAGCGAAAGCAAAGCGGGTAGAATGTGATCCTCACGAGTGAATGATCTAGCGAAAGCAGATCGATAACAACTCAATACTCGTTGGCTGAGGATCTGAACCTGCGAAGCAGCCGGATAACAAAGAGGAAGGCCGATGTGACCGGAGAAGTCATGGAAAGCATCGGCGTTTTCGTCTGTAAATCGGGCGGTGAAGGGGAGAGGGTTCTCGGAGTTGAGCGGAACCTTAACAACTGAAGAGTAATAGGAAGCAGCAAGCGAGCCCTTGAGAAATGCCGCGATAGAAATGAACACCGAAAGGTGATAATTTTATGCGGAGAGTTTGATCCTGGCTCAGGATGAACGCTGGCGGCGTGCTTAATACAT
>CAZHTS010000037.1:0-47293 GCA_964535315.1 uncultured Anaerolineaceae bacterium
GCAGGCGCGAGAAGGAGAAGCCGTTGCCGCCGCCGGTCTGCTGGATGAGGGCGGCGTCGCGCAGCGTCTGGAAGATGCCGGCCGGGTCGCGCCCCATGTCGTCGGCGATGGGCAGGACGAAACAGGCGGCAAGCTGGCCGAGCGGCGTGCCGGCGCCGGTGAAGGTGGGCGAGTTGGGGAAGAAACGTTTGCTGGTGAGCAGTTCGTAGAACTGGCGGGCGCGGGCGATGACATCGCCGTCCCAGGCCTGTTCGACGCTGGCAACGTGATAGGCGACGCGCCAGAACATCTCCTCGACGGTTTCACACGGTTTGCCGTCGTCGCCGCGGCGGACGTAACGCCGCACGAGCACCTGGCGGGCGTTGTCGGTCAGTTGGATGGGGGGCAGGTCGGCGGGCAGCGACGCCGTGGGCAGCACGGGAGCGGAGCTGGTTTGGGTCATGTCATTACCTCAGTCTTCTAGTAAGCGGTCGATTTCGGTACGGATGGCTTTGAGATCGTCCAGATGCAGATAGACGATGGCGTAGCGGATGTAAGCGATCTGGTCGAGTTCTTTGAGGCCGGCAATCACCATGTCACCGACGACGCGCGAGGAAATCTCGGCCCGACCGAGGCGCTGCAGCGAGGCTTCGATCTCGCTGATCAGCTTTTCGATGTCGGCGGCCGAAACGGGACGTTTGGCGCAGGCGATGCGAATGCCGCGCATCAGTTTCTCGCGGTCGAACTCCTCGCGCGTGCCGTCTTGCTTGATCAGCAAGGGGATGGTCAGGATCGCGCGCTCGAGGGTGCTGAAGCGTTGGTGACACTGCTCACATTCCCTCCGGCGGCGAATTCCCCCACGGCTATCGTGCGTGGTGTCCAGTACTTTTGATTCTTCGTGTTGGCAGTAAGGACAGCGCATAGTCTCTCCAAAGGGTGGGATTTACGGGGACATTTGTTCTGTGAAAACACGACCCCCCATATATGGGGGTTCGGATAGTTATTTACCCGTATATTTGGTATGTATGGATTTTAGCATATCGAACCGGGCTGTGCAAGGGCTTTGGTCGATTTCGTATCTTAAAGTTTTTGGGCCCCTCGCAGTTTTTAAGATGGAAAGATCGTTCTAGAAAATGTGTCCCATATGTGGGTCATTAGGGGCATGAAAGGGCGCCGGCGCCCAGATGTTGCGGTGGTGTGCGCTGGCTCCAGGGGAGCGAACCGCACAGGTTTGGGGCTTGAAGATAAGAGTGCAGGAAATATGCCAGATTTAAATCAATTCTACCGGATGGCGCCGGCGCCGGACGCTTACAGAACTGCAAAAAACACGACGATGGTAGGACGGGATTTAGACGGGTAACGCGGTTGATACGGTAACACGGATGGGACGGATCAGACGGGGCGAGTGGGAACACGGATGAGACGGATGGGACGGATAGAATGGATGGGGCAGGAGGGGGGCGGGAGAATTTTTTGTGCATGGGGGAAACGGCCCTTTTTGAAACGGGTTTGAAACGCCGGGGCTAAGAACGCCCCACGGCGCCGGGGGTTTTAGACCCTGGCGCCGTGGCATGCGCGGAGGTAGACCTGGCCTGTCGTCCAGGCGGGCAGCGGCGGGTTTAGCGCTGACTGCCGCGGTTGCGCAAGAAGGCGGGGATATCCAGATCGTCGGTGTTGAGCACGCGCGGCTGGAACTCGGGTGAAGACGGGCTGACCGATGCGTGTTCGCTGGGACGGCTGGTGGGGCGCTGTGACTGGATCGGTTGGGCCGGCTGCGACGGCTGCATGGGGTGATGGCGCACGTCTTCAATGGTGGCCTTGCGCACGGGTTCCACCGGGCGCAGACCGCCGGCGCGATCGAAGCCGGTGGCGATGACGGTGATGCGCAGATCGTCGTCCATGCTCGGGTCGATGACGGCGCCGAAGATGAGGTTGACGTCCGGGTGGGCGGTCTCTTTGATGATGGCGGCGGCCTGGTTGACCTCGAACAGGGTCAGGCTGTTGCCGCCGGTGACGTTGAAGAGGATGCCGCGGGCGCCGTCGATGGTGATGTCGAGCAGCTGGCTGGAGATGGCGCTTTCGGCGGCGATGCGGGCGCGATCTTCACCCGAGGCGGTGCCGACGGCCATGAGGGCCGCGCCGCCCTCGGACATGATGGCGCGCACGTCGGCAAAGTCCAGGTTGATCAGACCGGGGACGGTGATCAGTTCGGAAATGCCCTGGATGCCCTGGCGCAGCACGTCATCGGCGGTGCGGAAGGCGTCTTGCAGGCTGGCGCGCTTGTCGACAATTTGCAGCAGGCGGTCGTTGGGGATGACGATGAGGGTATCGGCGTGTTCCTTGAGCTTGCTGATGCCGTTCTCGGCCGATTGGGCGCGGCGCGAGCCTTCAAAGGTGAAGGGGCGGGTGACGACGCCGATGGTCAGGGCGCCGACTTCCTTGGCGATCTGGGCGATGATCGGCGCCGCGCCGGTGCCGGTGCCGCCGCCCAGGCCGGCGGTGACGAAGACCATGTCACTGCCTTTGAGCACTTCGTACAGTTCTTCGGCCGATTCCTCGGCGGCCTTGCGGCCAGACTCGGGGTTGCCGCCGGCGCCCAGGCCGCGGGTCGACTTATCGCCGATGCGCACGCGGGTGGGGGCTTTTGAGAGCAGCAGCGCCTGAGCATCGGTGTTGACGGTGATGAATTCGATGCCCTGCAGGCCCTCTTCGATCATGCGATTGACGGCGTTGCAGCCGCCGCCGCCCACACCGATGACTTTGATGCGGGCAAATGATTCGGATAACTGCGAGTTCAGGTCCATAGTCTCCTCCGTTAAGGGTTACAAGTGGATACGAGTGATTTCGAACGCCAGTCGACAGGTCTGGCAGATTCTACGGTAAGAAACGTTTGAGAAAATTAAGGATGCGTTCCCAATCCACACTGGATGTGCCTCCTTTGGCGCGCTGGCGGCCCCGGCTGGGCGGGGCGGTCTCGTTCATCAGCAGCGCCCAATACAACAGCCCCACGCTGGTTGAATAGGCGGGCGAATCGAGCAGATCGGTCAGCCCGACCAGGTTTTCGGGGCGGGAGATGCGCACCGGCAGGCCCAGCACCTGGCTGGCCAGGGTGCGCATACCGGGCAGGCTGCTCGTGCCGCCGGTGAGCACCATGCCGGCCGGCAGCAGGCCGTCGTAACCCGAGCGCTTGATCTCTTGCAGCACGAGCTGGAAGATTTCTTCGACGCGCGCCTCGATAATATGTGAGAGTTCCTTACGGCTGACCTGCACCGGGCCTTCTTCGCCGAAGGAACGCACGGTAAACATCTCGTCCGGGCCGATCTCGGACTCGATGGCGTACCCGTATTGTTTTTTGATCTCCTCGGCCTGCGAAAGCGAGAGCCGCAGACCGTGGGCAATATCCGATGTGATGTGATTGCCGCCGACCGCCAGCACCATGGTGTGCCAGACGTCGCCGTCGATGTAAATGGCCAGGTCGGTGGTGCCGCCGCCGATGTCGCACACGATCACGCCCATCTGCCGTTCGGTCTCGGAGAGGACGACCTCGGCCGAGGCGAGCGGGTTGAGCACGAACTGCGACACCTGCACGCCCGAGGCGAGCACCGACTGGCGCAGGTTTTCCATGGTGGCGGCCGAGGCGGTGATGATGTGCGCCTCGACTTCTAAGCGGTAACCGTGCATGCCGACCGGGGTGCGGATGCCGTCCTGGCCGTCGATGATAAAGCCACGCTGGATGACGTGCACGATCTCACGGTTGTGCGGGATGGCCACCGCCTGAGCGGCCTCGAGGGCGCGGTTGACGTCGTCGGGGTCGATCACCTGGCCGGCAATACCGACCACGCCGCGGCTGTTGACCGATGAGACGTGCGAGCCCGCCAGGCTGACCAGGGCGGAGGTAATTTCCAGCCCGGAGGTGTGCTGCGCCTTTTCGATCGAACGAGCGATGGATTGCGACGCGGCGGTCAGGTCCACGATGGTGCCTTTCTTGATGCCCTGCGATGGCTCAATCCCCACGCCGAGGATGCGCAGGTTGTGTTCGCCTTCGACCCGGGCGACCAGGGTGCACACTTTCGTGGTACCGATATCGATTCCTACCACAATCGGTTCTTCCATAACGCATTACTCCGTTCGATAAAAGGGTGCGTGGACGTGTTCCACGCTAATCATGGTGGGCTGGATACCCAGTTGAGTCAGGTGATCGACGATGGCCTGGTATTCTGCCAGCTTCAAGTCCATTTGGTCCAGGTTGATGCCAACAAAGACTTTCCAACCACGCGCATCTTGCCACCCTAGCCCATCCTTAGAATTATACGCCAGAATTGTTTCCGGGGGGACGATGGCGCTCAGGCGAATGGCGGCGTCCATGACGACCGGGTCGATGTTGCGGTTGACCAGCGGCGGCGGCGGGGTGGGGCTGACTTCGGGCCGTTCGCCGTTGGGCTGGTTCTCGGGCACCACCGGCGGCAGCGGCAGCAGCGGCGGGGGCGCGTCGGATTGGATGGTGAGCAGCGGGCCCACCTCACCGCGGGCGGGGAAGATGTGCCCCTGGCCGTCGATCCACAGCGTCTCTTTGGCATAGACCCAGGCCAGCACCGGGGTACGTTCCTTGCCGCTGACGATGACCTGATTGGGCATGGCGACCTTAACCTGCACATCGGTCAGTTCGGGGAAGGCGTGGTTGATGGCGGAGGTCACTACGGCGGGGTCGATCATGAAGATTTGCTGGCCGACGGCTTCGACCGCTTCGCTGATGTCGGCGGGCTGGACACGTTTGAGGCCGCTGGTCTTGATGGCGCTGACGCGCAGTTCGGCGCTGTTGTAAATCATGATGATCATGGCCAGCAGAATGGCGCTGAGCAGCCCCGAGAGGCCGCGCCAGCCGAACTGTACCATGGGCAGGGACGGCAGGTGGACTTCGGCGCCGGTGCTGCTGGTGGTGTAATACTGGCGTTTGACGCGGCTGCGGGTGCGCTCGTGAATGGGGGTGCCCACGTTGCGCACGCCGCGCACGGTCACCGAGGGGGTGGGGACCGGCCGGCGCGCCTGCTGCCCGACCTGCACCAGCCGTTTCTGGCTGCTCTCGGTGTGGCGTTTGCGCAATTCTTCGGAACGTGTGGGCGGTCTCATGCTTCCCTCCGGTAGCGGCGTTCAGTTTGATCCCGTTCGGCCTTGCTTTCCAGGGCCAGCTCGATCAGGCGATCCACCAGGGCCGGGTAGGGCAGGCCGCTGGCTTCCCACAGCTTGGGGTACATGCTGATGCGGGTGAAGCCGGGGATGGAGTTGATCTCGTTGAGATAGATTTCGCCGCTGTGTTTGTCCAGCAGAAAATCGGCGCGGGCCATGCCGGTGCAATCGGCGGCGCGGCAGGCGCGAATGGCCACTTCCTGTATCTGGGCGATCTGCGGTGCCGACAGTGGGGCGGGGATGACCAGTTCAGAGCGGTCGTCCAGGTATTTGGCGCTGTAGGTGTAAAACTCGTCGCAGGGGTGAATTTCGCCGGGGACGGAAGCCTGCAAATCCTCGTTACCCAGGACGCTGACCTCGATCTCACGCGCGTCGATGCCGCGTTCGATGAGGATGCGGCGGTCGTAGCGGGCGGCGTCGAGCAAACCGGCGATCAGTTCGGGGCGGTCGTGGCATTTGTTGACCCCCACCGACGACCCCAGGTTGGCGGGTTTGACGAACAACGGGTAGGGCGCCACGGCTTCGGCCTGCTCCAACACCGCCGGCAGTTCGTGCTCCACGGCGTAGCGCGAGACGGTCAGCGACTCGAGGACGGGAACGGCGTGGGTGCGCATCACATCCTTGAAGAGCGCCTTGTCCATGCCAACGGCCGAACCGAGCACGCCGGCGCCGACGTAGGCCAGGTCGGCCATTTCGAGCAGCCCTTGCAGGGTACCGTCTTCGCCGTAGCTGCCGTGCAGGATGGGGAAGATCACGTCCAGGCGGGCGATGGGTTGTAAGGTCTGGCCGCGCAGCGCAAAGAGACGTTTTTCGCCGGGGTAGGGCAGCAGGGTGACGGGCGTCAGGCGGTCGGTCTGACCGCTTTCGAGCGCCGCCAGGGCGTTCTCGCCGCTCAACCACACGCCTTCGTGGCTGATGGCGATGGGATAGATGTCGTACTTTTCACGATTCAGTACCGCTAATACGGAGCGCGCCGACATGAGCGAAACTTCATGCTCGCCGGAGCGTCCACCAAACAGTACACCGATAGAAATTCTGGTCATGCGTTGTTGCCCTTTGCTGCGGGGGGTGTGGCGGTCGACTTGCGCCGCGGGGCGGTTTTTTCGGGCCAGGGGCCCAACCATTCGACCTCCAACTCGAGGCGCACGCCGAAACGATCCAGCACCGTTTGCTGGGCAAGCTGGATGAGCTTCTGGATGTCGCGGGCCTTTGCCTCGCCCTCGTTGATGAAGAAATTGGCATGGATGGGGCTGATGATGGCCCCGCCGATGCGGGTGCCCTTGAGGCCGGCGGCCTCGATCAGGCGGCCGGCGTAGTCGCCGGGCGGGTTTTTGAACATCGAACCCAGGCTGGCGCCGGGCGGCTGGGTGCGACGGCGGCGCTCGTTGTATTCGCTCATGCGCGCCTGCACCTCATCGGGCGTGCCGGTTTGGAGCTTGAGGCGGGCGGCGAGGATGACCACCTGGTCGGGGTGACGTTTAAGCTGGCTGCTGCGGTACGTGTATTCCATCTGACTGACATCCCAGGTCTGTTTACCTGAGGTGTGGTGCAAGATTTCTGCCAGCATCAGGCAGGCGTTCATATCCGAGCCGTTGGCGCCGGCGTTGCCGTACAGGGCGCCGCCGAGGGTGCCGGGGATGCCCGAGGCCCATTCCAGCCCGCTCAGGCCGCGCAGGGCCACCTGGCGGGTGATGCCGATCAGGTTGGCGCCGCTTTCGGCCCACACGCTGGGCGGGTCGGTGTGGACGTCGATTTTGACGTTGTGGGCGCGGTTGGCGAGGATGACGCCGTTGAAGCCCTGGTCGCTGACGAGAACGTTCGAACCGCTGCCGAAGATGTGGAAGGGCAGGTTGCGCTCCCACAGGGCGAGCACGTCGTGCTCCAGGTCGGCGAGGGTATGGCAGATCACCAGCGCCGGAGCCCGTCCGCCGACGCGGGCGGTGGTGTAGTTGGCCAATATCACATTTTCCTGCAGGCGGTCGCCAAACAGGGTGCGTAATTCGGCCAGGGGGAGTGGGGGTGTCGGGCTCATAAGGGTCTCGTAGGCGGAAGGGTCGATGAAGCAGTTAGTAGGAGCGGATAAAGTCGATGAGACGGTTGACCAGTTGGTTACGAACGTTGGCGTCCAGATCGCGGCCGACCTGGGGCGCGCCAGGCGGGATGACGGGAATGTCCCGTTCCCAGTTGTCGGTAGGCAGACGCAGCTCGCCGGTGGCGGGCAGACGGGTTTCGGTGGGGCGCGGTTCGGGTTCAGGCATGGGGAGCCTCCCGTTGAATCAGTTGGCTGAGAACACGAGCGCTGATCTGGTCGGCGTCGCCGGCCGAAAGCACGATGAGGACGTCGCCGGGCTGTAACTGCTCGAGCAGCTGCTCGACGGCGGCGTCCAGGCTGGCGGCAAAGCGGGTGCGTCCGGCGGGCATCTGGGCGACCAGCTGCACGGCGGAGTAGCCGGGGTTCTTTTCGCGGGCGGCATAGACTTCAGTGACGATGATGCGATCGGCGCTATCGAACGAATGAATGAATTCGGTTTGCAGGGTGCGGGTGCGCGAATAGGTATGCGGCTGCCAGACGGCCCACAACCGGCGGGTGGGGTAACGCGAACGGGCGGCAGTCAGGGTGGCGCGGATCTCGGTGGGGTGGTGGGCGTAATCGTCGATCACGGTCACACCCCAGGCGTCGCCTTGCACGTCGAAGCGCCGCCCGGTGCCGCTGAATTCGGCCAGGGCCTGGGCTGCGGCGGTGAGGGACAGCCCGAGGGTGTGGACGGCGGCCAGCACTGCCAGGGCGTTGCGCACGTTGTGCTCGCCGGGCACCTGCAGGCTGACCTGGGTCAGCATCTGATCGCGGTAACAGACCTGGAAGGAGAACCCGCCGCCGGGGATGGGGTGCAGGTCGACGGCGTGATAGGCGGCGCCGGGCGCCAGGCCGTAGGTTTGCACGTGGGCGCCGGATGGCGCCTCGCCCGCCAGAGCGGCGGCGCCGGGGTCGTCGGCGCACAGGAAGAGCGTTCCACCGGGTTGCAGCAGGTGAATGAAGGCGGCAAAGGCCTGGCGGTATTCCTGCGGGGTGGGGAAGCAATCGGGGTGATCGTGTTCCAGGTTGGTGAGGATGATGAAACGCGGTTGCAGGCCGAGGAACATGCGGTCGTATTCGTCGGCTTCGATGACGAACAGACGGCCCCGGCCGGCGTGGGCGTTGTTGTGCAGGTTCTTGGAGACGCCGCCGATAATGTACGAAGGATCCTGGCCGATGCGTTGCAGCACCCAGGCGGTCATGGCGGTGGTGGTGGTTTTGCCGTGGGTTCCGGCGACGGCGATGGTGTCTTTGGCGGCAAGGATCTGGCCGAGGAATTCGGAGCGTTTGAGCACCGGGATGCCGGCGGCGCGGGCAGCCTGGACTTCCAGGTTGTCGTCGGGGACGGCCGAGGAACGCACCACCAGATCGGCGCCGGTGATGTTGGCGGGGTCGTGGCCGCTGTACAACTCGGCGCCGGCCGCCGCCAGGTCGCGGGTCAGGGTCGAAAGCAGGCGATCGGAGCCGCTGACGGTATAACCGCTTTCCAGCAGGACGCGGGCGATGGCCGAGAGGCCGGTACCACCAATGCCGATGAAGTGGATGTGTTTCACGCCAGGTTATCCTTTACAAGAATACGACCAGAACAAAGACGAATGCGACGGCGACGGCAAAATAAATGAGCGGGGCGCCCAGCCAGGCGGGCGGCAGCAGATTGAGGATGCGGGTCAGTTCTTTGGGATCCATCTGCGGCGGGGAGATGAAACTAAACGGGTAATTGGCCTCGTGGATGTAGATCCACAGGCTGCCAAAGATCAGGTAGCCGTTCAGGGCGCCGAGGAACAGGCCCAGCAGGGCGTCTTGCAATTTGTCTTTGGCAAAGCGGTTGGTGGCGGCCAGCTTGGGGATGCTGGGGCTCTGGTAGCCAAAGACGATGAGCAGCACCAGCACGATGATGCGCATCCACAGGCGTGAGACGCCTTGCAGGTCTTTGACGAAGGGCACATATTCGGTGAAGACCGAGATGATGAACATGGCCAGGATGACGCTGAAGGTAACCAGCAATTCTTTGGCCCAACCGCGCATGCTGCCGACGATGCCAAAGAGGATGATCAGAATGATGAGCAGCGCATCCAGGCGCACCATCAGCGGCCTCCTTTGCGGCGGTGGGCCAGTTCGACCAGCAGCGCGGCGATTTCGTCGGCGGCCTGGGGGCAGGCCAGCGAGCGCATGGCGCTGCGCATGGCTTGCAGGCGGGGCGCATCGCCGAGCAGGGTGCGGATGGTGTCCAGCAGGTCGCCGGCCAGGCGTTCGTCCTCGAGCAGCAGGGCGGCGCCGTTGTCTTGCAGGTAGGCGGCGTTGACCTTCTGGTAGCGCCAGGCGTACGGATACGGGACGAGGATGGCCGGCAGGCCAAAGGCCGGGTACTCGCCCAGGCTGGAGGCGCCGGCGCGCGAGACGGCCAGATCGGCGCACGACAGGGCGGCGCCCATGTCTTCATGCAGGTAGGCGAAGGGGTGGTAGCGCCCGACCAGTTCGGTGGGCAGGTTGGTCTGGGCGGCCTGAACTTCGTGCCAGTCGAGCTGGCCGCTGATGTGCAGCACCTGGGCCTGCGGCAGCAGGTCGGGCAGGATGGCGAGCAGGGCGCGGTTGATGGAACGGGCGCCCTTACTGCCGCCAAAACACAGCAGGGTGGGCAGCGCCGCATCCAGGCCAAAGTGGCGCAGGGCGGTCTGGCGGTCCCACTGGGTGAGGTCCTGGCGGATGGGGTAGCCGGTGACGGCCAGGCGCTCGGGATGGTTGAAGTAAGGGCGGGAGGCCTCGGCGCTGAGGGCGATGCGGCTGGCAAATTGCCCCAGGAACTTGAGCGCCAGACCGGGTTCGATGTCGGGCACGTAGAGCAGCGAAGGGATGCCCAGTCCGGCGACGGCCATGGGGGCGGCGAGATAGCCGCCGGTAAAGAGCATCACATCGGGTTGGAACTGGCGCAGGATGCGGCGTGCGGCGAACGTGCCGCGCACCAGCTGCCAGGCGTTACCCGGCATGGCGCGCAAACCTACACCGTGCACCCCCGCAGCGGGGATGGTGGTGTAGGGCACGTTTTGACGCTGTACCAGGCCGGCTTCCATGCCCCCTTCGCCGCCGACCCACAGTACAGGTTGGGCCTTACTGCCGAGGGCCTGCAGGATCGACAGGGCGGGGTACACGCCGCCGCCGGTCCCGCCGGCGCAGATCAACAACCGCACCAAAGAACCTCCCTTCCAGTGATGATTGTTCTGTTTTGCTCACGCGGGCCACGCTCATGATCACGCCCAGCGCGGCCAGTGTGACGACCATGCTCGATCCACCGGCGCTGATGAGCGGTAAGGCGTTGCCGGCGAAGGGCAAGAGGTTGACCAGTACGCCCATGTTGATGATGGCTTCCAGGATGACCCATAGGGTCAGGCCGGAGGCGAGCAACTGGCCGAGCATGTCGGGAGCGCGGCGGGCGATGCTCAGACCGCGCCACAGGATGACGAGATACAGGCAGATGATGGCGCCGGCGCCGAGCAGACCGATCTCTTCGACGATGATGGCGAAGATGCTGTCGGTGGGAGCGACGGGGATGCCGGTGAATTTGGTGGCGCCGCGGCCGATGCCCATGCCCAGCAGCCCACCGTTGACGATGGCTTCGACCGAGCGCTGTACGTGGTAGGAGGCGGCCGCAGGGTCGGTCAGGCCGCCGATGTACTGGCTCAGGCGGGCGCGGCCGGTGGCGCTGGCGTTGGCGACGAGCAGACCGAGGGCGGTGGTGATGATCATGGTCACGGTGATCTGGCGCCACGACCCGCCGGACAGGTAGAACATCAGCGCCCCGAGGACGATGACCGTGGCGGCGGCGCTCAGGTCGGGCTGCCCCAGGATCAGACCGCTGGTGATGCCGACGATGCCCAGCATGGGGAAGAGCCCAAAACTGAGTTCGTTGAGCTGGTCGCGTTTGGAATACAGCCAGTAGGCCAGGTAGACGATCACGACCAGTTTGGCCAGTTCGGAGGGCCGGACGGAGCCTTCAAAGATCGAGCGGTCGGCGCCCAGACGGGTGTCTTTGACGATGAGGACGATGAGGAGCAGCAGGAGGGTGCCGAGCATGCCGGCGATCACCAGGCGCAGCGGATAGCGGCGGTAGTCGATCATGGCAATCGCCACCGCCAGCACGCTGCCGCCGATGACGAAGATGAACTGGCGGCCGAGCATATAGCCGGCCTGCTGGTTGAGCAGCACCATATCGTGTTTCCAACTGGCGGAATAGACCATCAGCAGGCCAAACACCAGCAGCGAAATGACGCTCAACAGCAGCGGCACGTCGAAGCGCAGGTTGAGCGACCGGGGCAGGCTGGCCGGTTTGGCCCGGTTGTCGGCGGCGGGTTGTTTTACGAAAGTTGTTTCACCCATAGTCGGAAGCGCTCCCCACGCTCTTCAAAATCACGGAATTCATCAAAACTGGTGCCGCCCGGCGAAAGCAGGACGACGTCGCCGGGTTCGACGATCTGCGCCGCAGTTTGTACGGCTTCTTGCAGGCCGGCGCAGCGGGTCAAACTGAAGGGCCGTTGGCCGGCGTGCAGCGGGCCGATGGCCTGTTGAATTTTTTCGGCGGCTTCGCCGAAAAGGATGACGTGATCGACGCGCTGGTGCACCAGGGCGGCCAACTCCTGCCAGGGCAGGTTCTTGTCCCGGCCGCCCAGCAGCAGAACGAGCGGTTCGTCGTAGGCGCGGATGGCGGCCAGGGTGCGCTCTGGGGCGGTGGCGATCGAGTCGTTGTACCAGTCGGCGTCTTTCCAGCGGCGAACGAATTCCAGGCGGTGGGCCACCCCGCCAAAGCCGTGCACGCCGGCGCGCAGGGCTTCCAGCGGCAGGCCGGCGGCGCAGGCGATGGCGCAGGCGCCCAGGACGTTGAGGACGTTGTGTTCGCCGCGCAGCCGGATTTCGGGCCGGGTCAGGAGCAGGCGCTCTTCCTGGCCGTCAAACAGATAGAGACCGTCCTGGCGGGCGTAGGTATGGACGCCGCCGGACAGACGGTTGAAACCAAAACTAACCAGGCGGCCTTTTACCTCTGCGGCCAGGCCCCACGCTCCGGGGTCTTCGTGACACAGGACGGCCACCCCCTGAGCATCCTGGTGGCTGAGGATGTGCGCCTTGGCGGCGGTGTAAGCCGCCATTGTGCCGTGGCGGTCCAGGTGGTTGGGGGTGATGTTGAGCACGGCGGCGATGTGCGGCGAACGGGTCATCAGTTCGAGTTGGAAGCTGGACAGCTCGAGGATCACCAGGTCGTCGGGGCCGATCTGGTCGAGGTAATCGATGAGCGGCAGGCCGATGTTGCCTCCCACCCACGCCTTGCGGAAGGCGGCGCCGGGCAGCGCTGCGGCGGCGTCGGCCATGCGGCCGACCAGGGTGGTGGTGGTGGTCTTGCCGGCCGAGCCGGTGATGCCGAGCACCCGGCAGGGAACGCTTTCCATGAAGATTTGCGAGTCGTTGGAAAGCGAGATGCCGCGGCTCAGGGCGGCGCCGACGATGGGCAGGGTGAGGGGCACGCCGCCGGAAAGACACAGCAGGTCGGTCTGCTCGAGCAGGTCGAGCGGGTGACCGCCCAACGCCCAGGTGATGGGCAGGTCGGCCAGGGCGGCTATGGCGGGCTGCATCTGTTCGGCGCAGCGCTGGTCGCTCAGGGTGACGGCGGCGCCGCAGCGCGCCAGGTAGCGCGCCAGGGCCAGCCCTTGCCGGGCGGCGCCGAGGATGAGAATGCGTTGACCCTGCCAGTTGTTTGTCATTGTTTACACCATTGCAACGGCGATGCCCAGCATGGCGCCCAACAGGCTGATCAGCCAGAAGCGTTGGACGACCTGAGTTTCGCTCCAGCCGATCAGTTCGAAGTGATGGTGGAGGGGCGCCATGCGGAACAGGCGGCGACCTTTGGTCAGTTTGAAGTAGGAAACCTGGAGCATGACGCTCAACGTCTCGCTGACGGGGATGATGGCAACCAGCGGCAGGAGCAGCCAGCGCCCGGTCATCAGCGCCGCCACGGCCAACGCCGCGCCCAGGGCGAGCGAGCCGGTGTCGCCCATGAACAGTTCGGCCGGGTGAACGTTGAACCACAGGAAGGCAAACAGGGCGCCGACCACGGTGAAGCAAAAACGTCCCACGTAGATTTGATCCTGCATCAGGGCAATGGCGCCGTAGGTGAGAAAGGCGGTGGCGCTGATCAGGCCGGCCAGGCCGTCCAGACCGTCGGTCAGGTTGACGGCGTTGGACATGCCGACGATCATGACCACGGCGACGGGGATGTACCAGAAGCCCAGTTCGAGCGGCATGCTGTACCCGGGCCAGAAGAGCTGCGGCACGATGATGACATAGCGCAGCACCAGGGCCACACTGATGGCAATGAGGATTTGAAGCAGCAGCTTGGTGCGGGCGCGCATCCCCAGGCCGCGCCGTGGGCCGCGGATGCCCTCCCAGTCGTCGATGGCGCCGAGCACACCGTAGGCCAGCATGACCAGGATGGGCAGAAAGATGGAATTGCCCAGCAGATTGAAGCCGGCGGCCGAGGCGGCGTTGAGCAGGGCGGTCACCAGCGTGACGGGTAAGATAAAGAGCACACCCCCCATGGTGGGGGTGCCCATTTTTATGAAGTGACGATCGGGACCCTCGACGCGGATGAGCTTGCCGATTTTGAAGTGGCGCAGGACACGCAGCAGCGGCCCCCCCCAGATAATGGCGAGCATGAAGCTGAACAGACTCAGCGAGAGCGCCAGGGTGGTTTCGATGATCATTCTTCGATCTCCAGGGCGGCGACGATGCGGTCCATGCGCAGGCCGTGCGAGCCCTTGATCAGAGCCGTGTCGCCCTCTTTGAGAATGTTTTTGAGCAGATCGATCGTTTCGGGTACGGTGGCCACCCAGGTGATGGCCCGGGCGGGCATGCCGGCCTGACGGGCGGCCTCGGCAATGAGCTTGCCGCGTTCGCCGACGGTGATGAGCTGCTCGGCCACCTCGGCGGCGCGAATGCCGACCATTTCGTGGCCGCTGCGTTCGTAGGGGCCCAGTTCGAGCATTTCACCCAGTACGGCGATCTTGCGCCCCTCCAGTTCGCTGAGCAGGTTGAGGGCGGCCAGGGTCGATTCGGGCGAGGCGTTGTAAGTGTCGTCGAGCAGCAGGGCGCCGTTGGGGGTATGGGCGGCCACCAGGCGCAGCTGGGTGTAACCCTGCTGGAGCCCGTTGACGATCTCGTCCCACGAGAGCCCTTCCACCAGGCCGACGGCGGCGGCGCGCAGGGCGGTGTGGACGGAATGACGCCCGATGAGCGGGGCGCGCAGGTGGACGACCTCGTTGCGATAATGCAGGCGGAAGCGGATTCCCTCCAGCCCAAGCCCTTCGATGTGGTCGGCCCACAGGTCCGCCGAGGCCAGCCCGTAGAAGAAGACGCGGGCGCGGGTCTGGTCGGCCATTGGCCGGATCCACGGATCGTCGGCGTTGAGCACGGCAATGCCTTCGGGGGCGGGCGGCAGGGCCTGCACCAGTTCGGATTTGCCGCGGGCGATGGCCTCTTGTGAGCCGGCGCGCTCGGCGTGCACCGTGCCGATGTTGGTGAGCACGCCCACCTGGGGCAGGGCCAGATCGCACAGGAAGGAAATCTCGCCGGGGACAAAGAAGCCCATCTCGAGCACGGCGCGCTCGTGGCCCGGGCCGAGGCGCAGCAGGGTGAGCGGCAGCCCAATTTCGTTGTTCAGGTTGCCGCGGTTTTTCAGGGTGCAGTAGCGCTGGCCGAGGACGCCGGCGATCATTTCTTTGGTGGTCGATTTGCCCACGCTGCCGGTGATGCCGACCACCCGCACGCCGGACATTTTGCGCCGCCAGAAGTGGGCGATGCGCTGCAACGCTTGCAGGGTGTCGGGCACCCACAGGCAGAACGGCTGGGCGGGGACGCTGAAGTTCTCGGGCAGGCTGCCCTGGCGCAGGTCGATGACCGGGTGGCTGGCCGAGAGGTCCTGCTGCACCAGGGCCAGGCTGGCGCCGCGCTGGAAGGCCGCACCGGTATAGGCGTGCCCGTCGGTGCGTTCACCCTGCAGGGCGACGAACATGGCGGCCGGAATGGCCTGGCGCGAATCGATCACCGCCTCGCTGATCACCAGCGAGGCTGTTTCTGGACGGGCGCCCGTCAGGGCTTCGAGAACATCAGCCAGTGTTAACACGCTAGAACCTCATTGTCCCTGGGTCTGTTGGCGGACCTGATCGGGGGGCAGGTCCATCAATACGACCAGTTCGGATACGATTTTGCTAAAGACCGGAGCGGCGACCTCAGAGCCCCAGATGGAGGTCTTGGGCTTTTCCAGCCAGATGTAGACCAGGAAACGCGGGTCGTCGGCGGGCCCCCAGCCCACAAAGGAAGCGTTGGTCATGCTGGAGGTGTAACCGCTGGCGGTGGGGATTTCGGCCGTACCGGTTTTGCCGGCGACGCGGTATCCGGGCACCAGGGCGGTGGAGGCCTCTTCTTCGAGCGAGACGGCCAGCATGCTGGTGAGGGTGCGGGCGGTCTGAGCCGAGATGGGCGTGCCGGCGATTTGCGGATGGGTATTATACTGCTTTCCGTTGTCCACGATGGCTTTCAATACGTGCGGGGCCATCATTTTGCCGTCGTTGGCGATGGCAGAGACGGCCATGACCATCTGGATGGGGGTGACGGCGATGCCCTGGCCG
Source organism: uncultured Anaerolineaceae bacterium (assembly GCA_964535315.1). Classification (GTDB taxonomy): domain Bacteria; phylum Chloroflexota; class Anaerolineae; order Anaerolineales; family Anaerolineaceae; genus CAZHTS01. The sequence continues at coordinate 15,904 of CAZHTS010000037.1, forward strand.
AACGAATTGGTGGCCAGGCTGACCAGCGTCCAGTCCTTATCGTTGGGCTGGCGCACGGGGAAGGTTTGTTCGCCGGCCAGGTCAATGTTGGTGCGGTGGCCGATGCCAAAACGATCTGCGTATTGATAAAAGCGTTCCTGGCCAAGCTGCATGGCGATCCAGGTCAAGCAGACGTTCAACGAGTGCTGCATACAGGTGGTCATGTTTTGCTGGCCCCAGGCGCGGCCATCCCAGTTTTCGATCATGATACCGTTGACATCATAATAGCCGGGATCAAAGAAGGGGGTCTCCGGCCCAACGGCGCCGGCGTCCAGCGCGCTGGCCATGGTGAGCACCTTGAATACCGAACCGGGTTCGTAGGTTTGTTCGATGGCCCGGTTATAGGGGGTCGGGTTGGGGAAGAGCTGGTCCAGCTCCCAGTAGCGGTTGGGATCCAGTTGCGGGGTGGAGACCATGGCCAGGATTTCGCCGTTGCGGGGGTCTTCGATGACGATGGTGCCCGAATCGGCCTGATTGTATTCGACTGCTTCGTTGAGAACACGCTCGGCCATGGATTGGATCTCGCGGTCGATGGTCAGTTGCAGGCTGGCCCCCGGGCTGATTTTGGGCATCTCCTGGATGAGATAAGGATCGACGGGGACGAAAAATTCCTGCGGGGCGCCGGCCAACAGTTCGTTGTACTTTTCCTCGACGCCGTAGACGCCGTACCCACTGTCGCCGGAACGGAAGGCGTAAAAGCCGAGTACGGTGGCGGCCAGAGATTTTTCGGGATAGCTGCGCTGCAGGCGGGGGTGCCATACCAGGCCGCTCAGACTGCGCGCCTTTTGGCCTTTGGCGGGCGCCTCTTTGTCATATTTTTTCTTGAGGGCGTCGAGTTCTTTGATTTGCTCGGGGGTGACCGAGATGTCCACCTGATAGTACATGCTCTTGCCGGCGACGTAGGGGGTGCTGGCGATGCGCAGCATTTCGGGGTAGCTCTTGTCCAGTACGCTGGCCAGGCTCATGGCAATGGTTTCTTTATCTTCGACGTGCAGCAATTCGAGCCCCAGTTCGTACACTTCTTTGTTGCCGGCCAGGACGTGGTTCCAGCGGTCGTAGATGTCGCCGCGGCCGGGGTAGATGACGCGGCGGTCGTTCTTGTAGGCTTCGTTGAGATCGTGACCGAACTCTTGATAATTGATCTGAACGCGCCCGGTCTGAATGAACACCAGTGCATTCAGGATGGTGAAGATGACGGCGAGGGTGAACAGGCGGTTCATGGCGATTGATTTCATGGTTACCTCCCTCTGTTGGTACTGCGATCCAGATTTTCCAACAGCCACTCCCACAGGGACTGGGTATAGACGGGCTTGATCAGGTCGGCTTGCAGGACGTCGCGCCCGGTGGGGTTGACGAGTGGTTCGGCCTGGCGGCCGGCATATTCCGGGACGACCAGGTAAGTGATCTCCTCGGGGTTCAGTTTCTTGAAGCCCAGGATCTCAGCCCGGGCGAGCATGGCGCTGGTGGAGGTCAGTTCGGCCAGCTGGTTGCGGGCCTGGGCGATGTCGCGTTCTTTTTGCTCGCGATCCTGTTGCAGGCTTTGCAATTCCAGGCCGGCAACGGCGGCCTGGGCGCTGACGTACAGATAAAATCCGGCAACCAGGGCGATCAGGGCCAGGGCAAGCAGAAACAGACCCATCCATTGGGTCTGGATGCGCCAGGGGGCCTGACGATATGCCTGGATCAAACGATTTCTCATACGACGGACGGACTCCTCGAGATTTGCTGGTTGCCTGTGTTTGTGCAAAAGTCATGCCAGGTTGCGTTTTTCGGCGATGCGTAACCGGGCGCTGCGCGCCCGCGGGTTGTGGAGCATTTCTTCCTCGCCCGGCTGGATGGGATGGCGCGTCAACTCGTTCAGGGCGGCCCTGTGCTGGCAGGTGCAGATGGGCTGCTGCGGCGGGCAGATACAGTCCTGGCTCTCGCGGCGGAAGAAGTGCTTGACGATGCGGTCTTCCAACGAGTGAAAGGAAATGACTGCCAGCCTGCCGGCGGGAGCGAGGGCGGTGATGGCCTGGGGTAAGAAGGTTTCCAGGGCGTTGAGCTCCTGGTTGACGGCGATGCGTAGGGCCTGAAAGGTGCGGGTGGCCGGGTGAATGTGCCCCTGGCGCCCAATGGCGCGCTGGACGATGTCGGCCAGCTGGCGGGTGGTGTGGATGGGACGGGCCTGGCAGATGAAGCGGGCGATCTTACGGGCCTGGCGTTCCTCGCCGTAGCGCCAGAGCAGGTCGGCCAGTTCGTTTTCGGCAAGGCGGTTGATCAGGTCGGCGGCGGTGTGTGGCTGTTGTGGGCCAAAGCGCATGTCCAGCGGGCCGTCGCTCTGGAAGGAGAAGCCGCGTTGCGGGGTGTCTAGCTGCATGGAAGACACCCCCAGGTCGATGACGATGCCTTGCACCTGCTGCCAGCCGCAGCGGCCGATTTGCTCCAACAGGGTGGTATAGGAGGCCTGGACGAGGTGAACCCGCTCTCCAAAAACAGACAGGCGCCGGCTTGCAATCGCCAGCGCCTGTGGATCGAGGTCCAGGCCTAGCAGGCCGCCGGCTGGAGAACTGCTTTCCAGGATGCCGGCGGCGTGCCCTCCGGCGCCTACGGTTGCATCCACGTATAGCCCTGGGCTTTGAGGGCATAATGCGTGTATAATTTCATGGTAAAGAACTGGCAGATGCGGCAGCTGGTTTTCGCCGCTGGCAGGGATCATAACTGTCCCCCCGACAGGTCGAGCGATGCAAAACGTTGGGCGTTCAATTCGGCGTTTTGCAGGTCGGAGGTCTGATGGGCCCACGCTTCGGGCGTCCAGATTTCAACGAACTCACCGGAGCCGACGACGAGTGCGCTGGTCTGTAAATGAGCAAAGTCGCGCAGGAATTGCGGAATGAGGATGCGGCCGGCACGATCGAATTCGACCTGTGTGGCGCTCGAGAAGAACAGCCGGCGAAGCTGGCGGGCGCTCGGATCGGTGATGCTCATCTGGTTGATGCGCTGGTAAAGTTGCTCAAAAGAGGAGGTGGTCAACACCATGAGGTTCTGGTCGAAGCCCTGGGTGAGGTATGCGCCCTCTTCCAACAAAGTGCGGAACTTTGCTGGAATGGTCATGCGACCTTTGTCATCGATGGCGTGCTCGTACTGTCCCAGGAACATTCGTTCTACCTCGTCTGGATAGGCGGAACGCCGGATTGCTCCGGCGCTCCACTTTTACCCACTTTTAACCACATTTATCCACAGTATAAACGAAATCAGACCAATATGCAAGTGGCTAACCCACTTTTCTAATCTTTGTGTGCCTTACAAGGAGCTAACAATTGACCCCTCAAACCGCATATCGTTCTCTGTATGTGGGCCTTGACGCCCAGGTGCCGTTGCTGGATGGACGGCAGGCCGGCTATGTAAACCTGGATAACGCCGCTTCTACGCCGGCGTTTCTGGCGGTGCAGCGCGCTGTGGACGAGTTTCTCAAGTATTACAGCAGCGTTCACCGCGGCACGGGTTTTAAGAGCCAGTTGTCGACGCATGCCTACGAGCAGGCGCGGCGCGCCACGCTGCGCTTTGTGGGCGCGGATGAGCAGGTACACACCTGCATTTTCGGCAAGAACACGACCGAGGCGATTAATAAGCTGGCGCGGCGTTTTCCGTTTGCGGCGGGGCGCGATGTGGTGCTGGTCAGTTCAATGGAGCATCATTCCAACGATTTGCCCTGGCGCGGGGTGGCGAATGTGGTGCACATCGGTTTATTGCCCGACGGGCGACTGGACGAAGCCGATTTCGACGCCTTGCTGGCGCAATATGCCGGACGGGTGGCGCTGGTTTCGGTTACGGGCGCCAGCAATGTGACCGGGTACATCAACCCGGTGCACCGTCTGGCAGAGAAGGCGCACGCCGCCGGAGCGCAAATCGTGGTGGATTGCGCTCAGTTTGCACCGCATCGCCGGGTGGAGATGAAGTCGTTGGACGACCCGCAGCATCTGGATTACGTGACCATTTCGGCGCACAAGATGTATGCGCCGTTTGGCACCGGGGCGTTGGTTGGCCGGCGAGACACGTTTGCACAGGGCGTCCCCGATATGCGCGGCGGCGGGCAGGTGGAAATTGTGACCCTGACCGAGGTGCACTGGTCGGCGCCGCCCGACCGCGACGAGGCCGGCAGCCCGAACACGGTGGGGGCGGTGGCCCTGGCGGCGGCGATTGCCCAACTGGAAGCGGTGGGCATGGATGCGGTGGCGGCGCACGAGGCGGAATTAACCGAGTACGCCCTCGGCAAGCTGGCGCGCATCCCCGGTCTGACGATCTACGGCGATCGCGACCCGCACAACGCCGCTCAGCGCCTGGGGGTGATCCCGGTCAATCTCGAAGGCCTGTCGCATTTCCTGGTGGCCTCGATCCTGGGACACGAATTCGGCATCGGTGTGCGCAATGGCTGTTTCTGCGCTCATCCCTATATGCTGCGTCTGTTGGGCTACACCGAAGAGACGGCAGGGGCGGTGCGCGAGGCTATCTTGAGCAATGATCGCAGCCAGGTGCCCGGGTTGGTGCGCATCTCGTTTGGGCTGTACAACACGCTTGCAGATGTGGATGCGGTGGTCGAGGCGCTGGCGCGCATCCAGCGCGGCGAGTACCGGGGGCGCTACGTGCAGAACGCGGTTAACGGTGAGTATCACCCGTTGGACTGGCACCCGGATATGGAACAGTATTTCAACCCGAATCATTTTGTGCAGGCGGTAACAGAATGAAACCTCAGTTGTTTGCGTTATTGACGGCAATTGCCTGGGGGGTGGGCGGATATTTTGAGAAGAAGGGGTTGCACCTGGGCAACCTCTCGCCGCAAATGGGCATCACCATCCGCACGGCCGTGGCGCTGGTGATCCTGGGGGCGGTGAGCTTCCCACAGTGGAAGAACGTGCCGCAGGCCGGCACCAAAGCGCTGCTGTACATGGTGATTGGCGGCGGCGTGGTGGCCGGCGCGGTGGGCATGCTGTGCTTCTACACGGCGATCAAGGGCGCCCCGTTGGGTAAGGTGATGCCGATTGCTTTCACCTCACCCTTGTTTGGGGCGTTGATGGGGCTGTTGTTGGGCGGCGAGCCGTTGACGTTCAAGACGGTGCTGGGCATGCTGCTGACTGTGGGCGGCATCGTCCTGCTCACCATCGGCTGAGCGAATCACTGGCTCGGATTGTCGCGGCGTGTACGCGCCAGCATCATCAGGTGTTCGAGCAGCGGGCCGAGTTCGCTGGGAATACTGGCCTCGGACACCTGGACGGTATGCTGGCGCGTTTCGTCCTGCACGGTCAGGCGATAATAGAATTGATCGGCGACGTTGGCGCCGGTGGGGATGCGATCGGGCAGATCGAAGAAGCGGGCGGCGGCAATCATATCCTGGATGGGGTGGGCTTCTTCGGGGGACAGGCTATCGGTGTTGAGACTGGCCGTGATGCGCATTCCGGCGAATCCGCCACTGCGTTCAATATGAATGTGCATCGTATTTTCTCCTTTAACGAAAATGAGCAGCCGCGGCGCTCAGCGCCCGCAACATTGCTGGAGCCAGCGGCGCATGCGTTCGTACCAGGTTTCCTGGATGGCGACCACCTCGACGCCGACCTCAGACCAGCCCTTGCGTACGGCTTTTTGTTCCAGGCTGTTGCTGCCGTATAGTTCGCCGGCCACGGTGTAGGTCAGGTTGGCGCAGTCGCTGATGCTGGAGCGGGTTTGCAGCCGGTCACACAGGGTGACGTACCAGATTTTTCCGGCTTTTTCCCAGGCCAGCCCGCCAAGCTCATAGGCGGTCACGTAGAAGGCGTGGTTGGGGATGCCGGAATTGATGTGGATGCCGCCGTTGTCGTCGCTGGTCTGGAGATAGTCGCGCATATGGGCGGGCTGCGGATCCTTGCCAATCAAGGGGTCGTCGTAGGCTTTGCCGGGGGCCTTGAGCGAGCGAATGCCCTGCGCCTTGATCTGGCTGGTGAAGAGACCTTTGCCAATCAACCAGTCGGCTTCGCGGGCGCCCTGGCGCAGATGGTATTGTTTGACCAGCGAGCCGAAGACATCGGAGAAGGACTCGTTGAGCGCGCCGGGCTGGTCGGCGTATTCCAGGGCGGCTTCACGCTGGGTGATCCCGTGGGTCATTTCGTGGCCGATGACATCCAGGGCGAGGGTGAAGCGGTTGAAGATGCGCTGATTGGGGGGCAGGTCCTCATCGCCGTCGCCGTAGACCATCTGGGAGCCGTTCCAGAAGGCGTTGTCGTAGCCTTTGAGGTAGTGCACGGTCGAGTCGATGCGCAGGCCGCGCCGGTCGATGGAGTCACGACCGTAGACCTCCTTAAACAGGTCGTAGGTCCAGCCGGCGCCATCGTAGGCCTCGTTGACGGCCGGGTCGTTGGTGAGGGGCGGGTCGCCCTCACGGCGCACCAGACGGCCCGGCAGGGTGGAGCCCTGCTCGGCGGTGTAGACCATACGTTGTTTGCCGGCCGAGACGGCTAACCCGGCAATGGCATCGCGCAGCGAGCCCATGGCCGAGCGCTGGCCGTGGAATTGGGTGGATACCTCCATCGTTTTTTCGACCCACACACGCTGTTCGGCGGTGCCGTGTTGGGCAATATTCTTGAGAATGTGGGGCGGCACGATACAAAAGACGGGATGAAGACGACAGTTCACAGTTTTTCTCCTTCTGTGTAGTCTGACTCTGAGTATATGCCATTCGGGGGTGGAAATCAACCGGCGTCAGGCGGCGGCGGGGTGGCGAGCAAATGGGCGTGGATGGCGGCCAGTTCGGCGGCGGCGGTGTGATATTCGTTGTGGATTGCCTCGACGAGCCGGGCGTATTGCTCGAGGCTGTATTGCAGCGGGTCGCCGCGCAGACGAGTTTCGAGCACCTCGCACAGCGCCGAGACGCGCATGGCGCCAAGGCTGGCGCTCGAGGAGCGCATGGTGTGCGCCGGACGGATCAATTCGACCAGGTTATTTTGCCCCAACCAGGTGTCCATTTCCTGGAGGAGTTTGGGGGTTTCGTGCAGGTAAATTTCAATCAGATTTTTGACCAGGTCGATCCCTTCTTCTGCGATCATGTCGCGCAATCGATCCAGTTTTTGGGCGTCGATTACTTCATTGGGAAGCTCGACCGGCAAAGGCGGCTGCACTTCTGCCGGCGGGGCCGAGGGTGCAGGGTTGTGCACGGCGCAATTTTCCAGGGCGCGTTCGAGTTCTTCGATGCGCACCGGCTTACTGATGTAGTCGTTCATTCCGGCCTCCAGGCAACGTTCGCGATCGCCCTGCATGGCAAAGGCGGTCATGGCTACGATGGCGGGTTGAAGATGGGCGGGAAAATCGCGGCGGATGGCCTGGCTGGCCTGAATACCGTTCATTTCTGGCATCTGAACGTCCATGAGGATGACGTCATAGGACCGGCGGCGCAGGGCATCCAATACTTCCAGCCCGTTGGCAGCGATGTCGGCGCGGTACCCCAGGCGCTCCAGCAAAAAGGAAGTGACTTTTTGATTGATGCCGTTATCTTCGGCCAGGAGGATGCGCAGCGGTCTGGCCGGTTTGGCGGGTTGGTAGGGCTGCGGCGGGGGGGCGGGCGGGCGGATGGGATAGGGGTTGAGACCGTGCTGGATGGCGGCCAGCAGCTGCGTCCATTTAACCGGTTTCTCCAGGGCGGCGACGATGGTGGTGTCGGAGCAGGTCAACTCACGCTGGCCGAAGGGTTTGAGCAGGATGATCGGGCTGTGTTGGGCGGGGTAATGACGGTGCAGGTAAGTGGCCAGAGGGGTGCCGGTGGCAGAGGTGATGCGGCTGTCCAGGAGAATGATGTCAAAGCGGATGCCGGATTCAAACCACTGGAAGATGCGTTCGACGGTGCTGGATTTGTACAGGAATGCGCCGCTGGAACGGGTGGCGCGGGTGAACAATTCCAGAAAGGTTTCGCTGGCGTCGATGACCAGGATGCGAAGGCCTTTCAAGAAGGCAACTTTTTCGGGTTGCGAGTCGGGCGGTTCGCTGCCCTCGGCGCGAATGGTAAAGGTGAAGGTCGAACCCTTGCCGGGAATGCCCTCGCTGTGCGCCTCGATCCGCCCGCCCATCATCTCGCTCAGCCGTTTACAAATGGCCAGTCCCAAGCCGGTGCCGCCAAACTGGCGGGCGGTGGAAGAATCGGCCTGACTGAAGGGTTGGAAAAGGCGGTCGAAGTGCCCGGCGGGGATGCCAATGCCGGTGTCGCTCACGGCGAACTCAAATTCGTACCAGGGGGGATTGAGCGCCCTGGCCTGGACGAGCAGGGTAACTTCGCCGCTCTCGGTGAATTTTACGGCGTTGCCGAGCAGGTTGACCAGAATCTGGCGCAGGCGGGTGACGTCGCTGACCAGGGTCGGGGGGACGTCGGTTTCGATGAAATATTGAACGTCAAGAGCCTTCTCGGCGGCACGCGGGGCAATGATGTCCAGGGCGCCCTCGATGCATTCGGCCAGATTGAACGGCTGTTGTTCCAGATCCATCTTGAGCGATTCGATTTTGGAGAAATCGAGGATGTCGTTGACGATGAGAAGCATATCGTCGCCGCTTTTGCGGATGGTCTGGATGAAGTCGCGTTGTTTGGCGGTGAGTTGCGTGTCGAGCAGCAGCCCGGTCAGGCCGAGAATGGCGTTCATCGGGGTACGGATTTCGTGGCTGATGGTGGCGAGATAGGTGGATTTGGCCTGGTTGGCCTGCCCGGCCTCACGGGCAGCCTGCAACGCCTGTTGGGCGGATTGTTCGAGTTCGCTGTTAAGCGCCGCCAGCTGGTCGGCGGCGCGTTTGCGTTCCAGCGCCCCGCCGAAACTGGCGGCGGCGATTTTCAACACGGTCTGCTCGGTGTCGCTCCAGGTTCGGGCGGCGCGGCAGTCGTCAAAGCCGATAAAACCTTCCATCTGCTCGTTGATTAAAATGGGCACGACCAGAATGGATTGGGTGCCTTCTGTCTGCATCAGCGTCTGTAAGGCAGGAGGCATGTGCGCCACGTCGCCGGAGACGATCTGCCCCTGGCGCAGCCGGTGATAGATTTCGGCCGAGTAGTGATCGTACGGCTGGCGCTGCATGCCAGGGCTGTCGATCTGGGCGGAAATCCCGGGCCGCACCCACTCAAAACGCAGGCTGGTGAGCGCCTGGCCGCTGGCGGCGTCGGCTTCGTTTAAGAAGATGTAGACGCGGTCGACATCTGCGTATTGTCCGAGGGTGTGGAGGGCCTGGTTGGCGGCGTTTTCAAAGTCGGGAATGACCAGCAGATGGGTGGACGCCTCGGCCACCCCGCGCAGCAGGTGCTCCTGGCGTTTGAGGCGTTCTTCGGTTTGTTTGCGGGCGGTGATATCGGTGACGACGCCTTCCAGGTAACCGAGTTCCGGGTACATGCGCGCCGAGAACAAGACCCACACCGGGCTGCCATCCTGGCGTGCATAACAGGCCTCAAAATTAACCAGTTCCTGCTGGGCGAAATTCTGCAACATGAATTCGCGCGTCTGCGGCTGGAGGTACTGCTCGGCGCCGATGAAGTGGCTGATCATCGCCTCCCGCGATCCATAGCCGAAGAGGCGCGCCAGGGCTTCATTGCACTCCAGCAGGCGGCCGTCCAGGATGTTGGTGCGGAAGATGCCCACCTGAGCGTTGTGGAAGAGGTTGCGGTATTTTTCTTCGTTGAATTGCAGCGCTTCTTCGGCCTGTTTGCGCCCGGAGATGTCCTGGAGGACGGCCAGGCTGGCGATGATCTGTCCGGCGGCGTCGCGCACGGGGGTGGTATAGATTTCCAGCAGGAAGTGTTCGCCGCTGGAGGCGAGCACTTCCATATCGTCGATGTGAAAGGCGCCGCCTTGCAGTCCAAGCGCCAGCGGCATTTCTTCGCGGCTGTACGGACGCCCGGTGCGGTAGTGCAGGTATTGGGCAGAGGGGAGAAAATCGCGCAGGTTGGCCGGGCGGGCCGCCAGCCCGAGCAGTTTGAGGGCCAGGTCGTTGACCAGCAGCGGCTCGAAAGCGGGGTTGATCATGATCACCCCGGAGGGGATATTCTCGAGCAGGGTTTGCAGGGTGTGTGTCTGGGTGTGCAGCGTGGCAAGGGTCTGTTGCAGACCGGTGATGTCGTGGGCGTGGTGCAGCGCCAGGACGACCTGCCCGTCTACCGCGAGGGGGTGGATGCGTAATTCGCAATGCAGCGTGGCGCCGTCGACGGCGTGCAGGTCGATCTCCAGCGGCGCGATTTCTTTTCCGGCAAAGACGGCATCCAATGCAGCCAGATTGGGGGTGTAAACCAATGAGCGGAAATCTTTGCCGCGAATTTCCGCCGGGGTACAGCCGGTATGGCGAAGGAAGGCCGGGTTGGCGTCGACGATTTGACCGTAACGGTCGGTCATGTAGATCAGGTCGGGGCTGTGTTCGAACAGGGCGGCATACTTCTCGCTCTGCGGGACTTCACCCGGGTGAGACGAAGAAAACTCCTGTTCTCCCGAACCGGCTTGTAGATCCGTCATAGTACCTGACCGTTAAACATGTTCATTTTTATTGTACACCACGTTGGCAAGCGCGAGGGATGCCGTGGGCAGGAATCTGGTTGGGTCAGGCAGACAGGCGCTGGCGCTCAACGGCGATGATACGGCGCAGGATGGGCAGGATGGTGGCGTACGTGGAGTCCATGCCGAAGTACGACAGCGTACCGGCGCCGAGGTTCTTGCCTTTGCTCAGCGGGGTATCGGAGGCGTAATGCAACACACCGATATCAAAGGGCACGCCGTACAGGTTGACGATCTCGTTGACGGGATGGCGAATGGGGCGGTACATTTCGTAAATAGCAGAGAGGTAAGGGCCGGCTTCCATCTCGATGTCGGTGTAACCCTCGCGGTAAAAAACGTCCATGATGCGCGCGTTCTGTAGAAAAGTGCCCAGCACACTGACGGCTTTCTGGTTGTCCAGCACGGTGCCGTAGATCAGGTTGGCAGCGACGTCGCTGGCGGAGAAGGCGTTGTTGAACAGGTAGGTGTTTTGCGAGTGCTCGTCCTGAACCACGTTGGGGATCATCACGTCGCCCAGCACGCCGTTGAGGGTGGCGGCCTTGCCCATGATGTACACCCCCAGGACGGGGTTGGCGTGTTCGGCCACCTTGGAAAGGATGTTGTAGGCGGCCAGCCCCAGCGGGTAGTCGATGTTGAGGATCAGCGCATCGCTGCGGGCGAGGAAGGCCAGATCGCTGCGCGCCTGGGGGTCGGCGCACAGGCGCGGGTCGAACTGTTCGGGTTTGAGACGGGCCAGCTCGATCACCTGGGCTTCGACATCGAAGGCGTGTTCGTTCACGATGCGGGTGATGCCGCATTCCTGTTCCATCGCCTGCTGCATGGCGATCAACGATTGTCCGGCGGGGGTTTGCTGGTATTTCTTCAGCACGTAGTACAGAAAGTTCTCTGCGCTGGAAGGGACGCGCCCTTCGAGGATGGTCGTCCATTCTTCCAGCAGGTCGCCGTTTTCTTCTTGTTCGAGGAAGCCGACCAGCCGTTGGCGTTGGAGCAGCGCAAAACCGGAGAGTACGTTGGGCAGGCTGTGGATGTTGCTGGAGACGAAATAGACCGGGCGTTGCAACAGGGCCGGGCAGGCGCGTTCGATGTTTTCCCACCAGGAACGGGTGGCGCGCCAGTAGGCGCTGAGCGAGCCGGCCAGCAGGCGTACGCGAAAGGCGCACGGCCGCATGGCGATTTGTTGCAGGCTGGCGGTGAAGTGGTCGCCCCAGATGACCCACAGGCGTTCGAGATCTTCGACGCTCATTTGCAGACAACCGGCCAGTTCGGCGAATTTGCGCTGCTGGTTGGGGGTGGCCTGTTCCAGCCCGACCGGGCAGCGCTTCATCAGGTAATGCAGTTTGTTCCATTCGATCTGGTAAGCGGTGAGGGTGGGGATGACGTCTTCGATGTCGGTACGGCTGGCGATGTAACAGGCCAGGGTGTCGCCGCCGTTGAAGAAGCAGCGCCGGCGGCGGGCGCGGGCCGAGACGCGCTGCCATTGTTCGACATTTTTATAGCCGTGGGTCTGAAAGACCTCTGAACTCTGCCCGAGGATGATCGAACGCACCTGGGGGATGCACTCGGGCAGGCGCAGCAGGCAATAGATGAAAGCAGCACTGTCCGGCGCCTGGCGGCGCGCCTCGGGGTGCAGCAGTGAACTGGTTCCGGCGTGCACTTCCTCCAGGGTGCGAATCTGCACCTCGGTCGTACTGCGCAGCAGCGAATACATGGTGCGCAGGTAGAGCTCGATTTCCTCGGTGGCCGTGCTGGGGACGGTGCGTTCCATGGGCTATTTCGAGGGGGTGGTGACTTTGCGCTCGAAAACGGGGCCTTCGATGCCCTTCTGGAAAACCTGGACTTTAATCAACCGGTCGGGGGTCAACTTGGGGCCGTTGCAGATCAGACGGGGTACGGTTTTCATGACGTACAGAAAGCACTCGTCGTCGTAGGCTTTGTCGTCGACCTTCATGTTGAAGTCATTTTTCATGTGTTTGTAATTCTTGATGTCGAACAGGGTCTTGCCGACCAGGGTGATCTGCGACTCTTTGGACGAGAGGTAGGAGACAAACACCTGCACCTCATCGTAATTCAGCCCGGTGGGCAGGGTGGGGGAAGGCGCAGAAGTGGGCTCGGCGGTGGGGGCCTCGGTCGGCGGCACGGGGGTGACGGTGGCGGTGGCGGTGGGGATGGCGCGGGCGGTGGCGGTCAGTTCGGCGTATTGGGTGAGGATGGCGACGAGCATGGCCTGGTTCATATCGGGGGTGGGGGTGGTGGCCTGGCTGGCAGATGGGAATGAACAGGAGGTGCACAATACGGCCAGGAGCACGAGCAGGCAAATACGTCTAACGGTGGGGGTGATTCTCATCTGGTATTCTCCGTGGGGCTGGGTGCGAGCACCCGCTAAATTTGCTTGATTATAGCATTGACTTTGCGACAAAAAAATAGCATTCCTGCGGGCGGCGGTGTAAAATAACGCTATGGACGAAAACAGCCTGCATATCGAACTGGAAGAACTCAAACGGCAGCTGCATTGGCATGCCTATCGTTATCACGTGCTGGACGCGCCGGTGATCAGCGACGGGGAATACGACCGGCTGATGGCGCGCCTGCGCCAGATCGAGGAACAACACCCGGAATGGATCACGCCGGATTCCCCCAGCCAGCGCACCGGCGCCGCGCCGCAGGATAAATTCCCCAAGGTGCAGCACCCCGGAGCCATCCTCAGCCTGGCCAATGCCTTTGACCTGGACGGGGTGCGGGCCTGGTACGAGCGCCTGTGTAAACTGGACGAGCGGGTGGAGCGCACGGCGTACGTCACCGAACCCAAGATCGACGGTTTGACCGTGGTGCTGCATTACCAGGACGGGGTGTTCGTCCAGGGGGCAACCCGCGGCGACGGCGAGGTGGGCGAAGACATCACCGCCAACCTGCGCACGGTGCGGGCGATTCCTTTGCGCATCCCGGTCGATCCACAGGGGCCGCGCCCGCCGCGGCGGCTGGTGGTGCGCGGCGAGGCGTTCATCCTGCTCAAGGATTTCGAGCAGCTCAACCAGCGCTTGTTGGATGCAGGTGAGAAGACTTACCAGAACCCGCGTAACACGGCGGCCGGATCGCTGCGCCAGCTCGATCCGGCGCTGACCGCCTCGCGGCCGCTGACGTTGTACGTCTACCAGATCGTGGCGGCAGACGGGCCGGTGCCGGCGACGCAGTGGGAAACGCTGCAATATCTGCGGGCGTTGGGCTTCCCGGTGACCGACCTGGCCGAACGCTGGCAGGATCTGGAGGCCACGCTCCGGGCGTGCGACGCCTGGATGGATCGCCGGGACAAGCTCTCGTTCGAGGCGGATGGGGTGGTGATCAAGATCGACGACCTGCGCCTGGCAGGCGACCTGGGCACGGTGGGCAAGGATCCGCGCGGGGCGCTGGCGCTCAAGTTCCCGGCGCGCGAGGTGACGACGCGGTTGAAGGGCATCGAGGTGAACGTCGGCCGGACGGGGATGTTGAGCCCCTACGCTGTGTTAGAGCCGGTGGAGATCGGCGGGGTGATCGTGCGCCAGGCCACGCTGCACAACTTCGACTATATTGCCGAGCGCGACATCCGCACCGGCGACCGGGTGCTGGTCAAACGGGCAGGGGATGTGATCCCCAAGGTATTGGGCCCGGTGGTGGAGGCGCGCCAGGGAACGGAACAGGTCTACCAGCCGCCGCAGGTCTGCCCGGCCTGTGGTCAGGCGGTGGAGCATTTTGAAGGCGAGGTGGCCTGGTACTGCGTCAACCTGGCCTGCCCGGCGCAATTGGTGCGCAATCTCGAACATTTCGTCTCGCGGCCGGCGTTGGATATCGTCGGCATGGGGATTAAGATCGTCGAGCAGTTGGCGGCGGCCGGGCTGGTGAAGGATGTGGCCGATCTGTTCAGCCTGCGCCGCGAGGATTTGCTATCGCTGGAAGGGTTTGGCGATAAGAAGGCGGATAATCTGCTGGCGGCGGTGACCGCTGCCCGGCAGCAGCCGCTGGATCGCCTGATCAACGCCCTGGGTATCCGCGGTGTGGGGGAGGTGATGGCGTCTGACCTGACGCGCCATTACACCGACCTGGATGCGTTGGGCCGGGCCTCGGCGGAAGAGTTGCAGCAGATCGAAGGGGTAGGGCCGAACATTGCCCAGGCGATTGTGGACTGGTTCGGCCGCCCGGCCAACCGCGCCGTGCTGGAAAAATTGCGCCAGGCCGGGATGTGGCCGGCGGCGCGCCCGAGCGCCCCGCCGCCAGGCGAGCAGCGCCTGGCGGGCTCCACCCTGGTGGTGACCGGCACGCTGGCCGGTTTCAGCCGCGAGGGCGTGAAGGAATACATTCAACAGCACGGCGGCAAGGTGAGCGACAGCGTCAGCAAGAAGACGAGTTATATCGTGGCGGGCGAGAACCCGGGTTCCAAGCTGGACAAAGGCCGCGAACTGGGCATTCCCATTCTGGACGAGGCCGGGCTGCGACGCCTGGTAGAAGGATAGTGTGACGGGTATGGCGACTATTTTCCTCAAGGCCGGGCGCGAGAAGTCGGTTTTGCAGCATCACCCCTGGATTTTCTCCGGGGCAATCGAGCGCATGCAGGGTGAGGCCGGGTTGGGCGATACGGTGGCGGTGCGCGCCAGAGAAGGCACCTTCCTGGGATGGGCGGCTTACAGCCCCAATTCCAGCATCCGGGCGCGGCTGTGGAACTGGCACGAGGCAGAAACGATCGACGCCGCCTTTATGCGGCGGCGTTTACAGGCCGCCCTGGCGCAGCGCGCGGCGCTGCTGCCGTTGGGCCCCGGCGAGGCGCTGCGGTTGGTGCACGGCGAGTCGGACGGCCTACCGGGGTTGATCGTTGACCGCTACGCCCAACAGCTGGTGGTGCAGTGCCTGGCGGCGGGGGCCGAGGCCTGGCTGGACACGCTGGTCGATTTGCTGGTGGAACTGACCGGTCTGCCGGCGGTGTACGAGCGTTCGGATGTAGACGTGCGCCGCCTGGAAGGCCTGGAGGAGCGCTGTGGGGTATTGCATGGCGACGAGCCGCCCGGGCGTATCCTGATCGAAGAAAACGGCCTGCGTTTTTGGGTGGACGTGCGCCAGGGGCACAAGACCGGCTTTTACCTGGATCAACGCCGCAACCGCCAGCGCCTGCGCCAGCTGGTGCAAGGCGGCGAGGTGCTGAATTGTTTTTGCTACACCGGGGCGTTTAGCGCCTACGCCCTGGCGGGCGGGGCGGATGCGGTGCTTTCGGTCGACTCTTCGGCCGACGCCCTGAGGTACGGCGCCGAGCATCTGGCGTTGAACGACTTGCCGGCCGAACGGGCGACCTGGCTGGAAGGCGACGTGTTCCAGGTGCTGCGCCAGTTACGCGACCAGGGGCGCTCCTTCGATACCATCATCCTCGACCCGCCCAAGTTTGCCCCCACGGCGTCACAGGCCGAACGGGCGGCGCGCGGCTATAAAGACATCAATTTGCTGGCGTTCAAACTGCTGCGCCCGGGCGGGCTGTTGTTCAGCTTTTCGTGTTCGGGCGGCATTTCGGCCGATTTGTTCCAGAAGATTGTGATGGGGGCGGCGCTGGATGCGCGCGTGGACGCCCAGATTGTCGAATACCTGGCGCAGGGGCCCGATCATCCTGTGGCGTTGAATTTCCCGGAAGGGGCTTATCTCAAGGGGCTGGTGTGCCGGGTGATGGGCTGACCGCCGGGTGCCGGATGGGGCACTGCCCCGTGAAGCCGGCGCTGGTGGTGTAGAGCGTTTCCTGTTCGCCCAGGATGACCACCAGCCAGCCGTCGACGGTATTGCCGTCGCGGCAGCCGGCGATGATGACATCGGCGGCGTTGGGGAAATAGGCCGGCATGGGCATCTGGATGATAAAGTCGGTCAGGTCGGCGTTGACCACCTGGAAGGCGGCGCGCTCGTAATCTTTGGGCTGGTAGGCCAGCGGTTTCTTGTCGGTGCCGCGCCCGGCGGCGTAATGACGCGGGTAGAGCGCCCGGCCCCATTGGATCACGGCCTGGGGATCGCCGGCAAAGCGGGCCAACTGTTCGCCGGAAATGTGCGCCTGTTGGACGGAGGGCAGGGCGGCCAGCCGGGCGGCGAGCGCGGCCGGTTCTTGCTGCGGGTAGCGGTTGGGGATGACCACCTCAGAGAGCGGCAGCAGGCTGCCAAACAGCAGCAGCCCGGCAGCGGTCAGCAGCAGCTTGCGAGGCGGTTCGGCGATGATCTCTGTGAGAGCAGGGACGCTGGAATGGAAGGCGCGGCCGAGGGCCTGAGCGCAGGCGGCGATGATCTGGGCGGCGCCCAGGGCGAAATAAAAGTAGATGGGCCAGTCGGCGGGCAGGATGTAGCGGTAACCGGAGGTGATGACGGCGGCGTTGCTCAGATTGTAGCTGAGGAAGATGACCAGCGGGATGAGCCCCGGCCAGCGGCCATGTCTCCAGGCGGCGGCGACGCCCAGGCTGAACACGAACAGGTTGAACCCCAGCAGAGCAATGTTTTGCGGCGTCAGTTCGGGGGTGTACGGGTGCCAGAAGTAGGTGCTGACCACCAGATTGTCGCGGTAATCGCTCAGGCTGGTCTGGTAAGGCAGCATCAGGGCGGTACCCATCAGGTTGTTGTTGAAGTGCGCCAGCGCCACGGCGGTGTTGCGCCCCAGGTTGTTCAGGTAAAGCTGCATGGCGTTCTGGAGCATGCGCTTGAAGTAACTGGCCTGATCTTCGCCGGCTTCGGGTTTGCTTTCTTCGATCTGGTCGTCGGGCATGAAGCGCCGGTACAACGTGCCGGCCTGCTGCGGGCTGTCGAGGATGAGCGTGCCGGTTTTGGCGTAGTTGCGGGCGACCCACGGTGAGATCACCAGGCCGAAGCCGATGCCAAACAGGGCCAACGCCGCCAGGTAAGAGCGCCAGCGCTTTTCATATACGGGAAAGGCGAGCAGCAGAAGGAAGGGCACACACAGCAGGAACTGGACGCGGACGAGGACAATGGCGCCGCACACCCCGCCGGCGAAGAGCGCCAGCCGGCGGCGGGACGACCGGTTTTGCAGCCAGTGGACGAAACCCAGGGCGGCAAAACACACGGCCACCGCCATAGGAAAGTCGGTCATGAGCATCTTGGAATTGGAGGTCATGCCGAAGGGTGTGGCGCTGATGGCGTTGTATTCACGCAGGATGCCGAGCAAGGCGGCCAGCAGACCGGCGGGGCGAGAATGCAGTTTGCTGCCGAGCAAGTAGAGCCCGATAGGGAAGACGGCCAGCAGCGCCCCCTGGAGGGCGATGGTTTTGAGCAGCGAGGCGCCGGAGACGGCGTGCATGCCGGCCAGGAACAGGATATAGAGCGGGCGGGGGGGCACCTCTTCACCCAAGTAACCGTTGCCGGTCAGGATGCTTTGGGCGGTGGTGTCGTATAGATTGGCGTCGCTGCTGGGATAGGTCTCGTAGGCGGGCGGGTGCAGCTTGTATTTTGGCTGGTAAGAACCCCACAACAGGCTGGCCGCCAGCCAGAGCAGGATGGCGACGATCAGATCGGGGCGGCGCAGCAGGAAGAGTTTGCGCTCACGCAGTTTTTCGGGCAGGCCGCTGAAGAAGCCCCACGCCAGCCAGGTGAACAGCCAGGCCAACCCCACCTGCCAGGAAAGCAGCGGAACGCCGCGCCGTCCCCAGAAACGGGTCTGGGGGGTGATGCCGACCCCGCTCCAGGCGATGCAGGCCCAGACGATCACCACCGCGGCGAAAATAGCGAGCGAGAGAAGCAGCAAGGGTTTGTATCCGGCCAGCCGCTGGCGGTGCAGCCCATACCAGGCGACGGTCAGCCAGGCGAATAGCTCTAAGGCAGTGACCAGCCCCCACAGCAGGAGTGGGGCGAGGCGTTCGTAATAGGCGACGTAACGGCCGTTGGCGAGGGCCAGGATGGCAACCCAACTCAACAGGGCGGCGACGAGCGCCAGCGAGGAAGACAGCCTGTAGCGGCGCGACGAGGAGAACAGCGCCCCCAGGCGGCGGGTTTGAAAGCCCGGCGCTCGCCAACAGCGATAGGCCAGCAAGGCGCAGGCGGCGGCCAACAGCAGGGTGAAGAGGGCGATGATCAGGCGGTTGAGCGAATAGCCGAGCCAGATGGCGCCTTTGGGATCGGCGGGGATGCTCAACAATACGAAAAGGGCGACGAACGCCTGTACGGCGGCCAGGAGGAAAAAAACGGGCCAGGCAAGATCGCTTCTGCTAGAGGACATAGGCTTGAGGGATTGAACAGGCATGATGGGGTATTATAGTCTATCTAATCGTCAAAGATCAGTATAATAAAAGGTATAAGGAGAGTTGATATGCAAAACTTTCAGTATCCACCACCTCCTCAGGCTTATCCGCCCCCCCCGCCGCCTCAGGCTTATCCGCCCCCACCGCCTCCAAAAAAGAGCCGTAATACATGCCTGATCGTCGGGATCAGTCTGCTGGTTGGCGTATTGTGTTTGGGCGTGGTTGGCGTGGGTGGGTACTTTCTCTACCAACGCATCGGCTCATCCGTAGCGATCAACCTGCCGTCGTCCACCGACCCTACCCGCCCGCCATCCATCGCACCGACCGCCGCGGCGCCGGATATGAGCCCGACCCCCGTCGCAAACACGGGGGCGGATTGCCCTGGGGCGCCAAAACCTTCCCGGCTGCATAAAGGCGGGCGTGCCAGTGTGGGGGATGAGATGGGCAGCGATCCGCTGATTATTTTTGACAAACCGCTTACCCAAACCAACGATGCAAAGAATATCGGGGAAGTTTTGAGGGGAGAGCAGCTGCTACTCATCGACGGGCCGGTGTGTACCGAAAGCGTTTACTGGTGGCTGGTGGAATTTGGCGATCATGGACAGAGAGGTTGGGCGCCTGAAGCATCGCGACGCGGCACATACTGGTTGGAACCTGTGCCATAAGATGGGATCGGTGTAAACGTAAACTTTTTGGGCCGTTACGAAACTGCATCCAGGCGCCCCGGCTGCTGGCCGGTCACATCATCTGTTGCGGGCGGTTACTGAGGAAAGGGATCAGATGAAACATGGCGCGGCTTTCAGGGTTGTGGTGAGCGGGCTCCTTTGCAGTTTGCTCTTGAGCGCAGCGGGGTGCGCACCCTCGCCTCCCATCCTGATTGGTTTTGCGGGTGAATTGACCGGCAAGAACAGCTATCTGGCCGTGTCGGCGCGTAACGGCGCCGAACTGGCCGTAGATGCGGTCAATGAGGCGGGAGGCATCAATGGCCGGACGTTGCGCCTGGTAGTGAAGGACGATGAGGGCATTCCCGAACGGGCCCGGCAGGTGGATGCCGAACTGGTTGCACAGGGCGTGGCGGCGATTCTGGGACACCCAACCAGTGGGCAAACGGCGGCCGTGTTGGAGCAGATCAACCGCGAGCGGGTCGTCTTGCTGAGCCCTACGGCTTCCAGTTCGGATTTTAGCAATCAGGCCGATTATTTCTTCCGGGTGGTTCCGGACACAAAATTACAGGGCGAATTGTTGGGCCGGTATATCTACCAGAGCGGAATACGCACCCTGGTAGGGGTGTACGAACTGGACAATCGCAGTTATACCAGGGTTATCTTGCGGGCGGCGCAGGAAAACTTTGTGCAGATGGGCGGTCAGGTGCGTTGGATTTACCCTTATACGACCGGCCAGTCTGACCTGAAAGAAATTGCCGAAACGCTGCACCGGGCGGACGCCGATGGGGTATTGTTGGTGTCCCCGGCAATCGATGCGGCGTTGTTGGCCCAATATCTGCGCCTGGCGGGCTCCCGGGCGCGTTTTTTTGCGGCGTCGTGGGCGCAGACGGGTGAAGTGATTGCCAACGGGGGCCAGGCGGTGGAGGGGATGGAGTTGAGCGCCGTTTACAACGCCGAAAGCGACTACGCCGGTTTTGTCGAGTTTATCGACCGCTACCAGCAGCGTTACCGCGAAAAGCCCGATTTTGGGGCAGCCTATGGTTACGAGGCGGTGCTGGTGTTGGCTGAGGCATTGCACCGGACCGGGGGACGGGCGGAGGGTTTGCCTGAAGCGCTGCGGACGATTCAGGCCTTCCCAGGGATTCAGGGTGAGATCACGATAACGGAAACAGGGGATTGTCTGCGCTCGATATACCTCGTCCGCATTCAGGATGGGCGTTTCAAGACCATCGCCACCATTCTGCCGGATATTCCACCTGCGCCATGACCAAGACCCATTCGCTGCGCCAGACGCTTTTTCGCCTGATGGCGATCCCGGCGATAGGCATCCTGCTGATTCTGGCGGGGATCATTTTGCTGGCGACCTTTCTGTTGCGGAATGAGGTGGTGGCGCGGCAGCGGGTGACCATCGAAGCGCTGGCGCTCCAGGGCAACCAGTTTTTGAGCGAGAGCGAGTTAATCCTTACCACGCTGGCGCGCACCATCCCAGAACTGCCGCTGGAACAACAGGAGAACCTGCTGCGGCAGGCGCGTTTGAACAACCCGCGTTTTACCTTTCTGTCTATCCTGGATGAAAATGGCGTGGTTCAGGCGAATAGCAGCGGGCGGCCTGACCTGGTCGGACTGGATTACTCGAACGATGCGGTTTTTAAGGAGGCGCGCACCTTCCGGCGCATTTGCTTTTCGGCGCCCTTTCTTTCAGTTGCCTCGGGCAGTGTGGCGGTGAATGCGGCTGCCCCGATTGAGGTGAACGGGAAATTTGCCGGGGTGCTGGTGGCCGAGTTGAATCTGTATCTGTTGCAGGAGACGATTGTCATCAGTCACCAGCCGGGTGACGCCATCTCATTCATCGTTGACCAGCACGGCACCCTGGTGGCCTATCCCGACCCCCAATGGGTGCAGGAACGCCGCAACCTGGGCGATTTGCCTGTGGTGCAAGAGGGCTACAATGAGCTGGTAACCTACGTCGTCTTTTTTGACGAAGAACAGGGTAGCTGGCTGGTCGGCTCTGCCATGCCGATGCGTTCGAATTGGGTGGTGGTGTCGCTGCAGCCGTTCTCTTCGGCGGCGCTGCCGTTTGGCTATTTGATCGGCGCCGCGGCGCTGGTTTTTTTGCTCACCCTGGTCACTTTTGTGTTGATCCAGATTTATATCTTGCGGCGGATCACGCGCCCGATTTCGGCGCTGGTGGAGAAAACGCATGCGGTTGCCAACGGGACGTATCAGGCGTTGGAAGAAGAGCAAAGCGATCAATTCGCCGAGGTGCTCAGCCTGACGCAGAGCTTCCAGTATATGGCCGAGGCAGTGCAGGAGCGGGATCGTTTGTTGGAGCAAAAGGTTGCCAGCCGTACGGCGCAGTTGCAGGCGGCCAACAAGGAACTGGAAACGTTCAGTTATTCGGTCTCGCACGATTTGCGGGCGCCGCTGCGGCGCATCGATGGCTATACCCACATGCTGTCCGACTCGTTATCTGGCAGGCTGGGCGTCGAGGACGGGCATTTTTTGGAACGCATCCGGGTCAATTGCCAGCAGATGAATCAGTTGATCGAGAGCCTGTTGAGCCTGTCGCGGCTGACGCGCACCGCCCTGGTGTTGGGCCGGGTGGATCTGGGCGCTCTGGCGCAAATAATCCTGGACGATCTGCGGCAGGCCGAGCCGGAGCGCAAGGTGGAAACCTGCGTGGCGCCCGATCTGTTGGTGACGGCGGATGTGCGCATGATGCGGGCAGTGCTGGACAATCTGTTGGGGAACGCCTGGAAATTCACCGGACGCTGCGCCCTGGCGCGCATCACGGTGGGCAAGCGGGTGCAGCCCGGCGGGGAGACGGTCTATTTCGTGCGCGACAACGGCGTCGGTTTCGATATGCAATATTGCGAGCGGTTGTTTGGCGCGTTTCAACGTCTGCACACCGCCGAGGAATATCCCGGCGATGGGATCGGGTTGGCGACGGTGCAGCGCATCATCCACCGTCACGGCGGGCGGGTGTGGGCCGAGGGGCAGCCGGGCGAGGGCGCGACCTTTTACTTCACCCTGCCGGAAACGCCCCACGACTGAACGAAGCGGCGTATAATCGCAGGCTTATGGAATACGAACTGATTGCCACTCTGGGCCCCAGCAGCGATTCGCCGGCGTTGTGGGAGGCCATGTCGGCCAGCGGTGTGACCGCTTTCCGGTTGAATACCTCGCATCTCTCCTTGGCGCAGTTGAGCGGCTGGATGCAGCGGCTGGACGATTTTGGCGCCAGGCGCGCCGGCCGGCTGCCGCTGGTGTTGGATCTACAGGGCAGCAAGTGGCGCCTGGGCGAATTGGCCGCCCTGGAACTGGGGGTGGGACAACGGGTCGAATTGGTGTACGCCGCGGCGGGGACTGCGCCGGACGTTTTGCCGGTGCCGCACGCCGATTTTTTCCGGGCGGCGCCGCTTTCGAACGGAGAGATCGTGCTCAACGACGCCAAAGTGCGCCTGGCGCTGGAGGCCAGCGGCCCGGATTGGGTGCGGGCGCGGGTGTGTCAGGGTGGGCCGCTTTCGGCGCACAAAGGCATCACCTTTGCCGCCTGCGAGTATCGCAGCGAGACCCTGAGCGACAAGGACCGGGCAATTTTCGAGCAGACGCGCAATTTTGCCGGCGTGCGCTATGCCATCTCGTACGTCAAAGACGCCGTGGAGATGGCGCATTACCGTTCGTGGTTTGGGGCGCAGGCCTTTCTGGCGGCCAAGCTGGAGCGCGGCCCGGCGATGGCCGAGGCGGCCCAACTGGCGGCGGCGGCCGACGAATTGTGGGTGTGTCGCGGCGACCTGGGCGCCGAACTGGGGTTGAAGGGCATGGCCGAAGCGGTGGCGCGCCTGTCGTCCGGGCTGGCCTCTTTGCCGGTGCGGGTGATCATGGCCGGGCAGGTGTTAGAGCACATGACGCAGCAGCCCGTGCCGACGCGCTCGGAAGTGTGCTACCTGTACGACTGTCTCAAACTGGGCTACGGCGGGTTTGTGTTATCGGATGAGGCGGCCGTGGGGCGTTACCCGCTGGAAAGCTGCCGGGCGGCGGCCCTGTTTCGCAACTGAACAAAAGCACACCCCCCACCCTGTTGATGTTGGGGTGGGGGGTGTATGCTCAGGTGGAGATGGCGGGAATTGAACCCGCGTCCGAAAGATTCGACCCTCGGATTTCTACGAGCGTAGTCGGTCTAGTGTCTCGCCGGAGGTTGCAAGACCGACAAAGTCGAGCTCCGGCCAGCCGCTTGGACCCGAAAGCCCTCTTTTGCACGTGGCGCGGCGACGAACGTGCAGCACTTTGACTTTGTTGCGCCTGCTCTATCTCCGGTCAAAGAGCGGGACAGGCAGACGTGGCCTCAGCTAAGAGACCAGGTGCGCTCTTTCTCTGGCTTAGGCAGCCAGGGGCAGAGCAGCATAGTTTGTGCGATTGGCACTTGTTTTTTGTGCTGATTTATCGAGGTCGGCACCTCTCGGCTCGCCATCCGGGACCAGCTTCTCCCGTCGAAGCCTGTCATCCCCGGGTAATTTTATTATAGCACAGGCCGGGCTAATTTTGCCGTGAAATGAGGTGAAGGGGGTAAAATTGGGTGTGCGTGGACGCTGGGGTCGACCGGCAGAATTTTTTCACCGGGAGGTGTTGCATGATTACCATTTATAAAAGCGTTGAAGGCGGGCTGGAGACGGTGCAGGAAGTTGTCAATGGCTGCTGGATCAACGTGATCGATCCAACCACCGACGAAATCGAATCGTTGATGGAATTGGGCATCCCTCAGGATTTCATTACCTACCCATTGGATATGGACGAACGCTCCCGGTCCGAGCGCGAGGATGATGGTAAGCTGCTGATCATCTTGCGCATCCCGTTTTTCCAGGGCGTCAAGATGGATGTGCCGTATACCACCATCCCGATGGGCATTGTGATGACCGATAAGTTCCTGGTGACGGTATGCCGCTGGCAAAACGACGTGATCAGCGAGATTGCCTCCGGGCGGATGCGCGGCATCTCGACCGGCAAACGCAATCGTTTTATCCTGCGCGTGCTGCTGCACACCGCCAGCAAATACCTGGCCTATCTGCGCGAGATCAACCGCATCGTCGAGGCGTTGGAGGATCAGCTCCAGCTCTCGCTGCAAAACAAAGAAGTGATGGAACTGCTCAAATATCAAAAGAGCCTGGTGTACTTTACCACGGCCCTCAAGTCGAACGAGTTGATGATGGAACGGCTGCAGCGCAGCCAGTTGTTCCGCATGTACCCGGACGACGAAGACCTGCTCGAGGACGTCATCACCGAGAACCAGCAGGCGATCGAAATGGTCAACATCTCGAGCAACATTTTGAGCGGGATGATGGACGCCTTTGCTTCGATCATCTCGAACAACCTGAACGTGGTGATGAAATTCCTGGCGTCGGTGACGATTGTGCTCAACCTGCCGGCGCTGGTGACCGGTTTCTTTGGGATGAACGTGACCATTCCGGGGGGGGATGCGTCGTATGCCTACCTGGTGATCATTGCCGTGTGTGTGCTGGTATCGGTGATTGTGGCGGTGATTTTTGCCAGGCGAGACTGGTTCTAGACTGCGGCGGAAGATTGCCGCCGGGCTGGCGCTGGCGTTGGTGTTGTTGGCGGCCAACTGTACGCCGCCGGCAGAACCGGCGGCGCCTGCGGCGGCGAGCGTGACCGCTCCGCCGGCGGCGACGGCTACCCCGCCGGCGGCGACAGCCACGCCGGCGGCGGCGACTCTCACGCCCAGCGCGGCGGGCTGCGCTGAGCCGGGCGGCAGCCTGGCTGGGTACGAACTGGACTCGCAGATTTTGCAAAAAAAGGTGCCGGTGCAGGTCTATCTGCCCGCCTGCCATCGCAATGGGGCCGGGCGTTATGCGACTCTCTATCTGTTACACGGCAGCAGCAACAGCGAGCAGCAGTGGCTGGACGCCGGGTTGGCGGCAGCGATGGACGATCTGATCGGGCGCGGGGCGCTGCCGCCGACGGTGGTGGTCTTGCCGCGCGAGGCGTATTATTTGCAGCCGTACGTCGAGTCGCACTTCGACCGGGTGCTGTTGGACGAACTGCTGCCGTGGGCCGAGCAGCGATTTTCGGCGGCCGCCACGCGCGCCTGCCGGGCCATTGGCGGGGTGTCGCGCGGGGCCGGCTGGGCAGTGCGCCTGGGCTGGATCCACTGGCAGACGTTTGGGCAGATCGGGGCGTTGAGCATTCCGGGGTCGCCGGTCAGCGAAACGTACATGGGCATGCTGCTGCGCCAAATGCCGGAGGCAGAGCGCCCGCGTTTACAGGTGCGCATCGGGCGCCAGGACTATTATTATCGCCTGGCGGAGGATTTTCACCGTTTGCTGGAAGCGAAGGACTACGTTCACGATTGGGCCACCCCGCCCGGCGAGCACACGGCGGAGTTCTGGGCGGCCAACCTCGAACCGTTCCTGGCCTGGTTTGCCGGTGCGGCGACCTGCGATTGAGGCGCACGGCGCCTACTTGCGATAGCTGTCCTGGGCGTGGTGAACTTCTTTCTCGTCGTACATGCGCTGGTCGGCCAGCCGCAGCGCCTGGCGGGCGTCATCGGCGCCGGGGATGTCGGCCGCGCCGAGCGAGATGCTCAGCGGAAAATAGGCGGGATGGAGGTTGGCCTCTTCCAGCCCGGCGCGCAGCCGGGTAAAACAGTCCTGGGCGTCGGCTTCGCTGGAGCGGTACATGAGGACGGCAAATTCGTCCCCGCCCAGGCGGGCGATCAGGTCGTGGGGGCGAAAGGCGGCGTTGAACAGGGCGGCGTGTGAGATGAGCGTCTCGTCGCCGGCGGGGTGACCGTAGGTGTCGTTGGTCAGCTTGAGGCGGTCGACATCCGCCATGACCACGCAGGCGGGCAGCTGGTGGGGCTTGAGGTTTTCCAGGTGGTAGCGGAAATAACCGCTGTTGTACAGACCGGTCAGGCCGTCGTGCGTGCCGAGATAGCGCAGGCGCTCCTCGTTGGCCTTGTGCTCCGAAATGTCGGTCTGGATGCCGACGTAGAAGAGCAACTGCCCGTCATCGGCCAGGATGGGTGAGATGGACAGGTCGTTCCAGAACAGGGTGCCGTCTTTGCGGTAATTGCGCAGGGTGACGCGGCAGGGCTGCTGCTCGAGCAGGGCATGGCGGATGAGGGCCACAGGCTCAGGGTCGCGCTCGTCACCCTGCAGGAAGCGGCAGTTACGCCCGATCACCTCGAGGGCGGCATAGCCGGTAATGGCTTCAAAGGCCGGGTTGACGTAGATCACGGGGTTGTCCGGCAGATTAGGGTTGGTGATGATGACCCCGTTGTTGACGTGGCGCACGGCCGAGTCCATCAGGCGCAGGCGTTCTTCGGTTTGTTTCACGGCGGTGACGTCGCGGTAAATGGCGCCCAGCAGGGCGCCCATGCGGGTATGAATGGGGAAGGCCACCATTTGCAGGTTGACGGTGCGGTTGGCGGGGTGCTGGTAGGTGATTTCGATCAGATGCCCCGGCGGTTGCGGGTGGTCGCCGTTGCTGAGTTCGTTGATGGCCTGGGCATGAACGCGCCGGTACTCTTCGGGAGAACGCTCGGGCAGCGGGTAGAGCGAATGATAGATGTCCCAGACGTACTGTCCGATGGCCTGCCGGCGCGGAATGCCGGTGATATTGGCCAGCGCCTGGTTCCACTCGATGATGATGCCTTTTTCGTCGGTCTGGATGATGCCGTCCCAGGACTGCTCGACGAAACTGCGGAAACGCATCTCGCTGGCTTCGAGCTCCTGCTGGCGGCGGTGCAGGGCGGTGATGTCGGCAAAACTGAGCACCACGCCGTTAATGGTATCGCCGAGCCACTGCGGCCTGGAGTGACAGGCAAAGATGCGCCCGTTGCGCAGGGTGAGGATGAGATCCTGATCCTGGATGGGGAAGCGGTAGAGCTGTAGGGCGGCGTTTTTGAAGGCGACAGGGTTTTTTGTCTTGCGGGCCAGGTAGCGCAGGCGTTCGAGCGGTGCGGCGCTGCCCCAAAACTGGGTATCGATGTCCCACATTTCGTAGAACTGGTGGTTGCAGGTGATGGTGTGGCCGTGCGGGTCGGTGGCGAGGATGCCGTCGCCGGTTGATTCCAGCGTGGCCTGCAACAGGGCGGCGGCGCGCTGGCGGTTGTGTTCGGACTGCTTGCGGTCGCTGATGTCGACGATGATGGCGAGGATGCATTCTTGACCGTCGACGGTGACCACTTCGGCGTTGAGCAGGCCGGTGATGGTGTGCCCGAAGCGTGACCGGAGCGTGCATTCAAAGTCGCTGATCTGCCCCTGGTTTTGCAGGCGGGTGATCAGGCGCTGGCGGTCGCGCGGGCTGGCCCAGATGCCCAGTTCTTCGGCGGTGTGCCCGATCATCTCGGCGCGGCTGTAGCCCAGCAGGGTTTGCAGGCCCTGGTTGACGTCCAGGAAGCGGTCATCTTCCAGGATGGAGAGGCTGATGGCGACCGGCACCGAGTGGATGAAACGGGCCAGTACGGGATTACTCTGTAATAACGAGTGTGGATCTGAGGCATTCATAGGCAATTAACAATCAGTAAGCGAAATTTTACGGGCGGCGACGAACATTTCGCCGATGCTGAAACGGAAAGCGATGCGGGCAGCGCCCGGTAGCTGCGCCAGGCGGGCGGCGGGGTGAAGGTGGGGATATTGCGCCAGGCGGGTGAAGATATTGGCCAATGAAAAACGCACGCGATTGGGACGGCAGGCGACCAGGGTGTAGCCGGTCTGGTACAGCAGGCGCTCGAGCGTGGCGGGAGAGAAATACCACAGGTGTTCACGCAGCAGCAGCACCCAGGCGGGGCCCATCAGGCGGGCGGGCAGGCTGGCGGCGTTGGGCAGGTTGAGGAACAGCCACCCGCCGGGCGCCAGGTTGGTGCACAGGTCTTGCAGCACCCGGCGCGGGCTGGCGACGTGTTCGAGCACGTCCCACAGGGTGATGACGTCGAAGGGGGCGGCAAAGCGGGTGTGCTCGATGGCGCCGGTGACAAAGCCGGCCTGCGGGCAGCGCCGGCGGGCCTGTTGGATGGCCCAGGCGGAAGGGTCGAGGCCGGTGGCCTGCCAGCCGGCGCGCTGCGCCTGGGCGACAAAGATGCCGCTGGCGCAGCCGGCGTCTAACAGCCGGGCGGGCGGGGTAAAACGGGTGATCTGGCGCAGCCGCTCGCCGGCGGTGCGGGCGCGATTGGCTTCCTCGCGGTGATACGTTTCATCGCGCAGGCGGGCGTAGACGGATTGCAGGGTGGCCGGGTCGTCGCGCGGGTTGCTGCGCCACAGCCCGCAGCCGCGGCAGCGTACGATGGGATGATGGCCTGCCTGGCGGCGGGAGGAGGAGAAATAGGGCAGCGGGTCTGCGTCTTCTGCCGGAAGGTTCCCGGCATAGACAGGGGAGAAGTCGGTTCCGGCGCATAGATCGCAGGCGACCCATTCAAGCGTCATGGGCTGTCGTCCAGGATGTACCCCGCGGCGCGGCGCCCCTGGCGGATGGCGGCGCTGAGGGTGCGGTCTTCGGGGTAGAATTGGGTGGAGTCGGTCAGGTACAGGCCGGGGATGGGGGTGCGGATGGCGGGTACCTGCGCGGCGAAGCGGGTGGTACAGATGGCCTGAGCATAGGGGCTGCGGAAGACGAAGTATTCTTTGATCCAGTCGCGCTGGAAGGACGGGTTGACGGTGTGCAGGGCGCGGGTATATTCTTCCAGCAGGTCTGTGTCGCTGTAGTGGTAGCGCGGCTGGTCGGTGGCCAGGTAATAGGGCACGTAGAGCAGGTTCAGCCCGGCTTGCTTGAGGTGCCGGTTGAGGTTGGTCTGTTCGATGACGCCGTTGAAACTGATGCGCCGGTCGTGGATGTTCATCCAGAAACAGGGGCTGAAGGGGCGGCGCAGATTGAGCAGCATGCAGACCACGCCGATGTAGCGTATCTGGCGCAGGGCGGCAAAATAAGGGTCGGGTGGGCTGTCCAGCAGGCGATCCAGCACGGGCAGGGCCACGGTGGAGAGCACGGCGTCGGCGGCGATGCGTTGGCCGTCACCCAGCAGGACGGCGGCGGCGCGGCCGTTTTGGCGTTGGATGGCCCGAACGCCGGCCCCGGCGCGCAGAACGGCGCCCCGCTCTCGGAGCCATTCGACCAGGCGCTCGCACAGCGTGGCCGAGCCGTTTTGCAGGTAGCCGAACACTTCGGGGGTGAGCAGGCTGCGCCGCGAGCGCGCCACGCGCCAGATGCGGTGCCAGATCCAGGCGGCGGAAATTTTGTCGTAGTCCTCGCCAAATTTGACGCGCAGCAGGGGGTGCCAGATGACGTCGTAGGCCTGTTCGCCGATGTTCTCGATCAGCCAGGGCCTGGCGGGGATTTGATCCAGCCACTGCCACTGCGAGCGGTAACGCGAGGAAAGGACGTGGACGCCAAAACGCAGGCGCTGTAACCAGGGCACGGGGGTGAAACGCAGCAGATCGAGCGGAGCGCCGAAGCGGTATGGCCGCCCTTCGTAATAAAACGAGGTGCGGGTCTGGCGCCAGTGTAACTGGCCGGACAGCCCAACCTCGTCGAGCAGGGCGGTCAGTTCGTGATCGCCGCGGCAGATGAAGTGGTAGAAGCGCTCGACCGTCTGCCCCTCGATGCGGATCGAGGAGGCCAGCCCGCCGAAGTCTGGGGCGTCTTCGAGCAGGGTCACGCGCCAGCCGGCGCGCCGCAGGTCGTAGGCGGCGGACAGCCCGGACAGCCCGCCGCCGATGATCACGGCGTGTCTGGCGGCCGGTTCAACCATTGCCCGCCTGCCCGGGGTTGCGGTGACGCAACTTTGCCCAACCACGCCGGATGAACGGCCAGTACAACCAGCCCAACACGCCCAGGGGGAGCAGGACGACGGCGTTCCACGCCAGGCGGGTGCCGATCAGGTTGGGCAGGTAGCTGGTAAAGGCAAACAGGTAAGCCCAGGCAGGGATGTTAAAGCAAAAAAGAAGAATGGTGCTGTAATAGGGCAGATAGGGGGAGGTCACCAGGGTGGTGGCGGTCAGGGCGATCAGGCGTTGTTCGCGGCTGAGCGGCAGGAGCAGCGCAGGCAGGAAGAGCGGCAGGGCGGCGTAGCCCAGCGAGGCGTTCCACAGGCCGAAGTGTTGGGCGCCGACGAATTTGGTGACACCCTGCAGGTACCAGAGCGGCCAGGGGCCCCAGATCAGCATACTGGCAAGCAGCAGGGCCAGCATGGCGGCCAGCGACTTCCAGCGCTGGCGCCCGCTCCACCACCACAGGGCCAGGACGGGGATGAAACTGACCTGCGGTTTGAAGGCGGCGATCGACAGGGCGACGAACATGATGGCCCACGAGTCTTTGGCCAGCGCCAGCCAGCCCAAAACAAAGCCGAGGATGCCCCAGCCCTCGAGCTGTCCCCACCACAACACCCACCACATTTGCGCCGAAAGCAGGGTGGGGATGGGGCGCCCGCCGAAGACGTACGCGCCGTAGAGGCTCATGGCCAGGGTGGCGAGCATGAAGACCAGGTAGCCGGCGCGGCCGGGCAGGGTGACGAAGGACGCCATGTAGGGGATCATCCAGGGCGGGTTGAGCGTCCAGGGGTGTTCGGCCACTTTGGGCAGCCGGCCGGGATCCATCACCATCCAGGTGTAGGCGCCAAAATAATCGGCGCCGGGGCCGATGAAGGCGTAGACCAGCCAGACGGCCAGCGCCAGGCCGGCGACGACCAGGGTATGGCGGCGTGTCCAGGGGCGGTGGGAGGGGGGCAGCCAATCTGGGGTAGGAGACACGGTGGATTCCTGAAGGTTGGGAAAACGCTTGTCTAAATGTATGATACCATAGGTTGGGCGCCGGGGCAGGGCGCGCCGGCGGGGGAAATCGGCGAGGCGCATGGGCGCCAAAGTTTTGATGACGATGATACCGGCAAGCGGCAGATTTCGTTGCGGGTTTTTTAAACCCTCGTTTACCCCCC
>CAZHTS010000038.1:0-11424 GCA_964535315.1 uncultured Anaerolineaceae bacterium
CGCAAGAAGGCCGAACAGGAGTTACGTGTCAGCGAAGAATACAACAAGGTGCTGTTTGCCGGCTCGCGCACCCCGCTGATCGTCATGGATCTGGAAACGGCCACGTACGTGGACTGCAACCAGGCGGCGGTGGAAATTTACCGCTATGCCTCCCGTGAAGAGGTCATCGGCAAGAACCCGCTGGATGTCTCCGCTCCGGTGCAATACGATGGCACGCCGTCCAGCGAGGCAGCGGGCAAATACATTCAGGAATGCATCGAGAAGGGCCAGGCCATGTTTGAATGGCGTCACCAGCGCCCCGACGGCGAGATCTGGGACGCCAGCGTGCACCTGATGTCGCTCAAACCCGCCGGACGGCAGTTGATCCAGTTCAGTCTGCAAGACATCACCGAACGCCGGCGCGCCGAAGCCGCCCTGACCCGCCGGGCCGTCGAACTGGCCACGGTCGCCCGGGTCAGCACCGCCGTCTCCACTATCCTCGAGCCGCAAGAAATGCTGCAAACGGTGTGCAACCTGACCAAGGAAAACTTCCACCTCTACCATGCTCATATCTACATATTTGACCCGGTCACCGGCAACCTGACATTGACCGCCGGCGCCGGCCAGACCGGGAAACGCATGGTCGCCGAAGGGCGCTCCATCCCCATCGACGCCGAAAAATCCCTGGTGGCCCGCGCTGCCCGCACCCGCGAGGGCTTCATCGTCAACGACGTTCACCAGGATCCCGAATTCCTGTCACACCCGCTCCTGCCAGACACGCGCTCCGAAATGGCGGTGGCCATGCAGGCCGGCGAGCAGTTGATCGGTGTGCTGGATGTCCAGGCCGAGACCATTGATCGCTTCAGCGAGGAAGACATCAACATCCTCACCACCCTGGGCGCCCAGGTGGCCGTGGCGTTGCAGAACGCCCGCCAGTATGAGCAGGCCGCTCGCCTGGGCCTGACCGTTGAACAATCGCTGGACGGCGCCGCCATCGCCAACCTGGATGGCGTCATCGAGTTCGTCAACCCGGCCTATGCCAACATGCACGGCCTGACGGTGGACGAATGCATCGGCCAACCGCTGACCGTCTTCCACACCCCAGAACAGGTACAAAACGAAGTCGAGCCGCTGCTGCAAGAGGTCAGCAATACCGGTTCCGCCCAGGGCGAAATCGGCCACGTACGCAAAGACGGCACCATTTTCCCGAGTTGGATGAGCGTGGTCATCCTGCGCAATCGCAAGGGTGAACCCATCGGCTGGCTGGCGGCGGCGCAGGACATCACCGCCCGCAAGCAGGCGCAGGCCGAGCTCGAAGCGCAACAGCGCACTCTGCAGGCCGTGCTGGATAACATGCCTGCCGGGGTGTTCATGGTCGAGGCGCCCTCCGGCAAACCGCTGCTGGCCAACACGTTGGCCACCGCAATCCTCGGGCGCGGCATCGCCCCCAACGCCTCGTCGGACGACCTCAGCCAGGTCTACGCCGCCTATCTGGGCGACAGCGACGAGATCTATCCCGCCGAGAAATTACCCATCGTGCGCGGTATGCTGGGCGAGATCACTAAGGTCGACGACATGGTCGTCCACCGTCCGGATGGTGTGCACATTCCATTGGAAGTTTCCGGCGCCCCCATCCGGGATGGTCAGGGCAACATCGTCGCCAGCGTGATCGTCTTCCAGGATATCAGCGAACGCCTGAAGGCCGAACAGGAACGCCTGCGCCTACAGACCATCATCGACGCCACACCGGACTTCCTGGGAATCGCCAACAGCGACGGCAACCTGATCTATCTGAACCAGGGTGGCCGTAAGATCATCGGCTACGGCCCAACGGAAGATATTAGCGATCTGACCATCCGCGACTGCCACCCCGAACACGCCTATCAGGAACTGCTCAAAGGTGGCTTTGCAATCGCTGCGCAAGAGGGTACATGGAACGGTGAGAGCTTCTTGCAGACCCGCGATGGGCGCGAAATCCCGGTATCTATGGTGCTCTACGATCACAAAGACGAAGACGGCAATATCCAGTTCATCGCCGGCGTCATGCGTGACATCACCGCCATCAAAGCTGCCCAACAGACCCTGAGTGAGAACGAAGCCCGCTTCCGCTCGCTGGTACAGGCCGTTCCGGATATGATCTTCCGCCTTGACCCCAACTATATTTTCGTCGATTACAAAGGCGCCGAGGACCAGTTGCTCTACGTACCACCTGAGGTTTTCCTGGGTAAGGTCTACACCGATGTACTCCCACCCCACGTTTCTGAACCCACCCGTAAAGCCATCGAGGAGGCCCGCGCCACCGGTACGATTGCCAGCTACGAATACCAGCTTCCCGCCTCAGACGGCAGCCTGCGCACCTTTGAAGCCCGTATCTCGGTCAGCCCGGACAATTACATTACCGATATCGTACGCGACGTAACCAACACTCGAGAAGCGGAACGCATCCTCGCCGAAAGCGCCGCACAACTGCACCAGGCCATGCAAATTGCCCAAATGGGCGCCTGGCAGTTGGATCTGAACACTCAGATGATCACCCTTGGCGAGGAACACGTAAGACTGATGGGGCTGGAACAACAAGCGGCGCTGACGTTGCCATTGATGGAATACGCCCAGCAATACGTCCACCCCGAAGATGTGGCCATCATCGCCGATCGGTTACAATATGCCGTCGCCCACCACCAGGAGCCCGATTACGCGGACCAGTTTGATTATCGCCTGATCACAACACAGGGCGAGACATTGAATACGGTTGTCTCTATACGGTCCAATGCGTCCGGGGTCATTCAAGGTGTTACGCAAAACATCACCGAGCGCAAGCAAGCCGAACGCGCCCTGGCCGAGAACGAAGCCCGCTTCCGCTCGCTGGTCTCCAACGTGCCCAGCACCATTTACCGCTGCGCATTGGACGCCCACTACACCATGTTGTTCATCAGCGACGCGATTGAGGAGATGAGCGGTTACCCGGCCTCGGACTTCCTGGGCAATACGGTGCGTTCCTACGCCAGCATCATCCATCCGGACGATACTGCCCTGGTCGACCAGACCATCAGCGCCGCCCTGGCCGCCAACACGTCCTACAATATAGAATATCGCATCCTGCACGCCGACGGGCAGGTCCGCTGGGTGTACGAAAGCGGTCTGGGGGTGAAGGATACTTTCGGAAACGTCGCCTGGCTGGATGGCAGCATCTCGGATATCACCGAGCGCAAAGAGGCCCAGGCGGCCATGGAAACGCAGCAGCGCACTCTGCAGGCCGTGTTGGACAACATGCCCGCCGGTCTGTTCATGGTGGAAGCGCCTTCCGGCAAGACGCTGCTGGCCAACCGCCTGGCAACCGAGATTTTAGGGCGCGGCATCGCCCCGGACGCCACGCCGGAGGAACTGAGCCAGGTTTACGCCGCCTACAAGGGCGACAGTGACGAACTCTACCCCATGCAGGAACTCCCGCTGGTGCGCGGCTTGATGGGCGAGGTAGCTACGGTCACCGACATGGTCGTCCACCGCTCGGACGGCAAACACATCCCGTTGGAAGTCACCGGCTCGCCGGTGCGGGATGCGCAGGGCAACATCGTCGCCAGCGTCATCGTCTTCCAGGACATCACCGAACGTCTGCAAAACCAGGAAGCCATCACCCGCCGGGCGCGTGAACTGGCAGTGGTAGCGCAATTGAGCACCAGTATCGCCACCATCCTGGAGCCGCAGACCTTGCTGCAAACGGTGAGCGACCTGGCCAAACAAAACTTCAATTTCTACCACGCCCACGTCTATCTGCTCAACGAAGCCGGCGACACGCTGTTGCTGGCCGCCGGCGCCGGAAACATCGGGCGCCAGATGGTGGCCGAACGCCGTTCGATCCCCTTCAACGCCGAAAAGTCACTGGTGGCCCGCGCCGCCCGCAGCCGCCAGGGCGTGATCGTCAACAACGTGTACGATGACCCGGACTTCCTGCCGCACCCGCTGCTGCCCGAAACCCGTTCAGAAATGGCCATCCCGTTGATCGCCGGTGAACGGGTGCTGGGCGTACTCGATGTCCAGGCCAACACCGTCGATCGCTTCAGCGAGGAAGACGTGAGCATCCAGACCACCCTGGCCGCCCAGGTTGCCATCGCGCTGCAAAACGCCCGCCAGTACAACCAGGTCTCGCGGCTCAGCCTGACCGTGGAGCAATCGCTGGACGGCGCCACCCTGACCGACCTGAACGGTGTGGTCGAATTCGCCAACTCGGCCTGGGCCAACATGCACGGTATGAGCGTGGAAGAATGCGTCGGCCGCCCCTTACCCATTTTCCACACCGCCGAGCAGCTCCAAAACGAGGTGGAACCGGCGTTACAACAGACCAACGCTACCGGCTCCTTCCGCGGCGAGGTCGGGCACGTGCGCAAGGACGGCACGACCTTCCCGACCTGGATGAATGTGGTGGTCGTGCACAACAGCGCCGGCCAACCCATCGGCTGGATGGCCTCTGCCCAGGACATCACCGAACGCAAACAGGCCGAGGCCGCTTTGGAAACGCAGCAACGCACCCTGCAGGCCGTGTTGGACAACATGCCCGCCGGTGTGTTCATGGTCGAATCGCCCTCGGGCAAGCCGCTGCTGGCCAACACTCTGGCCATCGAAATCCTTGGGCGGGGCATTGATCCTAACGCCTCCTCGGAAGATCTCAGCGAGGTCTACGCCGCCTACCGGGGCGATAGCGACGAGATCTACCCCACCGAGAAATTACCGGTGGTGCGCGGCATGCTGGGTGAGGCTAGCAAGATCGATGATATGGTCGTCCATCGCTCGGATGGCAAACGCATCCCGCTGGAAGTGGCCGGCGCTCCTGTGCACGACGCTCAGGGCAACATCGTCGCCAGCGTCATCGTCTTCCAGGACATCACCGAGCGCAAAGAGGCCCAGGCCACCCTGGAAGCGCAGCAGCGCACCCTGCAGGCCGTGTTGGACAACATGCCCGCCGGTCTGTTCATGGTGGAAGCGCCTTCCGGCAAGACACTGCTGGCCAACCGCCTGGCGACCGAGATTTTGGGGCGCGGCATTGCCGCCGACGCCCTGCCAGAAGAACTGAGCGAGGTCTACGCCGCCTACAAGGGCGACGGCGATGAACTCTACCCCATGCAGGAACTGCCACTGGTACGCGGTCTGATGGGCGAGACAACCACGGTCGACGACATGGTCGTCCATCGCTCGGACGGCAAACGCATTCCGCTGGAAGTCACCGGTTCGCCGGTGCGAGACGCCCAGAGCAACACCGTTGCCAGCGTCATCGTCTTCCAGGACATCACCGAACGCCGTCAGACCCAGGAAGCCATCGCCCGCCGGGCGCGTGAACTGGCCATCGTCGCTCACTTGAGCACCACGATGTCCACTATCCTGGAGCCGCAGATGCTGCTGCAAACGGTGAGCGACCTGGCCAAACAAAACTTCAATCTGTATCACGCCCACATCTACCTGCTCAGTGAGGCCGGCGACACATTGGTGCTCACCGCCGGCGCCGGAGACATTGGACGCCAGATGGTGGCCGAAAAGCGAACGATCGCTATGGATGCCGAAAAATCGCTGGTGGCCCGCGCCGCCCGCAGCCAGAAGGGCGTGATCGTCAACAACGTGTACGAAGACCCCGACTTCCTGCCCCACCCGCTGCTGCCCGAAACCCGTTCAGAAATGGCCATCCCGTTGATCGCCGGTGAACGGGTGTTGGGCGTGCTCGACATTCAAGCCGACACAATCAATCACTTCAGCGAGGAAGATGTCAGCATCCAGACCACCCTGGCCGCCCAGGCCGCGGTTGCGCTGCAAAACGCCCGCCAGTACCAGCAGGTGCAAGAGTCGGAACGCCTGGTGCGCACCATCATCGACTCCACCCCCGACTGGATCTACATCAAAGATCGCCAGCACCGCTATCGCATGGTCAACCAGAGCTACGCTCAAAACGTCCACCTCTCTCCAGAAGAAATTCTCGGCAAGGACGACATCGAGGTTGGCCACCCCGAAGAGATGGTGCGGGGCAACCCGGAGAAGGGCATCCACGGCTACTGGGCCGACGACAATGAAGTGATGGACGGCGGTCACCCCATCACCAACCCGCGCAACTTCATCCGGGTGGCAGGCGAGGAACGGTTGTTCAACACCTACAAGGTACCCCTGCGCGACGCCGAAAACAACGTCTGGGGTGTGCTGGCCTTCTCCCGGGATATGACCGAACGTGAGAACCTGCTGCAGGAAACCCAGCGGCTCTTCAGTGAAATCGACACATTGTACAACGCCAGCCGCCGCCTGTCTGCCGCCCGCAGCCTGAGCGAAATGACCTCGGCCGTGGCCGAAGGCTTGAAGGTGAAGGGCACCAACCGGGCCCTGTTGTTGAGCATCGAGCGCGACAGCGATGGCGAAATGAGCTCATTGACCATCCTGGCCAACTGGTACAGCGGCGAAGGCCACCCGCCCAGCCCGGTAGGCACCGTCTACCGCAAAGACATGTTTGCCATGCTGCGCTTCCTGCTCAGCCCGGTGCCGGTGTTCTTCAACGACGTTAGCACGGACGACCGTATCGATGACAACATGCGCACAGTGCTGGATCGCCTCGAAATCCGCTCGTTGGCCACCCTGCCGTTGTGGTTGGGTGAACGCCAGATCGGTGTATTCGCCCTTGAGGCGCAAGAACTGCACACCTTCGGCGAAACCGAAATTCGCTCGTATCCCTCTCTGGCCGGCCAGTTAGCCATTGCGCTTGAGAACTGGCGCCTGCTGGAAGAGACGCAAAACCGGGCCCGCCGCGAGCAAACGCTGCGTGAGATCACCACTCAGGTGCGCGGCGCCATCGATCCCGAAACCATCCTGCGCACCGCCGTGCGCGAGCTTGGCGCCACCCTGGGCCGCCAATCGTTCATCCGCCTTGGAAATGCCGAGGAACTGTCGCACGCCCCTGATCAAGACACTCACAACAGCGACGATCAACAGGCAGGCGCCCCGGCAAAGGGCCGCTAAAGGAGGCAAGCACATGTCCGAAACCTTGACCGAACAACTCTTGCAGTCAGTCCTGGAAACTGCCCCGGTCGTGCTCTTTACCCTCGACCCGCAGGGCATCTTTACCCGCTCCGAAGGGCGCGGACTGAGCGACCTGGGACTGAAGCCCGGACAGGTGGTCGGCCTGTCGGCCATGGAGGTCTATCGCGACGCACCGCAAATCGTGGCCGACGTCCAGCGTGCCCTGCAAGGGGAAGCCTTCAGCACCATCGTCGAAGTCGGTGGGCGCGCCTTTGAAACCAGCTACACTCCATTGCGCGATGCAGACGGCAAACTAAGCGGTGTGTTGGGCATCTCAACAGACGTGACCACGGCCCACCAGGCGCAGCAGGCATTGGAACAAAGCCAGGACTTCCTTACCCTGGTGGTCGAAAACATGCCTCAGTCCGTTTTCTGGAAAGATCGCGACCTGAAATTCCTCGGCTGTAACCAGGTCTTTGCCCGCGACGCCGGCAAGGCGTCTCCGGCGGAACTGATCGGTCTGGATGACTACGCCATGCCGTGGAAGGAGCATGCCGCCCTGTACCAGCAGGATGACCGGCAGGTGATCGAGAGCGGCGTCGCCCGGATCAATTTTGAAGAACCACATACCAGCGCCGACGGTCAGGTCACCTGGGCGCGCACCAGCAAGATTCCCTTGCGCGACAAAGAAGGCAACGTGCTTGCCGTGCTGGGGTTATTTGAAGACATCACCGCCCAGAAACAGTCTGAGCAGGCCCTGCGCGAGTCACAGGAGCGCTATCGCACTGTGGTCGACAGTATGCAGGATGGCCTGTTCGTGATCCAGGACGCACGGCTGGTTTATGTGAACAACGCTCTGTCCAAAATACTCGGCGCACCGGTAGAAAAACTACAAGGTATGCTCTTCACCGATGTGATCGCAGCCGAAGACCTTGCCACGGTAACCGACAATTACCGCCGGCGCCAGGCGGGCGAAGCTGTTCCCAGCGAATACAACATCCACCTGGTGCGCCTGGATGA
Source organism: uncultured Anaerolineaceae bacterium (assembly GCA_964535315.1). GTDB lineage: Bacteria > Chloroflexota > Anaerolineae > Anaerolineales > Anaerolineaceae > CAZHTS01. The sequence goes on from CAZHTS010000038.1 coordinate 7,981, forward strand.
TGGCCAAACCATCCTGGCGCGCTTCAACGCCAACCTGGTCACCTATAACGGGCGCATCGCCACCATGGGCACCATCCGAGACATCACCGCCCTGAGCGAAGCCGAAAGAGAAGTAACCGAATGGCGCCAACGCTACGAACTGGTCACCGCTGCTTCCGGTCAAATCGTCTACGATTATGATATCGCCGGCGGCGGTATCCTCTGGAGTGGAAGCGTCAAGACCACCCTCGGCTATGATCTAAGCGAGATGAACGGTGGTGTGGCGCAGTGGGAAGAACTGATCCACCCCGAAGACCGGGAGCAGGCGCTTCAGATTCTGGCCACAGCCGAAAAAAGCTGTTCCACATACAATGTTGAGTACCGCTACCAATGCAAAGATGGGCGTTATATCGATATGCACGACAGCGGGCTGTTTCTGGCCGATAGCAACGGCAAAACCTACCGCATGCTGGGCCTGATGACGGACATCACTCAACAAAAACAGGCCGAACGCACCGTTCGCGAATCAGAAGAACGTTACCGCAATCTGTTCACACACATGCAGGACGGTCTGTTCGTGATCCAGGACGCCAAACTGCGCTTCGTTAACCAGTCCTTTGCCGCCATGATCGGCTACACGCCCGAAGAGCTGTTGGAGAAGAATTTTGCCGAAATCGTGGCCCCAGAAGACCTCGCCGGTGTGGTCGATAACTACCGCCGCCGCCAGGCTGGCGAGCCCGTCCCCAGCGAATACGCCTTCCACATGGTGCACAAAGACAGCGGCGAACGGGTGTTGATTAACATGAGCGTCGGCCTGATCGATTACAACGGGCGCGTGGCCAGCATGGGCACCGTTAAAAACATCACCGCCCAGGAAGAAGCCGACGCAGAACGCAATCGGCTGCTCTCCATTCTGGAAAGCAGCACGGATATGATCTCCAACGCCACCCCGGATGGCACCATCCTGTACCTCAATGCCGCCGGACGGAAGCTCCTGGGTCTTGATCCCGACGCCGATGTCAGCCAGATGAAAATCTTCGCCACCATCCCAGAGTGGGTGCAGCGCCGGTTGATGGAGGAGAAAATCTTCGAGCAGGCGCTCGAAAAAGGCGCCTGGTCCGGCGAAATGGCGCTGCGCTCGCTGGCCGACGGGCATGAGATCCCCGTCTCGGCCATCATCATGGCGCATCGCTCTTCCAGCGGTGAATACGCCTATTCCTCGGTCGTGGCCCGCGACATCAGCGAAACCAAACGCGCCGCTCAAGCCGTCCAGGAATCAGAAGAACGTTACCGGGCGCTGGTCGGGCACATGCAAGAAGGTTTGTTCGTGATCCAGGACGGGAAACTGCGCTTCGTCAACGAGTCGTTTGCGAGCATGATGGGCTCCACCGTCGAAGAACTGACCGAGTCGGATTTCATCCAAATTGTTGCCCCCGAAGACGTGGCAGCCGTGGCCGAAAACTACCGCCGCCGCCAGGCCGGCGAAGACATCTCTCCCAGCTACGAAATGCACCTGGTACGCCGGGATAACGGTGAACACATCCTGATCAACCTCAACGCCAGCCTGATCAATTACGGCGGGCGGGTGGCAACGATGGGCACCTTGAAGGACATCACCGCCGAACGCAAGGCCGAAGAAGAGCGCAGCCGGCTGGTCAACATCCTGGAAAGCACGACCGACATGGTCACCACCGGAACCACCGACGGCTTTGCCACCTATTTCAACGCCGCCGGCAAACAAATGCTGGGCATTTCCCCCGACGCCGACATCAGCCAGTACAAGATCTACGACTTCCTGCCGCCCTGGGTACAGGAAAAATTCCTGGGCCCCATCTTTGAAGAGGTCTCGAAACACGGTGTCTGGTCGGGCGAGGTGGCGTTGCAGCCGCTCAATGGGCCAGAGATCCCCGTTTCCTGTATCATCATGGCCCATTACACACCGGAGGGTCAGATCGGGTTTGTATCGACCATCGCCCGCGACATCACCGAGCAAAAACGCCTCGAACGCAGCCTGGCCGAAACGGCCCAACGCCGCAGTTACCAGGTGCGGGTGAGCACCCAGGTTTCGCAGGAAATCGCCGCCGCCCCGGCGCTGGATGAACTGTTCCAGCGGGTGGTGAACCAGGTGAAAGAGCAGTTTGGTTACTACCACACCCAGTTGCTGCGCTACGAGCCCGGCATCAATGCGGTGGCCCTGATTACCGGTTACGGTGAGGTCGGTCAGAAAATGCTGGCAAGCGGGCACCGCTTATCGATGGGCGTGGGCCTGATCGGTACCGCCGCCGCCACAGGGCAGACCGTGCTGCGCCCCTCCCTCACCCGTGATCCCGACTGGCGCCCCAACCCGCTGCTGCCCGAAACCAAAGGTGAAATTGCCGTGCCGATCAAGCTGCGCGACGAAGTGCTCGGCGTGCTGGATGTACAAAGCAATATAGATGGCGCCCTGAGTGAAGAAGACCAGCTCATGCTCGAAGGTCTGTGCGGACAGATCGCCATCGCCATCGACAGCACCCGCCTGCGCCTGGAGATGGAAGGCCGCCTCAACGAACTCAACGCCCTCTACCGGGCCACCAGCCAGGAAGGCTGGCAGGCGTTCAGTCAAACGACGAGCATCAACAAAAGCTACCTGTATAACCGGGTGGATACCCGCCCGGCCCCCGATCTGTGGGAGCCGCAGATCAAAGAAGCCGTGGAACAGAAAAAGCTGGTGACGGGCAGCGAACAGGAAGCGGCCGCGGTGGTCGCCCCGCTTACCGTGCGCGGCGAGGTCATCGGCGCCCTGGGCGTGTACGACGACCCGCAAAACCCGCTCACACCGCAGGAACTGGCCCTCATTAACGAGGTCTCCGATCAGGTGGCCCTGGCCCTGGAAGGCGCTCGCCTCTTTGAGCAAACCCGCGTCGCCCTGCAAGAGACCGAGCAGTTGTACAACTTCACCCGCCGGCTCAACACTGCACCGACCCCTCAAGAAGTGCTGGCCGTCGTCGTGCAGGAGATGCATATTTCAGATATTGACCGGGCCGTTCTGATGTTGTTTGAACGCAACCTGGAAGGCGAGGTAGAAAATGTCCTCGTGCACGCCAACTGGCATGACGGCATCGGCCAGCCTCCCACTGCCGTAGGTACTCGCTATCCAATCAAGGCGGCCACGACGGCTTCCGACCAACAATTCTTACGCCCCGACTCGGTCTTCGTCGACGACACAGAACCGGCCGTCAAGGAGCGTGGCATCGAGTCGGCTGCCATGTTGCCGTTGTGGGTTGGCAATCTACAAATCGGCGCAATCTATCTGGAAGCCACCAAACACCATCACTTTACCGAAGCAGAGACCCGCGTGGCCGTCTCGATGTCCCAGCAGGTGGCCCTGGCCGTTCAAAGCCGTTTGCTCTTCGAACGCACCCAGGCCAACGAAGCCCAACTGGCCGAAGCGCTCGCCATTGCCCGCATGGCTTACTGGGAGTTCGA
>CAZHTS010000038.1:11524-45581 GCA_964535315.1 uncultured Anaerolineaceae bacterium
ATCCGCTTCCGCGTTCAGAAAGATGAGGAAGGTCGCACCGTCCGCTTGTTCGGCGCCAATCAGGATATTACCGAACGTAAGCGCGCCGAACAGGCCCTGGCCCGTCGCGCCGCCGAGCTTGCCACCGTGGCCAAAGTCACCACTACCATCTCGACCATCCTCGAACCCGACACCATGCTGCAAACCGTGGTCGATCTCACCCGCCAGAACTTCGGGCTGTACCACGCCCACATCTATCTGGTGGATGAAGCCAGCCAGACGCTTTCGCTGGTCAGCGGCGCCGGCGAGGTCGGGCGCAAGATGGTCGCCGAAGGCCGCGCCATCCCGCTCGATGCCGAAAAATCGCTGGTGGTACGCGCGTATCGCAGCGGACAGGGCATCATCGTCAACGATGTGCATCAAGATCCCGACTTCCTGCCCCACCCGTTGCTGCCCGACACCCACTCCGAAATGGCCGTACCGATGTCTGTGGGTGGGCGTGTCCTGGGCGTGATCGACGTTCAATCCGAAACAACAGGACGCTTCTCCAATGAAGACGTCAACATCCTCACCACGCTCTCCGCTCAGGTGGCCGTTTCGCTGCAAAACGCCCGTTCGTACGCCCGGGCGCAGCGCCAGGCCGAACGCGAGGCATTAATCAACGCCATCAGTGAAAAGATCCAGTCCACTGCCACCGTCGAGAACGCCTTACAGGTCTCTATCCGTGAACTGGGCCGCGCCCTGGGCGCCCAGCGCACCATCATCCAACTCGGTCTGGACAAACCCGAAGAACCTAAAGGCCAGAAGCGTTGATCGACCAACCGGCCTCAGCCACTGAACGTATGCGGAGTGATGCCATGCCCTCACAAGACGCCATCCCAAGCACGCCCTACCGGATCGCCCTTTGCCATCAAAAAGGCGGGGTGGGAAAGTCCACCACCGCTGCGGCGTTGGGCGCCTGCCTGGCATCCGAGCACCGGCAACCTGTCTTGCTCCTGGATCTGGATCCTTCCGCCAATCTCACCGCCGGCTTCGGGCTACAGCCCGAAGCCATCAACGGTTCGCTGGCCGACCTGGTGACCGGCAGACAGGAACTGGCGCCCTCCATCCTGCACACCACCGTTCCCGCGCTGGATATTCTCCCTTCCAATCCCAACATGCTTTCATTGTCACGCAGTCTGTTTGGACAGCAGCGGTATGAATATCTGCTGCGCGATCTGTTGCAACAGCCGTGCATCCAGGGCTATCAGTTTGTGTTCATCGACTGCCCGCCCATGTTGGATTCATTGACCATCTCGGCCCTGACCGCTGCCGACCTGGTGTTAATCCCTACCCAATGCGAATACTATTCGTTGCAATCGCTCGATAATGTTTTCCGGCTGATCAAGCTCGTACGCGCCAAGACCAACCCCAAATTGCGCTACCGCTTGCTGATCACGATGTTTGATCAGCGTGGACGGCTCCACGCCCGGGTATTGAGCATGGTGCGGCAACACTACGACAATGCATTGCTCAACACCATCATTGGCTTCGACAACAAGATCCGCGAAAGCCAGTTGGCCGGCGTTCCCATCACCCTCTATGCACCTAAGACCCGCGCCGCCATGCAGTACCAGGCACTCGCACAGGAGATCCAGGTCTATGTCCAAAGATAAGTATTTTAACCGGCTCGAAGAACTCTTCTCCAGTTCGGAACCCGCTGAACCCGAGGCAACGCCGCAGGGCAGCAGCGGTATGCCGTCCACGCCTGTTCACCCTGGCGACGAGATCAACGCCCGCGTTGGCACCCTGGCGGCGGATATCGGCGCGCTGATCGGTCAGATACGCGATCTGCCTCAATTACTGGCCGCCATTACCGAACTGATTCACCAGCAATTTCAGCTATACGCCACGCAGATCTACCTGGCCGATAGCAGCGGCAAAAACCTGATGTTGCTGGCTGCCAGCGGCGAAAATGGCAAAGACCTCTTACGGCGCGGCCGGCGGGTGAGCGTCACCCCCGGCACCATCATCGGCAGCGCCGCCGATGAACGCAAACCGCTGCGCGTCACGGATACCAACAGCCACCCGCTGTACCAGTACAACCCGCTCCTGCCCGAAACCAGCGCCGAACTGGTCCTGCCGATCGTACTGGGCGACCGCCTGGTCGGGGTGATCGATATGCAAGGCCGCAGCCCGGAAAATCTCCCCCCCGAAAAAGCCCGCCTGGATATGATCCTGCGCCAGATTGCTGCCGGCATCGAGAACGTGCGCTTTTTGAACGAAGCAGAACAGGCACGCGCTGAAGCCGAAGCGCTCAGCCGCCAGACCGTTCAGGCCGGCTGGCAGGATTTTCTGGACGGCATTCAACACGGCGAACGGATCGGCTACGTGTTCGACCAGAATCTCGTCCGGCCACTGACCGATCCGTTGCCCGAGAAGGGGAAAAACAGCGTCGATACCCCCATCGTCGTGTCCGGCCAGGCCGTGGGCGCCCTGCGCCTGGAAGAACTGCCCGATACCCTGAGCGGCGAAGAAGAAAATCAGTTGTTGGCGACCATTTCGCAGCGCCTTTCGCAGCAAATCGAAAATTTGCGCCTGCTGGAAGAAGCCCGGCGCTACCGGCAGGAAGCCGAACAGGCCATCCGGCGCCTCACCCGCCAGAACTGGGAGACCTATCTGGCCGGCGCCAGCGCCACGGCGACAGGCTACGTCTACGATCTGAACCGCGTCATGCCATTGCTGGAGAATGAGCCGCCCCACGACCCGGCCACCACCGTCAGTTTGCCCTTGCGGGTGCAAAACGAACCGGTGGGTTCACTGCAAATCCACCAGGCCGAGGCGCTGGATGAAGAAACCCAACAATTGCTCAACATCATCACCGAACGCCTGAGCAATCATCTGGAGAGCCTGCGCCTGACCGAGCAACGCGAACAGGCCCTGGCCGAAACCGAAATGCTCTATTCCATCAGCGCCCGTCTCTCCACCGCTCAGAACCTGGACGAAGCCCTGTTCACCGTTTCAGACCCGGCCATTCGTTCCGGGGCCATCTCCAGCCGTCTGCTGACCGTCAGCGTTCATAAAGACGGCAAACCGGTCGAGATCGAACTGGTGGCCGGCTGGGATCGCGGCGCCCCCCACCAATATTTCCGGGTAGGCGATCACGTGCGCCTGGCCGATTTCCCCTCCACCCATTTATGGGTGGAAAATCCAGACACCCCGATCATGGTTAACAACATTAACACCGACGTGCGCCTGGATCCCAACATCCGCAAGGTCTTCCAGCAAATCGGCGCCCAATCTGGCGCCCTGCTGCCGCTGGCCATCGGTAATCAATGGGTCGGCATTATGCTCATCTTCTGGGGGCAGTTACACTACTTCACCGAGGTAGAACAACGCCTCTATAAATCGCTTGCCAGCCAGGCCGCCGTGGTGGTCAACAATCGCCTGTTACTCGAACAGACCAACAAACGTGCCACCGAATTGGAGACGGTGGCTAAGGTAAGTATCGCCACCTCCAGCGTGTTGAGCCCACAAGAACTGATGCAATCTGTGGTGGATCTCACCCGCACAAGTTTTGGCCTGCACCACGCCCAGATTTTCCTGCTCAACGAAGAGCTCAACATCCTCGAGTTGGGCGCCGGCTCCGGCGAGATTGGCGAAAAGCTGATCGCCGCCCATCACTTTGTACCGCTGAACGACCGCCAATCGTTGGTGGCTCGCACCGCCCGCGAAGCGCACGAATTCATTATCAACGATGTACACGTCATGTCCGGGTTCACACGCCATCCCCTGCTGGCAGAAACGATGTCGGAGCTGGCCATCCCCATGATCGTCGGCGACCATCTCTTTGGCGTGTTCGACGTACACTCGACCCAGACCAACCGCTTCGGTGAAGAAGACGCCCGTATTTTTATGACCCTCTCCTCCCAGGTCGCCATTGCCCTGCAAAACGCCCGTCTGTACGCCGAAGAGGCCGCCACGGTTGAACGCCTGCGTGAGCTCGACCAGTTGAAATCGGCCTTCCTGGCCAACATGAGCCACGAGCTACGCACCCCGTTGAACTCCATCCAGGGCTTTACCGAAGTCATCCTGCTGGGATTGGACGGGCCGCTCACCGAGCAGATGGAAAATGACCTGCACCTGATCGAAAAGAGCAGCAAGCACCTGCTCAGCCTGATCAACGATGTGCTGGATATGGCCAAGATCGAAGCCGGCAAGATGAACCTGAACTTCGAAACCTTCAAGATGCGGGATCTGATGCGCGAGGCCATGGACATCACCGGCTCGCTGGCGCGGGATAAGGCCCTGGATCTGCTGTTGGAACCCGACGCCCAACTGGACTTTGAACTGACCGGCGACCGCACCCGTCTGCGCCAGGTGCTAATCAACCTGATCGGCAACTCGGTCAAGTTTACCGAACACGGATCGATCCGCATCCAGGTCACCCAGCCGACCGCCGACAAGCTGCAAGTGCGCATTAAGGACACCGGTATCGGCGTCCCGCGCGACAAGCACGAGATGATCTTTGAGGCTTTCAGCCAGGTGGACACCTCCACCACCCGCAAGGCCGGCGGTACCGGTCTGGGGCTGCCGATCAGCCGCCGTCTGATCGAAATGCACGGTGGGCGTCTGTGGGTTGAAAGCGCCGGCCTCGCCGGTGAAGGTTCAACTTTCATAATTGAAATGCCTTTACATCCCCCGCAGGCGGGCAATTAAACGCCGCCTGGTATATAATAGGGACATCAACCATGATTAAAGCAAACCCGAATGTGAGAAAAGAAACGCATGGCTAAGCCGCTATACGTCGAATGTATGGAATGTAAACACCAGCAGGAATATCAGCCGCTGAGTATGGCAACCTGCGCGGTTTGCGGCTCTAACTGGTTGGAGCCCTACTACAATTATTCACGCTTCAAGAACGAGGTTTTGCGCGGGCTGCCGGGGCGTCCTTTTAACATCTGGCGCTATCACGACATCCTGCCGATTAACGATCCGTTCAACCTGGATCTCATCAACGTAGGCTGGACGCCGTTACAGTTTTCGCGGCGTTACGGGCAGATGATCGGACACGAGAACCTCTACGTCAAAGACGAGCGCTACAACCCCACCAGTTCCTTTAAGGATCGCCAGGCGGTGGTGTCCGTGGCCGCCATGCTGGAGGGCGGGGTAAAAGAGTGCGTCATCGCCTCCACCGGGAACGCTGCGGTGGCTTACGCCGCCGCCTGCGCCCGCGCCGGGATTAAACTGTGGGTCTTTATGACCAGCCTGGTGCCACAGGAGAAATTGCGCGAATCGGCGCTATACGGCGCCGAGGTGATCAAGGTCAGCGGCACCTACGATCAGGCCAAACAGATCGCGGCCGAGTTTGCCAAACGCCGCGGCCTGTTGTACGACCGCGGCGCGCACAGCATCCCCGCCCGCGAATCGATGAAAACCATTGCCTACGAGATCCTCGAACAGCTTGGCTGGCGGGTGCCCGATCTGTACATCCAGGCGGTCAGCGGCGGGCTAGGCCCGTTGGGCGTTCATCACGGTTTCCAGGAATTGCTCCGTATGGGGTTGATCGACCGCATCCCGGCCATTGCCGTCATCCAGGCTGAGGGCTGCTCGCCAATGGTCAAAGCCTTTAGGGCCGGTAAGGACAAGGCCGATCCCATCATCCCGGAAACCCGCATCGCCATCCTCTCCACCGGCGACCCCGGCAAACCCTACACGTACCTGTGGCAGATCATGCAAGGGACACGCGGCATCATGGAAAGCGTGAGTGACGGTGAAGCCTTTACCGCCATGCGCTCGCTGGCCAAAGCCGAAGGTATGGCGGTCGAGCCGGCCACCGCCGTGGCCTTTGCCGGCCTGCAAAAATTGATCGTCAGTGGGCACATCCGTCCGGACGATCTGGTAGTGGTCAATTGCACCGGCCACACCTTCCCCACCGAAAAGCATGTCCTGGGTGACCAGTGGAGTGTGGATATCAGCGTCAGCGAACACCCGGTTGCGCCGCGCGAGGGCCTCGTCTCAGCCCTGGAAACCCTGGACGAAAAGACCACCACCGTGCTGATCATCGACGACAATTCGGACGACGCCCTGCTCATTCGCCGCTTCCTGGAAAGCCGGAAGTCTTATCGCGTTTTCCGCGCCACCGACGGAAAAGCCGGGCTGGAAGAGGCCAGACAACGGCAACCGGATTTGATCATCCTGGATTTAACCATGCCCATCATGGATGGCTTTACTGTTTTGGAACACATCAAGTCGGACCCGCGCACAGAAAAAATCCCAGTGATCGTGGTCAGCGCTAAGGATATCTCCCAGACGGATCGAGAAAGACTCAGCGGCCGTATCGAGGGGTTATACCAGAAGGGATCGCTGCCCGTACAGGCATTTGTCAGCCAGGTGGTTGAAGTGCTACAAAGCAAGGGGCATACGGAGGAAAAGGACCAATGAGCTATAAAGTCTTGTACATCGAGGACAATCCAGACAACCTGACCCTGGTCAAGCGCGCCATCGAAGCGATTAATTACCAATTCGTGGGCGCCATGACCGGCCTGGATGGCATAAAAGTGGCCGAAGAGATTGCCCCGGACCTGATCCTGCTGGATATCAACCTGCCGGACATCGATGGATACGAAGTTGCCCGGCGATTGCGCAGCAGTTCCAATGCGCATCTGACGTATGTCCCCATCATCGCCGTTACGGCCAACGCTCTGCGCGGCGACGCAGAAAAAGCCCTGGCTGCTGGCTGTGACGTGTATATGTCCAAGCCAATTAACATCCGTGAGTTGTGGGCGCGCGTGATGTCGTTGCTTGAAAAAAACAAGCAAAAGTAAATAAGGGGGCCCTTCTTGACAACCACACGGCGCTTTTCGTATTTGGCGCGGCTTGAGTGTTCCGGTTGCGCCCGGCTTTTTGACATTCATCAAATTCAAACGTACTGCCCGGATTGCCAGGCGCCTATCCTGGCCCATTACGACCTTGATAACGTCCGGCGCAATCTGGACCGCACCGAGGTGCGTCTGCGTTACCGCGGCATGTGGCGTTGGCACGAACTCCTACCCGTACAAGAACCCGAACAGATCGTAACGTTAGGCGAGGGAGACACCCCCTTGCTGCTCTTGCGACGCCTGCAACGCGAACTGGGGCTGCAAAAACTCTTTCTCAAAGACGAGGGCCTGAATCCAACCGGCAGCTTTAAGGCGCGCGGTCTGGCAGCCGCCATCTCGCGGGCCAGAGAACTGGGCGTACAAAAGGTCATCATCCCCACCGCCGGCAACGCCGGCGGCGCAATGGCCGCCTACGCCAGCCGGGCGGGCATGCAGGCGCATATCTTCATGCCCAAAGACAGCCCGCTGGCAAATGTGGAAGAAAGCCGCATGACCGGCGCGACCGTCATCCTCATCGACGGCCTGATCAGCGAGGCTGCCGGTATGGCCGGTGAAAAAGCGCGCGCAGAAGGCTGGTTCGACGTATCCACCTTCAAGGAACCTTATCGCGCCGAAGGCAAAAAGGTGATGGGGTATGAAATCGCCGACTCGTTCGATTGGGATCTGCCGGATGTGATCATCTACCCTGCCGGCGGCGGCACCGGGCTGGTCGGCATCTGGAAGGCCTTCGACGAGCTGGAAGAGATGGGCTGGTTGCGTACCCCCTACCGCCCGCGCATGATCGCCGTCCAGGCCGCCGGTTGCGCTCCAATTGTTAAAGCCTATGAAAACGGCGCCATCTTCTGCGATTACTGGCATGGCGCCCACACCCTGGCCTCAGGGCTGCGCGTGCCCAAAAGCTTTGCCGATCAGTTGATCATGCAGACCCTTCGCGAGAGCAAGGGCAGCGCCATCGCCGTCAGCGACGAAGAAATCGTCCAGGCCCAAAAGCGGCTGGGCGCAACCGAAGGCATCTTTGCTGCTCCAGAAGGCGCCGCCACGCTGGCTGCCCTGTTCAAAATGCTGGACAGCCATCAGATCGACCCCAAAGAGCGCATCGTACTGATGAACACCGGCATGGGCCAGAAATACGTCACCGCCTGAGAAATAACCGGTCGCTTGCTTCGGCGATTTAAAATCACTATACTGGAGACATGGATTCTCATCCGCTCCCGTATATACCGCTCGCAGCCGACACGCCAGCCCTGCCTCTGGGACGTTACCTGCCGCCCCTGCCTGCCGGGTTAGCGACTGCCTGCCTGGCGCAGGCGCACATCGCCCCCGGTGCATGGATTCTGGACCCGTTCGGCGCCTCTCCGGCGCTGGCGCTAGAACTTGCCCGCGCCGGTTATCGCGTCTTGATCGCCAGCAATAACCCCATTCTGGCAGCCATGAGCGAGGTGCTGGCGGCCGCCCCACAGACGGCCGCCTTCCAGGCCGTCCTGGCCGAGTTGGCGGCGGCGCGACGCGGCGAAGAGCGGCTGGAACGGCACATCCTATCCCTTTATCTGACCGAATGCAACGGCTGCGGGCAGCCCATCCCCGCCTCGGCTTTTTTGTGGCGTCGTGGCGAGACACAGCCCTACGCCCGCCTGGCGCGCTGCCAGGCCTGCAATCTGGAAGATGAACAACCCATCAGCCCCGCCGACCTGGAACGATTGACCGGCCTTGGCAACGCCCATCTCCACCGCGCACGAGCGCTGGAACGGGTCAGCGGCCCGCACGACGACCATCGTCCCGGCGCCGAAGAAGCCTTACAGGCCCATCTTACCCGCTCGTTGTATGTCCTGTTTAACCTGATCAACAAAGCAGAGGGGTTGGCCCTTTCACCTGAAAAGCGCCGGATGTTGCAGGCGTTGTTATTCTCGGTTTGCGATGAAGCCAATACGCTTTGGCCCTGGCCTGCCAGCCGTACCCGCCCCAGGCAGCTCACCATCCCGCCCCAGTTTCGAGAGAACAACCTCTGGCTGGCGCTGGAAGAGGCCGCCCATCAATGGGGAGAAGCCGGGGGTGCCCCGGTGGCGTTCAGCCAGTGGCCCGAACAACCGCCGCCCGGCGGAGGCATCTGTCTGTACCCCGGCCGGCTGAAAACTTTGCTCCCTCAATCCGAAGGCATCCAACCCGCCGCCGCCGTGTTGCTTTTTCCCCGTCCCAACCAGGCCTTTTGGACGCTCTCGGCGTTATGGTCGGGGTGGATGTGGGGCCGTGAAGCGGTGTTACCGCTCAAACACGCCCTCGAACGACGCCGTTACGACTGGCAGTGGCACGCTAACGCCTTGCACAGCACACTGAGCGCCATGACCCAACACAGCCGCCAGGGCATGCCGGTTTTGGGCATCCTGCCTGAACTGATCCCCGGATTTCTGGCAGCCGGCATCACCGCAGCTCAGGCAGCCGGGCTCGAACTCCAGGGGTTGGCGCTGCGTGAGGAAGACGAACTGGCCCAGTTATTGTGGAAAGTGGGCGGCGCGCGCCCACACCCCGGACTGCCTCCAACAGATTGGACGCATGTCTGTGAAAACGCCATCCGCCAGCATCTTCAGGAACGCCAGGAACCCGCCAGTTACCTGCCCTTATTTGCCGCCGGCATGAACGCCCTGGCGCAACAGCCCAACATCGTCATTGCCAACGCCTCTACCGCCAAAGAACCGCTTGGCGTCCTGCAAACTGCGCTTCAAAAAAGCCTGGAGCAAACAGATATCTTTCGGCGCGAGATGGGCAGCGCCCAGAACCCGGAAAGCGGCTACTGGTGGCTGCGCAACTGGAACACGCTCGATATGCCGCTGGCCGACCGGGTTGAGATGGAAGTGGTGCGATATTTACAAAAGAACCCGGCCACAACGTTCCACGAAATAGATCGCGCCATCTGCACGCTCTTTCCCGGTTTGCAGACGCCCCCCGCGGAACTGGTGCGCGTCTGCCTGGAATCTTACGGGGAAGCTTTGCCCAACGAAACCAATAAATGGCAGCTCAGCCCGCAAGAAACCCCTGCCAACCGTCGCGCAGATCTTAGCGGCGCCCGCCAGATGCTCCAAACGCTGGGGGAACGCCTCGGTTATACCTGCCAGATACTCGCCAACTCGCATGGCGGGCTGCCCAGTGAGCCCCCCCTGGTCTGGCGTGCGTCTTCTGGCGAACCCATTTTTTGCTTTTACCTGCTGGCCTCCGCCCTGATAGGACGTTTTGTCTTTCAACCCACCCCACTGCCACCCAAACGCTGCGTCCTGGTCCTTCCGGGCAGCCGCGCCCGCCTGTATGCCTACAAACTCCGTCACAACCCGCACCTGGCACAAACCCTGTCTGGCGGATGGCACATACTCAAATTCCGTTACCTGCGCCAATTGAGCGAACAGGAAACGCTCACCGACCCGAGCGCCTGGGAAAACGTTTTGGACGGCGACCCGCCCGTTTGGGAAGACGCCGTCCAGATGCAAATGTTCTCGTAAACGACCCGCCGGGAATTATAACGTCGGCTCCGGCGTAGGCTCCTCTGTCGGCGGCATGGTCGGCTCGGGCGTCCAGGTCGGCTCCATTGTCTCGGTTGGGTACGGCGTTTCGGTCGGCTCCAACGTCTCGGTTGGCACCTGGGTAGGCATATCAAAGTCCAGGTGGATGCGACGCTCAGCATAGGTGCCTTCGGTGCTATCCACATACAGACGCAATGTCACCTTACCCTTGGGCGCCTTTTTGCTCAAATCCCAGGTGTAAATCTTTTCTGGGGTAGAGAATTGATCGCGCACGTCTTCCAACAGGGGCGTCCAATTGTTTGGATCGTCTCCCTTGCCATACTCCAGGTGGAATTTCTCAAAGTAATTGGTTGCAGAAACCACCGCATAGATATCTAACGGCCCGGAAGTGATCTTCTGATTCTCTTCCAGCCCCACGAAGGCCACCGTCACATGGGGGTCTTCCAGGCGGCACTCACGCTGCGGCGTAAAGGTCAGTGGCTCGCTAAATCCAAGCCCTTCGGCCCAGGCGCGCCCCTGATCGGTTTTCTTGATCCAACTGATTGCCGCCTTATCTTTGACGTTGATCACGTCCATCTCTTTGATAAATTCAGAGCAAGACGAGGAGACGCGCAATGCCGTCCAGGTATCCACCTGGACGCGCTGCCATAAATCTTCCTGTTTGGGCAAAGGCGGCTGGCTTTCCAGGAAAATCTCGGCGCGCTGTTCGGGACACTTTTCGGAAGGCTCGGAACCCGAAACGGAGCAGATGATCTTATCGATCATCCCTGCCGGGCGGGTGAACTGTGCATACTGGTTGTTTGAAAGCAGCGGCACGGCGAACTGCATAAAACTGGACCAGATTGGCGCAGCGCCGGTCACACCGGTGGTATTGTACATTGGGGTGTAATCGGCATTCCCCACCCATACCCCCACCGCCAGATTGGGGGTGTAACCCAGCGTCCAGTTATCGTGATAATCGTTGGTGGTGCCGGTCTTGGCCGCCGCCGGGAACGGCAGGTTGAGCGGAGAATTGGGGCCAAACATCGGCGCACGAGCGGCGTTGTCCGATAGGATCGAGGTAATCAGGAAGGCGTGCTCCGGGCGGATCACCGGGTCGGGAAGCGGAGCCTCATACTTCAACACTTCCTGTCCGCTCGCGTCGACGATGCGCAGAATCGAAACCGGCGGGATGCGCATGCCGCTGTTGGCGTAAATTGAATAGGCCGAGGTCAGTTCGAGCAGGGTCACTTCACCGCCGCCCAGCGTCAACGCCAGACCGTAATCGGGGCGGGTCAGGGTGGTGATGCCCATGCGTTTGGCAAACGAGACAAAACCGTTCTCGGCGCCGCTGGTTGGGTCCTTGTAGACCCCTACAAACTGGAGCGTCTTCACTGCCGGGATGTTATAGGAGTTCGCCAGCGCATCGCGGGCCGTCACCGGACCGTGAAAACGCCCATCATAATTGACCGGCTCGTAAGAACGATTTTCATCGTTCGGATCACCGGACGGTGCGAACTTGGTCGGCACATCCCAGATCAACGTCGCCGGCGTCCAGCCTTTTTCAAAGGCGGCAGTGTAAGTCAACGGCTTAATCGCCGAACCGGGCTGGCGCGGGCTGATCGCCATGTTCACCTGCCCGGAAATAGCGGCGTTGTAGAAATCAGCCGAACCCACCATCGCCAGGATCTCGCCGGTCGAAGGTCGGATGGCAATCAGGGCGCCGTCTTTGACGTTATTGGCTGCCAGCGCCTGCACCTGGGTGCGCACCAATTGCTCGGCGGCATCCTGCAAGCGCGGGTCGATGGTGGTGGTCACCGTAAAACCGGAACGATAAATCGTCTGCGGATCATACATCCGCTCCAGTTCAGAACGGATGTAATTCACCCAGTGCGGATAACGAAGCTGGTTGCGATTGGGTTGGAAGGTATACGATTCTACCTGCTGCGCCGCCAGCCTGGCCGAGGCGGCATCCACGCACACCGGTTCCACCCCCGTACTGACCTCAATGCATTTCTTCTCCTGGCTGACGCGATACATCAGCTCCAACACCTGTTTATGGCGGTAGAGGGTGGCCTCGCGGTTGGTAAAAATGTCGTACACCGCCGGCGACTGAGGCAGACCCGCCAGGAACGAAGCCTGAGCCAGCGTCAGCTTCTGCGCCGAGGTGTTGAAATACGTCTGCGCTGCCGCCTCAACGCCATACGCCAGGTTGCCAAAATAAATCTCGTTCAGATACAGTTCAAGAATCTCTTCTTTGCTGTATCGCCGGGTAATTTCGGCTGCCAGAACGATCTCGCGCGCCTTGCGCTGTACCGTGCGCTCCCCACGTTCTGAGGGTGAGAGCAGCAGGCTGCGCGCCAGTTGCTGGGTGATGGTCGAAGCCCCCGAAACCACTTCACCTGTGGTGTAGTTTTGCAACAGGGCACGCGCAATGGCCACCGGATCGAAACCCGGGTTGTTGTAAAACTCTTTGTCCTCGGTGGCGATGGTCGCCGCAATCATATACGGCGAAATCTTGTCCAGCTTGACAAACGTGCGCCGGCCGGCAGTCGGGTCCAGAATCTGGTAAAGTTCTTTACCTTCCCGGTCGAGGATGCGCGTGGTCTCAAACTTCGAAGCCCGTGCGCGCAAATCGTCGACGTCGGGCAGCGTGGCCGCAATCGAGAGATACTGAAAGACCACGAATGTGCCCGCCCCCAGGATGAGAATGACCACGCCAAACAAAAAGGTGATCAAAATACGCAGCACACATCCCAGACGTTTGCGGTTATCGCTCTGCTGCGCCGGCTTTTTGGTCGGGCGCTGTTCAACCGGCCGCCTGGGCGGCGTGGAGGGTGTCTGCGGCGGGCGCACCGGCCCAACATTAGACGGGCGCGTCGGGTAAGAGGGCTGGCTCGACGGCGGGTAGGAAGACTGCGGCCGGGTTGGCGGACGTGAGGGTGGCCGGGCGCCGCCGGCCGGGGGGTAGGCAGGCGGCGTATACGCCGCCGGGGTAACCTGGGTTGCGTGCGGGTCGATCTGATCCACCTGCTGCAACAGGGGCGCCTGGGCAGGCGGGTATTGCGCGGGCGGCACCGTACGCGCCTCTCCTGGCGGCAGGTTGTTTACCGTTGTGGCCGCGTTCGGATCCTGGCCCGGCTCGACCGGCACGGTTTGCGCCTGAGCGGGCGAGAGCGGTGGAAACGGCTGATCGTTCTCCCCATACCAGCCCCCGGTCTGAAGCGGGTCGCCGGTCGGGTGTTGCGGTCTGGCGCCAGATGTCTGCGCAGCGTCGTTGGGCGTCCCCTTGGGTGGTGTGACTTCCCCATCCCCTTCCCCACCCGTCATCAAACGGCGCAGCCGGCGACCAGGGTCGGTTGTATTCTCTTCTTCGCGTTTGGGATCCATTGCATCCATAGTCACCATTCTAGCACAAAATAATTGACCCTGCCCGAAACTTACATACAATTATAGAATGAGTGAATGGAGTCTGGATCTAAACCGGGCGATTACCCCCGTTCTGGCCGCCGACGCCCGCCTGAGCAAACCGGACTATACGAATGACATCGTCTGGGAACTGCGCTCCGGCAGCGGCGAGCCCCCCGCACTGGCCATCCAGACCACCTTCGGGCTGCGGGCGCGCCTGATGCGCCTGTTTCCACGCTTCTGGCAGCATGAAGCCGGTCTCACCGATCCATCCAGTTTTTTTACCCCGCCGCGTTTACTCCAATACCAGCCCGATTATCTTGCCCTCAGCTTCCAGCCATACCCCAACCTGACGGTGCTGGCCGAGTACCGCGTGCCCGCCTCACAGGTGCTCAGCGGGCGCCTGACCCTCACCAACCAGGGAATCACTGCCAGCGCCTTTCTATTGGAATGGATAGGCCAGTTTACCCCGCTGGACAAGGGACAGAGTATGAGCGTGGCCGTGCTGGGCATCGCCACCATCTTGCAATGCCATACCGACAGCCTGTTCCCGGTCGGGTATATGACCGGCGGCCCGCAAGCAGGGAACAGCGCACTACCCGGGCTGGCCCTGTCCATCGAACTCGGCCCACAACAAAAGCGCCAGATCACCTGGGCGCTGGCCGCCCTGGACACGCGCGAGGCCTCTTTCGAACGCGCCCGGCAGGCCACCGCCTGCGCCTGGGAAGCGGAAACCGCCCGCATCATCCTTCACAACGAGAGCCAGGCGATTCACATTACCACCGGCGACGCCGGCTGGGACATAGCGCTGGCGACCGCCCAGAAGATGGCCTTCGGGCTGCTACACCAGAATCGCGGCCACCTGCCGGCCACCTCTTTCGTCCTTTCCCGCCTCCCCGACCATGGTTTCTCGCGCCGCGGAGACGGCAGTGATTACCCTTATTTATGGAACGGGCAGACCGCCCTGGATAGCTGGTACCTGAGCGGTTTCTTGCTGCCCGGCGCGCCCCACCTGGCGGCCGGCCTGGTGGATAATTTTCTCCACACCCAACACCCGGACGGTTTCATCGACTGGAAGCCCGGCCTGGCCGGACAGCGCAGTCAGCACCTGGCGCAGCCAATCCTCGCCAGCCTGTGCCGGCAAATCGCCGGTTATTTGCCCGAACCCCAGCCCTGGCTGCAAGAATGCTATCCCGCCCTGTTACGTTTTGTGCGCATGTGGTTCTCACCCCGCTTTGACCCGGATGGAGACGGTTTCCCTCAATGGAACCACCCCATCCAATCCGGGCTGGAAGACAGCCCCGTGTACGACTATTGGAACGCCCATAGCCAGGGCCTGGAGATCAACACCCTGGAGGCACCCGGGCTGGCAGCCATGTTATACCGCGAATGCCGCACGTTGTTACAAATGGCTCAGGAGTTCGGATACGACCAGGATGCCAGCTGGTTGTCGGAACGCTGCACCACGCTGGCCCAGACGCTGCAAACCAGTTGGGACGCCGGCGCCGGCATCTACCGCTATCGCGAATACCTGACCGGCGCGTCACCCGCCGGGGAACTGCTGGTCGATTTGAGCGGCTCGGGCATGCACCGCCTCGATGTCGCCCTGCCGGCGCCGCAGCGGCTGGTCATCCACCTGTACACCCACGATCAGAACACCCGCACCGTCTTGCTGACGCTGCAAGGCCAGACTGCGGAGGGCCCCTGGCGAGAAACCTTTTCCACCCGGCACTTCCATTGGGCCAATGGGCGGGCAATCATCACCAGCCCCTGTCTGGTAACGTCCATCCAACAGGTCGAGATTCAGGGCCTGGCGGAAAAAGACCGCTGTCAGATTCGCTCCGCCGACTACACGCAGGAAGACGCCACCCTGCTCCTGCCGCTGTGGGCCGCTATCCCCACCGCCGAACAGGCGCGCACCCTGGTCGAAGATACCATCCAGCAGCGCTTCCTGCGCCCCTACGGCCTGGCCGCCTGCCCCGCCCCCTCCTGCGACGCCGTTTCCGCTCCGCTAATCTGGAATCAATTAATCGGCGAAGGTATGCTGGCGTACGGCTATGTTTCCCTCGCCGCCGATCTGTTCACCCGCCAGATGAACGCCGTCCTGGCTACCACGACCCAACAACAAACGTTTCGCCAGTTTTACAACGCTGAAACCGGCCAGCCCTCCGGCGAACGGAACGTCCTCAGCGGCCTGCCCTCGCCCGCTTTCTTTCTCAAGATTTGCGGCATTGAGAAAATCACCCAAAACGAGGTGATTTTACGAAATTTTAATCCTTTTCCCTGGCCAGTTACGGTACAATATCGAGAGAACACATTGATTCTGCGCGCCACCGAAACTGTGGTGAGCTTCCCAACCGGTCAAACCGTAACGGTTACCGGACCCGGCATCCACCGGGTATCCCTTCGCTAACCGAAGTCTACACCCGAAGAAAGGAGGCCTATGAATCCCATCCCCCCCAACCCCCCTACCAGTGATCGCTTGTTAATGGCCGTAGTGCAATCCCAGGACGCCGAGGACGCTCAAAATGCGCTCGCTCGCCTGGGGATGTCGGTCACACGTCTGCCCAGTGTGGGCGGATTTCTGGGGCGGCGCAACGCCACCCTGTTAATCGGTCTGCCCGCCGACCGCCAACAGACCGCCTTGGATACGCTCAATGAAACCTGTCGCCAACGCGTCGAATTTATCGCCGTACCGCTGGAAAGCGCCCCCCTGCCTTTGCCTGCCCCCACCCCCATCACCATCGGCGGAGCCACCATCTTCGCCCTGGATGTCGAGCACTACGAGGAGTTTTAACCATGAAACTGATTATCGCCATCGTCCGTGATGTGGACAACGAGCCGGTTTCGCACGCCCTGACCGCGGCCGACTACCGCGTGACGGCCATCGCCTCCACCGGCGGCTTCCTGCGCCGCGGCAATACCACCTTGTTGATCGGCCTGGAAGACGATCAGGTCGAGGACGCCTTGCGCATCCTGCGTGAGAACTGCGCCCCATCCGGTGAGGCCGGCGCCAAACGCGCCACCATCTTCGTCATTAAAGTGGATCAGTTCGTCCATTTCTAACCAGCGCTCTCCCCCAACATCCAACCCTACGCAGGCAAGCTTCTGGAGAATACGTGGATTTTAAAAAGGCTTTTGCGTTTGTTTTTGAGGACCCCGACTGGGTCAAAAAGATCCTATTACTGGGCCTGATCAGCCTGATCCCGATCGTGGGCGGGTTCGTCTTGATGGGCTGGGCGCTGGAAATCACCCAACGGGTTATGGCCGGGCGGACAGACTCTCTGCCCGATCTCGACTTCGGCGCACAGCTCAAACGCGGCTTTAAAGGCACTGTAGTCCTGGTGGTATACGGCCTCCCCTTGTGGCTGCTCTCGATCCCAATCGGGTTTATCAGCGCCATGGCCCAGGACAACGCAGACGCCGCCATCGCGCTGACGGTCGTGATGTTATGCCTGGGCAGCCTGGCCTTCATCTACGGCCTGGTGATGCTGCTGATTATTCCGGCGGCCATGGGCAATTTCGTGGCCCACGAAGAAAAAATCAGCGCCGGATTGCAGCTCAATGAAATAAGGCTGCTGGTGTACCGTGCGCCGATGGCTTACCTGATTGCCTTCCTGGGGATTGGGCTCGCCGACATGATCGGCCAACTCGGCGTCATCGTCTGCTTTGTGGGCATGCTCTTCACCATGTCCTATTCGTTTGCCATCAACGGCCATCTGTTTGGCCAGGCCTATCTGGAAGCCACCCGCTCCAAGGAATAAAGCCACCTGTGCTAAAACGCCTTCTCCCTGCCGCTGTGACAGGGAGAAGGTTTTTTAACCCACTGAAAAGGCCGGAAGGGTCACTCGTGAAATTCCTGCACCTGATAGGTATACACCATCAGCGCCCGCTGGCGCCACAGGTTGGCCGGGGCGCCCATCTTGAGGCATAACTGGGTCAGGAAAATGGCCGGGTCGGGGATTTTCTCCCACACCTGCGGCAAAAAGGTGGCCCGGCGCACGCCGTCGCGCAGAATCACGCCATCGATGTGCGGCCGTAATTTGTCCAAAAGATCGGCCGGGCCCTGATAGATCAGCGGCTGCGGCAGCGTCAGGCGCGAAATCTCAATATGCAAAATACCGATCTCCTGGCTGCTCACCGGGGGAAAGCGGTAATCGTCCATCGCGGCGGCGACCGCATGTTCCTGAACATCCAGGGCCAGCGGTTGGTACGGCTCCAGGGCGCCGATACAGCCGCGCAATTCGCCGCGCTCGGTCAGGGTGACAAACGAAGCGCCATCCTCCCGTAAAACCGGCGGTAATTCCTCCAGCACGATCCTGGGCAGCGGCTGGCGGTTCACAGCCGCTTCGATTGAGCGGCGTGCCAATTGCAACAGGTACGTTTTTTCTGTTTGATCCAACGTGTCGGCGCTCATGGCTCCATCCTGTGATACTCGCGATTACGATACAAGAGTGCGGCGCCATCGCTTCCCTGCGCCGCCTGAACGACCTGGCCGATGAACAACGTCGAAGCCTCCATCGGGTAAGAAAAGATCACCCGACAATCCAGGAAGGCCAGCCCGCCTTCGATCAACGGCGCCCCGCTTGCCAGTGACCGGGTTGCCACCCCGGCAAAACGGTCGCCATCTTCAGGGATGCGTCCGGCAAACCGGTCGGCGATATTGCGTTGATCATAAGCCAGAATCGTAACAGCAAACACGCCGCTGCGCGCCACCAACGCATGGGTGCGCGTTCCATTTGCCAGCGTCACCGTCACCAGCGGCGGATTGAGCGATACGGAAGTAAAGGAATTGACCGTCATACCATGCCGGGAACTTCCATCCCAACTGGTAACCACCGCTACACCACTGCTCCAGCAGCGCATTACCTGGCGTAATTGTTCAGAAAGCGATGACAACGATTCCATTTAGCCTCCCAAAAAGAACTACCTTCTTTATACCCGGCGGTGAAGGCAGCGTCAAGACCCAATCAAAGCTTCTATCCTGGTACATACTTTGCAATGTAATCCTGTGTTGCGCTTGCCAATCCCTGGCGACTAAGGTACTATTAACGAAGTACGGATGGCTCACACACTCATGGACGATATCACGACATCCCCCATCTCTCAGCCCGCTGAGACGGCAAAAACAGAACCGGCCGGCGATCCCGCTCCGGTAGAGAGCGGGCCTGCGCCTGCCAACCCGGCTGCTCCGCCGAGCGCGCCCGCCGTTTCACCGGCTACGCCCGGCGCCCCCCAGGCAAAGGCCGGCGCTGCGCCCTTCCGGTTATGGCCGGTGCTGCAAAATATTCTGTTGATCGCCTGCATCAGCGCCAGCGTGCTCACGCTATGGACACCCGCCAACCTGTTCTCCAACCGGGCATTGGGACAAATGGACGCTCCTCGTCCGGGCAACACCCCACCCGCAGAGAACCTGCCCAGCCCAACCCCGCCCGCCACGCCACGCATCGGCATCGTCGCCGGGCATTGGGGCAACGATTCGGGCACGGTGTGCGAAGATGGCCTGACCGAGCAGGAAGTCAACCTGCGCATCGCCACGCTGGTCAAGCAAAAGCTGATGGCGCAGGGTATAGAGGTCGATCTGCTACAGGAATACGACCCGCGCCTGAACCAGTACCAGGCCCTGGCGCTGATCTCCATCCATAACGATTCGTGCAATTACATTAACGACGAGGCCACCGGCTATAAAGTCGCCCCGGCAATGTCGGATAAACACCCCGAAAAGGCCATCCGCCTGACCGCCTGTCTGACGCAACGTTACCAGGCCGCCACAAACCTGCGCTTTCACTACAACACCATTACCACCGACATGACCAGCTATCATGCCTTCGATGAGATCGACCCGCTCACCCCGGCAGCCATCATCGAGACTGGCTTTATGAACCTGGATCGCGAAATCCTGACCAAGAGAACGGATGTCATTGCCAAAGGTGTAACAGACGGCGTTTTGTGTTATGTCCGCAACGAAGACATTCCCCAACCCGCGGCCACCCCCAATCCCAGTCCCACTCCATGAACGCAGGCGAAGAAGCCCAGGTACGCCAGGTCCTGCAGCGTGCCTACCAGGCCGTACGAGCAGGCGACCGCGCCCAGGCCCGGCGTTGGGCCACGATTGCCACGCACCTGGTCCCCGAACTGGAAGACCCGTGGTTAATCCTGGCCGGAGTGAGCGCGCCGGAGGAGAGCCTGACTTACCTCAAGAAGGCGCTGGCGATCAATCCTGCCAGCCCCCGCGCCCGCCAGGGCATGCATTGGGCCATCCGGCGCCTGCGCCTTGCCCGGCAGGCCGGCCCCGCCCAGACCCAACCTGCCCGCATCCCAAGCCATACACCGGCTGTCCCGCCGGCCGCCCGCCGGAACGCACCGTGGCTGGTGTTGGCTGCGCTGACATGCATCTGCCTGGTGAGCGGACTGGTGATAGTGGCCTGGGCCGGCTTTCCCGCACTTCAAGCCTGGCTGGCGCCCCGTCCACACCCGGCGCAGGTGCTCCAGGCCGGCAATATTCCCTCCACCCCAGGCCGCAGCCCTCAAGCGGTGCGCCGCCATACCGCCACGGCCCCCGGCCCCAGCGCTGCGCTGGCGGCTGCAACACAGGCGCCGCCTGCCACAACGTCAGCCGCCACGGCCGTAGCGGCCAGCGTGCAGCAACCCGCCTCCCCCGCTCTGACCCAACTGGCGCCCATCCCCCAGGCCACCCTATCCAACCCGGTTTATCGAACTCCGCCGCCGGTCGCCCTGCCTGCCGGCGTACGCCCCGGCGAACGCTGGATCGACGTCGACCTGGCGGCGCAACGCACCCAGGCGTACGAAGGAAGCACGCCGCTGCGTGTCTTCAGCGTCTCGACCGGCACCTGGGATCACCCCACCGTCACCGGCCAGTACCGCGTATACGTCAAATACCGTTTTACCGATATGGCCGGGCCGGGTTATTATCTGCCCAACGTACCCTATACCATGTACTTTTATGAAGGCTATGCCCTGCATGGCGCTTACTGGCACAACAATTTTGGCACACCGATGAGCCACGGCTGCGTCAATCTCCGTAACGAGGACGCCGGCTGGCTGTTTGATTTCGCTTCGGTGGGAACCCTGGTCAATATTCATTGAACGCGATGGATACCTTATACCGAGAAGACCTGAAGCACATATCCCGGCGCAGTTTTCTCAAGTTGGCCGGCGCAAGCCTGCTATCGCTCTTCCTGCCCCCCTTTGAACGCTATGGTTATCAACCAATCGCCGCAGAAAGCAGCCCCAGCCAGGGCCGGGTGTTGAGCAACAGCCTGAACCTGTACAAACAACCCTCGCTCAAAAGCGATGTGGTCAAAACCTACTGGCGCGACCTGGTGCTGCCGATCAGCGAGATCACCATCGGCGAAGATGACAGTAGCCACAATCGCGTCTGGTACCGGCTCAACAACGAAGGCTACGCCTACTCTGGCAACGTCCAACCCATCACCGTGCGCCTCAATCCGGTGGTTTACGACATCCCCGCCAGCGGACGGCTGGCGCAGGTAACCGTGCCGTTTACCGACGCCGTCTGGAACCCACGCCTGCCGGCCGGCATTGCCTACCGGCTGTATTACAGTACCACCTATTGGGTCACCGGTGTGATCGAAGACGATCTCGGCAACGCCTGGTATCGTATCCCCGACGACCGCTTCGACTATATCTATTACGCCAACGCCGCCCATCTGCACCTGTTCAGTTTCGAGGAACTGACGCCCCTCTCGCCAGAGATTCCCCCCGACCAAAAGCGCCTGGAATTAAAACTGGAAGAACAGGTCGTCATCGCCTATGAAGAAGATCGCCCGGTCTTCATGTCACGCGTCTCAACCGGAGCGCGCTTCAAAGACGGTAATTACTCCACCCCCTCGGGCAGCTTCATGACCAACCGCAAGCGCCCCTCGCGGCACATGGCCGCCGGCGACCCGACCAACCCGACCAGTTACGATCTGCCCGGCATTCCCTGGGTGTGTTACCTGACCGAAGCCGGCATCTCGTTTCATGGCACCTACTGGCATAACGACTTCGGCCGGCCGCGCAGCCACGGCTGCATTAATCTGGCCTCTCCCGCCGCCATGTGGATTTATCGCTGGACAACGCCATTTGTACCCTACGGAGAGATGATCTATAAACAAGATTCCGGTACAATAGTAAATAGTATTGATCCCAAACAGAAATAAACCAAGGAGTAGCAAATGAACCCCGTCTTTCTTTTTCCCAGCTATCTGCTGAAGCGGCAATCCATCGCTATGACCGGCAAGTTCCGCATCTACGACCCCAGTGGCAAACTGGTGCTGTTCAGCCAGCAAAAGATGTTCAAGCTAAAAGAAGACATTCGCGTCTACGCCGACGAGAACCGCCAGAATGAACTGCTATGCATCCAGGCCCGCCAGGTGATGGACTTCTCAGCCGCGTATGATGTCATCGACAGCCAGGAAAAAGTGAAGGTCGGTGCGCTGCGGCGCAAAGGGTTCAAATCGATCATGCGCGACGAATGGGAAGTCTTGAACCCCAACGATCAGCCATTTGCCAAGGTGCACGAAGATAGCGCCGGGTTAGCCATCGTGCGCCGCCTGATTGCCGGCTCGCTGCTGCCGCAAAATTACGACGTGTTGTGCGGCGAACAACGCGTGGCCGACATCAAACAGCGCTTCAACATCTTCCGCTACGAGTTGGATCTGGACTTCAGCATGGATACCGGCGGCAAACTGGATCGTCGTTTGGGGATTGCCGCAGCCATTTTGCTGGCAGCCATCGAAGGGCGCCAGGACTAAGACAAGGAGACGCCTATGACCCATCAGGCCTTATTTGCCGGTCTGGTAATCGACGAAAACGATCAGGTGGCAGAAGTTGCTTACGTGGGCGGCGAAGCGTGCTATGTGGTCAACGACGCCGGTTTCCGCCGTCACATCCCTGCAGAACAGGTCGACCGGCAGGTGTTGGACATGATGAAAGCGCAAATCCAGGGCAACGAAGGGTTGATCTCTGAGCAAACTGCCAAAATGCTCGGGCAGGAAGACATCTTTACCCGCGCCATCATCGAGAAACAACTCAAGAACCTGGACCAGCAATTTAACACTCTGCTCCAACAAGGTATCCCCGAAGAGGGGCGGGCCTACATGGGGATGATGGGCTTTCGCATCGTCATCAACATCCACGGCGAAGTCATCCATCTGGACCAACCCACTCAGATCAGTGGCGAGGAAGGCGAGGGAGAATGACCTCCGACTTCATCATTGATGTAAACGAGGCTGATTTTGAATACGAGGTGATCTCGTATTCTCAGAACACCCCCGTTGTGGTGGATTTCTGGGCCACCTGGTGCCGCCCCTGCAAGACGCTCTCGCCCTTGCTGGAACGACTGGCAGCCGAAGGGCACGGCAGCTTTCGCCTGGCGCGCGTGGATGTGGACACCAACCCCAACCTGGCGTTGCGCTTTGGCGTGCGCAGTTTACCAACCGTCAAGGCCTTCAGTCAGGGCGAAGTGGTGGGCGAGTTCGTCGGGCTGCAACCCCCCGAACGGGTGCGTGATTTCATCCAGAACCTGACGCCGCCCAGCCCGCTCAGCCTGGCGATAGAAAAGGCCGAGGGCCTGCTGGATCTGCACCACTGGATGCAGGCCGAACAGGTGCTGCGCGAGGTGCTGGCGCAAAACGAAAATAACCCCTCCGCTCTCCTGGGGCTGGCAAAGGCGCTGTTGGGCCAGGGCAAGAGCCATGAAGCGCTTGCCATCCTGGAAGACTTCCCCACCAGCCGCCAGTACGCTGCCGCCCAAACGCTGTTGCCCTTTGCCCGGGCGCACGTGGCGCTGTTGAGCGGCGCATTGACCGATCAGACCGAGCTGGACGCCGCCTTTCAAAATGGCGTGCGTCTGGCCGGTCGTGGCAACCTGCCCGCCGCCCTGGATGGCCTCCTCGACATTTTACGCCAGGATCGCCATCATGGCGGCGAGCAGACTCGCCTGACCGTACTCGCCCTGTTGGAATTGATGGGCGAGCAAGACGCCCTCACCCGCCAGTATCGCACCGAGCTGGCTTCCGTGTTATTCTAGACGTTAGCGCAGTTCCAGATCGCCCCAGGTGGTGGGGTCGGTAAACTTGCGCCCCGGCAGGTTCGAAATCATCGACTGCTGGAGGTTCTGGGTGGTGTCGTCGTTATCCGAAACGGACACGCCAAAACCGAAGCGCGCCCCACGATAGGGGCTGACGCCAAACAGGCTCCAGGGAATAGCCAGCTCCACCCGATAAACGCCATCCGAACGCATCGAGGCGATCTGCACCTGGCGCAGGCCGGCAATGCTCTTAGGCTGCCAGAGATAAGCCTCGCGTACCCCGTTCACATCCGGACGCCCCGGCGAGATCCCCAGTTGAAAGTCGTCCGGGCTGGTCTGGCGAGTATAGAAATCCGCCGCCAGGTCGGCGTCTAACAGAACCTCCAGGCTGTCGCCGCGATACAGGTAAGCGCCGCTATCGTTTTGAGCATAAACGTCGTCCAATACCTTAACCGCCACGTACAGGTATTGAGTGTCCCAACCGACCTTAAACGAGCCCTCCAGATCGTTTTCACCGCTCCAATTCCCGCCGCCATACACCACGCGCTGGATCGGGTAGGTCGTCCCCGGCCATTCATCCCACACGCCATCCAACAGCGGCGGCGTGCTCAGGTATAACGCTTCGGCGCGCGCCACGCTGCGCACCAACACCGGCGGAGTGTACGGCACGGCGGTAGGCACAATCACCGTCGGGTACAAGGGGGTCACCAGAACCGTCGGGATGCCCATCACAGCCTGCGTCTGGGTAGGCGCAACCGTCGTCCACACAGGTATCGGGCTCGGGGCCGCCACACTGGGGATCATTTCGGGCGTGGCCGTGATCACAACCGGCGTCTGCGATGCCTCCAGCGCCGGCCGGCTGAACAGTGCCGTCATCGTCTGGTTGGGCGTTGCAAAAAGCGGCTCGGGAGTGCTGATAAACCCCGGAAAACTACAGGCCAACATACTGAGGAGCAAAACAATCCCTACGGTCTGAAACGCTAATTTTCTTCTCATCGATCTCCTCCATCCATCAAACGGTCTGATTTTATTATACTTTGTTTGCGTTTCCACCCAAAAACGATATAATTTTTATGGGAGATACCGACGATGCACACGCCGCCCACCTCATCCGTTAAAACTGACAGCTGCGCCCAGATCGAAGTACGCGTGGTTGTTTTTACCCTGCGTCATAACCGCCTTGAAGTGCTATTGACCGCCGGCGAAGCGCAATTCTTCCCCGGTCAATGGGAACTTCCCGGCAGCGCGGTTGCCCCGCAATGCTCGTTGGAAGACACCGCCGGGCAATGTCTGACCCGTTATACCGGGTTATCGCAATCTTACCTGGAACAACTTTACACCTACGGCGACCCGGCGCGCCACCCCGCCGGGCGCATCATCTCGGTGGTGTATTTTGCCCTCATCCCCGCCAATACCGCCCCGGCGCCCCAACTCGACCGGCAAGCCAGCGAATGGTTTGCGGTAGATCATTTGCCCCTGCTGGCAATCGATCACGGCGAAATCCTGCAATATGCCCTGCGGCGGCTGCGCTACAAACTGGAATACAGCGCCGTGGGGTTTGAACTGCTCCCCGAAAACTTCAGCCTGAGCGAGCTGCAACAAACCTACGAGATCATCCTCGGCGAGAAACTGGACAAGCGCAACTTCCGCCGCCGCATTCTGGACGCCGGTATCATCGAGAGCACGCCGCACGTGCGCGCCGGTGAAGGACGCCCCGCCCGGCTTTACCAATACCGGCCGGACGCCGTGGCAGAAGTTAAGGCCCGCCGGCTGTTCCCTTAGGGGCGCTCCAATTCGAGATCGATCCAGGTCGTCGGATCATAACGGTTGACCCCGGGCACATTGGCAATCCGGCTTTGCAACTGTGGGCGATTGCTGTCGTCGCCGTCCGAAACCAGCAGGGCAAACCCTAACAGACTGCCGCCCTGCGGTTTGAACGCCGCCAGTTCCCACGGAACGGCAATTTCGACGTAATAGCCCCGATCCTGGTCGCTGAGGATACGTTGGGCAGCGACCCTGACCTGCGCCTGAGCGCCGGCCAGGTTGCGCGGCTGCCACAGATAAGCCGCCGGGTTCTCGCCCACCTGGCTGCTGCCCGCCGAAACCCCCAGGATGTAATCGTCGTGATTCAGTTGGTCGCGGCCAAAATCACCGGCCAGATCGGTATCCAGCAAAATCTGCACGCCGTCGCCCTGGTCCATCTGCTCGGGCGCCTGGTTGGGCGCATACGCATCGTCGTGCACCTTCACCGCCAGGTACAGATACTGAAAATCCCAGGCGCTGCGGAACGAGGCGCGCAGATCGTTCTTATCGCGCCACTCCTGCTTTCCTTCGATCACGATCTGGCAGGCGTTCTCACGACCCGTCCACTCTTCCCAGTTGCCGTCCAACGTCAGCGGCGAACTGCGAAAGCTGGCCACCACCAGGGCACGCCCCTGCACCGCCGAAGGCGGCAGGGGCGACGGAGCCGGCGGCGGTGTGACCGCGGCGGTGGGCGGCGGCAGGGTGGCCGCCGGCAAAGGCGGCAGCGTCGAGGTCGGCGGCTGCGGCGGCGGCAGAGTCGGCGGGCCCTGGGTGGCAAACACCGCCGTCATCGTCCGGTTAGGACGGAAGACATCCACATCTGCACCACAGCCGGCCAGAAGGCCGGCTGTGAGCGAAAACAGCAAAAACCAGGCTATTCTCGACATTCTGACCTCTACAGACTGCCGCGCAACGCCTCCAGGTTTTGTTTGGCTTGCGGGGCCATGGCATGAAAACTGGTGAGCTTCTCGCAGCCGTAATCGGGGCAGGCGGCGCAATTGACCACCCCGTGTTCAACGGCACAGGCGCGCACCGGACATTCACTGCAATATCCCCCCCGCCGCCCGGTGGAGGTACAGCCATCGCAGGTCACGGCGCTGAGATCCATGTTGGGACTATTATACTCGACGCGCCACTGCTCCACCAGCCGCTGCATGAAGGCCACATCGTTGGCCTGGGTGGCTTTGTAGGCGTCACATTCGGCGCAATTCAGACCGCAAAACGCAATCAGGGTACTCATCACAAACTCCTTGAGGATAGGGATTTGTGAATCATAGAACCTTTTTTCTATTCTGTCAAGATGTAAACAGACTGATGCTTTCGATGTGAAACGTTTGCGGGAAGAGGTCAAAGGGCGTGACCTGTTGCAACTGGTAACCGGCGGACAACAGGTGACGCGCATCGCGCGCCAGGGTCGCCGGATCGCACGAGACGTACACCAGGCGCGGCGGATGTAACGCCGCCAGCACCTGCAACGCCGCCCGGTCTACCCCCGAGCGCGGCGGGTCGACCAGGACGACATCCGGCTGCACCTGCAAACCGGGCAAGACTTCCTCAGCCCGCCCCTGATACAGTTCGACGTTTTCAAACTCGTCCAGGTTGACCACAAAATCGTCGCAGGCCGAAGGAGACAGCTCCACGCCGATCAAACGCCCCACCTGCCCGGCAAAGAAGGCGCTGAACAGCCCCACCCCACAATACACGTCCAGAAAGGTGGTCTGCGGCGTACATGGCAGCAATTGCTGCACGTGCTGCACCATGGCGCCGGCCTGGGCCGTGTTGACCTGGAAGAACGACCCGGCCGAGACCTGGAAGGGACGCCCCAGCACCTCCAGCACCAGCGCTTCGTCCCCGGCCAACACCACCGGCGCGGCCAGCCCCGCCGCCACAGCCGGCCCCACATACGCAGCCGAAAGCGGGATATCCACGCTGAATTCCGGCGGCTGCGGGTCGCGGCCCTCCAAAACCAGCAAAATCTGATCGTCGCGCCCCAGGCGCAGCGAAACGCGTTCCAGTTCTGGCATGGCTTCAAAATCCAGCAGCGGCCAGGTCTCGTTCAACGCCGTCTCGGGCAAATGGCACTCGCCGATCGCCACCACCTGATGAGAGCCCGCCGCCTGGTAGCCGAGTTTCCCTTCGGGCGAGAGATGGAACTGCACCGTGTTGCGGTAGCCCCAGGGCTGCGGCGCCGCCACTATTGGCCGCACCGGTGGACTGGCAAGCCCTGCCAGGCGCTGCAACTGCTCGACCAGGATGGCGTGCTTGGCCTGCAACTGGTGTTCGTAGGACAGGTGCTGGTAATGACAGCCGCCGCAAACACCAAAATGCGGGCAGCGCGCCGCAATCCGTTCGGGCGCAGCCTGCAAGACTTCCAACAACTGGCCGCGGGCGTGGCCGCGTTTCTCTTCGACCAACGTCACCCGCACCCGCTCGCCCGGCAACCCATACGGCACAAACACCGCCCGCCCGTCTTCCAACCGCCCCATGGCGTCGCCGCCGTAGGTCAGGTGGGTCAGATTCAATTCACAGATCGACTTTGTATCCATGCTCTGAGTCTACCGCAGCAGGCCGGCCCTTTACAAGGGCGGCGGAGCATTTGCCGGGCAAATAATATCAAATCCACAAATTTGTTATTGACAACGCTTACCCAAAAGTTGTATAAAAAAGCAGTACGTTTTTTGCCCCGCGCCCCACCTGCGGGGCGTTCCCTTCCTGCTTTTTTCAATTGAGCGCCGGTGGTCACCCACAGCAACTGTTTGCAGCGTGCCGTCCTTGATGCACATCAAGTTCAACTATCGTTTTATCAAAGGAGGAGTTTCTATGTATCACAAGCTTATCAGAAGCAGGCTCATCGCCGTCGTGCTCGCCGTCTTGCTGCTTTCCAGCATGCTGGCCGGTTGCAGCCAGGAAAAAACAATTAAGATCGGTTTCGTTGCCCAGATTACGGGCCCCGACTCCTACATCGGTCAGGCCGCCAAGGTGGCGCTGGAAGAACGCGTGGCCGAGATCAACGCCAAGGGCGGCATCAAGGGCTACCAGGTCAGCCTGATCACCTATGACAGCCGCTCCGAAGTGCCGGACGCCGTGGCCGCCGCCAAGCGTCTGATGGAACAGGACCGCGTCGCCGCCATCATCGGCCCCGAATGGTCGGGGGCGGCCATCCCGCTGGCGCCCATCGCCACCGCCGCCAAAATCCCGATCATCGCCACCACCGCCTCCAACATCAAGGTGACGGTCGACGATAACGACCAGGTTCATCCTTACATGTTCCGGGTGTGCTTTATCGACCCGTATCAGGGCTACGCCCTGGCCGACTTTGCCTACAAAGAGTTGGGCAAAACCAAGGCCGCTTTTATCACCGACGTGACCGCAGCTTATTCGGTCGGGATTCAAAATTACTTTGAACAGCGCTTCACCGAACTGGGCGGGCAGGTGGTGGCCAAGGAAGGTTACCAGGCCAACGACACCGAATTCCGCGCCCAGGTCTCCAAAGTGGCCGAGTCCGGCGCCGACCTGCTGGTGGTGCCCACCGGCACCTACCGCGACATCGCCCTGATCGCCAAACAGGCCGACGCCCTCGGGCTGAAGATCCAATACCTGGGCGGCGACGGCTGGGTGGCCGACGAACTGCTCAGCATGGCCGGCAAGGAACTGGAAGGCGCTTACCTGTCGAGCGGCGTGTCGACCGAATCGCCCGAGTTCCAGGAATACAACGCTCAGTTCGAAAAGAAACACGGCCAGAAGGCCACCGTCTACGCCTACTACGCCCTGGACGCCCTGTACGCCCTGGAATACGCCGCCGGTGTGGCCATCGACCAGAAGGGCTCCCCCGACAGCGTCGCCATCCGCGATGCGCTGGAGAACATGAAGGACGTGCAGGCCTTCACCAGCAAACTGACCATCGAACCCAAGACCCACAACCCGCACAACAAACCGGTGGTCATCATGCAGATCAAAGACAGCAAGTGGACTATCGTTAAGACCTACCAGCCCGGCGACTAAGCCCCACGTTGGGTCTGCACGCTCTCAGGGGGCTCTGTCTCAAAGGCCTGTCGGGGTCTGACCGGGGCAGGCGTGGTACGGGCGGGGAACGTTTCCTACGTGGATGGCCGGCCGGGCCCATTCGGGCGGGTCTGAGACCCGTCCCTTGGGGCCGGCCGGCATGACAGCCACGGCGCGCGATGGACCAACTTTTGGGACACCCCCTCCATCCTTTTTTACAGGAGCAACTCATGGATCTCTTCTTACAACAGGTCGTCAGTGGGATCTCGATTGGGGCCGTGTACTCCCTGCTGGCGGTCGGTTATGCTCTGGTATACAGTGTTTATAACTTTACCAACTGGGCCTTCGACGGTTTCATGGTGGTCGGCGCTTTCGCCGGTTTTTACGCCATCGCTTCCTTTCAGCTTCCATTCTGGGCCGCCATTCTGGTGTCGATTGTCCTGACCGTGCTGCTGTCGGTTGGGATCGAGCGCGCCGCCTATCGCCCGCTGCGCCTGCGCAGCGCGCCGCGCCTGTTTATGATGATCTCGGCCATGGGCGCCAGCCTGGCGATCGTCAACATCGTCAACCTGTTTTTTGGCGGGGCCTTCCGCAAATTCCCCGAGTTCACCGCCGGAACGATCTTCATCGGCAAAATCGCCATCGGCAAGATGGATCTGTTCGCCGGCATCTTCTCCTTCGCCGTCCTCGCTCTGTTGTGGGTGTTTTTATACCGCACCCGCCCCGGTCTGGGCATCCGCGCCAGCGCCCTGGACACGTTGACCGCCTCGTTAATGGGCATCAATAACGACTCGGTCGCCTTCCTGATCTTCATGGTCACCGGCATCCTCTCGGCCGTCGCCGGCATTTTTTACGGCATCAAATACGCCGTGTATCCGTACCTCGGGCTGGTCACCCTCAAGGCAATGATCGCCAGCATCATCGGCGGGCTGGGCAGCCTGCCGGGCGCCATCCTCGGCAGCCTGCTGTTGGGCGTGATCGAGACGCTGGTCTCCGGTTACATCTCTTCGGTTTATCGCGACCTGTTTTCCTTCTCGTTTCTGGTCATCATCCTGCTCTTCTTCCCCAACGGGCTGATGGGCGTCAATGCCGACGAAAAGCTGTAAAGGGAGGATGGCATGGGATACATCAACACAATCCTGATCCTGGGCGGGATCAACGTCATCGCCGCCCTGGGGGTGGCAATTCTGACCGGCTATACCGGGCTGTTTTCCATCGGCCACGCCGGCTTCATGGCGGTGGGCGGCTACGTGGCGGCGGTGATGTACATGGAACTGCACGTGCCGTTCGTCATCGCCCTGGTGCTGGGCGGTGTGGTCGCCGGCCTGAGCAGTTTCATCATTGGCTACCCGGCTTTTCGCGGCAAGCTGCGCGGCGATTATTTTGCCATCGCCACGCTCGGCTTTTCCGAGGCCATCCGCCTGATCCTCAACAACACCTACACCGTGATCGGCGGCGCCTACGGGTATACCGGCATCCCGCAGTTGACCACCCTGCCGGTCACGCTGGCGGCGGTCGCCGTGGCGCTGGGACTGGCGCACAGTTTCGCCGTGTCGCAATACGGCAAGAACTGTATCGCCGTCAGCCAGGACGAAGTCGCGGCGCAGATGATGGGCGTCAACCTGCTCAAGACCAAACTGATCGCCCTGTTTATCAGCGCCTTCTACGCCGGGGTGGCCGGCGGGCTGCTCGGCTTCTACATGGCCTACCTCACCCCGTCCTTCTTCTCCATCACCCGCTCGTCCGACCTGCTGGCGGCGGTGGTGTTCGGCGGGGTACAATCGTTGATCGGGCCGTTGATCGCCGGCTTCGTGCTGGTGGCCGTGCCCGAACTGCTGCGCTTCTTCGCCGAGTGGCGTCTGATCATCTATGGCGCCCTGTTTGTGATCATCATGGTCTTCCGCCCGCAAGGTCTGCTGGGGTACACCGAGATGAATTTCGCCTTCGTCTCCCGCCTGATGCAGCGCATCCGCCCTGCCAGGCCGCTGCCGGCGTCCGCCGAGGTCGAACAAGATGAACGCTGAAACCCTGCGGCTCAACAACGTGTCGGTGCAATTTGGCGGCGTGCGCGCCGTCAACAACGTCAACATCGAACTGCATCCGGGTGAATTCGTGGGCCTGATCGGCCCCAACGGCGCCGGGAAAACCACCATCTTCAATCTAATCACCAGTTCGATCCGCCCCACCACGGGCGAAATCTTCTTCGCCGGCAAAAACATCGTCGGCACCCCGCCGGATCAGATCTTCCACCTGGGCATCAGCCGCACCTTCCAGAACATCCGTCTCTTTCCGCAGATGAGCGTATTTGAAAACGTGGCGCTCGGCCTGCACAGCCGGCCGCGTTATTCGCTGGCCGAGGCCTTCATCCGCACCCGCCGGGCGCAGCAGGTCGAGAAGTCGGTTTACAACGAGGCGCTCGCCCTGCTCGAACAGGTCGGACTGCACGGCTACGCCGCCGAACGCGCCGGCAGCCTGCCCTACGGGCTGCAACGCCGCCTGGAACTGGCGCGCGCCATGGCCGCCTCGCCGCAGTTACTGCTGCTCGACGAGCCCGCCGCCGGAATGAACGAAGACGAGTGCGCCGAGCTGGTGCAGCTCATCCGCCAGATTCAAAACGAAAAACACTACACCACGATCATGATCGAACACCACATGAATGTGGTCATGGAATTGTGCGCCAATTCCAGGATCTACGTGCTCAACCTGGGTGAAATCCTGGCCTGCGGCTCGCCCGCCGAAATCCAGGGCAACCCGGCGGTGATTAAAGCCTATCTGGGTGAAAAGAGGTCACGCCATGTCCGCCAATGATGCCTTGTTACAGGTCGCTGCGCTCAACGTCCACTACGGCGGCATCGCCGCCCTGCGCGGCGTCGACCTGCGGGTGCAGGCCGGCGAAATCGTGGCGGTCATCGGCGCCAACGGCGCCGGCAAATCGACGCTGCTCAAGACCATCGCCGGCGCCAAGAATTACACCTCCGGCAGTATCGCCTTCCAGCAGCGCCCGCTGCCCAAAGAAGCGCACCGCGTGGTGCAGTGCGGCATCACCCTGGTGCCCGAAGGGCGGCGTATTTTTGCCCCACTTTCGGTGCGCGAGAACCTGCTGCTGGGCGCCTACTCGCGCCCCAATAAAAGCGAAATGGAAGAAACGCTGCGCAGCATCTATCAACTCTTCCCGGTGCTCAAGGAACGCATCCAGCAGCGCGCCGGCACGCTCTCGGGCGGTGAGCAGCAGATGCTGGCCATTGGCCGGGCGCTGATGTCACGCCCGCGCCTGCTGCTGCTTGACGAACCTTCGTTGGGCCTGGCGCCCATCGTCATCGATCAGCTATTCGACGCCATCATCCGCCTCAACCAGAGCCTGGGACTGACCATCCTGCTGGTCGAGCAGAACGCTTCGATCGCCCTCGAAATCAGCCAGCGCGCCTACGTGCTCGAAACCGGCGCCATCAAGCTGGAAGGCGCCGCCGAAGACCTGCTGGCCGACGACCGCATCCAGCAGAGCTACCTGGGGCTGGCAGGGTAAAAAATGTGCTTCACACACAACAGGATCGCCTGAAAAGCTCAGGCGATCCTGTAAAAGGGCGGGTATTGCGATTAGTGCTGTTCTCGTAGCAGTGATTTCGGTTTGATTGGGATGCAAATGTCCTCTTCGGAATTGGGATCCATATTCTTATATTTCTCCCCCAGGATTTCAAAATGCGGCCTGACGTCTAGTACGTAATCCGAGTGGGGCAACCACGTCTCGAAAATATAGTGAAAGATGGTCGTATCCGTGCTCGAGCCCGTATAATGAAAAACGGCATAGAGTCCACCTGCCAACACAAAAGCTTCCATTCCATCGGGCACCATGTCAAAATTCGATACTTCAACCGCCGCCCATTTTTCAAACTCGTTGGCCGGATGAAAGTCTATAAAATGCGTAGGCGCATACACGGCCATTGAAATCAAATCGCGTGTCACTGTGTTTGTGATTTCTTTTCGTCGTGGCAGAAAACTTCGCCAGAGATCCCCTGTTTTGTTGGCGGCTAACGACATGGTCATCCGTATTCCCAGCAACTTTTTCTCGGTTAATCGTTCTATTCTTGGTTCCACCTGATGAACTCCTTTACATTGAGACGCTCGTTTGGGATACCCCCTGACGGTTTGTGCTACGGGCGCCGGGCTGACGTATTGGCTGATTGGCTCATAGATTATACGATTTTGTTCATTCTACATCCAGCAGTTGTAGCGCTTGATCTGACTATCCGTTTTGGCCGCATCAGGCGTTTTGTGGACAATGGCTGGCAATTGACAACTTCTGCCTGCACAATCCCGGCCACCTTCACCGCCTGCCTTTCGGTTCAGTCGGAAACAGTTGCTTTATGGCCATTCTGATGGTGGTATACTCAACGATTGTCCCTGTTCTTTCTCGGCCGAAAAAACATAAGTTGTCATTTGTTAAAGGGTCCGGTATTCAATTCTATTTT
>CAZHTS010000039.1:0-43586 GCA_964535315.1 uncultured Anaerolineaceae bacterium
CCGCATGTCGCCGGACGATTTTTTGCAGCCCGCAGCAAAATTTGGCGAGCCGATAGAACAGGAGATCAAAGAATGGCCGTGATGTGGTAAAATACACTTTCGTATGGATGTTCAAACCACGTCACAACCCGCGGCTGGCCCGCCCAAAGTAATTCCTTCACTGGTTGCCGGTTTTAACGCCGTGACCAACCACGTTCAGATCATTCTCTTCCCCATCGTTTTGGATCTGTTGTTATGGTTTGGCCCGCACGTGCGCCTCAAGCAGCTGCTTGGGCCCGTGTTTGAAGATATGGTCTCGGTCAGTGAAAAAGAAATGGCGGCTACGCTGGGGCCAGAAATGATGAACGCTCTGCACGCCAACTGGGATTTGTTTCGGCTGTGGCTGGAACGTTTTAACGTCCTGGGGCTGTTGCGCACCTTTCCGGTTGGCGTCACCAGCCTGATGAGCGCCAAATTGCCCATCGAGACGCCGTTGGGCGCGGCCTGGATCTATGAATTGCCGTCGCCCGGTGTGGCGTTGTTGATCTGGGTGTTTGTGTTGTTGGCCGGGCTGGTGGCGGGCAGTTTGTATTTCAACGCCATCGCTCGTTTGAGCGGCGATACCATCCAGATGTTTAATTGGGCCGAGGCCTGGTTGCAGGCCCGCCAGACGCTGGCGCTCACCATTACCTTGATGATCCTGGCGGTGATGATGACCGCGCCGATCCTGTGTATGACCATGATTCTGGTGGCTGTTAGCCCGGCGCTGGCGCAGATCGCCTTGATGGTGTTGTCGTTCGTCTTCTTGTGGTTGTTCCTGTTACCACTGATTTTCACCCCACACGGCATCTTTGCCCTGCGCCAAAATGCTTTTGCAGCCCTGTTGACCAGCGCCCGCCTGGTGCGTTATTACCTGCCGGGCGCCGGCTTCTTTCTGCTAATTTTGTTGGTTTTCAGCCAGGGACTGGATCTCCTCTGGCGCACGCCGGCGGATGATTCGTGGATGACATTGATCGGTATCCTCGGGCATGCATTTACCAGTACCGGCATCCTGGCGGCCAGTTTTGTATATTATCGCAGCGGAGTGCGCTGGATGATGGAAAATATGCGCCGCACACCGCCTGCTACCACGCAACAAGCCTAGCTTTCAGCCTTTATCGTAGGATTTTTTCGGAGGTTTCTGTGACCACACCCACTTCTTATGGCGCCAAGGATATTCAGGTTCTTGAAGGGTTGGAGGCTGTACGCCGTCGCCCGGGTATGTATGTCGGCGGCACCGATCTCAAAGCGCTGCACCACCTGGTTTATGAGGTGGTGGATAACTCGATCGATGAGGCCCTGGCGGGGGTTTGTACGCGCATCGGGATAACGATCCATGCCGACAGCAGTGTGACGGTCGAAGACAACGGCCGCGGCATTCCGGTGGATATCCACCCGGAAAAAAAGAAATCGGCGCTCGAAGTCGTCATGACCATTCTGCACGCCGGCGGCAAGTTCGGCGGCGGCAGCTATAAGGTCTCGGGCGGTTTGCACGGCGTGGGTGTGTCGGCGGTCAACGCCCTGTCCGAGTGGTGCGAGGTTGAGGTGCGCCGCGACGGCAACGTTTATTTTCAGCGTTATGAACGCGGTATCCCGTTGGACGCCGTGTCTACGATTGGCCAATGTGACCCCGAGATAACCGGTACGCGCACCACCTTCCGCTTCGATACCCAGATCTTCAAGGGCGACCTGGATTTTCGTTTTGACACCCTGACGCAGCGTTTTCGCGAGATGGCCTTTGTCACCCGCGGCGTGCAGATTCGCCTGGTGGACGAGCGCGCCCAGCGCGAGATGGCTTTTTATTTTGAGGGCGGGATCGTCTCGTTTGTCCGTTACCTGAACCGCAACCGTGAAGTCTTGCACCCGGTGGTGTATGTCGAGAAGGAAGTGGAAGGGATCGGCATCGAGGCCGCCATTCAATATACCGATGCCTACAACGAATCGGTCTATTCGTTTGCCAACACCATCAACACCATCGACGGCGGTACGCACCTGACCGGTCTGCGGGCGGCTACCACGCGGGTTATCAACGATTACGCCCGGCGCAGCGGGCTGCTCAAGGACGCCGACTCGAATTTTACCGGCGACGATACCCGCGAAGGCATGACCGCCCTGGTGAGCATCAAGCACCCCGACCCGCAGTTTGAGAGCCAGACCAAAGTCAAGCTGATGAACCCGGAAGTGCAGACCTACGTACAGCAGGTGGTGGTAGAAAGATTCAACACCTTCCTGGAAGAAAACCCGGCGGCGGCCAAGGCGATCGTGCAGAAGTGTCTGACCTCGGCCCGGGCGCGCGATGCAGCGCGTAAGGCGCGCGATCTGGTGATCCGCAAATCGGCGCTGGAGAGCCTGACCCTGCCCGGCAAGCTGGCCGACTGCTCGGAGCGCGACGCCACCCGTACGGAGTTGTACATCGTTGAGGGTAACAGCGCCGGTGGTTCGGCCAAACAGGGGCGCGACCGCCATTTCCAGGCCATCCTGCCGCTGCGGGGTAAGATCCTCAACACCGAGCGCGCCCGCCTGGATAAAATCCTGTCCAGCAACGAAGTCAAGGCGTTGATTTCGGCCCTGGGCACCGGCATCGGCGAGACCTTTGATTTGACCAATCTGCGCTACGGGCGCGTGATTTTGATGACCGACGCGGACGTGGACGGCAGTCATATCCGTACGCTGCTGCTGACCTTTTTCTTCCGTTATATGCAGACGTTGATCGAGGAAGGGCATCTGTATATTGCTCAGCCGCCGTTGTATCGCATCGCCTACAAGAATCAGGTGCGTTACGCCAACACCGATGCCGATAAAGATCGTATTCTCAAGGAACTCGGTACCGGCGCCGAAAAAGCGCATTTACAGCGTTACAAGGGTCTGGGTGAGATGAACCCGCAGCAGTTGTGGGAAACGACGATGAACCCCGAGAACCGCACCCTGCTGGTGGTGACGATTGAGGATGCCGCCGAAGCCGACCGCACCTTTGATATGCTCATGGGCGACGCCGTACCGCCGCGCACCCGTTTCATCACCACCCACGCCCGCGGCGTACGCAACCTGGATATTTAGAGCGGACAGGGGTGAACCCATCTGTTCCAACGAAATGGGGAAAATTGCTATCAGGAAACGATTAAACAACTGGATGCAACAACAGGGCCTGCCCCCGCCCTCCACGACTGCCGGCCAACCCGCCGGATGCGCCCCTGCGTATAGCCGGTGAGTTGGCCGGCGGTCATTGAGAGGGCAGGGGGTGTTTTCGCGTTTCTTTGTGGTGAAAATCGCCGGGTTGGGGTACAATGGGGGTATTGTCTGACAACTCGCTGGCGGTTCTTGCAACGTTCCATTTGGGGCGCACGAGAGTCGATGAAAATGGAGGCTGCGGTGACAATGGACGAAAAAGCCATCACCTTTTTTGTCAACGGTACGGCGGTTGAGGTTCTGCCGGCTTATCGTGATTGGAGCCTGGTGCGCTATTTGCGCGAGGTATTGGGGTTGACCGGTACCAAACAGTCGTGTGACAGTGAAGGGACGTGTGGGGCGTGTGTGGTGCTGGTCAACGGTCGGGCGCGGCGCGCCTGCCTGACCCGCCTGTCTGCCCTGGAACAGGCCCGGGTGGAGACGATCGAGAGTTTGCAGGTTGCGCCGGGGCAGACGCCGCACCCTTTGCTGCAAACCGTAATACAGGACGGCATTTTTCAGTGCGGTTTTTGCGCCCCAGGAGCGCTGCTGGCAGCCAAAGGATTGCTGGATGAAAAGCCTGACCCTACGGATCAGGAGATCGAGAAGACGCTTTCGACGGTTATCTGTCGCTGTGCGGGGTTGAACCGCATGGATCGCGCGGTGCGCCGGGCGGCGGCCATTCTGCGCGGCGAAGAGCCAGTCACCTGGACGGAGGCGGATACCGCCGATCAGGAGCGCATGCTCTCGCGCCTGACCGGGGCGTTGAAATTTACCGCTGATTTGAGCTTCCCCGGGATGGCGCACGGGCGGGCGCTGCGCGCCGGGGCGCCGCACGCCCGTGTCAAAAAGGTGGATGTGCGCCGGGCCGCTCAGGCGCCGGGCGTTCTGGCCGTCCTGACCGCCGCCGATGTCCCCGGGCGCAACCTGATGGGCACGATCACCCCCGATCAGCCGGTCTTTTGCGACGAAAACAACCCCGTTCGCCATGTCAGCGATACGCTGGCGCTGATCGTTGCCGAGACGCCCGAGGCAGCCGAGGCGGCGCTGCCGCTGGTGGATGTGGAATTGGAAGCGCTGCCGGTGTTGTCCAGCATCGCCCAGGCGTTGGCGCCCGAGGCGCCGGTGCTGCACGAACGACTGCGAGCATCGAGCCCGGATGCGCCGAACGTGCTGGCGCACTATACCACCCGTAAGGGGGACATCGACGCCGGTTTTGCCGCGGCGGATGTGATCGTTGAGGGCGAGTATGCGGTGCCGTTTGTCGAGCATGCCTATATGGAGATCGAGTGCAGTGTGGCCGTGCCCGAGCCAGACGGCAGCATCACGATCTATTGTGGCACGCAGGGGCCGGTGGAAGATCAGCATCAGGTTGCTGCTGCGTTGGGCCTGCCTCACGAGCAGGTGCGCATCGCCCACGTCTTTATGGGCGGCGGCTTTGGCGGTAAGGAGGACATCGCCGGCCAGATCCACGCTGCCCTGGCGGCGCGGGTGACGGGCCGGCCGGTCAGAGTGGCCTGGAGCCGGGCAGAATCGCTGCTGACCAGCACCAAGCGCCACGCCGTTCAAATGCATTACCGCACCGGCGCCACCCGCGACGGTAAACTGGTGGCGGCTGAAGCCGAAATCTGGGGCGATACCGGGCCGTATGCCTCGGTGGGGGCGGCGGTGCTGGCGCGCACCTCGGTATTTGCCTGCGGGCCGTACGTTGTGCCGCACGTCAAAGTGGATTCGTATGCGGTGCACACCAATAACGCCATTGCCGGGGCGTTCCGCGGCTATGGCAGTCCACAGGTGGCCTTTGCCGCCGAACTGCAAATGAACAAGCTGGCCAGAGCGCTGAAGATCGACCCAATCGAACTGCGCCTGCGCAACGCCCTGGTCGTTGGCGACGCCACCATCACCGGCGACGTGCTGACCGAAACGGTGGGCGAGGGCATCCGCGCCTGTTTGTTGGCCGTGCAGCGTTCTCTGGCAGGCGCCACGCGTCCTGCGGTCGGCGAGCATGAGAAACTGGGGATTGGCGTGGCGGCCGGCTATAAAAATGTTGGCCTGGGTTTCAACCTGCCCGATGCCGCCGGCGCCCGGG
Source organism: uncultured Anaerolineaceae bacterium (assembly GCA_964535315.1). Taxonomy (GTDB): domain Bacteria; phylum Chloroflexota; class Anaerolineae; order Anaerolineales; family Anaerolineaceae; genus CAZHTS01. Next base: position 5,273 of record CAZHTS010000039.1, read on the forward strand.
TCTCACTGGAGGCAGACGGGCATTTTCTGGTACGGCACGGCGCCACCGATATGGGGCAGGGCGTCAACGAAGTCATGGCGACGATTGTGGCGCGGGTGATGGGGGTGCCGTTGAAACTGGTCCGGGTGCACACCGCCGACACCCGTTACGACCCGCCGGGCGGAATGACCACCGCCTCGCGCCAGACCTTTATCAGCGGGAACGCCGCGCTGCGCGCCAGCCAGGAACTGCGCCGGCAGTTGTGGGCGGTGGTTTCGACCGAATTTGGCGTACCCGAGGCCGATCTGGTCATTCAGGACGGGACGTTTTTCGACCGGCGTAACGGGCGAAGCTGTATCCGCCTGGTCGATCTCGCTCAGGGTGGGCAGCGTTTTGAATGTGAGGTGGTGTATGACGCGCCGCGCACCCAGCCGCCGGCAAAACACATTGTGGCGTACCCTGCGCCGGGCGAAGCGCCGTTGCATTTCGCCTACGATTTTGGCGCTCAGGCGGCAATGGTGGCGGTCAACCCGGAGAATGGCGTGGTACGGGTGCTCAAAATCATTGCGGCCCATGATGTCGGAAAAGCGCTTCTGCCGCGCAATGTCATCGGGCAAATTGAGGGCGCCGTTATTCAGGGGCTGGGTTACGCCTTGAGCGAAGCCTTCCCGTACGAGAATGGCCGGCCTCGCCTGACCCGTTTCAAGGATCTGGGTTTATTACGCTTCCGCGATCTGCCGGAGATCGAGCCGATCATCATCGAGGACCCCCATCCGCTCGGGCCGTTTGGCGCTAAAGGCGTGGGTGAGCTTACCATCACCCCCACCGCCCCGGCCATCGCCAGCGCCATTTACGACGCAGTGGGTGTGTGGGTAGACGATCTGCCGGTCAGACCGGAGAAACTGCTGGCCGCGCTGCGACCCTGATCGCTCGTAGCGCTTTACGCCGCCGGGTTGGGGCAGATGCCTTTCTCGTGGAGCATGCTCAGAAAAGCGGCGGTCACGGCCGGGTCGAAGGATTTGCCCGCCTGCTGGCGAAAGAACAGGCACACTTCACCGGCGGCAAGCCCCAGTCGATAGGGCCGGTCTGAGATCAGGGCGTCCCATACGTCGACCACGGCAAAGATACGGGCGCTGAGCGGGATCTGTTCGCCCCGCATGCCGTGGGGATAGCCGCTGCCATCCCAACGTTCGTGATGATAATAGGGCACGTCCAGAGCGGGTTGCAGATAGGGGATATCTTTGAGCATCTCGCGCCCCAGGATGGGGTGTTGGCGCATGATCATCCATTCGTCGTCGCTGAGCGGGCCGGGTTTCAGCAGGATACTGTCCGGAATGCCCATTTTGCCGATGTCGTGCAGCAGGACGCCGCGACGAAAATGGGTCATTTCTTCGGCGCTCAAGCCAATGCGCTCGGCCAGTTCGCTGGCCATCTGGGTAACCCGCTCGCTGTGCCCTTTGGTTTCCTTATCGCGCAGTTCGAGCGCCCGTGACCAGCCGGCGATGGTCGCTTCGTACGCGGTGTTTAGCTCCTGATTGGAAAGCTGCAAGTTCGAGATCAGCCGGTTGGCGTCGATGGCGATGGCCGCCTGGCCCGCCAGCGTCTCAAAGTAGTCCATCCATTCCTGGTCGGCGATAAAGTCGCTGGTAAAGAAGGCTTCTAAAACCCCCAGCGGGTGTTCGCTGCTCAAAATCGGCACACCAATATAGGTGCGAAATCCGTCGGCAATCGCCTCGGAAGGGAAGGGGCAGTACACTCGCTGGCAATAGCGGATGACATCCCAGGCGGGGGCGCTGTAATTGTTGTCCGAGAACGGTGCGGTAGAGAAATTTTGCAGACCGGCGTCTGACAGTCGCAGCAGCCGGTTCTGGGCCGCATCGTATCCCAATAACCTGACGCCGTCCATCCGCAGGTGCTGGATGGCGTGTTCGGCGATATTATCCAGGCTTTCCTGGATGGGGATACGGCTGGTGATACCCACATCGATCTCGCGCAGCGATTTGAGTTTCTCCAGTTGTAACTGGATGCGTTGCTGCGCCTGTTTTTGGGTGGTGACATCGCGTATCATGATCCCGCAGCGCTGTCCCTGATTGGTGCGGATTGGAAAGAGATTTTGCTCCAGGATGTGCTGCTCTCGATTAGATGTTGAAAAGTCCCACTCGCTGCTGTTTTGTTCCGGGGAACGCAGCAGTTGGATAACTCGTTCTTGAAACCTGTGTAAATCCTTGGGTCTTTGTTGCTGCGGGTCAATGAGCCGGTATTGGACTTCCCAGATTGGCCGGCCGATAGCCTGTGGGCGCGGGACTTCCGACAGTTTCTCGACTGCCGGGTTCCATTCAAGGATTGTCCCGCGTTCGTCGAGCAGCACCAGCCCTTCATTCATTTGTTCGATGATCGTGCGGAAACGCTCTTCGCTTTCTTGCAGATCCTTTTCGGCCCTTTTGCGGGCGGTAATATCTTGGGCGATGGTGCCGAGTTGATAGCCGCGCCGTGTTTTCATGACAAAGGCGTTTTGCAGGGTGATCATCCGCTGGCCGTTGGCGTTGAGATGTTCGAATTCCGTGGGGGTATTGAAGATGGTCTGACCCGTTTGCAATGCCTGGCAGATTTTCTGTTCCAGTTGTTGCCGGCGTTCTTGGGTGCGACGATGGGGCAATAACATTCGCACCATCATATCCCAATAGTATGCGCCCAGGGCATCGTCACGCGCAATGCCGGTCATTTGCTCGCTGGCGCGATTCCACTCCGCAATCTGGCCGTTTTCATCGATGATGCATACCGCTTCCATCGTTTGTTCGATGAAGCCGCGCAATCTTTCGACGCTCTCTTCGAGCGCTTTTTGCGCTTCTTTGCGCGCCGTAATGTCTCGCGCCATGCCCTGAAACCCGCACATTTCTCCATTGGCGTCGTGCATCGGGTTGGCAATGATCTCCACCCATATTGTGCCGCCATTTTTACAGCTGGTTTCGAATTCGATTGGGGTGGGGTGCATGATTTTCTGTTGATAATCGGCAATGCGTTTTTTAACGGCCTGCTTCAGCGGCTCGATTTGGGCGGGGGGGATGAAATCCCAGACCGGGCGTCCCAACACCTCTTCGGATGGAAAGCCGCGCAATTTTTCATCGGAAGGGCTGATATAGGTAATGACCCAGTCCGGGCTTATCTGCCAGATGACGTCGCTCATGTTCTCGGTCATAAGGCGGTATTTGGCTTCGCTGGCGCGCAAGGCTTCTTCGGCCTGCTTGCGGTGGGTGATATCGGTGAGCGAGCCTGCCATGCGGATCGGGTTGCCCTGTGCGTCCCGTTGCACCTGGCCTCTGGATTGATACCAGTGATAGCTGCCGTCTTTGTGGCGCATGCGGTACTCTTCGTTATACGGGCTGTCCTGTTCCAGGTGACGTCGCAGCGCCAGACGGGCGCGCTGGCGGTCTTCGGGGTGGAGCAGATTGTTCCATGTTTCGGGCAACGGCCTGAGTTCTTCGCTGCGGTATCCCAGAATCTCGCACAGGCGCGGTGAGAAATACTCACTCCTGTCAACGATGTTCCATTCCCATATTCCGTCGATGGTGGCCTGCGCCGCCAGTTCGAAGCGCTCCTGGCTGGCCTTTAATGCCTGCTCCTGGCGCTTGTGTTGGATCAGGTGCCACATGCTTTCCATGAGCAGGGTAAGCTGCTGGATGTCGCTTTCTTCGTAATCGTTTTCTTTGTTGCCAACCCCGGCCAACAGCACGATGCGATCTTCGACAAACACGGGAACATTCATGTGGCGCAGGATCGAGACGTGCCCCAGCGGGATGCCCTTCTTCCATGGATTTTCGGCGGCATATTCATTGAGGATGATGGCGCGGCGTTGCCGGATGGCTTCTCCCCATAACCCTGTCTCGGCGACGTTGTATTCGTACACCTTATCCGGGATAGCGCATTCGGTCATGCTCGATTTTGACCAGGCGTACATGCTCAACGTCTGCTCGTCGGGGCTGAGGAATGCCAGATACCCGATTTTGCTTTGCGTCAGGCGCACGCCTTCTTCCAGTGCGAAGTCCATCACGTCCTGCAAACTGGCTGCGCCCATCTGGTTGAGTCTCAGCAGCGTTTGTGTGCGTTCCCCCGCGCGTGCCAGCATGGCGCGATAGGTATCCAGGTCGGCCTCAAGGCGTTGTCGGGCAAGCATTTGCTGCGCGCCGCGCCGGGTCTGGCGTTTGCTGAGGTAAAACAGCCACAGGATGATGACGCTACTGGTAATAATCGCAACCCAACTGAGCACCGTTATCCAGGTCATTCTCTTACTCCATCGGCAAGAAGTGATTACAGAGTCCCATATACACGGCAGAGTTCCAATTTCTGTGCCATGAGGTAAAATTTTTTGAAGGATTTTAGTGGGGTAAAAATAAAATCGCGGTGCGTCAGGTTTTGAGCCCGACGCTTGCATAAGATTGTAGCATAAGCGCCCTCGGCATACCACCTACCACAGCAATTCCTGATGAGTTTAAAATTTCGTCATCGAAATGGGTGGCTAAAAAAAAGGTTTTGCGTTATCATTAACCGTGATCAAGGGAGATTCATAGGACCGGCGTGTCCTATGAGTTTCCCTTTTTCGTTTTCCAGGGGTAGATTCAATCCTGGCGCAGCCTGACCGGTCAGACCGGAAGGTATCCTGTTCGATGATCCAACAAAGGAGGTAAGATGAAACACAAATTGTTCTGGATTCTGGTTGTATCGTTGGTGATTTTTTCCCTGACGGCCTGTTCACTGGGCAAAGACGAGGCCGGGCCATTGAAGCCCGAAGCCACGCAACCCGCTGTGGAGGGGAAGCCCAAAATTCGTTCGGAAGAATGGTCGGAGCCGCGGGTGGTGACCGGGAATGCCCATCGCGTTACCCTGACCACCGAAGACGAACGCATGAATTTCCAGATCGATGACGTAGAAACGTATGCCTACCGTTTCTTTGAGAAGCTGGAATACGAAAACGTTGCCATCGAGGCTGAGGTAGAGAACTTTGGCGACACCACCAATGGCATTGCGCTGGTGTGCCGCGCAAGCACCAAGGGCTGGTACGAGTTCCGTATTTCAAGCAGCGGTAAATACGATGTCTATCGCTATGAGCAGTCGCTAAAGGAGAGCGGCAAGAACCCGTACGTGTTGATCATGAATGGCGCCGCCACTGCACTCAATGCCGGCGTCAGGAAGAAGAACAAGATTTCGTTCATCTGCGAGGACAACAAGCTCAAACCATTCATCAACGATAAGGAGATCAAATCACCGAACAAGCCCTTTGAAGACGATACTTTTAGCAGCGGGCAGGCCGGGATTGGCGCAATGTCTTACCAGGCGACGCCGGTCAAGGTGGAATTCCTGTGGGTGTCGATCAAGAAGCCGTAAGTCCGTGTGGATGCATTCCGGGTTTGTTTGTGTGCCGCCTAAAGGGACGTTGGGGCGCTAAACCTTTGCATCTGCTCGTATTTGTGGTATAAAAAAGACACCCTGCTGTGCCCGTGATGTAGCGAAAACGGTTTTGGGCCAACACCCCCTAAAAGGGTCTTCATCTCACAGCGGTGACGCGTTAGGCTTTGGCCAAGGCGGATCTTCTGGGTCGAGACCCACCTGCGAAAGCAGGTTCAAAACTACGCTTCACACGACATGGCGGGGTGCTTTTTTGCCTGTTACCCTGACTTCGGCTCTTTGAGCCACAGCGGGTGAAAAAGAGCGGCGGGGAACAACCTTTTCGGAAGTTCCCCGCCGCGCCTTTTTCTTTTCAAGCCGGCTGAAAACCGTTACGTTAGCGGCCCGTCCGTTGGCGGTGCCGCTTTTCCAATTCGGCAAAGACATCGGCGGGTTGCAGGTTGCGGGCGGCCCACAATACCAGCAAATGATAGATCAGATCGGCGCTTTCTTCAATCAGCCGTTCGTCTCCCTGGCCTTTGGCCGCCAGTACGACCTCAATCGCCTCCTCGCCGACTTTTTTGATCATTTCGTCTTCCCCGTGCGCCATCAGGCGCGCCGTGTATGAATTGGGTTTGGGTTGGTCGCGCCGTTGGCAAATAATGGCATAGAGTTCTTCGAGTGTCATAGCTTCCCTTCAAGTGTGGTTTTGGTTATTTCCTGATAGAAACAGCTTCTCCGTCCCGTGTGGCAGGCCGGGCCGGCCGGATGTACCTGCACGAGCAGGGTATCGCCGTCGCAGTCGGCGTGAATGGCGACCACCTGCTGGGTATTCCCGGACGTGGCGCCTTTGTGCCACATCTCCTGGCGGCTGCGCGACCAGAAATGTGTTTCACCGCTGTTCAGCGTCAGCCGCAGGGCCTCGCGATTCATATACGCCAGCATTAAAACCTCGCCGCTATCTGCGTCCTGGACGATGGCCGGGATCAGGCCATGCTGATCGAATTTTAACATAGTTACCTCGTTGCCGGAGGCGGGCAGGGGCGAATGGCGATGCCCTGGCCGGCCAGGTAATTTTTCAGGTCGGCGATGACTAAGACCCCGTCGTGGAACAGTGAAGCCGCCAGGGCTGCATCGGCCCCGCCGGTGGTGAGCACCTGGGCAAAGTGGGCCGGTTGGCCGGCGCCGCCCGAGGCGATCACCGGCACATGCACCGCATCACATACCGCCCGGGTCAGATCGAGATCGTAACCGGTCAGCGTGCCGTCGGCGTCCATGCTGGTGAGCAGGATTTCGCCGGCGCCGCGTTCCACACCCTGTACCGCCCAGGCGATAGCGTCCAGCCCGGTGGGGGTGCGCCCGCCGTTGACTACGACCTCCCAACCGCTGCCTTCTGGACGGCGGCGGGCGTCGATGGCCAGCACGATACACTGGCTGCCAAAACGTTCTGCGCCCTGGCTCAACAGATCCGGCGTGCGTACGGCCGCCGAATTGACGCTGATCTTGTCGGCGCCGGCCAGCAGCAGGGCGCGCATATCTTCCAGCGTACGGATACCGCCGCCGACGGTCAGCGGCATGAAAACCTGATCGGCAACGTTGCGCACGGTTTGCACGACCGTGGCGCGCCCTTCGGGCGTGGCAGAAATATCCAGGAAGACCAGTTCGTCCGCTCCGGCGGCGTCGTAAACGCGGGCCTGTTCGACCGGGTCACCTGCATCCCGCAGATTGAGAAAATGCACTCCTTTGACGACCCGCCCGTTGGCGATATCCAGGCAGGGGATGATCCGTTTGGCTAACATGGCAACTCCTTGGCAGTTGGAAGCGATTTAAACAATTGGACAGGATCGATGCTGCCCTCGTACAGGGCCCGCCCGACGATCACGCCGGCCAGCCCACTCTCCTGGCTGGCGCGCACATCGGCCAGCCCCGCCACGCCGCCGGAGGCAATCACCTGTAACCCACTGGATTGCGCCACGGCGCGGGTGGCGGCCAGATTCGGCCCGTTCTGCAATCCGTCGCGGGCGATGTCGGTGTGCACCAGCCAGCGCAGCCCGGCGCGCGCCAGCGCCGCGGCGGCCTGTTCCGCCGGCACGCCCGTGCCGTCCTGCCAGCCGCGCACCTGTACCAACCCCTGGCGTGCATCCAGGCTGACGGCGACCCGCTCGCTGCCCCAACGCGCCAGCGCCTCGCCCAACACTTCGGGCTGTTCGATGGCCAGGGTGCCGAGCACCACGCGTTGGACTCCCGCTTCCAGCGCCGCCTGGATCGCTTCTAGCGAGCGCAGACCGCCGCCGAACTGCACCCGGGCGCCTGCCTGTGCCGCGGCGGTCAGGATGGCGTCCAGGGCGCGCCGGTTGGCTTCGCTGTGTTCACCAAAGGCGCCGTCCAGATTGACGACGTGCAGCCAGCGTGCGCCGGCCTCCAGCCAGCGGCGGGCCACCTGGCCGGGCTGGCTGGCGTAGGTTGTTTGTTGCTCGGGGTCGCCCATTTTCAGACGTACGACCTGGCCGCTGCGCAAATCGATGGCCGGATAGATGGTAAACGCAGACATCTCACACCTCCAGGAAGTTGCGCAGGATGCTCTGGCCGATGCGCTGGCTTTTTTCAGGATGGAACTGTACGCCAAAAAGATTATCGTTGTGCACGATGCTGCTGAACGGCACGGCGTAATCGGTCAGGGCGGCGGTGTCGCCGGGGCGGCCGGGCCGGCAGTAATACGAGTGGTTGAAGTAAGCGTAGGCGCCGCGTTCTAACCCGGCCAGCAGCGGACAGGGTTTTTGTTCCCAAAGCTGGTTCCAACCGGTGTGCGGAACTTTGACGCCCGGGCGTTCGTTAAAGCGCACCACACTGCCGGGCAACAGCCCCAATCCCTGGTAGGTGCCCATTTCTTCACCGTAATCGAATAACGCCTGCATGCCGACACAGATGCCCAATAAAGGGTCGCCGCGCCGGACGATCTGGAGAATGGGGTCAAACAGGCCGCGCTGGTGCAGCCCATCCATGAATTTGCCAAAGGCGCCTACGCCGGGCAGGACGACGCGCCCGCCCGCCTGAATTTCCCGTGGGTCGCTGGTCAGGCAGGGCGTCGCCCCGGCGTTGACCAGCGCGTTGTACACCGAGCGCAGATTGCCGGTGCCGGCATCGATGAGAAAGACATTCGAGTTATTCATGACAGCTCCTGTTAGAACAAAACACCCTTACTGGAGGGCACCACACCGCTGCGCCGGGCGTCCTGGCGGGTGGCGGCGCACAGCGCCCGGGCGAAGGCCTTGAAAAGCGCTTCGGCCTGGTGGTGGTCGTCGCGCCCATAACGCACCCTGGCGTGCAGGTTGCAGCGCGCCTGCACGGCGAAGCTTTCAAAAAAGTGTTCGAGCAGGCTGACCGGCAGCCCGCCCACTGCCGGCGAACGCCAGCGAGTCTGGATGACGCAGTAGGGCCGCCCGGAGAAATCGACGCTGACCCAGGCCAGGCTTTCATCCATCGGGCAGTCGGCCGAGGCCATGCGCACGATGCCGGTGCGCGGCCCCAGCGCCTCGGCAAACGCCTGGCCCAGCGCCAGAGCCACGTCTTCGCAGGTGTGGTGAGGGTCGATGTGTACATCGCCGCGGGCGTGCAGTTCCAGGTCGAACAGGCCATGGACGGCCACCTGGGTCAACATGTGATCGAGAAAGGGCAGGCCGCTATCGATGGCGTGCCGGCCGCACCCATCCAGGTTGAGCTTCAGGCTGATTTCGGTTTCGCTGGTTTTGCGTTCCACCTGGCTGCTGCGCCCTGGGGTGGTAGAAGCGCCGGAGGGCCGGCAAATGGACTGCCCGGCGCAAATCTGTTCCAGGGCCGCGATCAAGACCTCGTGATCCTCCGGCCGGCCCACGCTGATGCGGATGCATTCTTTTAGCGCCGGGGTCTGGTAATAGCGCACCAGGATGCCGGCTTCGGCCAGTTGTTGTTTTAATGCGGCGGCCGGTCGTCCCAGCACCTGGCAGAGGATGAAATTGGCTTCGGATGGATACGGCTTCAGGCAGGGCACGCTTTGCAGCCGGGCGAACAGGCGCTGGCGTTCGCCGCGAATGCGCGCCACGTTGGCGCTCAGAAAATCCACGTCGTTCAATGAGGCCACTGCGGCGGCGTTGGCGGCCACATTGACGTTGTAGGGCTGCTTGGCTTTCCACAGGGTGGGCATGATCCAGTCGGGAAAGGCGCCGTAACCCACGCGCAGGCCGGCCAGGCCGGCCCATTTGCTAAAGGTGCGCAGCACCACCAGGTTCTGGCGCTGGGCCGCCTGACGGATCCAGGACAGCTTTTCGCCCAGTACGCCGCCCTGGCTGGTAAATTCGATGTAGGCTTCATCCAGGACGACCAGGACGGGCAGATGCAATAATGTTTCGATCTCGGCCGGGTCGGGCAGGTTGCCGTCTGGATTGTTGGGGGTGGTGATGAACACGACTTTGGGGGCAAATTCGGCCACGGCCTTCTGGATGGCAGGGATATCCAGGCGAAAACCATCCTGGCGGGGCACATCGATGACCTGGCCGGCGTTCAGGCGGGTGTCGAAGGGATACATGCCAAAGGTCGGCGGGCAGTTGACGACGCGGTCGCCGGGCTCGAGCAGCACACGCAGCGTCAGGTCGATCAGTTCGTCTGCCCCGGCTCCTGCCATCAGATTTTCGACCGGCGCTCCGGTGTGAGCGGCCAGTGCGGCGCGCAGCGCCCGGCTTTCTGGATCAGGGTAGATGTGGGCAAAATTCAGGTTGGCCAGCGCCTGGCGGGCGAGCGGGGCGGGGCCATAAGGGTTTTCGTTGGCGTCCAGCTTGATGATCTGGTCGCCGGGAATGCCCAGGCGAGCCGAAAGCACTTCGTAGGGTTCGATGGGCGTATAGGGCGGAAGGTCGGCAAAGCGTGTGGTGGTGTTCATGCGTTTCCCTGGGGAGATGTGAATCCGAGTTCGGCCAGCATATTGAGATAGCGGGGCGGCGCTTCATCAAAGATGTAATTCACCGGCATGACGATTACGCCGCTGCCGCCAATGGAGCGCAATTCGTTGATGGCGGCATATAACTGGTTGCGATGAACAATGATGTTGACCGCGTACCAGCTTTCGCTCTCTTGGCGGACGATGACGCGCGAGATGGTGGGCCCTTGCAGACCGCCGATGGTGGCCTGACTGAAGATGCGTTGGGCGATGGCTTCCGGCGATTCGCCGCGCATGTTGGCAAAGATGGCCAGGTTCTGGTTGGCGCACAGGCGGGCTTCAAAGTACTCCAGCAGATAGCGGGCGATGTTGAGCGCTGCGGGGTTGTCTTTGAGAGCCTGGCGATTGGCGATCAAGACGGCCTGGGAAGGCTGCACCAGCCCGTCGCTCAGCGGTCGCAGGCGGTTATCGCGCAGGGTCTGCCCGGAAGACACCAGATCGGAGATCATGTCGGCGTAGCCAATGTCGGGCGCTGTTTCCAGCGTGCCTTCGGCGGCCACCAGGGTATAGGGGATGCTGCGCCGGTCGAGAAAGCGCCCGGTGAGGACGGGGAACTTGGTGGCGACGCGTACGGGGCGCCCCAGGGTGGCCACGTAGCGGGCGAGGTCTTCTACGCTGTTCACCCCCTGCCAGCCTTCTGGCACAGCCAGGGCGAGGTTGCATTGACCGAAATTGAGCGCCTCGTGCAGCACCAGCACCTGCCCGTTTTCGCCGCGGCGTTCTTCAACCACATCCAGCCCGGTGATGCCGAACTCGACACTGCCATCGCGCACGCTGGTGACGATGTCTGCCGGGCGTTGGAAGAGGACGGTCAATTCAGGCAAATTGCGGATGGTGGCCTGATACTGGCGCGGGTTGGTCTTGTTAACGGTCAGATCACAGGCTTGCAGGAAAGCCAGGCTTTCTTCGGCCAGGCGGCCCTTGGAGGGCAGAGAAATGCGTACGTTATTGCTTGAGGTTGATGAGAGCATGCGGTATCCTTTACGGGTGAAAAATAAAAAGCCCCCGCTGAACCGGGGGCTTAAGGGTCTTCTGACTGGTGCAAAACGCTACCAGACCTCCGGTACAGCGGGAAGGAGGATGGTATGGTGATGCAGCATGGCGGTGTTGAAAAGCATGGGTCTACTTTACCAGAAAGTGGAGCGGTTGTCAACCGCTGCATAAAAATGGGGTTTTGGGGCCAATTTTTGCGGCCCCAAAACCCCACGATGCTTATCCCTTGCCGGAGGGCGGTCAGTCGCGCATGATGTTCATGCGCACTTCGGGCTGTTCAACGTACCAGAGGACGAACCAGGACATGGCCATTGCCAGCACGCTCATCACCACGTAAGGTGTGTTGAAATACTGCTGTCCCTCTTCCATGAGTGTGGCGTGCGGCAGGATCATCATCAAACGACTGATCACGTTGAAGCCCTGGGCAAAGCCTATCAGGTACCAGGGCCAGGGCGCCACACTTTTCCGTAGGATCTGCGCCATTGCCACAATAGCCATGATAGCCAGTAGTATGGGCAGCCACCACTCCTGGCTGTCTGGGGAAAACGAGCTGGCCGGAAACAGTACGAATGGGATGAACTGTAGCACCAGCACCAGGATGATTGTTTTCTTGCTAAACAGTGGTTTCATCAGTATCCTCCTTGTGCCTTCGCTAGACGCCCAGGTAAGCAGATTTGACCTGCGGGTTGTTGAGGATTTCTTTGGCGTCGCCTTCCAAGACGATGCTACCGGTCTCCAGCACGTAGGCCCGGTGGGCGATCGAGAGCGCCATCGCTGCGTTTTGCTCCACCAGTAAGATGCTGGTGCCCTGGGCGTTGATCTCCTGGATGATCTTGAAGATTTCCTCAACCAGCAGCGGGCTGAGGCCCATGGAGGGCTCGTCCAGCAGCAGCAGGGTGGGTTGGCTCATCAGACCGCGCCCGGTGGCCAGCATTTGCTGCTCGCCGCCCGAGAGGGTGCCGCCCAACTGATTGATGCGTTCCTTCAGGCGAGGGAAGCTGGTGAAGACGCGCTCCATGGTGCGGCTGATTTCTTGCGGATCGCTGCGCGTGTAAGCGCCCATCTCCAGGTTTTCGCGCACGGTCAGGGGAGCGAAGATCTTGCGGCCTTCGGGCACCTGGCTGATGCCCCGGCGGACGATCTGTTCGGCGGGGGTGGTGGTGATTTCTTCCCCCTTGAATTTGATCGACCCATCGCGGGCGCGCAGCAGACCTGAAATGGTACGCAGCGTGGTAGATTTACCGGCGCCGTTGGCGCCAATCAAGGTAACGATCTCTCCCTGGTTGACGTGGAAGGAGATGCCTTGAAGGGCGTGGATGGCACCGTAGTACACATGCAGGTCTTTGACTTCAAGCAACATGGCCGGCTCCCTTTCCTAAGTACGCTTCAACCACCCGCTGATTTTCCTGGATTTCTTTTGGAACGCCGCGGGCAATCACTTCACCAAAATCCATCACCGTAATGCGTTCGCAGATGCCCATGACCACGCGCATCTGATGCTCGATGAGCAGGATGGTCAGGCCAAAGCGTTCGCGGATGAAGTTGATCAGTTCCATCAGTTGGACGATCTCTTTCGGGTTCATCCCCGCCGCGGGTTCGTCCAACAGCAGCAGTTTGGGTTCGCAGGCCAGGGCGCGGGCAATCTCCACGCGGCGCTGTTCGCCGTAGGGCAGGTTCTTGGCGACTTCGTTCTGGATTTTGTCCAGCTTGAAGATTGCCAGGAAATCGCGCGCCCGTTCGGTGAGCTCGCGTTCCTGGGCGGAGAACTTGCTGTTGCGCAGGATACCGTCAAAGAGGTTGTAGCCGGAGTGGGCGTGGTAGGCAATGCGGACGTTATCCAGCACCGACAGATTGGAAAACAGACGGATGTTCTGGAAGGTGCGACCAATCCCCATGCGGGTAATTTCATACGGCTCCAGGCCGACGGTGTTATCGCCCATGAAGCTGATATCGCCAGAGGATGGGACATAGAGCCCAGTGATCATGTTGAAAACGGTCGTCTTTCCGGCGCCGTTGGGGCCAATGAGCCCCACCAGTTCGCCTTTTTCGATCTTCATGCTAAAGTCGTGCACCGCCCGCAAACCGCCGAAGAATTTGGTCAGGCCTTCAATCTCGAGAATAGGGACATTATTTTCAGTCATCGTGATCTCCGTAGATTATTGGCCGGCAGGGGCGTTGGTGGACGCCGCTTCCTTGGACGGTCTGAGTTTAAGGATCGGGGCTTTCAAGAAACCCCATTCGATCGAACCGAGGATGCCCTGAGGCCGGATGAGCATGAGCAGCAGCAGGGTGATGGGGTATAAAACAAACCGCCAGGTTGGCGCTTCGGTACCCATCTGGCTGAGTAAGACGCGCAGCAGGCCCTCGAGGAAGAAAATCCAGCCGAAAGAGGCCACGATGGTGCCTGTCATACTGCCCAGGCCGCCGAAAACGATGATGATCAGCGGGTTAAAACCAACCAGGAAGTCGAACGTTCCGGGGCTGAGGAACCCGATGAAGTGCGCATACACGCCGCCGCCCAGGCCGGCGAAGAAACTGCCGATGACGAATGCCAGCAGTTTGTTCTCGGCGATGTTGATGCCCATGGCTTTGGAGGCGGTTTCATCTTCGCGCACCGAGAGGATGGCCCGCCCGGTGGAAGAGTGGATGATGTTGCGCATGATGATGATCACCGCCACCAGGAAGAAGAAGGCCCAGAACCAGGTGGTCAGTTTGGGGATGCCGATCATGCCGCGCCCGCCCTTCATTTCGGGGAAGGGCAGGATGGTGTCGGAGTTGACCATCAGGGTGTTGATGACGATGGTGAAGCCGAGAGTGGCGATGCCAAAGTAGTCGCTGCCCAGGCTGAGCACGGGCAGGCCAAACAGGAAACTGACCTCTGCGGCGAAGACGCCGGCCAACACGACGGCCAGGAAGTAGATGACCTGCAACGCGGCTTCGCTGTTCAGCGGGCCGGGGGTGGCGATGTTGCCCAGCAGGGGCGCCAGGGCCGGGTCGATGAGATTGCCAATCCCCACCGCCACGGCGCCCGCCAGGGTCGATCCGATCAGATAGAGGGTGAAGGAGGAGAGGACGGGCACGCGGCGGTGACGCTGCATGTATTTCTGGATGCCCAGGATGGCCAGGCCGCCCAGGGTAACGCCCAGGCCCAACACGATCAGGCCGCGTGAGTCGCCGTTGGTCCAACGGTAAGTGACATCGGCGGCGGCGTAGGCGCCGATGCCATAAAAGCCCCACTGCCCGAGGCTGAACTGGCCGTTAAAGCCGTAGATCAGGTTCAGGCCGAGCGCAACCATGGTCATGGCGCAGGCCTGGAAGAGCAGCCCGCTGTCGAAGGCGGTGAGGATTTGGAAATCGCCAAATTGCAGCGAAAGGGCCGCCTGCACGATCCCAAAAGCCAGGACGGTGCCTCCGATCTTGACCCATTTGTTGGCATGGCCCAGAACCCACAGCAGGCCATACAGATAGGCGACGATGGCGACGATTTTAACCAGTGACAATATCAGGAAACCGAGTTCCATGCACGACCTCCTAAGCTTTCTCTTTTTCCGGTTCGCCGAAGATACCGGTCGGTTTCACCAGCAGAACCAGGATCAGGATTGTAAAAGCCACCGCATCGCGCATGGGAGTGGAGATATACCCCATCGTCAAGGCTTCGGCCTGGCCCATGATCAACGCCCCGACCAGCGCTCCCGGGATACTACCGATGCCACCCAGCACGGCGGCCACGAAGGCCTTGAGGCCGGGGAGGATGCCGAGCTGAGACCAGATCGAAGAGTAGGCGATGGCGTACAGCACACCCCCCAGGCCTGCAAAAGCGGCGCCGACGGCGAAGGTGAACGAGATCACCTGGTCGACGTTGATGCCCATCAGGCGGGCGGCCTGTTTGTCATAGGATGTGGCGCGCATGGCAATACCGATCTTGGTGCGGCGGACGAGGAACTGCAAGAAGATCTGCACCAGGATCGAAGTAATCATGATGATAATGAAGATATTCGAGAAGGTGATGCTGTTTCCCGGAGGGGCTTGATCGGGGTTAACCGGATAAATTCCATCTTTAATGTACCAGGCAATCACTTCGAAGGGGCGCTGGTATGGGATGAAGCGTGGGGAAAAAACAAAGTTGAGCGCCCCGAAGAATTCCAGAAAGAAAGAGACGCCAATCGCGGTGATCAGGGCGGCGATACGGGGGGCGTCTCGGAGGGGTTTGTAGGCGACACGTTCAATGGTTACGGCCAGGATGATGCACACGAACATAGACAGCACCATCACGGTCAATGAACCCAGGGTAACGACCAAACCTTCCGGCATGCCGGGGAAGAAATTCGCAGGCCAACGATGCAAACTAAAGCGCGTAACGGCGTAATAGCTGACGAAGGCCCCCACCATGAATACATCGCCATGTGCAAAATTGATCAACTTGACGATGCCATACACCATTGTGTAGCCGAGAGCAATCAGGGCATACACAAACCCCAGTTGTAAACCACTCAATACAATCTGGATGAACAGGGTAGGATTGTTAACCAGGTTTCGTACAATTACATAAACGACCACCAACGCCAATATCGCAAGAAAGCCCTGCCCAATCCAGGCCAGCGGGGCTTTTGGTTTGTATAAAGTTGGCGAGGATGATCGGAGAATGTTTGGATTTTGCATCAGTTAGACTTCTCCTTTTCGCTGAGATGTCGGCAATGGAGGACGACGCGCACGCCGTCCTCCATTGATTCACAGATGACCGTTGAAATTACGGTATAACCTGCGTTTGGAATTGAGCTGAACCCTCTTTCACAGCGATGATGGTGACAGGCTTGATGGGGGTATGGAAGGCGTCGAAGGTGATCGAGCCGGAAACGGCTTCGAACTTGCCTTTGGCGATGGCCTCGGCAACCTTGGCGGGGTCGTCGGCAGCCGCGTTCTGGATACCCTCAATCATGATATTGGTCGCGTCGTAAGCCAACGCAGCCAGCGCATCGGGCAGCTTCGGATTGCCCTTGTCGTCCTTGTACTTGGCGCCGTAGGCCTTTACAAAGCTCTCAACCTTGGCACGCTTTTCGGTGGGCGAGTAGTGGTTGGTGAAGAAACCACCATCGGCAGCCTTGGCGTCCAGATCAGGAGAGTCCCAGCCATCTCCGCCGATGAACGGAGCGGTGATGCCCTTTTCCTTGGCCTGCTTGGTGGCCAGGTTGACGATGTTGTAGTAGTCAGGGAGGACTACGACGTCGGGCTTGGCTTCGGCAACTTTGGCGAGGGTGGTGGAGAAGTCCGTGTCCTTGGACGTGTAGGTTTCCTTGCCAACAATCTGGCCGCCCATCTCGCCGAAGTACTTCTCGAAGTATTCGGCCAGACCCTTAACGTAGTCGTTCGATTGATCCAGCATAATGAAGGCGGTATTCGCTTTCAGTACTTCCTTGGCGAATTTGGCCATCACTTTACCCTGGGTGTCGTCATTGTAGCAGGCGACGAAGGTGAAGGGCTTTACATTGCCGCTTGCATCGCGCACAACGTTGGGGTTGGTCGAGGTGCCGCTGATTTGCACAACTTTCTTGGCGTTGGCGATTTCAGAAACCGGGATGGAGGCCTTCGAGCAAACTTCGCCGATGATGTAGTGAACCTTATCCTGATCGATGACCTTGTTGGCGGCGTTCACGGCCGGGTCAGGGGTGCACTGCGAATCTTCAACGATGGGCACGATCTTCTTGCCCAGGACGCCACCCTTGGCGTTCCACTCTTCGATGGCCAGCAGAGCGCCATCACGGGTCGAAACACCGAAGGTCGGGACGGGGCCGCTCAACGGAGCGAGAATGGCGATCTTAATCTCGCCGCTACCGCCGCTACCGGTGGCGCCGCCACCGCAGCCGGACAGTACCATCGACGCCAGCACAATCAAGGTTACCAAAATACGAACTTTCATCTTCTTAATCCTCCTTTGGATTGGATAGACTGGGGGCAAAACGGCTTACCCCGGGTTGACTACGATGCAAATTTTTTCAGCGTTGGGGTATAGCAAACAATACGGGCAACCACCTCCTTTTTAATCTGGAATTAATCCTGCTATCTACACCTTACTTACACCGGTTGAGGCTGCCTCAGCCGGAACAATGCCGTTAACGGGTACGCTGAACTACGCTTAAAAGATTGATCAACGTATTAATCTGAAATACCAGACAGCATCGAAGGTTCTTGGGGGATTCTCAATTGAACAGGGAACGTAAAGGGAAAGTCAACAACCTTCGTTATCATATCTACTTTAGTCGTGATTGTCAATAGATTTGCCTGCCAATTTTTGCCGAAAGTGTCAAACCTGGTCTTATTTTGTGACTTGAGTCACATTCAAAACCTGAGAGCAAAATTAAAATCAAAGTGATATGTGGGTGTCGATATTTTTTACAGCGGGTGAGGTGCCATGAAATTACCGTTGTTCGTTGGAGTGGTTGTGCTGGTTGCCGTGTTGGCGGTGGGGATGTACGTGACCAATTTCACCGTCTACCTGGGGAATGACCCGACCACCTGCAATAATTGCCACGTCATGGATGCGGCTTATGAGGGCTGGTACCATGCCAGTCACCAGCGTTGGGCGACCTGTAATGATTGCCATACGCCGCACGAGTTGATCCCGAAGTATTTCGTCAAAGCCAAATCGGGCATGAACCACGTGAGCATGTTTACCCTGGGGTTGATCCCCGAACCGCTGCGCGCCAAACCCGAGACCGACGACATGATTCAGGAAAATTGTATTCGCTGCCACAGCGAGACGGTCTCGGCCATCGCCGATGGGCAGATGGACGCCGGCCGGTATTGCTTTGACTGTCACCGTTCGGTGGCGCACGGCGAACGCGGGATATCGATCCTGCCGTACCAGGATAAAGGCAAATACACTTTGGGTGAGCAACCCAAATAGTTTTTAAGGAGTGGGCCGATGAAGAAACCGGATGTGAAATCGCTTGTATTGACCGCCATCATCATTGTTCTGGGGGTGGGGGTAATTGGCTTGCTGTTGTTTATCTACAATCAACCTGCGCCGGCGCGAGGAATCCCGCCGCTGGCAGCCATCGAGGCGATGGAGCCGGACAGCGCCAAATGGGGCGTCAATTTTCCCAATCAATACACCACGTTGTTGAAGACGGAAAAGAATAACACCCGAACGGTGTATGGCGGTTCGGATCCCTTTTCGAAGCTCGAAGTGGATCCACGTCTGGTGAAACTGTTTGCCGGCTATCCCTTCAGTAAGGGGTATGAGGAGGATCGCGGCCACATGAACGCGCTGGTCGACGTGCGCAGGACGCCGCGCCTTTCGGATAAGACTCCCGGCACCTGTTATTCCTGTAAGAGTTCGGATAACCCCAAACTGTGGGCCACAATGGGCATGAAGGAATACGATGCCGCCAAATTTGCCGATTTGGGGCAGAAGATCAATAACCCCATCGGCTGCGCCAACTGTCACGAGGCCGGGACGATGCGCCTGGTGGTGACCAACCCCGCCCTGGATGAGGCGCTCAAGGCTCAGGGGAAAGACTGGCACACCTTCACCCGCCAGGAGATGCGCACGGTGGTGTGCGCCAACTGTCACGTCGAGTATTACTTCGCCGGCGAAGGTAAGTACTTAACTTTCCCGTGGGAGAAGGGCACAGTAATTGACGAGATTGAGAAGTATTACGAGGAAGAGGCCTTTAGCGATTGGAAACATCCGGACAGCGGCGCGGCGATGGTCAAGATGCAGCATCCCGATTACGAGTTGTTTACCGCCGGCAGCACCCATTACAAGGCCGGTGTGGCCTGCGCCGATTGCCACATGCCGTACACTCGAGACGGATCGGTTAAGTTCTCGACCCACGATGTCCACAGCCCGCTGCTCAACCCGGCTTCTACCTGCGGCGCCTGCCATACGGACGTGGATTATGTGACTCAACGGGTGAGCGCCATTCAAAAACAGGTGGCCGATACGATGATCGCCACCGAAGACGCCCTGGTGGCGGCCATTGAGGCCATTTCGACCGCAGCGGCCGCGCCGGGTGTGGATGAGGAGTTGTTGGCCGAGGCGCGTCAGTTGCATCGCCGGGCGCAGTTACGCTGGGATTTCATTGCTGCCGAAAATAGTATGGGGTTCCACAACCCGGAGGAGGCGTTGCGTATTCTGGCTTCGGCCACCGACCTGGCGCGACAGGCGCAGATTAAGGCGATCCTGGCGGCCGGTGCAAAGCCACAGGCCAGTCGTTAATCGATCTGCTGGTTGTTGGCCCAGGCGTGCAGGCGGGCCCGGTCGGTGATTTTGATCTGCCTGCGTTCGATCTGGATGGCGCCGCTGCGTTCTAGCTCACGCAAGGAGCGCGCCACCACCTCACGGACGGTTCCCAGGCGAGCTGCAAGTTCATCTTGAGTGAGACGCAGCTCGCCTTCTTTGTTCGTTCCGTTCGTCAGTTGTTCGATCAAGCGCGCCAGCCGGTTGGAGACCTGGTAAAAGGTCAATTCTTCGATCGTCTGTACCATGCTGCGCA
Source organism: uncultured Anaerolineaceae bacterium (assembly GCA_964535315.1). GTDB lineage: Bacteria > Chloroflexota > Anaerolineae > Anaerolineales > Anaerolineaceae > CAZHTS01. The sequence continues at coordinate 25,088 of CAZHTS010000039.1, forward strand.
GGTTGCCGGCCAGTTTCTGGATGATCAATTGCGCCTGCTCCGGGTGGTCGTAGACGGCAGAGCGCACGGTCGTCGCATCGATCTCCCAGATGTCGCATTCTTCCAGGGCCGCAACACTGATGGCGTTGCTGCCGCCATCGAATACGGGCACCTCGTTGAAGGTGGCGGCTTGCTCAAACACACGCAGAATCAGTTCTCGGCCACCGGGCGACACTTTGAACAGTTTTACACTCCCGCGCTGCAGAATATATAATCCGGCGCAGGGGTGCCCTTCCCAAAAAATGATCTCATTGCGGGCGTAATGCCTGAGGTGCATGGCCCGGCTCAATGCGGTCAATGCGTCCTGGCCAAAACCTGCAAAAAAGCTGCTCTTTTGCAAGGCAGCCAGATTTTCATCGGGGGTGGTGTAAAGGATTTGCATTGACTGTATTATACCGGATGGCGCAATCGGCTTACTAATTTGTTGGTTTATTTGCGATTGCTTTTTTTCTCAAGCAAAGTTATAGTATTTGAAATGCAGGTGTGGGTCCCCCAAAAATTTCACTGTGGAGAATCCATGTCGACCAACTCGTCAGGCGAATTTATTGGCTTGTATAATTTGTGGCGTCATGATGGCAAAACACCGCTGACCTCGATTCAGGGATTTAGCGATTTGCTCCTCAAAGGAGTGGTGGGAGATTTAAACGAGCAGCAGCGTCATTTTCTGGAGATCATCTTGCGCAATTGCGCCGTGGCGGTGTCCAGTTGGGATGACCCGGCCGCTTATCTGGAATTGCGCTACCAGATGCCGGAAATGGAATGGCAGGCCATCGATTTGCGGGTGACGGTTGAAGAGGCCTTGCGCAGCGTGGCCCCTCAGGCAGTGGCGGTGACGATGCCCGCCGTGCTGCCGCCGGTGCGCTCAAATGAGTGGTTACAGCGTGCCTTGCAGTATTTATTGCGCCTGGACCGCCCGGAGGGAGCGGCCGGGGAATTGCCGCTCAGATTATCGGTGGTTTGCCAGGAGGAGCGGGTCAGGGTCGAGGTGTATTATCCGGGATTGATGATGGTCAAGGAAGGCTGCTGGGGGGCCGACCGCTTCCGGCCGGGGAGCCGGCTTTCTCTGGTGAACCTGATACTGGAGCGGTTGGAGTGTCTCCTGGTGTTGGAGACACAACCGGAGGGGATGGGTTTTACGTTTAACCTGCCGCTCTGGCCGGCGACAGAATAAAATTTCGCCTCGCTTTTTGTTGACAGTCTTTGACATTGCGCGTACACTTATAATTGCATTTAGCCTGTTGAGGAGGAGTTATGGCAACATATCGCTTGGTTGTACGCTCCGGCCCAATGGTAGGGAAGGAATTCCTGATCCAAAAGAATGAGATCACCATTGGCCGCGATCTAAACAATGATGTGGTGATCAGTGATTCTGAAGTCTCTCGCCGTCATGCCCGCCTGTATTTGCAGGGTTCTACCTATGTTGTAGAAGACCTTGGATCGACCAATGGTACGGCGGTGGATGGACAGCGTTTGATGGGGCCCTATGTGCTGCGACCGGGAGAGATCATTGGTCTGGGAGAGCGCAATACCCTGGTGTATGAGTTGGTGCAGGTAGATGCGGATGCGACGGTTGCGGCGGCGGCAGCGGCCCGTCCGGCCGCGGTGCGCCCGGCAGCAGTGCCGCCGCCGGTCAGCGCCCCACCGCCGGTGTATCAGCCTTCGCCTCCTCCCCCTCAGCCTCAATACGCCGGCCAGGTGCCTGGTTATCAGGAGGTCGAGGAGTACGAGGAACCGAAGAAGAAATTCCCGATCTGGGTGGTTATTTTAATCGTGGCCATCCTGTTGCTCATCTGCGTGTGCGCCGGGGCGTTGTGGTATATCGATAGCAATTTCCTGTGGTGTACCGTGATGCCGTTCCTGGGTGGTTGTACGCAATGATACGGTTGGCAGGTTGAAAAAGTGCGGGGCGCTGTCGGCGCCCCGTTTTTGTTATGGGTGTGTTTTTAAATTGCCGATTGCGTAAAGCTTTTTTTTCGACTAGAATAAAAGTGCGATTATTTGTGTCGTTTTTGGTTACAGGATGTTGCTATGAGTGAATTGGATGTATCCCGGTCACCGCGCTGGAGCCCCACAACCAAGTTGATTGTGGGGTTAACCCTCGTGGCGTTGTTTGCCGGCCTGTTTATCCAGTTCCGCGACATCCTGGGCCCCCTGCTCATCTCGTACATTCTGTCGTATTTGATCCACCCGATGGCAAATTTTCTGCGGCGTAAGGCGCACCTGTCTTGGCGCATGGCCGTGAACCTGCTCTATCTGGTGCTCATCATCATTCTCATCGGCTTATTGACCTGGGGTGGAGTGACGATCATATCGCAGATCCAGAGCCTGGTCGATTTTTTGGATAAGGCGATTGAAGACCTGCCCAAATTCTTGAGCGATATCCGCACACATCCCATCCAGATCGGGCCGTTTATCCTCGATCCGATGGAAATCGATCTGCAAACGATCGTGGATCAGATTCTAGGGGCAATCGAGCCGATGTTCACTCAGGTTGGCTCGTTGGCGGGTTCCATCGCCAGCGGTACGGCGGCGCTGGTTGGCTGGTTGCTCTTTATTCTGTTTTTTTCGTATTTTATCTTGAGCGAGACCGGCGGTCGCGCTGATGAGTTGTTGAATCTGTCGATCCCCGGTTACGATCAGGATTTGCGCAAGGTCGGTCACCAGTTAGGCGCCATCTGGAACGGTTTTTTACGCGGCCAGTTCCTGATCGTCTCGTTGACGGTGATGGTGTATATCGTCTTGCTCGGTGTCTTGGGTGTACGTTATTATTTTGGATTAGCAATTCTGGCGGGCCTGGCGCGCTTTGTGCCGTATGCCGGCCCGGCGATTTCCTGGGCCACCTACGCCACGGTGGCCTATTTCCAGGGCAATACCTTGTTCGGTATGTCGCCGTTCTCCTACGCGCTGCTGGTGGTGCTGGTGGCGTGGGTGACCGATGGCATTCTCGATAATTATTTTATCCCGCGCATGATGGCAGATGCTTTGCAGGTTCATCCGGCAGCGGTGATGGTGGCAGTCTTGATCGGCGCCAACCTGATGGGGTTGATCGGCATCGTTCTGGCGGCGCCGGTGCTGGCGACGGTGAAGCTGTTTTTCGATTACGCCATGTATAAGATGACCGATCAGGATCCATGGACCAACCTCAAAACCATCCCGCCGCCGCGTCCGCTGTCGGATGATTGGGCCGCATTACGCACCCGTTTGCAAAGCGTTCGCCAGCGGCTGCTGCGCCTGATGGGCGGTGGGCGCGATGATAGCAATATTCCCTGATATCTGGCAAATCTACCTGGCAAAGGTGTGGCCAGGTGAATAAATTCTACAATTTCAAGGAGTCTTAAGATGTCTGACACCGAACCCAAAATTACCCATATGGCCGAGACTGAAAATTATCTGGCCTGGTCTGCCGAAGAACCGGATGAGACCACGTATCATCTGGATTTAAACAACGTCACCCTGCACTTCTTCGAAGAGGAGTGGCAGGAGTTTATGGATCTGGCGCGCAAGCTGGTTAAGGCAGGCGGCAAGTAACCCCGGTTTTGATCGCGCTATCCTGTACCCCGCCGTGAAGTTTGAGGTGGGGGTAAGAATTAAATGCAAAAGCCCCGAGAGCAAAAGTCGGGGCCTTTTCATTTTCAATGCGGAACGGGTTTAATAACGGCCGCGTTTCTGGCGCGCTTCGGGGTCAAACAGTTCTCCGGCGGCAGCCTGGGTGATGCGAACCGCACAGGCCTTGTATTCCGGAATTTTGGCCTGTGGGTCGATCACATCGATCGTCAACAAGTTTGCGGCAGCCTCGGCAAAATGGAAGGGGATGAAGACCACGCCGGGGGTCACCCTGTGGGTCACCCAGGCGCGCAGCACGATGGTGCCGCGGCGCGAGGTGACACGCACGGGGGTTTTGTCTTCGATGCCGAGCCGGGCGGCGTCGTCCGGGTGGATCTCTACCAACGCTTCGGGATACAGGTCGTTCAGCCAGGAGTTACGCGTCATGCTGCCGCCGTGCCAATGCTCGAGCACCCGCCCGGTGGTGAGGATGAACGGGTAATCCGCGTCGGGCATTTCGGCGGCGGGGGTGTAATCCAGGGCGTGGAATTTACCGCGCCCGCGCGGGAAGCTCTGCTCGAACAGGAAGGGGGTGCCGGGGTGTTGATCGTCCCAAACCGGCACCTGCAAGCCAATTTTTTCGATGCGCCCGTATTGGACGCCGGCGTATTCGGGCACCAGCCGGCCCATTTCTTCCAGGATTTGCGCCGGGTGGGTGTAATCCCAGCGGGCGCTGGCGGGGCGGGCAAGAAGCGCCTCAAGCCGGGCGGCCAGCGCAGAGACGATCTGCCAGTCTGGGCGCGCCTGCCCGATGGGGGGGATGGCCTGGCGCACCCGTTGTACCCGGCGGTCGGTGTTGGTAAAGGTGCCGTCTTTCTCGGCCCAGGAAGCCGCCGGCAGGAACACATCGGCGAAGGCCCCCGATTCGTTGATGAATAGATCCTGAGCGACAATAAAGTCGAGTTGTTCCATCTGGTGGCGGGTGTGGTTCAGGTTGGGTTCAGACATCATCGGGTTTTCGCCCATGATGTGCAGCGAACGCACCCCGCCGGGGCCTGCTGCGCCGAGGATTTCAGTGGTGGTCAGGCCCAGGCGGCGATCCAGCCCGCCCGGCTCGATATTCCAGGCCCGTTCGAATTTGCGGGCGTTCTCTTCGTTGTCCACCCGCTGGTAACCGGGGTAATGCCACGGCATGGCGCCCGAATCGGAGGCGCCCTGAACGTTGTTCTGGCCGCGCAGCGGGTTCAATCCGGTTCCCAGACGGCCGATATTGCCGGTCAACAGCGCCAGATTGATCAGGCTGAGCGCGTTGGCCGTACCATGTGCGTGTTCGGGAATGCCCAGCGCCCAGTAGATGGCGGCGTTTTTGGCCGTGCCGTACAGGCGGGCCGCCTGTACGATCAGCTCGCGGTCGACGCCGGAGATACTCTCGGCATATTCCGGGGTAAATTTCTCCATGGATGCGGCGAATTCGGCGAAATTTTCGGTGCGCTCGTCGATGAAGGTCTGGTTGTAAAGTTTCTCCTTAAGGATGACGTGGGCCATGGCCGAATAAATTGCCACGTCACTGCCGGGTTTTTCGGGCAGCCATAAGGTAGCCCAGTTAACCATCTCGATCCGGCGCGGGTCAACGACGATCAGTTTTGCGCCGTGTTTGTGAATGGCGGCTTTCATCTGGTTGGCAATGATCGGGTGGTTCTCGGTGATGTTCGACCCGGTGATGATGAACACGTCGTTGTGGATTACCTCGCTGGCAGTATTACTCATCGCCGATGACCCGACTGCCATCTGCAAGGCCACCACGCTGGCGGCGTGGCACAGCCGGGTGCAGTGGTCGACGTTGTTGCTGCGAAACACGGCGCGATAGAGCTTTTGCATCAGATAATTGTCTTCGTTGGTGGCCTTGGCGCAACAATAGACGGCCATGGCGCCTGCCCCATACTGCCGGTAAACCTCAACCTGGCGTTCGGCCACCAGATCAAGGGCCTCGTCCCAGGCGATTGGACGCCAATCGGATAGATCAAAGGCCTGGGTGCGCGCCCCGGCTTTTTGCGGCTGTTTGCGCACCAACGGGGTGGTGACGCGTTTTTTGCTGTAGAGATAATCGTATCCAAAACGTCCTTTGACGCACAGGTTGCCGCGATTTACAACCGAATCAAAGGGAGAAGTAACCTTGTAAATGAAATGATCCTGGATGTGAAGTTGCAGGGTGCAGCCCACGCCGCAATACGGACAGGTGGTGGTGACAAAATCCTCGCTTGCGGTCATTTTTCCTCCAGTTTAGCGCAGCGCTTCTTCGTGTGGCTGGCGCATGCGTCGTCGTCGCTCACTGCGGGTTAGCGCCATAATTTCATCCGGGCCGTAGCCCTGTTCCAACAGCCACTGGCGTTTGGGTTTCAGGGCGTTGGTCGGGCAGACGCCTACACACTGCCCGCAAAAGACACAACTGGTTTCGGGCAAGGGCCTGTCAAAAAAGGTGCTGATCTGGGTATCGTAGCCGCGCCCGCTGAAGTTAATGGCAAAGGCGTATTGGGCGTCTTCGGCGCACACCTGAACGCAGCGCCAGCACAGGATACATTTGGCGTAATCGCGTATGTACATGGGGTTGTCGTCCAGCACAGCCGGCTGGCGGGGTTCTGCATCGGGAAAGCGATCCGCGGCGGCGCCGTATTCGGCCATCAACGCCAGGACGTCGGGCGCTTCAGACAGGTCGACGCTGGCCGCCAGCATCTCCAGCAGGGTGCGCCGCGCCCGGTCGATGCGTTCGCTGCGGGTGACAACCTGCATGCCGTCGCTGACCTTTGCGATACAGGCCGGGATGAGGGTGCGGGCGCCCTGTACTTCGACAACGCAGATGCGACAGAGTGCATTTGCCGTGCAGTATTCGTGATAACAGAGGGTCGGGATGGTGACGCCGAGTTGTTGGGCAGCTTTGAGGATGGTTGTATTGGCCGGTACGCTGATGACTTGCTGATCGATGGTCAGGGTTACATCTGGCATAAGACGATCCTTTCGCTGCAAGCGACTAGCGGGAAGGGGGGGAGAACAGGGCGGGCCACAGGCGCAGGGCGCTGAGCACGGCTGAGGCGGCGGTCTGGCCCAGGCCACACAGTGAGGCGTCGGTCATTGTCTGGCCTACGTCTTGCAGGCGGGCAATATCTTCTGCTTGCACCGCGCCGCGCTGCAGGCGCTGGATGATTTCGTACTGGCGTTGGGTGCCGATCTGGCAGGGGTAGCATTTTCCACACGATTCTTCGGCGAAGAAATGCGCCAGGCGCAGGAGCACATCGCGCAGATCGCGGCTGTCGTCAAAGACGGTGATCACGCCGGAGCCAAGCGGCAGGCCGGCGGCGCGCAGGTCTTCAAACGACAGGCGCACGTCCAGTTCTCTGGCGGTTGCAAAAGCACCGGCGGCGCCGCCAAACAGGGCGGCCTGCAAACTTCGGCCGGGTCGCAACCCGCCGGCCAGATCGAGCAAAAGGTGACGGATGCTGACGCCAAAAGGCACTTCGTATAGCCCAGGGCGGGTAACGTCTCCTGAGACACAAAAGAGTTTGGGCCCGGGTGATTTCTCCGTGCCGATCTGACGGTAAGCGGCCGCCCCTTGCGTCAGGATGAGCGGTACATTGGCCAGCGTTTCGACGTTGTTGATGGCGGTCGGGCGGCCGAATAGACCGTGTGTGGTTGGGAAGGGCGGTTTGGAACGGGGAAACCCGCGTTTGCCTTCAATCGACTCGAATTGCGCCGTTTCTTCTCCGCAGATATAGGCGCCGGCGCCGCGCCGAAGTTCCAGTTCGAAAGAGAATTGGGTGGACAGAATTTGTGCGCCAAAATAGCCGGCCTGACGGGCTTCTTCCAGGGCGCCTTGCAGAGTCTGAAAGGCGCGGTGATATTCGCCGCGCACGTAGATATAGCCGCGGGTTGCGCCCGAGGCGTAGGCGCCGATCAGGATGCCCTCCAGCACGCGATGCGGATCATCTTCCATCAGGACGCGATCTTTGAAGGTGCCCGGTTCGGCCTCGTCGGCGTTACACACAATATATTTTGGCTGCCCTGCGGCCTGCGCCACGCCTTCCCATTTTAATGCGGTTGGAAAGGCCGCACCGCCGCGCCCGACCAGACCGGCGGCTTTGATTTCGGCGATCACCCCGGCCGGGGTCATCTGTAGTGCTTTGCGCAGGCCCTGGTATCCACCGTTCTGTTCGTATGCGCTCAGGCCGGTGACACGCCCTTGACCACAGTTGGCAGTTAACAGGGAGATATCCCCGCCCAGGATGGTGTGAGGGCGTTTGCCCTTGCCTGCCACCAGGTCTTCCCACGTTTGAACGTCGGCGCGAGCGACGGCGGCGCCCTGGATGAGCAGGGCCGGGGCGTGTTCGCACAGCCCCAGGCAGGGCGCCCGTTCGAGGGTCACCGAACTTCCACCGTCCTGCTGGCGTTCAAGCCTGTGGGTCATCATTTTGAGCACATTTTCTGATCCGGCCATGGCGCAGGCCGGGTCGTTGCAGACGTGAATGATGGTTTTGCCTACCGGGTAGCGATAGAATAGCGCATAGAAATCAATCACGCCGTATACTTCTGCCAGCGGAACGTTCAGGGTCTGCGCTACAACTGCTGCAACCGGCTCGGGAAGATAACCGTACATTTCCTGGGCGGCATGCAGGGCAGGGAGCAGGGCCGTGCGCCCCTGAGGGGCCATCCTGCTTAAGACAACGTGCAAGGGGGTCAGGTCGAGTTCGGTCATGAGGGTCTCCGCAACCATTTCTGATCAACCAAAAATCAACCAATTCCAGGTATAATTATACACATTATGCTGACCATTGTCATCCAGGCGGGTGGTGAATCGCGTCGGATGGGGCAGAATAAGGCGTTGGTACCTTTCTTGGGGCGCCCCTTGATCGAGCGGGTGATTGGCCGCCTGGCGCCGCTGGCGGACGAATTGGTGTTGACCAGCAATGAACCTGAAAGACTGGCCTATCTGGGGCTTCCCATCTTTGCCGATATCTATCCGGGACGCGGCGCGCTGGGGGGGCTGTATACGGCGCTGGCGGTAGCCACGCAGGCGATGGTGGCAGTGGTGGCCTGTGATATGCCTTTTGTCAACCGGGATGTGTTGGCGGTGGAATTATCGTTGTTGATGAGCAGCGGCGCGGATGTGGTTATCCCCGACTCGGGGGAGGGCCCCGAGCCGCTGCACGCTATTTATCGCCGCCGCACCTGTTTGCCGGCGGTGGCGGCGGCCCTGTCTGAGGATAGAAAGCGGCTCATTTCCTGGTTCCCGGCGGTACGGGTGGTGGAAATGCCGGTGGATGCAGTGCGCGACCTGGACGAGCACCTGCTGACTTTCCTGAACGTGAACACGCCCGAAGATCTGCTTCAGGCGGAGGCCCTGGCGCAGCGATATGAGGCCGGGTAAGAAGAACCGGAGCCAATTTCGTTCAGAAGGGCAAAATTGCGGTAGAATTCGGGCGATAGATCGCGGCTATGATCAAAAACGTAATCAGTGCATTCTTCCTGTTGCTGATCGCAGGGCTGGCAGCGTGTAACTTACCGGTTCAGCAAAACCTGACGGTTGGCGCAGATGCAACCCAGGTTGTTGAGACCCTTCAAGCTATTCGCCTGACCCAAACGGCCCTGACGGCAGCTACCACCCCCGCTCCGATTTTTACTCCGCGGCCGGTGGTTACTTTTACGCCCGGATCGGTGGTCAGCGTGCCCACGCCGGTGCCGCCGGCGGCAACGCGCCCTGCCGATGCACCGCCGTGCGACCGGGCGGCGTCGGGAAAGCCTCTGGATATCAGCATCCCGGATGACACTGTGTTGCAGCCCGGTCAGTCGTTTTCAAAGACCTGGCGTCTGGTGAACGTGGGCGAATGTGCCTGGTCGCGCGAATACGCGGTGGTGTGGTTTTCCGGTGAGGTGTTGGGTGGCACTCGCCAACAGTATCTGAATTCAGCCGTCAAGCCAGGCCAATCGGTGGATATTACCGTAGACATGGTCGCACCGCAGGCGCCCGGTTTGCATCAGAGCAACTGGAAGCTGCGCAATGCGGAAGGTAAATTGTTTGGGATTGGGCCGGCTGGCGATGCGCCGTTCTGGGTGCGGATTTATGTCGCCTCGGCAAACACCGCCACGCCCACAGCTACGCCGGTGGGTACGGCCACCCCGGTGGTGCAGGCTTCGGGGCTGTTGGGGTTGTTGCCCGGTCAGGCGGTCGATCTGGACAGCGGTTCGGTCGGGACAGGGGCGAACGACGATTTACGCTTTGAGAGTAACGAAGAAGGAACGCTCGAGCTGCTCTTTTTGGATAACGCCGGCCTGGCGATGGTTAACAGCCAGTCTCCCTCCCTGGCGGATTGTGAACAATTGTCCACGGACTCGCAGCAGGTTTTGCTTCAGGCGGGCATGGAGGGTACGACTTTTTGTTATACCACCGCTCAGGGGCAAATCGGCTATGCCCGGGTGGTATTGATCAGCCTTGACCCGGGTGCGGTTAATTTGCGCTTTGTCACCTGGGCGGCGCGCTGACGCTCAGCGCTCCAGGTATGGGGTATGGGCGTCATGGAGAGGGTCGGTAAGGACTTTCTGGCATCCATCCGCTTATTCTGGCGGGTGTTTCGGCTCTCGTTGCGCATGCAGCTTACCTACCGTACGGCGATTATTGCCGGGTTGGTCACCAATGTGTGTTTTGGGCTGCTCCGGGCGGCTTTTTTTACGGCGTTATACGCCGGGCGCAACGACCTGAGCGGTCTATCGTTGCCCGAAGCGTTGACCTTTGTGGCGTTTTCACAGGCGCTGATCGCTTTCCTGGCGTTATTCAGCTGGAGCGATCTGATGCAGACGGTTTATAGTGGTAGTATTGCCACCGACCTGCTCAAGCCGCAGCGTTTATTTTCGTTCTGGATGGCGCGCGAGGCGGGGCGCGGGTTGGTAAACCTTTTCGGGCGCGGGGTGATTCTGCTTGTGCTGTACGCACCGTTTTACCCTCTGGTTCTGCCAACGCGCCCCGGGCAGTGGTTGGCAGTGTGTGTGGCCCTGTCGTTGGCCTGGCTGGTTAGTTTTGCCTGGCGTTTTCTGGTCAATCTATCGGCTTTTTGGACGCCCGAAGCGCGCGGTGTGATTCGCCTGGGTATGACGGCCACGCTGATGCTATCCGGTTTTTACATGCCGCTTCATCTGTTGCCGGACTGGTTTCAGCGCCTGGCGGCGTTAACGCCCTTCCCGGCGATGATCCAGTTACCGCTGGATGTGTTCCTGGGGCGGCTGGAGGGTGGCGTCTTGCTCCGGACGTTTGCGTTTCAGGCGCTCTGGTTCCTGATCTTGATGCTGTTGGCCGAACTGGTGTTGCGTCTTGGGGTTCGCCGGCTGGTGATTCAGGGAGGTTAGGGTGCAGGCCATTCGTATCTACCTGCGTTTACAGGCGGTCAATATTCGCTCGCAGTTGCAGTATCGCGCTTCGCTGGCGATGGACATCCTCTCGACCATGTTGTTGAGCACTTCTTATTTCTTGCCGTTGGGGTTGGTCATCCAGCGTTTTGGAAATGTTGCCGGCTGGAATCTGGGGCAGATTGCCTTTCTGGCGGGGATGGCCGAGTTGAGTTTTGGCGTCATGGATATGTTTTTCAGCGGCTTTGACCCCGACGTTTTCAGCCCGATGGTGCGGTTGGGACGTTTTGATCAGATGCTGCTGCGACCGATCAATATCACCTTACAGGTGCTTGGTTCGCAGTTTATTCTGCGCCGCCTGGGGCGTATCCTGGAAGGGGCGACCATTCTGGCAATTAGCTTCTTCCTGACCGATATTCACTGGACGATTGGCAGGGTGGTGTATCTACCGCTGGTGTTGATCAGCCAGATTGTGGCGATGGGCGCCATTTTTATTGCCGGGTCGACGCTGATTTTTTGGACGGTGCAGCCGATCGAGGCGGTGAACATTCTCACCTACGGCGGCAATGAGTTGATGACCTACCCCATGAGCATCTACCCGGCCCCGCTGCGGCGTTTCTTCACTTATGTGATACCGTTTGCCTTTATGAATTATTACCCGGCCCTGTATTTTCTGGGAAAACCCGACCCGTTGGGTCTGCCGTGGTTTGCGCCGTTTATGGCGCCGTTTGTGGCGCTGGTGATGTTATGGCTGGCGCTGCGCTTTTGGGCGTTTGGGGTGCGTTCGTATCAAAGCACCGGGAGTTAGCGGTATGGCAAGTGTCATTCGTGTAGATAATTTGCGCAAGACTTTTCGCGTGGCGCGGCGACAGCCGGGCGCCTGGGGGGCGGTGCGTCATCTGCTGGCGCCCGGCTATCAAGAGGTGCATGCGGTGGAGGGGGTAACGTTCTCGATGGAGGCGGGCGAAATGGTCGGATACCTGGGGCCCAACGGGGCGGGCAAGTCTACGACGATCAAGATGTTGACCGGTCTGTTGGTGCCCAGCGCCGGTGAGTTGTGGGTGGATGGCTGCCTGCCCTGGCGAGAGCGTACCCGCTATGTGCGCCGCATCGGGGCGGTGTTTGGCCAGCGCACCACCCTGTGGTGGGATTTGCCGGTGATCGACTCTTTCGAACTGGTGCAGGTGATGTATCGCATCCCCCCCGAGCGTTATCGCCGCAATCTGGACGCCTTCCGCCAACTGCTTGACCTGGATGCTTTTTTGAATACGCCGGTGCGTTCGCTTTCGTTGGGCCAGCGGATGCGCGCCGACCTGTGCGCGGCGTTGCTGCACGAACCGCGCCTGGTCTTTTTAGATGAGCCAACCATTGGCCTGGATGTGGTTGCCAGGGAACGTATCCGCCAGTTCATCCAGTATATCCACCAGCAAAATGGGACGACGATTGTGCTGACCACCCACGATCTGGCGGATGTGGAGCGGCTGTGTGAGCGGGTGATGATTCTGGATCAGGGCCGGTTGTTGTATGATGGCCGGCTGGGCGCTTTGGTGGAGCGTTTTGAGGACTGTCACCGCCTGGTGGTGACGTTTGCCGGGCCGGTGGTGGATGCCAACCTGCCGGGGCTGCCGCCGCCCGAGCGCCAGGGGGACAAGGCGGTCTATCGTTTTGACCCGCGGCAGACGAGCGCGACTGAGATCATCCAGGGGGTATTGTCCCGTTTTCGTATCACCGATTTTGAAGTACAGCGTCCGGAACTGGAGGAGACCATCCGGCGCATCTACGAAGAGAAATTGCTGCAAATAGATTGTAATGAGCACTCCGGTTGACCAAAATGTCCGCTCGTTATAAACTGATACTATGAATCGCAAGATTTTGCATCTTGATCTGGATGCATTTTTTTGCGCCGTGGAGGAACTGCGCAGACCTGAACTGTGCGGCAAGCCGTTTGCGGTGGGGGGGCGACCGGATGAGCGCGGCGTGGTATCCTCTTGCTCGTATCCGGCGCGGCGCTGTGGGGTGCATTCGGCCATGCCGATGGTGCGGGCGGTGCGCATCTGTCCGGAACTGGTGATCGTGTCGCCCGATCATGCCCGCTATGCCCAGGCTTCTGAGGAGGTGATGGCCTATTTGCGCAGCCTATCGCCGTTGGTTGAACAGGTGTCGGTGGACGAGGCTTTTCTGGATTTGAGCGATCTGCCTCAATCGGGTGAGGAACTGGCGCGTCAGATCCAGGCGGAGATTGGCGAGCGTTTTCACCTGCCCTGTTCGGCGGGGGTGGCGACCAATAAGCTGGTCGCCAAGATTGCTACAGATGAGGGCAAGGGGCGGCATAAAGGGGACACGCCGCCGTGCGCCGTGCAGGTGGTGGCGCCGGGTGAGGAAGCGGCTTTTCTGGCTCCGTTGCCGGTGATGGCTTTGTGGGGGGTGGGGCCGAAGACGTCTGAAGCTTTACAACGGCTTGGATTGTATACCATTGCGGATCTGGCGGCGGCTCCCGAGAGCACGCTGGTGGCGCAGTTTGGCAAGAACGGCCACGACCTGTCCCGGCACGCGCGTGGGCTGGATCCATCGCCGGTGACGCCGTTTCATGAGCTCAAGTCGATCAGTCAGGAGATTACCTTTGAGCGGGACGTGGCCGACCCGGAAAAGCTGCGTCTGTGCCTGCGTGAAATGGTTGAGGCGGTGGCGTATCGTTTGCGCCAGGAGGGTTTGTGCGCCAGCACGGTGCGGGTCAAGGTGCGCTGGCCGGATTTTAGTTTGCAGACCCGCCAGCATACCCTGGACGAGGCGGTAGATCAGGATGGAGTGATTTATGCGCTGGCGTTGTCGCTCTTCGATCATTTGTGGGAACGCGGCCGCCCGGTGCGCCTGTTGGGGGTGGGTGTCAGTGGGTTGGGGCAGCCGGTACGGCAGTTGAGTTTATGGGAAACGCCCTCGGATAAAGAGCGTCGTTTAAACGAGGCGGTGGACGATTTGCGTCAGCGATTTGGCGCAGGGGTGGTGCTGCGTGGCCGGTCGGCCGGCAAGGAAGAATAAATTCTTAGCAGGGAGGCCTTAATGACCTGGAAAGAAGATTTTTATAGCAAGTGCGTGGATGGGGTGGTGGCCTCGCTGGTGTTGGTATTGTTGATGTTGGTCGTGGCGTTATTACAAACCCCGGTGTATATGGGCCTGGGGCGGCCGGGAATGTTGATATTTGTGGTGGCGGTTATTGCGTTCGTTGCGTACAGCCTGGAGCACGCCATGTTGAACCGCTTTACCGAAGCCACCCGCCTGTGGTGGGGGATGGTGGGGGGCATCCTGGCGTGGGCGGTGACCAGTATGGCGAACAAGCTGGGCAACATGCGCCTGACCGGGGCGGCGGCGATGATCCTGTTTCTGATGCTGGCGCTGGTGGCGGCTTCTCTTTGGCGGCGGGTGCTGCCGTTGGGGGTACGTTATTTCGCCCTGGCGTACGGATTGAACTGGGTGGCGCAATTTGTATTGGAGAGCGAGCGGGTTCTTGCGGTCTTATCACCGGCAATTTTCTTGATGTATCGCCTGCTGGGGTATCTGGCGATTGTGGCCGGCTTTGTGGCGTTGGTGTGGATCTTTTTCCGTTCGCAAAGCCGCTTACAGCGTCTCAAGGCCGCTTTGTGGATATGGTTCTTCACGGTAGTGGCCCTGTATATTTTCTGGGGGCGTTTCCTCTAGCCGGCGCCGGTCAGGCTCTCGTAGACATCGATCAGCCGCGTGGCGATTTTCTCCCAGGCGTAATCCTGGGCGTAGGCGGCGGCTTGTGCGCCCATTTGTTGGCGCAGGCCGGGCGTGTGGGTCAGGTGTACCAGGCGGTTGCCGAGCGCCTGAGGGTCATCGTCGGGGATGGTATAACCGGTCACGCCGTCTTGTACCAGGAAACCAAGTCCGCCGACCTGTGAGGCAACCACCGGCGTGCCGCAGGCCATGGCTTCCAGGGCCACCATGCCGAACGATTCGTAGTGGGATGGCATGACCAGGATTTGGGCGGCGGAGTAGTAATACGGCAGGGTATCCTGGCCGCGTTTGCCGGCAAACAGGACGATATCATCCAGGCCCAGTTCGTGGCGTAGGTTTTGCAGGCGGCTCATTTCGGCGCTCATCGTGTCCGGGCTGGCATCGGGATCGCCGCCGATGATGGTGAGATAGTGCGGGCAGCAGGCCAGCACACCGCTCTGGCGAATGTAGGCCAGGGCGCGCAGCAGGGTATCGATCCCCTTGAGCGGCTCGATGCGTCCGACGAACAGGAACATGTTGTCGTGAGGGGGGATGCCGATGGCAGACTTGGCCTCATCGGGCGGGATTGGGTAGAAGTGACTGGTATCCACGCCGGGGGGAAGAATGGTGATCTTCCCGCGGTTGACCTGGTAGAGGAACTCGAGTTGAGCCTTTTCGGCGGCGGTGGCGGCGATGATGCGGTCAGCGGCGCGCAGCACGCTGCGTTCACCCTGGATGCGATACTCACCTTCCTTTTCCTCGGCGGAACGTGCCACGCGGTTTTTCATCAGGCCGAGGGTGTGGAACATATGCACCATGGGCACATTCCAATCCTGCTTGAGGGTCTCGGCGGCCACCCCTGACATCCAGTAATGGCTGTGGATCAGGTCGTAGTGGATGCCTTTTTCGGCGGCGAAGCGTTGGATGCCGGCGACGAATTCGGGCAGATGAGCGGCGAGTTGTTGTTTGGGGAGCGGCGTTTCGGGTCCGGCGGGGACGTGCACCACGCGGTTGCCGTAGCCCAGATCGTGCAGCACGTGAGGGACGTGTTCATCCTGTGAGCGGGTAAAGACATCCACGTGCACGCCGCACTGTCCGAGCTGGCGGGTGAGCTCGCGTACATACACATTCATCCCGCCGGTATCCTTGCCGCCCAGCGTAGCGAGGGGGCAGGTATGATAAGAGAGCATGGCGATGTTGCGCATGCGCTAAGGATACATCAGGAAAAGATATTCGTCAAACCTTGTCATTTTTGAAAAGGTGCTGGTATAATATTGCCCACGCCACCGTAGCTCAGCTGGCAGAGCAGACGTTTCGTAAACGCCAGGTCATGGGTCCGAATCCCATCGGTGGCTCCTTTGTGTAGACATAAATTCACTGGTTTCATCGGGTAGGTAGTAGAAGATGATGCCGGTGATTTTGTTTTTTATCGAGAGAGCCAGGATGGGGTGTGCTGAATGTAGAGGGAAAAAAGCGGATGAGCCAACAGGAAGAGAACCACAAGCGGATTGATGCGGTAGGTGGGACGTATATCACGGGGAATGTGAATACGGGCGGCGGGGATTTTGTCGGGCGAGATAAGATCGTGATGCCCGATCCAGGGGTGGCGGCGTTGCGCCAGGTGGGGGCGGCGCCGGGGGACTTTACGGGGCGGGAGGGGGAGCTGGCGGAGTTGTGTGAGGCGGCGGCGAGGGGGCAGGCGGTGGTGATCGTGCGAGGGCTGGGAGGTGTGGGGAAGACGACGCTGGCGCAGGCGCTGGTAGGACGGATGAGGGAGCGGTATGCGGATGCGCAGTTGTTTGTGGATTTGCACGGGAGCCGGAAGGGGGAGGCGTTGACGGTGGAGGCGGCGCTGGCGCAGGTGATCCGGGCGTTTTATCCGACGGCGAGGCTGCCGGAGGGGCGGGGGGAGCTGGAGGGGCTGTACCGGAGTGTGTTGAGCGGGAAGAAGGCGGTGGTGGTGCTGGATGATGCGGCGGATGCGGCGCAGGTGGCAGGGCTGCTGCCGCCGGAGGGGTGCCTGCTGGTGGTGACGTCACGGCGGCATTTTGGGTTACCGGGGATGAAGGCGCTGAACCTGGAGGAGTTGGGGGAAGGGGAGGCGATGGAACTGGTGGGGAAGATTGCAGGGAGATTGGGCGAGGAGGAGCGGCGGGCGGTGACGCGGGCGTGTGGACGGCTGCCGCTGGCGCTGCGGGTTGTGGCGAGCCTGCTGGAGCGGCGGGGGGACCTGGGGGTGGGGGAGCTGCTGGGGCGGATGAGGGATGCGGAGAAGCGGCTGGAGGTGAGCGGGGTGGAGGCGGCGCTGCAAACGAGTTATGAGCTGCTGCCGGCGGAGTTGCAGGAGCGCTGGAGGATGCTGGCGGTGTTTGCGGGGTCGTTTGAGCGCAGGGCAGCGGCGGCGGTGTGGGTAGAGGATGAGGAGACGACGAGCGATGCGTTGGGGGAACTGCTGGGGTATAGTCTGGTGGGGTATGGGGATGGGCGTTACCGGCTGCACGAGTTGGGACGGGATTTTGCGGGGGTGAAGCTGGGGGAGGATCGTTCGGTTCGATTTAGACATGCACGCTATTATGTGCAAATCTTGTGGAGTGCAAATGACCTGTATAAACAAGGGGGGGATGGGGTGATCAATGGGCTCAGGTTGTATGATATGGAGGTGGAAAATATCCTGGCTGGGCAAGCCTGGGTGGCAGGAATGGTTACAGACGATGAATGGGCCACACGACTGTGTGATGCATATCCGATTGCCGGGGCCTATGTGCTTGATTTGCGACTGCACCCTCGCGAGCAGGTTGCCTGGTCACAGGCCGGGGTGAAAGCGGCGCACTGGTCAGGTGAGCGGATGCATGAAGGTACGCACCAGGGGCATTTGGGCAATGCGTATCTCAATCTGGGTGAGGTGTGGCGAGCGGTTGAAAGCTATCAGCAGCTTCTGGATATGGCGCGCGAGATTGGTGATCGACAGGGGGAAGGGAACGCACTGGGGAATCTGGGAAGAGCCTGCCTTAATTTGGGAGAGGCGCATCAGGCGATTTTGTATTTTGAACAGGCGTTGGCGATCAGCCAGGAGATCGGCGATCGGCGTGGGGAAGCGGCGGATCTGGGTAACCTGGGGGCGGCCTATGGGATCCTGGGGGATATGCAACGTGCCATTGGTTGCTGCCAGCAACAGTTGGAGATTGCTCATGAGATCGGTGACCGGCAGAGAGAGGCGACCGCGCTGGGCAACCTGGGATTGGCCTATGCTGAGTTGGGGGAAATCTTACGGGCGATCGAGTACTATCAACAGGCATTGTTGATTGATCGTGAGATCGGGGATCGGCGGGGCGAGGCTAACGCGTTGGGAAATCTTGGGATAGCTTATGCCAATCTGGGACAGACACAGCGGGCGATAGAACATTATCAACAGGCAGTGAATATCCGGCGCGAAATTGGGGACCGGCGTGGAGAGGGGGTGGACCTGGATAACCTGGGGATGACTTATAAAGATTTAGGGGATATACAACAGGCGATTGCTTGTTACCAGCAGGCGTTAATGATTGACCGTCAGGTAATGCACACGCGCGCCCAGGCGTTTGTATTGTGGCACCTGGCGCTGGCGGAGGATGTGGCGGGAGAACGTGAGCGGGCGATCGCGCTGGCAGAGGAGGCGCTGCGGTTGGGTGAACAGGTGGAAGGTATGGATGTGGAAATGGTGCGGAAGGGGCTTGCGGAGTGGAGGGGGGCACGCGGAGGCGCGGAGGGGGGAAGTGTCTGATTTGTCTTGGGCAGGGTGGAGGGGGGATTAGGGCACGCG
>CAZHTS010000040.1:0-40504 GCA_964535315.1 uncultured Anaerolineaceae bacterium
GCTCAGACCGTCCGCCCTTGCGTTTGGGCCAGGGCTCCTCAACGAAGCTGCCGGTCTTCTTCGAAGGCCCGGCGCTCGTACTCGCCCGTGCCGGCGCACAGCGCAGCCTGGCCGGCCGGGTAATCCCTTCTTCCCGCCAGCGCTCAAAGCCGCGGCCCAGCGCCCGGCCGCGGGCGCTGGGCTTATCCGGGGCGTAGTTGGGATGGGGCGCTTCTCGCCCTTGAACTTGTCCTGTTCCATGGGCCAACGGCGACGGTGCGCAAGTACTACTCGGCCGGGACGGTGCGGGTGGCGATGCGCCAGAACGGCGAGGTGTCCTACCTGTTGGGGGACCACCTGGGCGGGACGAGCCTGACGCTGGATGCGGCCGGGAACAAGGTGGCCGAACTGCGCTACAGGGCGTGGGGCGAGACGCGCTACAGCCAGGGCAGCACGCCGACGACCTACCGCTACACCGGGCAGCGCGAGGCCAGCGAGATTGGGCTGTATTTCTACAACGCCAGGTGGTATGACCCTTATCTTAACCGGTGGATCCAGCCTGATCCTATTGTACCAAGTGCGAGCGGGGGAAACAATCCAAATGCTATCGGTTATGTCACCGGATCGAACTATTCCCCGTTGGTCGTCGATTATCACGAGAACCGGTTCTTAGGGCAATTAAATCAAGAAAACCGGGAACGGTTGGAGAATCCTCAGGCCAAATTTCCTTCGGTTCCTACCAACCCCCTGGCTTTTGACCGGTATTCTTATACATTTGGGAACCCTGTTAAATATAATGATCCGTCTGGACACTGCATTTGGGATCTGTGTATTGTGGAAGGGATTGGTATCGTTGAAGTATCTATTGCAGCCATCGCTACTTTCGCTACGATAGAAGCAACGCAACCAGGGAGGCCAGAAGCTTTTGCACAGAGCTTGGTTGACATGGGCGAACAGGCAGCACAAGGTCTAGGGGCAATATTCTCAAAAGGGGAATATGTTCCGGATAGTCTGAGTGGTGAGAAAGAGCGAGCTGCATATCGTGAAGCCCTCCACAGATATAAAGATGCTTATAATTTAGGCGCTAGGGACAACGTTGAGAAAAAGGTTTTGGATAAAATGGCTGAACTTGTTAAGCAGGGTATGAAGCCAAATGATATTGTAGATAAACTGCCTCAACCCCCAGAGGAAGATTGGGAAGATGATTGGGATGGAGAAGAATAACGCCATGAATGAGAATAACGTCAATAAACATCTCTTTGCGACTTTTATTCTACGAGGAAAAGGGCTCAATCCTCAAGAGGTTACAGATAATCTTGGGATAAACCCAACAAAAAGTTTTAAGCGTGGCGAATGGCGTACATCAACTGAAAAATGGACACGAAATTATTGGAGCTTAACTTCCCAGGAAAAAGTTCAGTCAGATGACCTTTCTAATCATATTGAATGGGTAATCGAACAATTTGAACCAGTATTACCCAAACTCAATGAAATATTGAGCAACAAAGATGTACAAGGTGAAATAAGTTGTTTTTGGATTTTACCAGCAGGTCATGATGGTCTAAGCTTAAACCCTGTTCTTTTGCGAAAGATTGCTGATTTGAAGCTTATATTGAAATTGGATATTTATTGTCTTGATGAAGAAGCAATATAAGATGAGTTTATCGCTTTTTGGACCATCGATAGGGCAGAAAGCGAAGAGCAGAGAATAGCTCTCACCACTCTCTGCCCTATCGACGGTCGAACCTGGGCGCTCAGGTCGGTCTCCACCGTGGCCCTATCCTCCCAAGTCCCAAGTCCAGGCAAATTGTAACCTAGCCGGGGGAGAGAGGCTCCTCCGGTTCGAACCTTAATAATCGCATAGAACCACTAAGCAATGACGTAATGAACGAGACCCGGCGGCGGGTGTTCTAACTGCACGATTCTGTTGGCGCCAACAGCAGGCGGTTCAGTGGCGAAAGCCTGCGTTTCCCCAAGCAGTACCAGGCGAATTTGGGCCGCAATCACCAGCCGGGCTTCTATGCTAAGTTCGGGCTCGACCAACTGCACGGTGAGCGCCAAAATTTGTCCGCGTTCGTCCTCGGTTACGGGTTCTTTCGGCTCTTCCGGCTGGCCCATCAGCTCCAAGCGCTTCTCCACGCTGCCCATCGCCTGGTAGTAGTCATCCGCCACAGTCTGGTCGTGCGCGCGGGCGTAGGTCAGGGTGGTGTTGAGCCGTTTGTGACCGAGGAACTTCTGGATGCTGGTGATGCGGCAGCCCGCATTGAGGAGTTGCGTGGCGCAGGTGTGCCTGAGACGATGGGCGTACACTGGCACCTTCACCCGCGCCCCGCAGGCTTTGAGCCTGCCGTGAATGAGATCCTTGGAGAGCGCCTGGTTACGGTAGAGAAAGACGTGGTCGGTTGGGCCAGGGCCGCGTACAGCCAGGTAGGCGCGCAGGGCGCTGACTACGGTGTCGGTCAAGAACACCGTGCGGTCCAGCAGCCCCTTCCCACGCCGCACGGTCAGTCTTCGCCCTTCCAGGTCCAGATCTTCCAGGCGCAAATCCTCCACCTCGCCGCGCCGCAGCCCAGCCTGCCACAGCAGGTAGAAACAGGCCCGGTCCAGCAGCGCGTCGCGGCGATGCGCGGCATTGTCCGCTGCTTCTACCCGCGCCTCAAGATCGTCGCGCAGGGCGCGCACCTGCTCATCGGTGAGGAATTTGGGCAGCGGGTCGGGTTCTTTGAGACAGCGCAGGCGCAGTAAGGTGTGCGGGGCAGGCAAGCCTTGCTCCTGGAGAAAGGCCACGAAGCCGTGGAAAGTGCGCAGATCGCCGTTGACCGAGCGCACCGAGGCCCCCGCCTCTAGCCGCCAGTCGATATAGTCGCTAAAAAAGGCGCGCTTGAGATCACTCAGCTCGCTGACGGCGTACCGCTCGACCAGGAAGCGCCACACCCGCAAATGACTGCTCCAGAAGCGGCGGATGCCTTCCTCGATGCGCGCTTCGCGCCAGTTGCGCTGTTTGACGTGCTGGTAGCGGGTGAGCTGTTCCACCAGCCAGGCGGGCAATCCCTCGGTATGCGGGGCGGGGTCGTAAGGAGTAATGTGGCTTTCGGTCTGCCCGCGCTCGTGCAGCAGAAAGCGGCGGAACTTCGCCAGGGAATTGCGGCAGTTCTTGGTCCAGGAAGCGCTCAGCCCTTTGGCCAGGATATAGTCCAGGGCGGGCTGGAGATCCCGGTCCAGGTCGAGCTGGGCGGAAGGCTTATGGTTCAGGCCCAAGACGTGCCCGGCCATGGGGAGGTGGTAGGTGCGGATCACCAACGCGCTGGTTCCGCCGCTTTCCAGCCATTCCCGGTAACGTTCCAGGACGGCGATATTCTCCTCGATCCATGCGCTGGTATAGCAGGGCTGGGGCGTACCGGGCGGAATGCGGAAGTCGCGGCAGTATTTGAGGGCTTGATCATAGATTTCCGTGGTTGTCACTGCTGCTTTCGTGGGGCTCATGACCAGTCCTCCAGCTTCGCGCAGGCCGCGTAGTAGTCATTCGCCACCTGGCGGTCGTTGGCGGCCACGTAAATCTGGGTGGTTTCCAGCCAGCGGTGGCCCAGCAGCTTCTGGATGGTGGTCACCGGCACATCCGCGGCCAGCAGGTCGTTGGCGAACGAGTGGCGCAGCCGGTGGGCGGTGAGCGAGACTTGCGCCGCTCTGCGGTAGACCATGAGCCGCTTGTGGATGGCCGTGGTGGAGAGACCGGCCAACTGGTAGCTGAGGAAGACGTGCTCATCGGCAGCGTCCGGACGCTCGCGCAGGTAGTAGCGCAGCGCCCGTTCAGCCTGTGGAGAAAGATAGACCGCGCGTTCGCGGGAGCCTTTACCCCAGACCACCAGGCGGGGATGGGGTTCATCCAGGTACAGGTGGGTCAGCCTTAGGTTGGCCACCTCCCCGATCCGCAGTCCGCACCTTAACATGAGAATGAACATGGCCCGGTCGCGTACCCGGTTGTCCGGCTCGCCTTTAGCTGGCGCAGTCGTTTCGATGGCGGTGAAGAAGGCCCGCAGCCCCTCCTCCTGCACCGGGCGTGGCAGGCGTTCCCGCTCGCGTAAGTTATGGCGGCGGGGCAGCACCGGGCAGACGAGCGATGGATCATCATCCGAGAGAAAGGTGTACAGCGAGATGATGGCAGCCAGGCGGCGGTTGATGGTGGTAGGCAGAAAACCGCGCGTCTTTTGCAGGTCCACGAAGCGGTCCACCTCGTGGAAGGTGATCTCCCCGGGTGGGCGGTCCCCGACCAGGGCAGCGAACTGGCCCAGGTCGTAGGAATAATCCCGCCAGGTACGCGCCTGGGGGTTGCGGCGGCGCACCCAATTGACGAATTGCTCAATCTCGGTTAGCATGAAGATACCTCCTGAGCGAAAGAATGTTAGGCTTTAGCCACCTTCATTCTACGCCCAGGAGGCTTATTGCGCCAAATGGGGGGAGAATAGTCTGGTTAAGATAAGCGATCGCTTTAGGGCGGTTCACGCAGCCGGATGCACTCGTGCCGCTTGCCAGCCAGGGCGTACAGGCATGGGATAGAATGGCCTACGCACAGCGGCGGCAACCAATCTTTCTACTTCTCTAACTAAAGTTGGTATTCTGGCGGGGCCGGAACCAAGTGATGTCGTGTTGTTTGTTGGTACTTTCGTAGGGACGTCTGTAGCGGTTACGCAAGCGGCAGATAGATACGTCTGGCTTGCAGCGAACCATTCCATTTTCCCAACCTATTTTCCCTGAGTGACGGAATAGAAAATGAGAACACAAAATGATCAAGATATAAAATCTGCTTTAAAGAAGTTCTTTACCAGTACAAAATTTTTAACGATGGGCCTCATGTATATAGGGTTGGCTATTTTTTTGTTGGGCATGCTGCTCTACAGGATCTTTTTTGCCGATATAATATCGGAAAAGATCTACCTGTCGGTGGTTCTAATGATTACGTCATTGTGCAGTGGGGCGAGCGGTGTGTTTGTCGTGATACGTGGTGAGTATCCGCAGAGAACTCCTTTCCAGGTGGTGCCTCGTAAGGTGACGATCGTGTCTGCTGGTATATGGGCAGGGATTTGTGGGGTCACATTTTTTGTGTTACTGATGTGTAATTTCTTTTTTAAATGCTGAGAAAGGTCTTCCCGCCATACTACGGGCTTTTCTGAAAACATGATCCACCCTCAACACTGTGGAATCGCTACTCCTACGTCCGGAATAACCCAGTCAATAATATAGATCCGACGGTGCACCGGGTAGAAACCGCGCTCGATATCGCCTTCATTGCATACGATATTGATGATATTCAAACCAATGGTCTCACCCGGGTAAGTGGCCTTTCACTGGCTGCGGATGTTGCCGGTGCTGTACTGCCAGTTGTTACTGGCGCTGGTCTAGCCGTGCGGGCATTGTCCCATGCGGATGACGTTGTAGACGCGGTCAAAGCGGATGGGATCATATCACGCAGATCTTTCGGCATTACCGCTCAACAAGCAGAAAGGTTATTTAGGCCAACAGTTCCAAATCCAAACAGGATGCATGCCAGATGAAAAATGAGAATGCAATGAACACGCAAGCATTGCCAGATAATTACCTTAAGGAAGTATTGAAACGTTGTAATGCTTCCACAAAAGGTCCGTGGGTGGCATCAATTGAAGGTAGGGACCACCCTTTAGGTGGAGAGAGTTTGATCATTAGAGGTCAATATGGCTCTGAAAAGGATTTATATCTGGTCGGCGGGAGCACGCAAGATATTGATTTTGTGGCTAATGCCCGCCAAGATATCCTTGTCCTTCTGGGAGAAATTGAACGACTGAAAAAACTGCTAATTTCAAACGGGATTGATCCAGAGGCAGGTTCTTGAGGAATATTTTCGTTGAGTAGAACCCCCACTCCGGGCAGCATTGACAAACCCCTGCCAATGACTATAATCGGAAACGAAAGCAAATTTTCGTTTCCGGCGAGGTTACAGGATGAAAGATCAGATTGCCGACGTGTTCCAGCGCCACGTGCACCAGTTTGGGTTCAAGAAGACCTCGGTCGACGAGGTGGCGCGCGAAATGCGCATCAGCAAAAAGACCATTTATCAGAACTTTGCCAGCAAAGAAGAGATGCTGCAATACGTGCTGCAACGCAACGCCCAGGCATATCTACACGAAATTGCCGGCCAGTTAAAAAACGACGCCGGTCAGAGCGACGCAATGGAACGCCTGGCGCAGTTGATCGGGATGATCCACAAGATCGCCGACGATTTTCATCAGAAAAACGCCAGCTTTGAATTTCAGTTTAAACTCGAAATCGCCGAAGCCGCCTACCGCCAGGCCTACCGCCAGGTGATCGCCGACCTGGTCGCCGAAGGCGTGCAAAAAGGGCGGTTCCGCTGTAACGACCTCGAAACCGCCACTTACTTCGTCAACGTGCTGATCGCCGAAAGCCTGCGTTACCGCATCGAACACCCCCAGAGCCAGATCGTGGCAGAAACGATCTGCGCCGTACAAAAAATACTGGCCTGATCGGCGCTTACCACAGCGGCGACGGGGCCTTACGATTGACCCACAGGCTGTAGCCAAACAGCGTCACCAGCCCCAATTGCAAGAACAGAAGCGGCAGGCAGCGCTCGAGCGGCGCCTGATAAATCCACATCTCTTGAAGCCGGGAGGTAATCAGCCAGGCCAACACCGGGAAAATTGTCAGCGCCACCACCCCGCGGCGCTCCACCGGTCGCCGGTCGGCCCACACCAGCAGCAGCGTCCAGCCCCACATCAGCGCCGCCGCCTGAGCGTTGGAGGTGCGAAAGGCCGGCCAGGCCAGCGGCAGGTCAACCCCAGAAAACCAGACGGCGAATCCCGGAATCGTCAGCAGCAGGGCCGCCAGGGCGTCAATCACCGCCCCCGTCCAGCAGGACAATCGCAGCCAGATCACTTGATCCTTCATGTTATTTGCTCCTTTTTTGGAAACTAAAATCGTTTATAGTTTACAGTATCACGATCTTATTGTCAAGTTCCTCCCAATCTGCCCCAAACCGTTAAAGTTTCGTTGTGGACAATTGACAAAATACCCGGCATAAGCGACAATAGATACGTAGCATTCCGTAACCTTGCTTTACCAAAGCGAGTTCATCATGCCTCAACTAAATTTATTGTTAGCAATCTATCTGGCGCTCGACGTAATCTACCTCACTCTCATCGTCATCATTTTCTGGCGACGGAGTTTTGACCGGATTCTCAACGTATACCTGCTTGCCTTTGCCGGGGTAGGCCTGATATCGACCAGTATCCTGACGTTGACTGCGGCTTACCAGCCGGGCCCGCTGTTTGCCCCCACCCTGCTGCGCTCATCGCTGTACGCCATCCTGCTCGCCGGTATCCTCTTCGCCCCCATCACCAATCATTTCCTGCACGCCGACCCGCTGAAATTCATCTGGTGGGCGCTGGCTGCTGTCTGGGTGGCCGGCGCGGTGGCGATCAACGAAAACCTGCTCAACCTGCCGGACTTTATCCTGATCACCGCCAACGCCGGTATGTCACGCGCCACGCTCGGCCTGCTGATCGTTTTGAGCGGCTGCGCTCTGTTCCTCGGCCGCGCCGTGTACGAACTCGTCGGCGCCTACCGGCATGCCGTCCAGCCCCTGCATCGCAACCGGCTGCGATACTGGTACTTTGCCCTGATCCCCTTTATCACCGCCGTGGTTCTCTACGCCATCCAACAGGCGCTGCTTGGCAGCGTGGTGGCCGTCATCACCGCCGCCATCATCACCTACACGTCACTGACGCTGCGTCTGCCAGACCAGCGCCAGTTTCTGCGCAATTCGTCCCAGTTCATCATCAGTTCAATCCTGGCGGTCATCGTCTATGCCGTAGTGCTGACCGCCGTGCCCTCCCTCAGCCGTTCCAGGCCCGAAACCAACCCGGCCGCCACCATCGGCGGCGTGGCGCTGATCATCGCCCTGGTGATCAATCCGCTGCTCAACCTGATCCAGCGCCTGGCGGCCCGCCTGTTTGCCCGCAAAGACTACGACAGCACCGAACTGCTCTCCAGTTACAGTAAAAACATCGCCAACATCCTGGAACTGGAACAGCTTTCGGTGGTCATCACCGGCATGATCGACAAGGCCATGCGCGTCACCCACTCGGCCCTCTACCTGATCACCCCGGTCGGCAAACTGGGCTACGCCATTCTGGAAATTCACCCCGGCACCGATCAGGCCGCCACCCGGCCGATTGGCTATCTGGATGCCAACTCCCCGCTGACGCTGACTTTCAGTCAGGACCGCCTGCCGGTGACCCAATACGACATCGATCTCTCGGCCAAATACAAAGACATGCCGCGTTCGGAACGTTCCTGGCTGTCAACGCAAAAACTGGACGTATACGTGCCCATCTATTTGAAGGACCGTTGGATCGGCCTGCTGGGCCTGGGCCCCAAAATCTCCGGCGACCGCTTCTTCCTCAAAGAACTGCAAACGCTCGAAACCGTCGCCGACCAGACCGCCATTGCGCTGGAAAACGCCAGCCTGTACGAAGATTTGAAACACCGCAACCGTGAGAACGAGCGCCTCAACGCCCGCCTGTCGGCCGCCAACAAAGAATTGGAACGGCTAGACGAGGCCAAAACCGATTTCATCAGCATCGCCTCGCACGAGTTACGCACGCCGCTGACCCGCATCATCGGCTACAACGACATGATGCTGGAAATGCTGCGCGGCAATTCGCTCTCGCGCGATCTGGGATTGCAAATGACCGAGAGTGTGGCCAAGGCTGCCCGCCGGCTGGAAGAAATTGCCGACATGATGTTCGACGTCTCCAAGGTTGACACCAACAGCCTGGAATTGATCAAATCGCCCGTCTCGCTATCCGGGGTGGCCGCCGCCGCCCTCGAAAAATGGGGCCAGGCGGTCGAAACCCGCAATCAGAAGATCGTAATCGAAGGGCTCAACAATCTGCCCATCATCCTGGCCGACGGCAAACGCCTGGGGCAGGCGCTCTCGCACCTGATCCAGAACGCCATCAAATCTACCCCCGACGGCGGTGAAATCCGCATCAGCGGCTGCTGGATCGACCCGCCCAATCGCGTCGGCAGCCAGTGGATCGAAATCGTCGTCGCCGACACCGGCATCGGCATTGCCGCCCAGGATTTGGAGCGCATCTTTGAAAAATTCTACCGGGTGGGCAACATCCTGCTGCACAGCACCGACGACACCAAGTTCAAGGGCGCCGGGCCGGGATTGGGTCTGACCATCGCCCGCGGCATCATCGAGGCGCATGGCGGCCGGCTGTGGGCCGAAAGCCCGGGGCACGACGAACAGACCTTCCCCGGCGCACAGTTCCACATCCTGCTCCCGGCCGAAAAGGTGGTGATGACCGCCGAACCTCAGATGGCCCAAAAGCGGGTCAACGCGGCATAAAGCGCCCGGCGACGTACAGCCCGGCGCCGATCAGCGCCGCCCCCGCCCCGCTGGCGCCGGCCCCCAGCAGGAAGACGCCCACGACGTATTCGCCGGCCTGGATCCATACTTCTATCAAAGCGGCGCCAGAGCCGGTAAGTGACTGCGCCAACCCGGCGAGCAGCACATTCTGCGAGATATACAACACAAGCGCCAGGCTCAAAGCGCCCACGCCGCTCAAGATCAACACCAACGCCCACCAGTTGAACAGCCGGCGCAGAGAAGGCAGCGTCAGCAGCGCCACCAGAAACAGAAAGAGCAGCGCCGCCGCCGGCAAGAAAAAGTCCAGCTGGCGGATGGCGCGATAGCGGTATACCATCTGCTGCCACTGCGCGCTCTGCTGGGGCAGCGATTGCGCCAGATCGATCTCCCCCGGCATCTGCCCCCCAAACGCGGCAATCGTCTGCGTCATGCGTTCCTCGGCCACAGATACCAACGGCGCCGGCGGGCGGCACAGGGGAACGTCCTGCTGCATGCCGGGCTGGACGCCGCCGCCCAGTGCCAGCGCGCCCAGTTGCAATAGCTCCTGCTGCGTGCACGCCGGCCAGGACTGTAACATCTGCTGCGCCAACAGCCGCGCCCCTTCGCCCTGCATGCTGCTCTGCACCGGGCGCATATCCACCATCAGATGCAGTTCCCCATCACCCGCGTTGAGATAGTCCCAGAACTGGCTCAAAACCGATCCACCCTGAGCCTCCAGCCACACGGCGGGGAACACGGCGGCAAACACCTGCTGATAATCTTGCTCATCCAGGAAAGCCAACGCATTCTGCATTTGCGCCCCCGGCAAAGCATCCTCCGGCTTCAATACCCCGGCCAGCAATTGCGGGTAGCGGCGGTAAAACCCGCTGGCCACCAGGCCGCGCTGGTATTCGTCGGGGCGCATCAGCACCAGCCGGCCCGGCAAAACAAACAGAGCCGGAATCCCGCTCACCACTGCCAGCAGGGTGAACAACACGACGAAAAATTTTTGAGCGCCCGAAACACGTGGTTCCATTTTCAACCATTCCCTACAAAGATCAGGAAGCCTGCGGGGATAACCACAGCCCCGTGAGCGCCGGCAGCCCCAGTTCCACGTAACCAGCCTGAACCGCATAGCGCTCGCCGCCCAGCAGGTCGCGCAGCACCTGACCATCCGGCCAGCCCAATTCAGAAACATTCAAACGAATTTGATGCTTGCGCTGGCTGGCGTTCAATACGCCGAGCAAATGATCCAGCCCCAACGAACGGGTGAAGGCATAACAACCGCCATGATCTTCCACCGCCGCCTGGCGGAAATCGCCGCGCCGCAGCACCGCCAGGCGCTTACGCTGGGCGATCAGGCTGCGCACCCATTCGCGCATCCCCGGTTTCCAGGCGCGCTCATCCCACGGGAAGGGGCGCCGGCAGTCCGGGTCTTTGCCGCCCTCCAGCCCTACTTCGTCGCCGTAGTAGATGGCCGGCGCTCCCGGCATCGAAAACAGGACGAAATAGGCCAGTTTGACGCGCTGTAGATCGTTCTCACACAACGTCAGGATGCGCTCGGTGTCGTGCGAGCCCAACAACAAATACATGCTGTAGACATTCTCACGCGCATACAGCTTCAACAACTCATCGATGCGCTGGGCAAACGTGCTCACCCGGTGCTTACCGCTCACCAGCCCCAGCGTGGCCTCGCGCAGCGGATAATGCATCAGGCCGTCAAAATGGTTCTTACCCACCCAGCGCGGCTGCCCGTCCCAGATTTCGCCGACCAGATAAGCGTCCGGGTTGGCAGAACGCACCACATGGCGAAACTCGGCCCAGAACACGTCGTCGTCGATCTCGTTGGGCACGTCCAGGCGCCAGCCGTCCGCCCCGCGTTCAATCCAGTAACGGGCGATGTCAAAAATGTAACGCCGCACCTGCGGGTTCTGGGTGTTAAACTTCGGCAGGCTCTTGATCCCCCACCACGCCTGATAGGTGTCGGCATCGCCCGGCGAAAAGGCGTCGATCGGGTAACGGTTGACGTGAAACCAGTCGCGATAGGAGGAGAAATCCTGGTTTTCCAATAAATCGTCGAAAGCAAAAAAGCCGCGCCCGCAATGGTTGAAGACGCCGTCCAGAATGACGCGCACATTGTTGCGATGGGCCACATCCAGCAGCGCCTGAAAATCTTTCATGTCCCCCAGGCGCGGGTCGATCTGGTAATAATCGATCGTGTTGTAACGATGGGTGGAGGAAGACAGAAAGATCGGGTTGAGGTACAGGGCGTTGATCCCCAGGTCGAGCAGATAATCGAAACGCTGGACGATGCCACGCAAGTCGCCGCCAAAGAAACCGCGCGGGTTTACCTGCCCATCCCAGGGCTGGACGTTGGGTGGATCGTTACTGAAATCTCCATTGGCAAAGCGGTCGGGAAAAATCTGATAAAAAACCGAATCTTCTACCCAATAAGGGACACTCATTAAGAACCCCTTTCGTAAGTTTGCAACGCGGCCAGCAAACGTTCGGGCCGGCGCGCAAAAATTTGAATATCCTGTTCGCCGCGGGTCAGCGCCAGCAGCGTATCGTTCAACAGCCGGTTAACCGGGGTCGCCACCCCACAGGCCCGCCCGGCGCGCACCACGGCGCCGTTGAGGTAATCCACCTCGCTCTGCCCGCGCCCGGCGTGCAGGTCGATATGGAACGAGGGCATCTTGGCCCCCCGGCCGCGCCCCACCGCCCGGCCCAACGCCGGCCGCGCCAGCGCCGCCGGCAGACGACGCACCGCCCAGGCCAGCATCCGCACCGGGGTACCCGGCAAATCCACCACGCCGATGCCCTGGGCAGCCATCACCGCCAGCGTCTCGCGCAGTTGGCGCATTTCGAGTTGAAACAACCCGGGGTGAGCAAAGACCTCGGCCGGGGTCATATCCAGAATGGCAGAGGTGGCGTTGGCCATCAGGTTGGTCAGCATCTTGGACCACTTCATCCCGGCCGCATCGTTAAAATACATTGCCCGCAGCCCGGCCGCCGTACCGGCCTGCACCAGCGCCGGCGCCAGCGGATGTGGCCCGGCCACACCCACGCCGCGCAGCCGTTCAAGGACGATGTCGCCTGCGGCCCGGCGGCCGACGGCGCTGGTCACCGTTCCGGCAATCACCCGCTCTGCGCCCAAGGCCTCCGCCAGGCGCGGTTCGTTTTCGACGCCGTTCTGCAGGCACAACACCGGCGGCAGGGATTGGCGGTACGGACGCAGCATCTCGATCACCGCCGGCGTATCAAACGATTTGACCGCCAGAATGGCGGCGTCAAACGGCGCAAACGCCAGCGCCTCTTCCAGCGAGTTCACCACCTGAGGGTCGCCAACCGAAAACTCTTCTTCTGCCAGGCGCAAACGCAGCCCAGAACGCCGCACCGCCCCGGCCACCTCGGCCCGCTCTAAAAACACGACCCGCTGCCCGGCCAGCGCCAGGCTGCCGCCGATATAGGTACCGATGGCGCCCACGCCGAAACACAAAAAGCGCAATGAAGTTGGAGCGCCGGCGTTCATCAATCCTGGCCCTCGGCCCACTGGCGCGCCCCGTTCAAGAAGACCTTACCCGGCATCGCCTTCTTGCCGGCCGGCTGGACTTCATCCAGCACCAGGACGCCCGCCGCCGTAGCCAGCGCCGGGCAGCCCTGCACCACCAGCCGCCGCCCCGCCGGCCGAGCATCATGGTCGGCAACGTGGGCGCGGTGAACCTTGAGCGCTTCCCCCTGCCAGATCAGGTAGGCGCCCGGCCAGGGGGAAAAGGCGCGCACCCGGCGCTCTAACGCAGCGGCCGCTTCATCAAAGTTCAACAGCCCGTCTTCCTTTTTCAACATGGGGGCGTAGGTGGCATCCTGCGTCTGCTGCGGTTCCGGTGATAAACTGCCCGCCAGATAGGCCGGCAGCGTCTCGATCAATAAATCTGCTCCGGCGGTCGCCAGCCGGCCGCTCAACGTCTCGGCCGTGTCTTCAGGCAGAATGGGCACCGCCCGCCGGTTGAGCTGCGGGCCGGTATCTACCCCGGCGTCCATCTGCATAATCGTCACGCCGCTTTGTGCATCCCCGGCCAGGATGGCCGCCTGGATCGGCGCCGCGCCGCGCCAGCGCGGCAGCAGCGAGGCGTGCACGTTGATACAGCCGTACGGCGGCAAATCCAGCACGTTCTGGCGCAGAATCTGGCCGAAGGCCGCCACCACGATCAACTGCGGCTGCCAGGCCTGCAACTGCGCAAACGCCTCCGGCTCGCGTAAACGCCGCGGCTGGATGACGGCAATGCCCAGCGTCTCGGCCAACGACTTGACCGGCGGCGGGGTCATCGTCCGCCCCCGTCCGGCCGGACGGTCCGGCTGCGTCACCACCCCCACCACCCGGTACGTCTCTGCCAGCCGGCGTAACACCGGCAGGGCAAAATCTGGAGAACCCATGAAAACTACGTCGATTGTCATACGATTGATTTTAGCATATCCCTGCATCCGTCCTGGAGCTTAAAACTACCAGTTTTGTCAGGGATTCCTTGCAAATTTATTGCGAAATCGACAAAATGTTGTACAATAGAACAAGCGCTATTTCAAACCTAATCCTATTCAGGAGGCACTTTAATGAACAATCCTTACTCCGCCGATGTCAGCAGCGATGACAAGCTCTGGGCATGCCTGGCCTATATCTTTACCCCCATTATCCCCATCATCCTGCTGCTCATGGAAGACAAGAAGAACCGCCCGTTCATCAAGGCGCATAACGCTCAGGCGCTGGCCTGGGGTATCGTTTATGGCGTTGGCAGCGCCATCCTCAGCGTTGTCTTCATCGGCGCCTGCACCGGCGTTATTGGTTTCATTCTGAGCATCTACTGGGGCGTCAAGGCCTACAAGGGCGAATACGTCGAGATCCCCGTCATCACCAAGTTCGTCAAGGATCAGGGCTGGGCTTAAGCCGGCGTAAAATTGAAATACGTCAAGGGCTGCCTTCCAACGGCAGCCCTTGTTGTTTATGTGCAACCTCCCAGGAGATACTGCGTATATCATACAGAAACTATTTTTTGGGAGCAAATCAATTATGTCTGAAACACCTGTTTACGATACCCCACCTGCGGCCCCCCTGCCCGGCCCAACCCCGGCCCCGGCGCCGCTTTCCCCTTCGGACGAACGCACCTGGGCCATGTTTGCCCACCTCAGTGCGGTGATCAACCTCTTCACCGGCTTCGTCGGCCCGATTGCGGCGCTGATCATCTACCTGGTCTTTAAGGAGCGTTCGCGTTACGTGGCCTACCAGGCGCTGCAATCGTTCATCTTCCAGTTGATCACCTGGGTCGGCGGCGGGTTCATCATCGGCGCGGCCTGGGCCATCAGCGGCATCCTCTCGGCGGTGCTCATCGGGTTGATCCTGATGCCCTGCGCCTGCCTGCTCAGTCTGCTGCCCTTCGGCGGGTTGATATACAGCGTGGTCGGCGCCGTACAGACCAGCCAGGGTCAGGACTTCAAATACTGGCTGGTCGGCGATTGGGTGCGCGGCACGCTGACCGACCGGCTATAACGGGCTCACGTCCGAACCGGTTGAGGTATCGGTCACCGCCCAGCCCAACGCCATAATCTGCTGGCGCAGGATGTCGGCCTCTTCCCAACGCCGCTCGAGGCGAGCCCGCGAACGCCGCTCCGCCAGCGCTTTGATCGCATCCGGAATGATCACCGGCGCAAGGTCCTGTTCGGCCTTGCGCTGTTGATTTAACAACGCCTGCTGCCAGAGGTCGACAGGGATCCCTTCAGACGGGTCGGCCGGCAGGCGAAAATCGCCCAGCAGTTCCATGCCAAAACGCTTCTCGCTGGCGTAATCGATCTGTTTCCCATTACGCAGAATGTGAACGCTGTCACGCCCGAGCACCTGGCACTGCTGCCGCTGCAAATCCAACGTCAGGGCGGTGTGCTCGTCCAGGCCGATGAGGGTCACGTCCGCCGGCAAGAGCGTCTGCAAAACCGCAAAGCGCTCGGCGCCCATAAAGCAGTGACTGGTATCCAGTTCGCTCCCGCCGTCGTTATTGTTCCAATGCGGGACGAAAACCAGGCGCAGCCCATAAGGGCCAAACAAATCCAGGCCGGGTTTCCAATGAACTTCTTCTCCGACCTTATAAATTTCGTATACCGGCAGGGCAAAAGCGCCGATTGCCACGGTGGCGGCGCTGGCCAACGCCAGAAACGCCCCCTGGCGCTGGCGCGCCTGCACCCAGTACCACGCCACGCTGCCGCTCAACTGGCGCACGGCATAACTCGGGCTGCCCGGCCCCAAAAAGATCAGATCGCTGTCCAATAAAGGCTGCAACAAAGCCGGATCGTCCGTGCTACAGGCGCCGCCCTTACGGCGCGCCGGGATCAACTGCACGCGCGGCTGGTAGTTCTGTAAACGCACCCGCAGAAAATCGGCCACCCGCCCCGCCACCTGCGCCGAATTCAGTTCAAAACCGGCCGGCGTTTCCAGGACACCAATCGATAACGGCACCGACAGCCGCCGCGCCAGCGTCTCAAACACCTGCCCGCCGCTGGCTGAAGTCTCACCCGATCCTAAAACTGTGATCCACCCTGGCTGCTGCATGTTCGACTCCTTTTTTTCTTTATCTTATCATATCCTGCCGGTCGGCGCTCGATTTGCAGCCGGTTCAAAAACCCTCTGCAGGGCAACCCGGCATGCCAGAAGTGCGCGCAGCCGCGATGGCAGGGCGTCACACAAGGCGGTCAGTTTGTGGTATATTAAGGTCATTCCAACAGTTCAATCCAAGATCGCACCCCCACACTCATCCCCCCATTTAAAATTAGAGGAGATACGTTGTATGACGAAAAACCGGTTATTTGTCCTTCGCGCCTGGGCTGTTCATGTCTACACCAGTTTGGGATTGCCCCTGGGTTTCTTTGCGCTGTTGGCAGCCTTTGCCGGTAAGCCTCAGTTAATGTTTATCATCCTGGGTCTGGCCTTTCTGATCGACGGCACAGACGGCACCCTGGCCCGCCGTTGGAAGGTGACCACCTTTGCCCACCAGTTCGACGGGCGCAAGCTGGATGACATCGTCGATTTCATCAACTACACCTTCATCCCCGTCGTGTTCATGTACCAGTACGAACTGGTGCCCCGCCAATGGGCCCCGGTCTTCATCCTCGTCCTGCTTTCCTCGATTTACGGCTTCTGCCAGACCGAGGCCAAAACCGACGATGGCTTCTTCACCGGTTTCCCTTCCTATTGGAACATCATCGCCCTCTACTTCTACCTGATCGGCCATAATCCGGTGATTAACGGCATCGTCCTGGCCGCCTTCGCCGTGATGGTGTTCGTCCCCACCAAATACATCTCGACCAAGACCATCGCCCTGCGCAACGTCAGCCTGGTGTTGACCGTGATCTGGATCGTTATGATGCTGGCCATCATCGCCACCTTCAATGATCCCAACCCGCTGTTGGTCTATGGCTCGCTCTTCTACCCGGTCTACTACGAAGTCGCCTCCTTCTATCTGCACTTTCAGGCCAAAGCCGGCAAAATTCCCCTGCCCCACCACGCTTAAACCGGCAGGGCGCCTGTGCCGGCGGGCGCATCTGGCAAAAACCAGACGTGTTTACCCATCTTCATGCGCACTCGATGTACTCGCTGCTGGAGGGACTTGCTTCCCCCCAGCAGCTTGTTCAGATGGCCAAAAGCGGCGGCCAGACTGCGCTGGCCCTGACCGATTTTGCCTGTCTGAGCGGGGCGGTTGAGTTCTACTGCGCCTGCAAACAGGAAGGGATTCACCCCATCCTGGGGTTAGAGGTGGCGCTGGCCGCCCCGGCGCCGGGCCGGGTGGTATTGCTCGCCACAGACGCCGGCGGTTGGCGCAGTCTCTGCCATCTCAGCAGCCAGCTAATGGACGCGGCGATTAACAACGCCGTTCCGGCGCTCACCCTGGACGCGCTGGAGGCGCACCGCGCCGGGCTGGTCTGCCTGACGGGGGGGAAGAACGGCCCCCTGACGCGCCTGATCCAGCAGCGCCAGTTCGAACAGGCGCAGGCCTGGCTGGATGAGATCGGCCGGCGTTTCGCCGGGCAATGTTACGTCGAAATCTACCGCCACCTGCCGTCCGACGACGAGATCATCCCTGCCCTGCTGCAACTGGGGCGCAAGACGGCGCTGCCGGCCGCCGCGGCTCAGGCCATCTATTACCTCACCCCCGAACAGACGCGCCTGCAGCGCACCCTGGCGGCTATCCGCTGCAACAAACCGTTGGGCAGCCTGCCTCCCGACGCCGGCGC
Source organism: uncultured Anaerolineaceae bacterium (assembly GCA_964535315.1). Classification (GTDB taxonomy): domain Bacteria; phylum Chloroflexota; class Anaerolineae; order Anaerolineales; family Anaerolineaceae; genus CAZHTS01. The sequence goes on from CAZHTS010000040.1 coordinate 17,651, forward strand.
CCCACCCGCCGCCTATTTTCCCTCGCCCGAAGAAATGCAGGCGCGCTTCGCCGCCTGGCCCGAGACCCTGTCCGCCACCCAGGAGATCGCCGGGCGCTGCCAGTTCGAGTTACCGCTGGGCGTCCCACATTACCCCAGCATCCCCCTTCCGTCCGGCCTGAGCGCGTTCGAGCACCTGCGCCAGAAAGCCGAGGCCGGCGTCGCCCGGCGCTACGGGCGCATCACCCCCGTTCTGCGCCGGCGCCTGGATTACGAACTGTCCGTCATCGGTGAACGGCGCATCGAAACCATCTTCTTGATCGTGGAAGAAATGGTCGACTACGCCCGCAGCCGCGGCATCCCCATTTCCTCGCGCGGTTCGGCTGCATCCTCGCTGGTGGCCTACGGCCTGGGCATCACCACCCCCGATCCGATCCAACACGATTTGTATTTCGAACGATTTCTCAACCCGGCGCGCCAGACGCCGCCCGACATCGACACCGACCTGTGCTCGCGCCGCCGTGACGAGGTCATCCAGCACGTCTTTGAAACCTACGGCCCTGAGCGCGTCGCCATGGTGGGCACGATCAACCGCTTCCGGCCGCGCTCGGCGTTGGGCGATGTGGCCAAAGCGCACGGCCTTTCGCCCGAAGAAATCCGCCGCCTGCTGCGCCCGCTGCCACATTTCTACCGGCCCAACGACGAAGGCGAGGACGAGGAAGGCCCTTCCAACGAATCGCCTTTTGCGGAAATCCTGGCGCAACACGCCGCCGCCCCCGCACAAAACAAAGCCGGCGTGGAACTCATGGTGGCCGAGGCCAGCGACCTGCTGCGCCTGCCGCGCCATCTCTCCGTGCACGCCGGCGGGGTGGTGATCTCGCCCATTCCGCTGCTCGACCTGGTTCCATTGCAGCAATCGACCTCGAAGAACCTGCACCTGACGCAATTCGACCGCAAAGCGCTCGAGAAACTGGGCTTGCTCAAACTGGATCTGCTCGGCATTCGCGGCCTGACCGTTCTGGGCGACGTGGCCGCCGCCCTGTATTCCTGGCAGCGTCACGACCTGAGCACGCCGATGCAGGTGCTGGAAGCCATCCCCGAAGACGACCCCGCCACCGCCGGCTGCGTCGAAAACGGGCGCACCATCGGCTGTTTCCAGATCGAGAGCCCCGGCATGCGCGCCATGCTCAAAGAACTGCGCGCCCGCAGCGTCGACGAAATCATGGCTGCCCTGGCGCTCTATCGCCCCGGCCCGCTCAAGGGTGGGCTCAAGGACGCATTTGCCCGCCGGCACAAAGGCGAAGAGACCATCACCCACCTGCACCCGGCGCTGGCCCCTCTGCTGCAAGATACCTACGGCGTCATCGTCTATCAGGAGCAGGTGCTGCGCATCGCCAACGGCCTGGCCGGGCTCGGGCTGGCCGAGGCCGACCTGCTGCGCCGGGCGATGAGCCATTTTGACCCCGGCAAACAGATGCAAAACCTGCGCCAGAAGTTTATCGAGGGCGCCGCTCAGAAAAACGGCGTAGACGCCGAAAGCGCCGGGCGTATCTGGGAGTTGATGGCCGCCTTTGCCGGCTATGGCTTTCCCAAGGCGCACGCCGCTTCGTATGCGCTGGTCGCCTGGCGTTCGGCCTGGTGCAAGACGCATTATCCGGCCGAATTCATGGCCGCCGTGCTGGCTAACTGGGGCGGCTACTACAGCCAGCGCGTCTATCTCAACGAGGCCCACCGCCTGGGGTTGTGCGTGCGCACGCCGCACGTCAACCATTCGCAGCGCGAATTTTCCGTCGCCTACCCGCAGGGCCAGGCGGTGCTATACATGGGGCTGGATCAGGTGCGCGACCTGACCCGCAGCACCCTGGAACGCATCTTGCGCCGGCGTCCGTTCCACGACCTGGAAGACTTTCTGCTCAAGGTTGACCCGCGCCCACTGGAGGCCGCCAACCTGGCCAAAGCCGGCGCACTGGATGGTTTTGGCCCCATCCCTGCTCTCTTGCAGCGCATCGAGCAGGGGCATCGCCGGCCCGGCCAGCTGGCGCTGTTCGATCTGCTGCCCGCCGGCCAGCCCGATTGGAGCCCGGAAGAGCGTCTGGACGCCCAGCAGCAAATCCTCGGCGTCAGCGTCGAGGCGCACCCGCTCGAACGTTACGCCGCCAAAATCGTCGCGGCGCGGGCCCTGAACACCCTGGATGCCCTCGCCCACGCCGGGCAGCGCATTCGCGTGGCGGGCATCCGCCAGACCAGCCGCCGCAGCCAGACTTCCAGCGGCAAACCCATGTTGTTTCTGACCCTCGAAGACGGTGAAGGCACGCTGGACGTCATCTTCTTTCCGGAAGCCTACCAGCGCGCCCGCGCCGTGCTCGGCGAACACCGCGCCTTTATCATCGAGGGCGCCCTCGAACTCGACCCGGCCAACGATACGGCGGTGCTGCACGCCGAACGCGCCTGGCCGCTGGAATAACCCCATGCCCACTACGTATACACCGCACCAACCCGAACTTCCCTTGCAGACCCTTGAAGGCACGTTGGAACGCATCACCTTCCAGAACGAAGAAAACGGCTACACGGTCGCCCGGCTGCAACCGCGCGGCAAGGATTCGCTGGTTACCATCGTTGGCGCCCTGGCCGGCGTCGCCGCCGGCGAATCGCTGCGCCTGCGCGGGGTGTGGAGCACCCATCCCGAATACGGCCGGCAGTTTGAGATTCGCGCCTACACCGTCGAACTCCCCGCCACCATCGAAGGCATCCGCAAATACCTGGGCAGCGGGCTGATCAAGGGCGTCGGCCCGGTCACTGCCAACCGCATCGTAGACAACTTTGGCATCGCCACGCTGGATATCATCGAAAGCCACCCCGACCGCCTGCGGGAAGTGCCCGGCATCGGTGAAAAACGCGTCGAGCGCATCAACCTGGCCTGGCAGGCGCAAAAACAAATCAAAGAAATCATGATTTTCTTACAGGGCCACGGCGTCAGCACCGGCCTGGCGGTCAAAATTTACAAACAATACGGCGAAAGCTCGCTCAACGTCGTACAGAATGATCCTTACCGCCTGGCGCAGGACATTTACGGCATCGGCTTTAAGACCGCCGACAAAATCGCCCAGGCAATGGGCATCCCCGCCCACGACCCACGTCGCATCCAGGCCGGGTTGCAGTACACCCTGAGCGAATTTAGCGACGACGGGCACTGCTTTGCGCTGCAAGAAGCGCTGGTGCACAAAACGGTTGACATCCTGGGCGTGCCGGTCTGCGCCTGCCAGGAACAGATCGGCCACCTGATCGAGCAGGAACTGCTGGTCGCCGAAGATCAGGCGCTTTACCTGCCGCCCTTTTATCAGGCCGAAAGCGGCGTGGCCTATAAGCTCAAGGTGTTGATGAACGCCCGGCGCGACCGGTTGGAACGCTTCCAGCACTACAACTGGGAATGGGCGCTGGCCTGGGCCATCCAGCAAAACAACTTGCAACTGGCCCCCGCGCAAAAGGAAGCCATCCGCATGGCCCTGACCCACAAGGTCAGCATCCTGACCGGCGGCCCCGGTACGGGCAAGAGCACCATCATCGGCAGCCTGATCCAACTGCTGCGCGCCGAACACAAGAGCGTTCTGCTGGCCGCCCCCACCGGGCGCGCCGCCAAACGGTTGAGCGAGACCACCGGGCTGGAAGCCAAAACGATCCATCGCCTGCTTGAATTCAACCCCGGCGCCGGCAACACCTTCCTGCGCGACCGCCAGAACCCGCTCGACGCCGACATGATCATCGTCGATGAGGCCTCAATGATCGACATCCTGCTGATGAACCACCTGCTGCGCGCCATCGAGGCCGGCAGCCATCTGCTCATCGTCGGTGACATGGATCAACTGCCCTCAGTCGGGCCGGGCAGTGTGCTGCACGACCTGATCCACAGCGAGCAAATCCCGGTCACGCGCCTGACGACCATCTTCCGCCAGAGCGAAGACAGCGCCATCATCCTCAACGCCCACCGCATCAACCAGGGCCAGTATCCGCACTTCTCGCGCCAGATCAGCGACTTCTTCCTCTTCCAGGAACAGGATGCGCAGCGCGCCGCCGACCTGATCCTGGGGTTGGTCTCGCAGCGCATCCCCGACAAATTCGGTCTCGACCCGCACAGCGACATCCAGGTGCTCAGCCCCATGCACCGCGGCCAGACCGGGGTGAGCGAGCTCAACCAGCGCCTGCAAGAGCGCCTCAACCCGGCAGTCGGGCAGACAGAAATGCATCACGGCCAGCGCGTCTTGCGCGTCAACGACCGCGTCATGCAAATCCGCAATAACTACGACAAACATGTCTTCAACGGCGATTTCGGGCAGATCCGCGCCATCGACCTGGAAGAACAGGTCGTCCGCATCGATTTCGACGGAACGTTAATCGAGTACGATTTCAGCCAGATGGACGAAATCGTCCACGCCTACGCCATCAGCATCCACAAAGCACAGGGCTCCGAGTTCCCGGCCGTGATCATTCCCCTGCTCAACCAGCATTACATGATGCTGCAACGCAACCTGCTCTACACCGGCGTGACCCGGGCGCGCAAGCTGGTGGTGCTGGTGGGCAGCCCGGCAGCCATCCGCATGGCGCTGCACAACGACCGCATTGCCCAGCGCAACACCCGCCTGGCGCAGCGCCTGCAAACCGGCCCCGCCCCATCGTCAGGCGCCTATCAGGTCTGATCCGCAAAAGAACCGATCGGGAAGATCGTCTCGGGGTTGGTCTCGATGATCTCGGCCTGGATGGCGCCGCGCGTCAGTTCGCTCAACGCCCGCTGAAAACCGTCGAAATAGTCCACAACAAAACGCGCCGTCACCGTCACATCGGCGGCAAAATCCTCGTCCAGGATTTGCCCGCGGTGCGCCGCCACCAGCAGGCGGATGCGCTCAAAATACGGATACGGGAAAGCCAGCATAACCGTATGGGTGGGGATTTTCTCGGCGCGAGGCAGCACTGCCAGCACCGCCCGCACTGCATCGCTATACGCCCGCACCAACCCGCCGGTGCCCAGTTTGGTGCCGCCAAAATAACGGACGATGACCACCGCCACATCCCCCAAGCCGCTGCCCTGCAAAACCGCCAGCGCCGGTCGCCCGGCGGTGCCCGCCGGCTCGCCGTCGTCGCTGCAATGGGCGGTGACGCTGCTGCCATATCCCACCAGATACACGGGGACATGATGGCTGGCGTCGGCAAATTCATTCTTGATGTGTGTGATGAACGCCCGCGCCTGTTCCACGCCAAACGCCGGGCCGGCGCAGGCAATGAAACGCGAATGGAGCACCTCGATCTCGGCGCGCGCCTCTTCGGCAGGGATGGGATAACGTTTCATCGGCTCGACAGGTATGATAAGATGGGTGCAAGTATACTATCTTTTAGGAGCGAGATCATGAAACGCGGCATTGATTACATCGGCGTGGGCGTTGGAGCCATCCTGATCGACGAACGGGGCCGGTTGTTTCTGGCGCGGCGCGGCCCGCTGGCCAAAAACGAGCGCGGGTTATGGGAGTTTCCCGGCGGCTCGGTCGAATTTGGCGAACGGCTGGCCGAAGCGTTACAACGCGAGATGGATGAGGAATACGGCATTCGCATCGAGGTGGGCGAATTGCTCGATGTCGCCGATCACATCCTGCCCGAAGAAAAACAGCATTGGGTCTCGCCTACATTTTTGTGCCGCATCACCGCCGGACAACCGGTCATTCGCGAGCCCGGAAAGTGCAGCGAAATCGGCTGGTTTGCCCTGAACGAGATCCCAGCCGATCTGACACAAATCACCCAAACCAATCTGGCGCATTATCGCCAGCGGGTTGCATAGCCCGGCGTTTACAGCGAGTTGGGCTGCGAACGCGGCATAAAGATCATGCGGATCAACTTCCACAGCAACGAAAAAATCAGGTTGACCGGCTCCAGCGCCCAATCGAAGACCGCCTTGAAATTCGAGAGGCCGCGCGCAATCCAACGCAGCAGCGGGCGCAGATGCTGCAACACGGTGAAACGGGCATACGCCAGCGCCAGCAGCACGGTCATCACAGAAATGCCGAAACGCATCCAGTCCGAAGTGTGAATGGCAAACAGTTCGTCCAGCAGCAGTTCCACACCAATGTTGAGCACCAGGACGTAAGCCGCCACCTTCAAAATTGGCTGGCGCTCGACCGCATAACTGAACCAGCCGGCGGCAAAACGCATCATCAAAATGCCGATGGCAACGCCCAGCATGACCACCCACAGCTTTTCCGAAAGCGACACCGCCGCCACGACGTTATCCAGACTGAACACCAGATCGGCCAGTTCCACGGTCAACACCACCGACCAGAACGAACTGCGCTTGATGGAATGCATTTCTGCATCCTCGTCCTCGGGGTCTTCGGACGAGCCGAGGTTATCAAACGCCAGGCGCACCAGATAGGCCGCCCCCAGGATCTTCAACCACGGGTTGCGCACCACCAGCGAGGCCAGCAGCAACATCACACCGCGGCCTACATAGGCCCCCAGCAGCCCCACCCGTAACGCAGCGGTACGCTCGTTGCCCAACATGGGGTGCAGCCAATCGCCCAATCTGCGTAACGCCGCGGGCCAGGGCACGGGAACATCGTTTGGCAATGGCGCCACCATGGCCCCCAACACGGCGGCGTTATCGATCGAGAGGATACCCTCCAGAAAGATCAATTGCACAATGATCACCAGGATCGTCCAATCCATACAGTCCTCGTTATGGTACACAGGCAAAAGTGGTTGGCGGCAAAAACGGTAAGATCAAATTGTAGCGCCGGCATGCTGCGCCGGACAGTGAATTTACTCCTCAATCTGCCGTGAGCGCTCACCTTTCACCACAGGAACAATAACGTATAATTTACGTCATGAATCACGTTGAACAATTCTACGACCAGCAAAGCGAATATGAGTGGCGCCGCCGATCACCTGCTGTATATTGGGCGCACCCTGGCTTAACGATAAGCAGGGATGCCTGGCAGCCCAGGCATCCCTCTAAACACACCCCCCTGCTTTCTGTATCGATCTGGTTCTCCCCTATCACCCGGCAGGCTTACCAACCGGCCAACCGGGAGGCACGCCAGACCAGATCGGCAAATTCACGTACCTGTTCGTCCTGCGGCAGCGCATCCGCCAGGCGAGAGGCATAATTGGCCACCTGAGAGAACGAGGAACCCCGCGCCCAGGGACTGCCCCGCAGCAGTTCGGCGTACTGTGCGACCGTCACTGCCAGCTGGTACCGGGCCGGCGCCTCGTCAAAACTCTGGTACAGATCCCAACTGTTGAGGTTGCCGTTGATCTCTTTGACCGTGTGCTGGTCGGGATCCTTCCAGCGCAGTTGCACGGTGGCCACCCGCCCCTGCGCTTGGGGTTGCAGACGCACCGCATACAGGGCCGTGGCGCTGTGACCGGCGCCGATCTCACCCGCATCCACCGTATCGTTGCGGAAATCCTGGTCGGCCACTGCCCGGTTCTCATAACCGATCAGGCGGTAGTAGGCCACCACGTCCGGGTTGAAATCCACCTGCACCTTGGCGTCCATGGCGATCACCTGTAGGGTCGCGGTCAGGTCGTCAACGAACAGTTCGCGGGCCTCCTCCAGATCGTCGATGTACGAATAGTTGCCGTTGCCACGGTCGGCCAGTTGCTCCAACAAGACATCGTTGAAGTTGCCCATGCCAAACCCCACGGTCGTCAGGGTGATGCCGTTCTGCACGTAGCGCCCGACCTGATCCAACAGTCCGTTGGCGTTGGTGGTGCCCACATTGGCCACCCCATCCGAGCACAGGATCACCCGGTTGATGCCGCCCTCGCGGTAGGTCTGCATGGCCCACTGGTAGCCCAGGTTCAGCCCGGCCTCGGCGTTGGTCGAGCCTTCTGGCTGGAGCGAATCGATCGCCCACAGGATCTCGTTGCGGCGGTCGCCCCAGGTCGGCGAAAGGGCGGTGCGGGCGTCGCTGCCGTACACCACGATCGTGACCATATCGCTCGAGCGCAGGCGGTCGACCAGCATGCGCAGCGACTGCTTGACCAGTCCCAGGCGGTTCTCCATATTCATCGAGCCCGAGATATCGATCACGAACGTCAGGTTGGCCTGTTTGCGCTGCGACTCGGGCACCCGGTAACCCTGCACGCCGATACGCAGCAGCGTGGTCTGATAGTCGTAGGGCGAGGGCGAGCCGTCGGCGTACACGGCAAAGGCCACGTCCGGCGGGGTGGCGTAATCCATATTGAACGAGTTGACAAACTCCTCGACCCGGATCGAGTCGGCCGGCGGCATGGCGCCATCCTGCACGTAGCGGCGGGCGACGTTGTACGAGGCGGTATCGACGTCCAGACCAAAGGTCGAGAGGTGATCCTCGCGGGTGTCCTGATACGGGTTGACGCCGTAATTCTGGAAGTAATTATCCTGCGGGCCGGCGTTGTAGGGCGATTGGGTCGGGTAAGCCGGCGCGGACGGCGAATAATTGCCATCGGCAGCGATCGGCGGGCGAGCCGTGGGCTGCCAGGGCTGGTAGGCGGGGGCCTCGGTCGCCGCCGGCGGCAGCGGCGGTTGACTGTAGGTCTGCGGCATGGCGGGGGCCATGGTCGGTTCGGCCGGGGGCTGCGGCGCCACCGGCGCCTGGGGCGGCTGGTAGGGCTTCTGCTCTTGCGGCTGGGGCGGGAAGTAACTGCGGGTCGGTTCGGCCATCTTTTCGACGGCGATCGGCGCCTGTGTGGCCGCCGCAGGCATACAACCCGAGGCCACAATCACCAGCACCGCTAACAAAACGATCAGGAAAAACTTTTTGGCATTCATCTCAGCAAATCCTCCTTTGCTCTTTTGATCTGTATTGAGGATACGCCGCCCGGCCGGTAAAGACTTGATAACGGAATGACAAAGCGCTGACAAAAAAAACGCTGCGACGCTTGCCGCCAACCGCCAACCAGGATAGAATCATCCCAACGCCTTCTGTACCCAGACTCCTCTTGTACGGGAGAAAACATGCACCCATTCGAATACCACCGTCCTGACACGCTGGCAGACCTGTGCCGGCTGCTGCAACAACCGGGCGCGCACGTCCTGGCCGGCGGCAGCGACGTGCTGCCGCAGATCCACGCCGGGCACATCCAGCCGGGCGTCGTGATCGACATCAGCGCCCTGAGCGAACTGCGTTTCATCCGCCAGACAGACGAGCGCCTCGAAATCGGCGCCCTGACCACCTTCGGCGAGATGGGGCGCAGCGCCCTGGCGCAGCGCCATGCCCCTGCCCTGGTGCAGGCCGCCGGCGGGCTGGGGGCGGTTACCACCCGCGCCCGGGCCACGCTGGGCGGCAACCTGGGCAACGCCTCGCCCGCCGCCGACTCAATCCCCGCCCTGTTCGTTCACGCCGCCACGCTGCACCTTTGCAGTGCGGCGGGAGAACGCAGCCTGCCCATTGAACAGTTCCTGCTCGGGCCGGGTAAGACCGCATTACAGCCCGGTGAATACATCCACCACGCCAGCCTGCAAGCCTGCCCGCCGCGCCAGGGGACGGCCTTCGTCAAACACGGCCCACGGCGCGGGATGACCATCGCCATCGCCAGCGCCGCAGCGGCCATCCATCTGGACGCAGACGGGCGCATCGCCGCCGCCCGCCTGGCGGTGGGCGCCGTGGCGCCCACCGTGGTACGCTGCCCGCAGGCCGAGGCGCTGTTGCGCTGCCAGACGCCCACCCCGCAGCTGTGGCAGACCGCCGCCCAACAGACCGCCGGCGAGATCGCCCCCATCGACGACGTGCGCGCCAGCCGTTGCTATCGCCTGCAAATTACCCCGGTATTGGTGCAGCGCGCCCTGTGCGCCGCTTACGAACTGGCCCAGGAGAGCAAGGCATGAAACTCATACACCTGCGACTGACCGTCAATCACAATCTGATCGAAGTGGATACCCTGCCCAACCGCACCCTGCTGGACGTGCTGCGCGAAGACCTGGGGCTGACCGGCAGCAAGAACGGCTGCGAGGCCGGCGAGTGTGGCGCCTGCACGGTCTTGATGAACGGCGAGGCAGTCAACGCCTGCCTGGTGCTGGCCGGCCAGGCCGAGGGCAGCACCATCGAGACCATCGAGGGGCTGGAGAAGAACGGCAAACTGCACCCCTTGCAAAGCGCCTTTATCGAGGCCGGGGCGGTGCAATGCGGCTTCTGTACGCCCGGCATGATCATGGCCGCCAAAGGACTGCTCGACCACAACCCGGCGCCCTCCGAAGAGGACATCCGCCTGGCGCTGGCCGGCAACCTGTGCCGCTGCACCGGTTACACCAAAATCATTCAGGCCGTACGGCGCGCCGCCGGGGAGTTACAACATGGCTGAAACATTCAAACACATCGGGAAATCCACCCCGCGCCAGGACGCCCGCCATAAAGTCACCGGGCAGGCCGTCTATGTGGCTGACACGCAGATAGAAGACCTGCACCATGCGGTGATCGTGCGCAGCCCGCACCTGCACGCCCGCATCCGGCGCATCGACGCCGGGCGCGCCCTGCAAATGCCCGGCGTGCTGGCCGTCATCACCCAGCGCGACATCCCCGGCAAAAAGATCTACGGCGATCTGCTGCCCGACCGGCCGGTGCTGGCGCTTGATACCGTGCGCTTCATCGGCGAACCGGTCGCCATCGTCGTCGCCCGCACCCGCCCGCAGGCCGAGCAGGCCGCTCAGGCGGTGTGGGTCGATTACCAGCCGCTGCCGGCGATCATCGACCCCGTGGCCGCCGCCCAACCCGGCGCGCCCCAGCTGCACCCGCAGGGCAATCTCAGCGGGCACTTCACCGTCAGCCAGGGCGACGCCGCCGCTGCCTTGCAGCAGGCCGAGGTGGTCATCGAACAGACCTTTCAGGTGCCGCGCGCCTATCCCGCCTATCTGGAGACCGAGGCGGCCCAGGCCGTCTACCACCCCGAGGGTGGCCTGACGGTGTGGGTCAGTTCGCAAAAACCGTTCAGCGACCGGCACCTGATCGCCGCCACGCTCAAAATTGCCGAAGAACAGGTGCGGGTGCGCCTGGCCACGGTGGGCGGCGCCTTTGGCGGCAAAGAAGACGCCAACCTGGCGATCCTGTGCGCCCTGGCCGCCTGGCACACCCGCCGCGCCGTGCGCATGGTCAACAGCCGCGCAGAGTCGATGCTGGCGCACCCCAAACGCCACTCGGGCATGCTGCACTACCGCCTGGGCGCCCGGCGCGACGGCGTCATCACCGCATTAGAAGTCACCACTCACCTGGACACGGGTGCATACGCCTCGTACGGCCCGGCCGTCGGCCAGTTGTTGACCGAGGTGACCGCCGGCCCGTACCACATTCCCAACGTACACGCCGAGACGTTTGTGGTCTACACCAACGCCCCCATTGCCGGCGCCATGCGCGGCTTCGGCGCCCCGCAGGCCAATTTTGCCATCGAGAGCATGGTCGATATCCTTGCCGGGCGGCTGGGCATGGACCCGCTGGAAGTCCGCCGCCGCAACATCTGGCAGCCCGGCGATCACAACTTCACCGGCGTGCGCGTCAACCAGGCCGAAAGCACCCGCCTCAGCCTGGAGGCCGCCGCAGCAGAGATGCAGCGGCTCAAAGCCATCCCGGCGCCGCAAGGCAAACAGGCCGGGGTGGGCATGGCCATGGCCCTGCAAACTATGGGCCTGGGCTGGGGCGTCCCCGACGACAGCACCAACCGCCTGGAATGGCAGGCCGACGGGCGCATCCTGCTGCGCATCGGCGCCCCGGATCTCGGCCAGGGGCTGAACGTGGCCGCCGCCCAGATCACCGCCGAGGCGCTGGGCGTAGACGTGGATCAGGTCGAGGTCGCCCCGCTGGACACCGGCGTCTCGCCCAACGGCGGCGTCACCTGCGCCTCGCGCATGACCTACCTGGTGGGCAATTCGGCCATGCTGGCCGCCGTGCGCCTGATCGAGACGCTCAAGAGCGAGGGCGCCCGGCTGCTCAACGCCGACCCGGCGCAGCTCGATTATCGCGACGGCGCCCTGTACCGCCTGGATCGCCCCGATCTGCCGCCCATCCCGGCGGCCGAGATCACCGGGCGGCTGGCCGAAAGCGGGCAGGCGCTGCAGGCCAGCGGCACGTTCTCTTTCCCCTACGGCGACGATATCCGCCAGGACCTGGGCATCGGCATGCCGCACGTGTTGTTCTGCCTGGGGGCGCACGTCGTGCGGGTCGAAATCGACCCTGAGTTGGGCAGCGTGGCCGCCACCCACGTCAGCGCCATCCACGACGTCGGGCGGATCATCCACCGCGCCGGCGTCGAGGGCCAGGTGGAGGGCGGGGTGGTCATGGCGCTCGGTTTTGCGTTGAGCGAGGACATGACGCTCAAGGCCAACGGCGCCTGGGTGCAGGGCTTTGCCGAATACCTCATCCCCACCAGCATGGACGTCCCGGCCGAGATCAAGACCATCCTGCTCGAACAGCCCGAAGGCAGCGGGCCCTACGGCGCCAAGGGCATCGGCGAAGCCACCACCGCCCCCACCGCCGCGGCGGTGGCCAACGCCGTGTTCGCCGCCTGCGGCGTGCGGGTCACGCGCGCCCCCATCCGCCCCGAGGATCTTGTGCGGCGGGAAGAATGAGGAGGGCGGGCCGGGTTAATTTGCAGGCTCCTACCCTATGACGGGGCGTTGCCTCACCTTGATAAAAGGGAGAACGATGTGGATCACCGCCCTCCGCACACGTAGCTGCGATAGCGGTCGGCAAGAGAGTTCGGGGAGCGTGTAACCGCGCCATCCGGTGCAATCTTACACGTCCACAGCCCGCCCTTAAAAATATAATGACGCAACGGTTTTTTCCCTAGCCGGTAGGCCCAATCGACCATGTCAAATAACGGCCACCAGGTATAACCCAACATCGGGATGCCCGCCATCCGGGCCTCACGCACCACCGCCACAGTCTCGTCCATCCAGCGCCGGCGCACCTCAACCCGCCGGTCGGTGATGCCTGTTTCGGTCAGCATCATCGGCAGGCGGTAGCGTTCCCAGGCGCTGCGCAAGACCCCGGCCAGGTCGTGCGCCGCCAAACCGACCTGGAGTGTGGGGCTACCATCTGCCCCCATCACCAACTCGCCGCCCGAAACCGGGTAGAAATTGACCCCTAACACATCTGGTCGGACGCCATTCTGGCGAAACCAGTCAATCTGCGTTTCGACCACACCGTGCCGCTGCAAGTACCCCCACAGATGACTACGCTCGGAAAATGCGCCGCTAATCAGGTCAAAACCCAGATACCGATCCTCACACCAGTCTTCCACCGCCTGATGCAGCCGTTCATCTGCCGTCCACGCCCTACCCAACGCCTCCACCTGGATCAATATCGCCTGCGGGTGGGCCGCCCGGATGGCCTGAGCAGTCAGGAGCGTGCCACGCGCCACGGATAACAATACCTTGACGTAACCATCCTCGCCCACCAGGTAAGGCGGCCATTCACCGCGCTTTCCGCAAAATTCGGCGTTCACCGTCGGTTCGTTCAACGGCGTGTAAAAACGCACCAGGTCTTTGTAACGAGAGGCAAACGCAAAGGCATACTCAGCGACGCGTTCAGGATAACTGGAATTAATGAACGCATTCTGTAGCCAGAACGGCGTGCCGTAATGCATTAAATCCACAATCGGCTGCAAGCCCTTGACATTGACCAGATAATCGATCACCGTATCCACCCAACGCCAGTCGAACTTGCCTGGCTCGGGGTTCACCCGGTACCACGGCACCCCCCAACGGATGTGGCTGACCCCCAGGCTGGCGGCCAGGTCGAAATCGCTGCGCCACTGGCGGTAATGATCCATCAACTCATACTCGTCCAGAGCGCGCAGATCGGCACGCGTCTGTGGAATAAACGTATCTTCGACTCCCACGCACCAGATAAAGTCTTTACCCAAAACAGCCGTCATTGTACAATCCTCTCCAAGTAATTTTTTCACTCTTTCAAACCGGTAAAAGCGATGCCACGGATAAAATATTTCTGTGCAAACAGAAAAGCGAGCAACAGCGGCGCAGCTGAAATAACCGACCCGGCCATTAACAGACCGTATTCGACGTTGTGATCGCCCATAAACAACGCCAAACCGGCCGGCAGCGTTCGCATTGTTTCCGAGGTGGTCACGACCAGCGGCCACAAAAAGTCATTCCAGTTATACATAAAGTGAAAGACAAACAGGGTGGCGATTGCGGTGCGCGACAACGGCAAGATAATCTGCCAGTAAATACGCAATTCGCTGGCGCCGTCGATGCGGGCCGCATCTTCCAATTCTTTGGGGATCGACAAAAAGAACTGGCGCAACAGGAAAATGCCGAAGGCGCTGGTGATGTGCGGCACAATGAGCCCCGGGAAAGTGTTAATCCACCCCATATTCGACAGGTTAATGAACAAGGGGATCATGGTAACCTGAGTAGGGATCATCAGCGTGGCCAGAATGATAAAGAAAATGATCTCTCTGCCGCGAAAATTCAGGCGCGCCAGCGCATAGGCGCACATCGAATCAAAGAACAGCGAAACAAGTGTGACCGTCAACGAATAAATTAACGAATTACGAAAAAACAGCCCAAAAGGAATGCGCGTCCAAATGTGCTGGTAATTCGCAAACGTCGGCGCCTGTGGCAACAGGCGCGGCGGAAACGCGATTACCTCTGCGTCCGGTTTAAACGAAGTACAAAACATCATGAGAAATGGATAGACCACCACCAGGGCGGTGAGAAGCAGCAAGATATACAGGACGCCTTTGCCAACCCTGAAGACCAGCCGCGAGTTGCGAGCCGGTTGCGCCAGCGAAAGTACGGGTGGGGAGGAATGGGCCATGATTAAAACCTCGTCAAAACTTACAAAACACCGCAAACAGGAACGCCGTCAGTTGACTTCCTGATAGCGCAAAATTTTTAGCTGCGCCAGGGTAACGCCAAGAATCAGCAGGAACAACACGCAAGCCGCCGCCGAGGCGTAACCGAAATCGAAGATTTCGAACCCCTGGTGATAGATATAGGCGACCAACGTTTCAGTTTTAAACAACGGTCCGCCGCCGGTCATCACATAAATCTGGTCGAACACCTGCAACGAGCTGATCACCGCATTGACCAGGGTAAAGATCAGCGCCGGTCGCAGCATGGGCAACGTGATATGAACAAAACGCCGAAAACCGCCGGCGCCATCCACCTTGGCCGCCTCGTAGTAAACTTCCGGGATGCCTTGCAAACCGGCCAGCAAGATGACCAGGTTATACCCGAACCAACGCCAGACGCTAATCAGGATAATGGTCGGCATGGCCCAGGTCATACTACGCAACCATTCGCTGGTCGGCAGATTCAACAACCGGGAATAATAGGTAACCATCCCCAGATCGGGGTCGAGAAGGAAACGCCAGAGGATCGCCTCTACTGCAAAAGACACGATCACCGGCAGAAAGAAAATAGCCCGGAAGAAAGTCCGCCCCCTGATCTTCTCGTTCAAAGCCAGGGCAAAAATCAAGGCCAGTAGAATCTGCCCCGGCACCACCCCCAGAGTATAAACGCCGGTATTCTTCAGCGCATTCCAGAAACGCTCGTCTTCAAGCAGATGGGTGTAATTCTCCAAGCCGATAAAGCTTTGTTGATCCACTTCCAGCCGCCAGTCCAGAAAACTCATCCAACCCACCTGAAGGATCGGCACAATGACAAATACAAGCAGGATCAGCAGACTGGGCAGCATGAAGAAAAAGGCGGCGCGCCCCTGACTGTTACGCGATACGCTGCGATTCACATGGGGAAAATGCATTTTCACATCCTCTGGGAGGGGCCGGCTCAGAGCCGGCGCCCCCCCACTATCTCGGCAATCGGGCGGCTACTTCAGCAACTCGTTCATCTTCGCCGCAGCTTCCTTCATGGCTACATCGGCCGGCTTCACCCCTCGGGCCACTTCCAGAATGGCCGGCATGATGATATCGTCGTTAAGCTTGGTGTACGCGATCAAACCAGGTAGATACATCTTCTGCGTGGGCCCCGACTGGGCAAATTTCTGCACAAACGGGTTCTTCTGGATTTCAGGGTTGTCCGCCAGCGGCAACAGGGTAGGGGGGAAACCAACGTTCGACGACCAGTAGATCTGCGCCCATTCATCTTCCCAGAACTTGAGGAACTCATAAGCTGCTTCCTTATGTTTGGTCGCCTTATTGACCACAATATACATACCGTCGCCCTGAGTGACCGCTCCGGCCGCTCCGGCCGGCACCGGCGCCAGACCGAAGTTTAACTTAGCGTCCTTGAATGCGTTAATCATCCACGGGCCGCTGATCTCCATGGCCGCCTTGCCGCTGATGACCAGCTTATCGGCCTCGACGCCCGACATACCCAACGGCGAACGCTTGCTGGTGAACAGGAAATCGCTCCATTGCTGTACGGCGGCGATGGTCTTGGGGTCATCGAGCATGGATTTCGTACCGTCGGCGCTGACAAAGTCACCACCGTTGCCCCAAATCAGCGCTGGCCAGATATTGGGCGCACCGTGATCGCCCCACACCAGGCCATACTGCTCCGGGGTGCCGTCGTTATTCTCGTCTTTGGTCAGCTTGAGGATGGCATCCTGCCATTCTTCCCAGGTTGCCGGCGGCTTCTCCGGATCCAGCCCCGCTGCCTTGAACAGGTCCTTGTTATAGTACATCATCAGTCCAAAGGAGATCATGGGGGCGCCGTATTTCTTGCCCTTGTAGGTCATCCCATCCATCGAAGCCTTTGAGAACTTGTTCGCATCAAGCCCACCGCCGTACAGGTCGTCCAACGGCAGCAGCAGCCCCGACTCGGCATACTGCGGGATCAGACTGTAACCGATGACAGCCAGGTCTGGATCGCCGCCCGTCTTCCATGAAGGCAGCAGCTTCTGGTTCAATGTATCCCAGGGCATGATGTCCATGGCAATCTGGATGTCAGGGTGAGTCTCGTTAAACCGCTTGACCACCGCCTCCAGCTTGGGCTGGTCCGAAGCGGTAAAACCATTCCAGAAGGTAATGGTGGTCACTTCTCCCTGCGCCGGTTGTTCCGGCGCGCTGGTGCTGGCCGGCGCAGGGGCGCAGGCGGCCAGGATCAGGCTCAGCATTACACACAGGCTAACAACAACAGAAATTCGAGTCTTCATTTTTCTCCTATCGATACGGACCACAGGGTGAGGAATTGAAATTCAAGCAACAGCGAGCAAGACGTACCCGGGCACCTCCTGAACGATATCCATGAACCTGCACTTGAAAAACCATACTTTGTCCTTCTAACAGAAGCGCTTCCTGAAAATGGCAACGTAAAACCTGCGGAGCATGCAACGTTCATGCACCTGAAAATAAATATGAGGATGAGACAACCCACCCTGTTTGACCGCCCTGCCGAAACGTCAGACGCTGGTCAGCACGGTAAACGAAAGCGGTGGCAACACTATCTCGACTTTCCCATCTACAATCTTTTGCGGCCCCAAATTGACGGGCACGACCCTTTCCGGCTGGTCAAAGGTATTGGCCGCCCCGGCCTCCGGGCCGCTCAGGCGCACAGCCTGGATCGTCTGCCCCGGCTGCCAGCCCTGCCAGATCACCTCAACCGCTTCACTGGCCGCCTGGCTGCGATTGACGATAAAGACCGCACAGCGCTCCCTGGCCGCATCATAAGAAGCCGACACATCCAGAAGCGGCACCGGCCCATAACGCCTGGTTTCGTAGTACGGCGAGCGACACAACACATCCAACGCCTGACCGGATGCATGGCGACTGAAGAAATAAAACGGGTAGAAAATCGTCTGGCGCACCAACCCATCGCTGCGGGTCAAGATCGGAGCGATCACGTTGACCAACTGCGCGATACAGGCGATCTTGAGCACATGGCAGCGCCGCAAGAAAACGCTCAACCATTCGGCCACCACCAGCGCGTCTTCCAGGTTATACACTTCTTCGAGCAGGTGTGGCGCCTCTGCCCATTCGCCGTCCACGACCATATTCTTGTACCAGACGTTCCACTCATCCCAGGACAGGAACACCTGGTGCGATGAACGCTGCCGGGCGCGCACATAGCGCAAAACACCCTCGAAAGTATCCAGGTACTGTTCCAGTTGCAGAGTCTCAGCCAGAAAACTACCCGTATCCTGGGCGCGATTGTTGGCGTAGTAGTGCAGGGAGAGGTAATCCACCTGCTCCCAACAGTTTTCCAGTACCACCCGATCCCATTCGGGGAAAGTGGGCATGTCGGCGTTCGACGATCCACACAGAACCAACTGGATGCTCGCATCCTGCCACTTCATCAGCTTGGCGGCCTCGCGGGCCCTACGCCCATATTCGTCCGCCTCCAGATGACCGATCTGCCACGGCCCGTCCATCTCGTTCCCCAGGCACCAGTGCTGCACACCATACGGTTGCGCATGACCGTGCCGCCGGCGCAAATCGGCGTACAGACTGCCCGAGGCAGCGTTACAATACTCTACCAGTGCGGCAGCATCTTCGATCGTTCCAGTCGCCAGGTTGACACCCAGCATCGGCTGGGTGTTGAGTTCCCTACAATATTGGATGAATTCATCGGTGCCGAACTGGTTGGTTTCGATCGAGCGCCAGGCCAGATCACGTTTGCGCGGCCGCTGTTCGCGAGGCCCCACCCCGTCCAGCCAGTGATAGCCGCTCAAAAAATTCCCACCGGGGTAACGGATCAAGGTGGGAGCCAGGGCCTGGATCGCTGCCAGGACGTCCTTGCGGAAGCCACGTTCGTCGGCAAGCGGCGAACCTGGCTCGTAAATCCCTTGATAGACCGCCCGCCCCATATGCTCCAGAAAACCACCAAAGAGTCGGGGATCGATATCGCCAATGACACGTTCACGATCTATGTAGATTTTGCTGCTCATCAAGGCCTCTTTTTAAAATAATTCGTCTGCCACACAATAACTGTTACCAATCGTGCTGGTGCGCGGCACCAGTGTAAAAGGCGGCGTGAAAAATTCCGGTGGGCCGCTGCGTTTGCCGTCGATACGGTCAAGCAGCAGCCCCACGCTCAGGGCGGCAATGTCCTTGCGGTTCAACGAAACGGTGGATAGCGGCGGGTTGAAATAACGGCTATCGATGATATCATCCACACCAATGACGGCCACGTCATCCGGGATACGGCGCCCGCTGTCGATCAACACCTTCATCGCCCCCAGAGCGATCAGGTCGTTGAAACAAAAGACGGCGTCCGGCGGTTCGGCCAGGGCCAACAGACGTTTCATCACCTCGGCGCCGTGATCGCGATGATAGGTCGGCGTGCCCGCCACCACCAGCCATTCGGGGTCAACCGGCAGCCCGGCAGCCTGCATGGCCTGCAAATAGCCCCTAGCCCTGGCCTGTGGCATGCCCCCCAACCCCAGATCGTCGTTGAGCAGGCCGATCGGAGCGATCTTCTTGCGTCCCAGGTCAATCAAGTGCCGGGTGGCCAGCTGTGCAATCGTGACATTATCCAGAACGATGTTGTCAAAAAGTGTGGTCGATTGTTTTTCGCCAAAGAGCACCACCGGCACGTCCAGATCGAAG
The DNA here is from genome assembly GCA_964535315.1 of uncultured Anaerolineaceae bacterium. Taxonomy (GTDB): domain Bacteria; phylum Chloroflexota; class Anaerolineae; order Anaerolineales; family Anaerolineaceae; genus CAZHTS01. The sequence goes on from CAZHTS010000040.1 coordinate 37,115, forward strand.
GCCGATACATCCAGAAGATGCGGAGCCATCATGATCCCGTCCACCGGGAGTTGCAACGACCCGTTCAAAATCGATCGAATGACCTCAGGGTCGTTATCGGTAAAGCTGAGGATCACCGTATACCCCTTGGCGTCCGCTTCTTTGATCACGAACTGCGAAAGTTCAGCCAGATAAGGGTTCATGATATCTGGCAACACCAGAGCAATCAGTCCGAGCTTGCCTTTACGCAGGTGCTTGGCCGCCAAATTGGGCACATAGCCCGCCTCAGATGCGGCCTGGATCACCCGCTCGTAGGTCTCCTCGCTATAATGCCCCTCCTTACCGTTGATGACATTGGAAGCCGTCATCACAGAGACACCCGCGCGCTGTGCAATTTCTTTTAGAGTCGATTTGTTTTTCACACGCCATCCTGTGATCATGCAGTAGCGAAATCAAGAACAGATAGGAAAGATTTTACAGTAAGAGAGCGGTCGATTTTTAGGTATATCGTTAAACTTTAACGTTAAACACATCATAGCAAGTTTAAAAGACTTTGTCAATAGGCGAATTTCCTGGAAGCGCGATGATATCGCCCCCCAGCCGCCCCGAATATCTCGTGAGGCGGGAAGAAAAGAGGTGATCAGCGCTGCCCGTTTGCCGTCCATGTAACGCAAAAATTTCTGCGAGGCAGACAAATGATCAGCTCTCACCCGTTTATATTTTGAGCAAGGAGGCGAAAGAGGCTATCCCTTTCGCGCGGCAATAAAATAATTCGAGGGTGAGTCGTACAAACTGGCCACCTCGAGAATGGAGAAGCCGCCTGTGCTAACGAGTTCCTCGATGTCCGTTTTCGTGAATGCCCTTACACGAGGAATGATCCCTATTTTGCTCGCTAACTTCCACACACTCAACACGACCGGGTTCAATTCCCCCAGGCAATCGGTGGCCGAAAAGAACAACCCACCGGGCTTGAGCAAGGCATAGATACGGCGGACGATCTCCTCTTGATCTTTCAGCAAGTGAAGGACATTAAAAGCCGTCACAGCGTCGAACGATCCGGTGGTTAAACGATCATCGAAGATACAGCCAGCAACAAATTCGACGTTGTGAATCCCGGCTTTTTCGGCCTTACCCTTTGCCACCTCAAGCATCTTTTGCGCCGGATCCATCGCAAGCACCCACCCAACGTGCCGCGCAACCTCGATCGTTGTGATCCCGGTACCGCAACCAAAATCGAAGACCCGATCGCTGGCCTTCAGATAGTTTTTTGTGTGCGCGATCGTATCCGCATACGCCTTTGCGTATTTTCCTACCTGCGCATCATAGTTCTGCGCCTGCCTGTCCCAGAAAGCATTTGATCGATCATTCACCTTGTAACCTCGTGAGAAATTCATTCAAACGATCTGCTTACGCCAACATCTGCGACAGGGAATGATACCCCATTTCCTCGTTTAAAAAATGCAATCGTCTTTTCCCACGCATCCACTTTTGCATGTGCGTTGCCCCACAAGGTCCCGCCCATCGACAGGGTCAGGCGAGGGGCGATTTTTGCGGAGATTAAACTGGCCGGGATGACGTAAGGCACATAATAAGGTTCGCCTGCGTCCTCATAAACAATCTGCTCACAGGTATGCTGATAGGCGCTGGCGCGCAGGGTAGCCATGATTTCAACGGTTCCATCGTACGTATTCCACATGCCACAGTCTTTGCTGGTGCAAAACAGAAAGTCAGCGTTTGCATTCTCGACCTTAATTCTGGCTGCATCTTTGTTGTCTGCCAGTTTCAGGCCCTTTACAAAAACCGGTGTGTAACCAAAAGGTTGATTCTTGATCATGCACCCCAGCATATGAGCAAATACCCAGCGGTTTTTCAAACGAATATAGGGCAGGTCTTTCCCTTGATAGCTCCAGGAGGATTCGTTCTTGAACGCAATGCCCTGAAAACAGTAGGCATGGGGCGCCCACAGGGCCACCCGTGTGATGAAAGAATGTTGTGCTGCCAGAATCAACGAGACTTCGGCTCCCTTCGACATCCCCAATATCCAGACCTCCTTACCGCTGGTGAACGGGTTCTTCGACAGCCAGGCAAATATTTTGTCAAAATACTCGAGCGGCACCCTGGATAATTGTGCAGGGAGACCGCGCTCCCCAAAAAATGAGACCGAGAGCACATTAAATCCGTGGGAGGCCAACGCAGCAGAAACGGGGGCGTCCACGCCAAGACCGCTGCCAGAACCGCCAATAAAGAGGATAACCGGGCGCTTTGCGTCTTCCACATAAAAAAATTCACCCACAAATTCATCCAGGATGCGCATACACTGAATCTCCGGGGATTTAAAATAGCGTTCAACCACAGCCGTTTCGCACTCCTGGCCACACGCAACGCTGAAATTGAAAAAGAGACTCTCATTCACCGATATATTCTGGGCGATTTTCTGAATTGCTTTGGGATCATTGCTATTCATTGAAACAATTAGCCCCATTGGGTCAACGAAATCATAAGATCCGCTATCCGGTCTCTGTTTTGATAAATCGACCTGCCCGTTTGCATTCGCCGTAAAACAGGCGGTGGCTTCAAAAAGCACACTGTTTGCCCAGGGAAAACGCATTGAAACGCCGATTTTTACCAGAGCCTGAGGCGGAAGTTCAGAGACGATAATGTCCAGTTTCTGGTCGCAAAGAGCCACTTTGGGATGAATGTTTAGTTTCATTTTATAAATCTCCATTTTTATGGAAGGCGTATTCGATATTTTCTTCAAAGCCGTCTTGCTCTTCTCCATCAAAACGGTACAATCTTTTCAATAAATTCCACAGGATTTCCATCTCATCGAGAGTAAATTCATGGAAAAGCCGGTCAAAAAATTCCAGCCCACGATGGAAATCTTCATATAGAACCTGATTTCCTTTCTCGGTGATCGTTACATTGATCGCTCGTTTATCTTTTGGGTTGGAAGATACAACGACGCATCCCTTATCCTCGAGGGCATCGACCAGTTTTTTGGCGCTTTGTTTGGTCGTCCCCAGTTTTCTGGCGATGCTTTTCAGCGAGGCTTCACCTTCTGGCAGATGAACGATGGCTATCATCGTCATTAACTGCCGTGAAGTCATGTTTTCCAGGTACTCATCCCCCTTGATCTGTATCTTATTCACAACAGAAAATAAGGTGGCATAAGTCTGTTCCTGCAAAAAGATTTCTCTGGGATTTTCCATGAATCATCTCCAAAATTAGTCAGCTTACTTACTATTTTAATCAAGGAACTCAAATTGGTCAACATGTTGACCAATTTGAGTTCAAGCTTAAGAATAGAAACGTTTCCTTCAAAGAAAACGTTTTAGCTCAGATCCAGCAGATCCAGTTCACCGCCTGCGCCGCGGGCGGCGATTGCCTTTGTGCGCCGATGGACGGGCGGGC
>CAZHTS010000041.1:0-14412 GCA_964535315.1 uncultured Anaerolineaceae bacterium
GTGCGCCCGGAGGACATCGAAGGCTCGACCTTCTCGATCAGCAACCTGGGCATGTACGATGTGGAACATTTTGTGGCGATCATCAACCCGCCCGAGGCAGCCATCCTGGCGGTGGGTTCGGTGAAGCAGGCGCCGGTGGTGGTAGACGGCGCCCTGGCGGTGGGCACGCGCATGCGCGCCACCCTGTCGGCCGACCACCGTGTGACGGACGGCGCCGAGGCGGCGCAGTTCTTACAGGCGCTGGCGGAATACCTGGAGAAACCGCTGGTGCTGCTGCTGTAAGCCAAAATAAAAAGGGGCGGCCTTCGAGAGCCCCTATGAGATACGACCGGCGGTCATGCAGGGCTGGGGTGAACCCGCCCGTACAGGCATGACCGCCGGCCGTCTTTTGCCGGTACCGCCTCCCCCCTCTGCCGTAGCGGCGGGGCTTGCCCCCGCCAGGACACGCCCGTGCGCCCCCTCCCCCGCTCACGGCATTCTAACCGGCCCGGAAAACCTTACCCCAAAGACGCAGCGTTTTGAAATCAGGACAATCTCAGGGATTGCGTTCGTACAGAATGCGGTAAATGGCGAGAAATTCGGAGATGTGCTGGATGTAGCGGCGGGTCTCGTCAAAGCGGATCACTTCAAGGAAGAGGTCCGGGTCGCCGTTGGCGAGGTCCTTCCAGCCCTGAGCGTTGCCGGGGCCGCCGTTGTAGGCGGCGAGGGCCACATACGGATCGCCAAAATAGTCGCGCTGGCGGGCCATATAACGCGCCCCGAGCTTGACGTTAACCATGGGGCGGTAGAGATCCTGGTCGCTGTAGTTGTACGGCCAGCTCATCGAGTTGGCGATGTCCTGCCCGGTGGCGGGCATGATCTGCATCAGGCCGCGCGCCCCGGCGGGCGATTCGACGTGCCCTTCGAACAGGCTTTCTTGGCGGATGATGCTGAGCAGCAGCAGCGGATGGATCTTTTCGCTCTGGGCGGCTTCGAGGATGATGTCTTTATAGTAAACGCCAAAGCGGATGTGGTTGAAGTAAGGCGGGGCGGAGAGGGTGGCGGCGTCGTCCATGCCGGCGCGGGCCAGAATCTGGCGGCTGGCGAGGATGGCGCCGCGATAGAATCCCTTTTCGAGCAGATAGGGCAGCAGGCGGAAACTGGCCGCGGGGTCCTGTTCGAGGGTCTTGAGCATGGCCTCAAATTCCAGGCTGGCCTCGCCGTAGCGGCCGAGTTCCCACAGGGCGTTGCCGCGTACGAAACGCGGTTCGGCAGCCAGCGAGCCTAACTGGCCGAGATTGCTCTCGGGCGGCAGATTGAAGGTCTGGCGCAGCCACTCTTCAGCCTGGGGGCGTTCGGCGTTCAGATCGTAGGCCAGATCGTAGGTATTGGTGGCGGTGAGCAAGGCCTGGCCGGCCAACAGGGTGCGGGCGCGCTCGCTGTAGTAGCCGGTGGGGTCGCGCAGGGCGGCCTGTTCTAGCGAGGCGCGGGCGGCAGCAGTATCGTTTTGCGCCTGCTGGGTGCGGGCGACCCAAAAATAGGCGCTGGCCTGATCGGTCGGGGTGGTGGCCAACACCAGGGCGCGTTGGAAGGTGGTCAGGGCTTCGGGCAGTTTGCCGGCGCGATAGTATGACAGGCCGGCGAGGAAGAGACCGCGATAGCTTAATTCGGCGCCGGGGTACTTATCGATCAATTGCTCCCAGATGGCGGCGGCTTCGAGCAGACGGCCGTCGCGCTCGAGGATGCGAGCCGCTTTATACAGCAGGTTGGGCGCTTCGGGGTCGTTGGGCGCCTGCCCGCCAAAGAGCAGCAGCGTTTCGGCGGCCTGTTTGTACTGGTTGAGGTAAATCCACTGTGTGTCGGCCTTCTCTTCCCAGGCGGTGACCCAGAAGCGGTCGCCGGGGTGATCTTTAATCAGGGCGTCCCATTCGATGATGGCGTCCTCGTGTTTCTCGAGGGCGCGCAGGCTGAGGGCCTTGTAGTGATGTACGGTGCCGTCGTGATCGGGGGTGCTCTTCAGATAGCGGTTGAAGGCGTCTACGGCCAACCCGTACTGGTTGGCAAAGTAATCGGCCAGGCCGCGGTTGAGTTCGTTGACGGGCACACCGGCGTTGACCAGGGCCACCAGCCCCGAATAGCTGTCGTAGGAGCGGGGATAGTTGTTGACCGCATCCTGAAAGCGGGCGTAGGCCTGTTCGGGCAGGCCCATCGCCAGGTAGGTTTGCCCGGCGAGGAGGTCCATTTGCGCTTTGGTATAGTCGTTGCTGGAAGCGTCGTAGACGGACATGAAGGTGCGAATGGCGTTGTTAAAGTCGCTTTGCGCCGAGTAGGTCTTGCCAATCTTGATCTGAATTTCCGTTTGTTCGGCGGCGGTGGCGGTTTGCAGGGCAAGCTGGTAAGCAGCCAGGGCGCCGTTCAGATCGCCGCCCTGGCGCAGCGCATCGGCGCGCAGGGTATTCATGAAGGTGTCCAGCACGCCGGGGCGCAGTTGAATGTAGGTGGCGTAAGCGTTGGCGGCCTCGACATAGCGGGTCATACCCTCCAGGCACTGGCCGAGAAAGTAATAAGCGCTGGCGTTGTGCGCATCCTGGGCGGAACGCTGGATGGCGGCGTTGAGATAGCCCACGGCGGAGTTGCAGTTGTTTTGCAGGATGGCGGTGCGTCCGAGCCCGGTGAGGGCGGCGGCCTGGGTCTTTTCGTCGCCGCCGTTATCCAGGGCGCTCTGATAGGCCTGGGCGGCGCGTTCGTAGTCGCCGACGAACAGGGCCTGGTCGCCCTGGTCGACGCGGGCGATGGGCTGCGGGGTAGGGCTGGGCAGCGGGGTGGGGGTAGGGGGCGGGGTGGGGGTGTAGGCAGGCGTGGGGGTGGCGGTAGGCTCGGGCGTGGCCAGGAAGGGCAGGGCAGAGGCATTGCAGCCGAGGGTGATCAACCATAGGACGAGCAGGCAGGGGATGAGCTTTTTCATTATAAGGTCTTATACCGGATGATGGAGCGGGTGTCAATACTTTGACGAACGATCGAATGCATGGTAAACTAAGTTTGCAAAATCTCCGGCGCTCTCCAAGGAGGGCGTTTTTTGGTGTGAACTGATGCGAACTCTAGAATGGGATGCAAATCGATATGAATTAAGTATGATCGACCAGCGCCTGCTGCCGGGTCGATTTGAGGTGGTTACCTACCGCGATTATAACGCGGTGGCGGATGCCATCCGGGATATGGTGGTGCGCGGCGCTCCGGCGATTGGAGCGGCGGCGGCCTATGGGATAGCCCTGGCGGCCTGTCATTCGCAGGCCGGCGATCTGGCGGCCTTGCGCCGGGAACTGCAACAGGCGGACGCGGTTTTGCGCGCCTCGCGCCCGACGGCAGTCAACCTGGCATGGGGCCTGCAGCGGATGGCCGGCGTGGTGAACGGCGAGGCCGGCTCGGTGAGCGAACTGCGCCAGAAGCTGGTGGATGAGGCGCTGCGTATTGCCGATGAGGACGTGGCGACCAACCGGCGCATTGCCGAGTATGGGGCGCAGCTGATCCAGGATGGCGATACCATCATTCACCATTGCAACACGGGTGCGCTGGCGACGGTGGACTGGGGCACGGCGTTGGGCATCCTGCGTTTTGCCTATGAAAGCGGCAAACGCATTCACGTGTTGGTGGACGAGACCCGTCCGCGTTTGCAGGGGGCGCGCCTGACGGCCTGGGAATTGCAGCAATACGGCATTCCCTACGAGATCATCAGCGATAACGCCGCCGGCTATTTCCTGCGCAGCGGGCAGGTGCAAAAGGTCTTCTTCGGCGCCGACCGGGTGACGGCCAACGGCGACGTGGCCAACAAGGTGGGCAGCTATATGCTGGCGCTGGCGGCGCACGCCAACGACGTGCCGGTGTATTCGGTCTTCCCCATCTCGACCGTGGATTTGAACCTGGCGAGCGGCGACCTCATCCCGATTGAGGAACGCGACGCCGAGGAAGTGTTGGGCCTCGAGTTTCAGGGCGAGCGGGTGACGCCGGCGGGTGCAAAAGCGCGCAACCCGGCTTTTGACGTGACCCCGCACCATCTGCTGACCGGTCTGGTGACCGACCGCGGGGTTGTTTACCCGCCGTTCCGTGAAAATTTGCCGCGCGTGGCGCGATAGGAGCAAATCCGATGAGTATAGTATGCGCCGGTTCGATTGCGTATGATTACCTGATGACCTTTCCGGGCTATTTCCGGGAACATATCTTGCCCGAGCGGCTGGAATCGATCAGCCTGTCTTTCCTGGTGGACAATATGGTGCGGCAGCGCGGCGGGGTGGCGCCCAATATCGCCTACACCCTGGCGCTGCTGGGTGAGCGCCCGGTGGTGTTGGGCACGGTGGGTGAAGATTTTGCCGATTACCGTTCCTGGTTGGAAGCAAAGGGCATCTCAACCTGTGGGATAAAAGTGATCGAGGGCAAGTACACGGCCTCGTTTTTTGCCAATACGGATCTGGCCAACAACCAGATTTGCAGTTTTTATGCCGGGGCAATGGCGCACGCCGCCGAATTGAAGCTGGCGGATGTGGCCGATTGCCAGGCGGAGCTGGTGGTCATTTCGCCCAACGACCCGCGGGCGATGGATTTGTTGGTGACGGAGTGCGGTGAACTGGGGATCCCGTACGTGTACGACCCCAGCCAGCAGGTGGTGCGTTCGGATAAGAACGAACTGCGGCGCGGGGTGGAAGGGGCCTACAGTCTGTTCGCCAACGAGTACGAATACGAACTGTTACAGAAGCACACCGGACTGACACCGGAGCAAATGACGGCCCGGGTGCGTTTCATGGTGATCACCCTGGGGGCACAGGGTGCGGATATTTATGCCGATGGCCAGGTGGTACACGTGCCGGTGGTTCCCCCCGAGCGAATTCTGGACCCAACCGGGGTGGGTGATGCCTTCCGCGGTGGTTTCCTGCGCGGCTATCGCCTGGGCCTGGACTGGCAGACGTGTGGACGGATGGGCGCCCTGGCGGCGACCTACTGCCTGGAACAACGCGGCACCCAGAACCACAGTTATACGATTGAGGCGTTCCTTGCCCGCTATCGCACACATTTCGATGATCAGGGCGCATTGGACGCCTTGTTGGTCAAACCCTGATTGGGTTACATAATTTTGGAGGACATGCATGTCGAACTATGACGTTAAGGACTTGAAACAGGCCGAGGGCGGCCGGCTGCGCATTGAGTGGGCCGAGCGCGAGATGCCCGTTTTGCGCATGATCCGCGAGCGCTTTGCCAAAGAGCGCCCGTTGGAAGGCGTGCGCGTTTCAGCCTGTCTGCACGTGACCACCGAAACGGCGAACCTGATGCGCACGCTTCAGGCCGGCGGGGCGGATGTGGTGTTGACGGCTTCGAACCCGCTCTCGACGCAGGATGACGTGGCGGCGTCGTTGGTCAGCCACTTCGAGATCCCGACCTTTGCAATCAAGGGCGAAGACAACAAGACCTATTACAAACACCTGCATGCGGCCCTGGATCACAAGCCGCAGATGACGATGGATGACGGCGCCGACCTGGTGAGCACGCTGCACAAGGATCGCCGCGAACTGTTGAGCGACGTGGTGGGCGGCACCGAAGAGACCACCACCGGCGTCATTCGTCTGCGCGCTATGGCGGCGGACAAGGCGTTGACCTTCCCGATCGTGGCGGTCAACGATGCGATGACCAAGCACTTCTTTGACAATCGCTACGGCACGGGCCAGTCGACCATCGACGGGATCGTGCGGGCGACGAACGTGCTGCTGGCGGGCAAAACCTTCGTAGTGGCCGGTTACGGCTGGTGCGGGCGCGGCCTGGCGATGCGGGCGCGCGGTATGGGCGCCAACGTGATCGTGACCGAGGTCAACCCGCTGGTGGCCCTGGAAGCCGTGATGGACGGGCACCGGGTGATGCCGATGGCCGAGGCGGCGCGCGTCGGCGACATCTTCGTCACGGTGACGGGCGACCTCAACGTGATCGACGCCCATCACTTTGAGGTGATGAAGGATGGGGCGATCGTGGCCAATTCGGGGCACTTCAACGTCGAGATCAACATCCCGGCTTTGGAGGAGATGTCGAGCGCCAAGAAACTGGTGCGGCCTTTCGTGGAAGCCTACCGCATGAAGAACGGGCGCACGGTGTACATCCTGGGCGAGGGCCGTTTGATCAACCTGGCTTCGGCCGAAGGACACCCGGCGAGCGTGATGGACATGTCGTTTGCCAATCAGGCGCTGAGCGCCGAGTACATGGTCAAGAACGCGGCGCAGTTGGAGAAGAAGGTCTACAGCGTGCCGGAAGAAATCGATCGCGAGATCGCCCGCATCAAACTGGAAGCGATGGGTATCTCGATCGATACGTTGACCGAGCAGCAGGTGCACTATCTGAACTCCTGGGAAGAAGGCACCTAAATCGCAGTACGTACATGGCGGGGCCGTCTCGAACACGAGGCGGCCCTGTTTTGTTTAAGCGGATTGATCGACTTCGACGCGATTGCGCCCGGAGCTTTTGGCGATCAGCATGGCCTGGTCGGCGCGGTTGAGCAGGCGCTCGAGGGTGTCGTCCTCGGCGCGGGTGGCCACACCAATGCTGATGGTGACGCTCAGTTCGCCGTGGTCGGTGGGGACGAGCAGCTTTTCGACCGACTGGCGCAGGCGCTCGGCGATACGGCTGGCATCGACCAGGCCGGTTTCGGGCAGCAGGATGACGAATTCTTCTCCGCCGTAGCGGCCGACGAGGTCGAGACCGCGCACGCTCTGGCGGCAGCGCCCGGCGACGGTTTGCAGCACCAGGTCGCCGACAGCGTGCCCGTGGCGTTCGTTGAAGCTGCGGAAATGGTCGATGTCGATGAACAGGGCGGAGAAGAGCCGGGCGTACTGGTTGGCGGCGTCGAATTCCTGCCCGCCGAGTTTAAATAGCCCGCGGCGGTTGTACAGGCCGGTGAGCGGGTCGGCGATGTACATGCGGGCGTTTTGCAGCGCAATGGCGGCCTGATCGGCAAAGGCCTGGAGCCGTTCGGCGTGGGTGTTGGTGTAGAAATTGACCTGGGCGCTGTTGAGGTTGAGGAAGCCGGCGGTCTGGTTATGGATGTTGATCGGGGCGCCGACGTAGGAGTTGACCCATTTGCCAAAGGGCAGGGCGATCCAGCCGGGGTAGCAGCTGACATCCGGGACGAGCAGCGGCCGGCCGGTCTCGAGCATCTGGGTGAGGGTGACAAATTCGGCCATGCGGAATTTGAGATCGTCGGTGCTGAGCGGGCGGTCGGCGCCGGGTTTGACCTGGTAGCGGATGATGCGCACCATGTCGTCTTCGACGAGCATGATGTTGGCGGCGTCGTGCGGGACGACGCGGCTGACGTTGGTGAGGATGCGTTCGAGCACCTCACCCAGTTCGAGGGTGCTGGTCAGGATGGTGGCGGTGTCGCGCAGCGCCTCGGCCAGGATGCGCTGTTCGCGCTCGGCCTGCTCGGCCAGTTTGCGGGCGGTAATGTCTCGGCCGATGCCGACGATGCCGATGATCTCGCCGCCGGAATCGCGCAGCGGTATTTTTGAGGTAAGCTGCCAGCGGCGCCGGCCGCTGCGGTCGCCGACCAGTTCTTCGCGGTTGTGGAGCGGCTGGCCGGTGGCAAAGATGTGCTGGTCGTCGGCGTAGAATTGTTCGGCCAGTTCGTCCGGAAAGACCTCGAAATCGGTTTTGCCCAGCACTTCGGCGGGGTTCTCGATGCCCATATTTTGCAGGTCGGCGCGGTTGACGAGGATCTTGCGATACTGGCGATCTTTGGCGTAGATGGCGTCGGGCAGGTGATCGATGATGGTGCGCAGCAGCGTGCGCTCCTGCTCGAGGTCGGCTTCGGCCTGCTGGCGGGCGGTGATTTCCTGGGCCTTCTGTACATTCTGGATGGCCAGGTGAGAAAGCTGGCGGGTGATGAGAAAGAGCGCCTGGGCGATCCGGGCAAACTGCTGGCGCGGCATGCGCGTGACGTTGGCCAGGGCGGCGCGATAAGCCTGCTCGTCAGCGCCAATCTGCCGGGCGTAAGCGAGCAGCTGTCGTTCGTCGGCGCTATCGTCGAGCACCTGTCCGATCATCCAGACGGCGATTGGACGATCGCCGATCATGATGCTGGCGCCGGCATCGAACAAACCGCCGCTCAGGCAGGGCTGGATGGTGGGGCCGTTGGGGTTGGGCCGCCCAAGGGTGGCGTCCGAATGGATGCAGTTGGCCAGGCCGAGCGGAGTGGCGCGGATGATGTGGGTACACAACTCGCAGAAATTGCTGGGGCGGGTGATGGGCTGCCCGCCGGTGGTGGTGATGATAGAGGCCACACCGGTGGCAGCCGAAAAAGCATCCTGAATGGCTTGTAGCTCGTCCAGGTCAAACAGATCCTGTAACTGGAGCGAATTGGGACCGTGGTCGGTGGGAATCTCGCCGGCGGTCATGGTTTACGCTATCCGAGCCAGGAGCGAAAGGCTGCTGCTGTGTACTACGCCCGACCGTTTCACTGTTTTAATTATACACGCGGCGTCAACGGATGGGCCTCTCGTTGGCGATGATTGCCATATATCCCAGTACCGACCAGGAGTCGAGGAAGCGGTCGATATCGCGTTTGTAGCGTCCACGGCCGTCGACGATTTGCACCTTTTCCTCATCGTAGCCGGTGAGGATGACGGTGTGCTCGAATTGGGCCACAGTCACCACCTGGCCGTTGGGGGCGACGTAAGGAACGGGCACGCCGGGGCGGACGTTGCCCACCACCCAGACGATGACCGGGTGCCCGCTGGCGATTTCGGCCTGCAGGTCGTGCCAGGAGAGATTTTTCCAGGCGTAGGCGCGCACGCCGTACTGGCGCAGCAGGTTGGCGACCGGGTTGGCATGCACGCCGTAGGATTTGGGCGGAATATACCCCGCCTTGTCGGAAGGGTCGCCGACGAAGCCTTCGTCGGGGTTGAGCGAGGTGGGCAGGCGCGACTGGAATTCGAGCTCGTCGATGGTGAAGCCAAAGAAAGCGGCCCAGTCGACCGCAGAGCGCGCCTCGCAATCCAGGTTCAGGCGGCGGCCGTGGCCGGGAACGCCGCTCACCGACGCCTGCCCGGGCAGTTCGGTCAATGGGGGCGGGGCGGTGGGTGGAATGGGCGTGGGGGGGGCCTGGGTCGGCGGCAGGGCCGTAGGTGGGCGCGGCGAGGGGGAAAGGGTGGGCGATGCGGTACGCGTGGGGGTGGAGGTAGGGATGGGGCTCGGGGTAGGTGAGAGCGTGGGGAGCGGGGTGGGCGGCAGCGTGGGGAAAGTGGGCGAGGGGATCGGTACGGCCGCGGCGGCGGTGGCGGCGGACTGCTGCGTCTGCACCTGGCGGGCGTAAACCGCGTATGCGCCGAACAGCAGGCAGACAAAGGCGGCGCCGATTTCGATGATCAGAAAGATCACGGCCAGCGTATGGTCGCTCCCCGTAGTGGATCGTTTGCTCATGTGGGTCGTAAAAATAAAAGTGTTAAGGGATACCGGTAGTGGTTGGGGTTGGAGTAATAATGATGGTGGGGTAGACGTTGGTCACGACAATTTCGACGAAAAATGGATCGCCGAAGGGCTGGCCATCGGGGTTGAATGCCTGCCAGGAACTGCGATACTTGCCGGGCTGGTCGGGGGCGGTGAAGACGATGCGCAGCACGGCCCGGCTGCCGCTGCGCGCCGGGAAGAGGGTCTGTTCTTTGGCGGCGCCCATCTCCGAGCCGCTGGTCAGGCGGATCTTATAGCGCTCGTCCCAGTTGCAGGTGCCGCTGTTTTCCACCTCCCAGCGTTTGTCCAGGGTGGAAGAGGGCACGACCTGGGTGCCGTCCGGGATGGTGACGTCGGTGATGAAGGTCAGCAGGTCGGAGCAGTTGGATTTGCTGGTGGCGCGCGCCGCGGGTGGGGCGGTGGGCGTCTCGGGCGGCAGGGTGGGGGCCGCCAGGGTGGGCGGGCGGAAGGGGGGAACGTTTTGCCCCTCCGGCGCGGAAATGCGTGGCCCTCCACAACCCTGAAGGGCCACGGTTAACAGCAAAGCGCTAAGGAACGCAAACGGGCGGGGTGTTCGCCGGGGCAAACTGGCCTCCTGAGGGGTGGTGTGTGCTATTCGGCGCCCTCGTCGTCGTCTTCGCTGCCGGTGGGCAGGGGGACGGTGCCGCTGAGGGCCTTCTGGCGCACGGCAGTTTCGATCTCGGTGCACAGGTCGGGGTTCTGGCGCAGGAATTCTTTGGCGTTTTCACGCCCCTGGCCGAGGCGGATGTCGCCGTAGGAGAAGAAGGCGCCGCGCTTGGTGACGATCTCGAGCTGGGTGGCCAGGTCGATCACATCGCCGACCTTGGAAATGCCTTCGTTGTACATGATGTCGAATTCGGCGGTGCGGAAGGGCGCAGCGACCTTGTTCTTGACGACGCGCACGCGCACGCGGTTGCCGATGATCTCGGCGCCGACCTTGATGGACTGGACGCGGCGGGCGTCGAGGCGCACGGAGGCGTAGAACTTGAGCGCCAGACCGCCGGGGGTGGTCTCGGGGTTGCCGAACATGACGCCGATCTTCTGGCGCAGCTGGTTGGTGAAGATAACGGTGGTCTTGGTCTGGTTGATGGCGCCGGAGAGCTTGCGCAGCGCTTGCGACATCAGGCGGGCCTGCATGCCCATGCTGGCGTCGCCCATGTCGCCTTCGATTTCGGCGCGGGGCACCAGGGCGGCCACCGAGTCGATGACGACCACATCGACGGCGCCGGAACGGACGAGGGTCTCGGCGATTTCGAGCGCCTGTTCACCGGTGTCGGGCTGCGAGACGAGCAGGTTATCGGTGTTGACGCCGCAGCGGGCAGCGTAGGCGGGGTCGAGGGCGTGTTCCATGTCGATGTAAGCCGCCATACCGCCCATGCGTTGGGTTTCGGCGACCACGTGTTGGCAGATGGTGGTCTTGCCCGAAGATTCCGGGCCGAAGATTTCGGTGATGCGGCCGCGCGGAATGCCGCCGACGCCCAGGGCCAGATCGAGGGAGAGGGAGCCGGTGGGGATGGATTCGACGGAAAGATGATGGGCCTCGCCCATACGCATGATCGCACCTTCACCGTAACGTTTGACGATATCCCCGAGGGCCTTGTCGAGGACGGCGCGTCGGGCTTCGTCCATGACGGGGCCGGTTGGGGTTGGTTGGGTGGGCTGAGCGGATTTTCGGGCCATGATTTACTCCTGTTCTGGGTTACTTATGATTATATCCTGTATTGGCAAGGTCGCATTGTAAAATCGGTTTCGTTTTTGTAAAAACGGAGCCCGTGGGTATTGTTTCGGATCGTTATTGTCATTTTAGAATAAATGTTCTATTATGTCAATGGTGAGGCGTAAAAGGGCGCGTTTTTCCTTGCAGGTTTTCCGGTACAATAGAAGAGAGACGAGGTGTTGTCGATGAGCTATGAACGTGTAAGCAAGTTAATGGGTTGGATCGTTTTGCTGCTGGGCCTGGTGGGGGTGGCGGCTGTGTGCTGGTCGCCGGCGCAGGCAGCGGGCGCGTTGTGCGGCGATGGTTCGGCTCCAGATTACGGCTTCGATTACGATTTGCGCCAGGAGCACTGGACGGTGGACTGGCAGGCGTACGTCTCCGAAGACACGGTAAACGAGGTGGACGGCATACTCGACCGTCTGAACTGGGAAAGCGTGGCGCAGACGATGATCCTGTTCAAGCCGCAGGCGGAGGTGGGCAACCGGGTCAACTGTGCGGTGCATTTCTTGCGCTACATGAAGCTGGGGCTGCCGTCGGGGACGCGCAAGGATAACGGTTTTGTCTTTCTGGTGGTGGTCGAGGGCGGCAAGATCGACGTGCATTACGGCGTGGGGCTGGGGCTGCCGGCGCTGACCGCCCCGGAACTGACGGAGCTCAACCGTACGGCCGAGGAGACGTATCGTTCGAGCGGTAGTATGGATGAGGCCCTCCTGGCGTTGGTGCGCGCTTTCGACCGTTATGCGCGCAGCAAGTACCCGGCGCTGGTTTCCCCGGCGCCGACGGCGGTGACGATCAACCTGCCGGCTTTGCCGGAAGGACCGGCCGGTGTGGCAACGTTGTGCTGCCTGATCTGCATCGGCATCCTGATCTTGATTTTTGTGATCTGGTTGTTGACCCGGCTGGCGCGGCTGGGGATCCATATCCGTCCCGGGCGCTGGAGCCCGCCGGGCTCGGGCTTCCCCTTTGGCGGCGGCGGGGGCGGCGGTGGTTCGCCGTGGCGGGGCGGCAGCGGCAGCGGGCGCTCCGGGCGCGGCAATTGATTTTTTTGATACGGAGGTGAAGTGATGAAACGTGGTTGGATGACCCTGTTGGCTTTGCTGGTGCTGGTTTCGTTGTTGAGTGGGTGTGGAACGGTCAGCGGGCTGGTAGATAGCGGAGCGAACGAATATAACGAACTGGTGGCGCTGGTGCAGGGTGTGCAGTCGTCGGCGGCCAACTTCCAGCTGGTGACCGATACACAGTACGCCAAGATCCAGGCCAAGACGCAGATCACCCGCGATTATTACGAGGCGGTGACGCAAAGCGGCGAGGTGTGGAGCGGCAATTTCCGCTCGCAGGCTGAGGCGCTCAATCAACTGTTGCGTAATTACCGTGACGAAAACGGGCAGCCGCTGGATCCCACCAAACTGAACCTGCCTGCCTTGCAGGGCAAGGGGGCGCTGCCCAACGGCTTAGGCGAGGGTTTTACGTTGTACGTGAACGCCATTACCCAGGCCCCGCCGCCGGTGCCGGATGCAAAGGTGACGCTGGCGCTGGGCGATACGATCGACGAGGCGATGAACACGGTGCAGTTAGCCGGGACGGATTGGAATGACGCCGTGCGCGCCTACAATACCCGCCGGGCGCAGATCAAGGGTGAGATTGTGGCGCGGGTCTCGGCGTATTTTGGCTTCGAACTGCCGGTGACCTTCCCGTATTATCAGGGCGGCAACGCCGGCAAACCCGTGCAAAACCCGTTGGCGACGCCGGCGCCGTGATGCGGCTTAATCGTCTGCCGGGGGCCGGCTGATGCGAAGCGGCTTCAGGGCGGATTGCAACTGCATAATTCTCTGGCGGACGGCTTCCTGGTTGGCGGCATGCGGCGCCAGCGCCAGTTAACGCTCAAAGTCTGCCACGGCTGCCTGCGGAGCGCCCATTGCGTCGTACGTCAGTCCGCGGCTGAGATAAACGTCGGCGTCGTTTGCGTCCAGAGCGATGGCCGTGTCGAGGTCGCGGATGGCCGGCGCAAAGTCGCTGCATTGGGCGTAAGTCACGCCGCGGTTGTAGCAGGCGTTTGCCAGGCCTGGGGCGAGCGCCAGAGCGGCGGTGTAATCGTAGATGGCGCAATCCAGACGGCGGCACGTCTGGTGGGCAAAGGCGCGCTGGTGGTAGGCCTGAACGTGCTGCAGGTGGATGGCGAGGGCGCGGCTGAAGCACAGGATGGCCTGTGCCACATCGCCGTTCTGGACGGAGTGCATGCCTTTTTCAAACCAGTGTTAGGCCGCCGCCGGGGCGCCCAGGTCTTTCAGGATTTCCCCAGGGGTGGGCGAACGGTTTCAGCGCCAGGTCTTGAGCCAGTCGAGGACGATGCGTTCGAAGTCGGGGCGGTGTTCCATGAAAGGCGTGTGCCCGCAGTGAGGCATGACATGCAGGCTGGCGGCGGGCATGTGGGCCGAGGCCCAGCGCGCCTGTTCGCAGGGCACAACCGGATCCTGGGCGCCGCTGAAGATGAGGGCGGGGGTGGTCAGGCCGTTGATGACCGGGCGCAGATCGCAGACTTCGAGCATGTTGAGCAGAATGGCGAGGTTGCGGATCGACATGCGGCGGTAGATGGGCATGAACTTGCGAATGGCATCCCACACTTCGGGATCGGCCCACAGCGCTTGGGGGTCGTAGACGTATTGCCGCAGTCCCCAGATGAGGGCCGGGGCGCCAAGCTGGGTCAGGCGCATCATGCACCAGTAGAGCGGGTAGAGACGCCGCCGCAGCAGTTTATGGGTCAGGCCGAGGATGCCGCTAAGCGGGCCCCAGATGACGGCGTCGACGGCGACGACACGTTTGACCAGGCGCGGCAGGCGGGCGGCCGCGCCCAACGCCACCAGGCCGCCGGTGGAATGGCCGATGATCGTTACGGGGTGTCCCTGGGCGATGTCCTGGATGGCAGCGCATTCCAGGTCGAGGAGCAAATCCTGGGTGAGAACGGTGTAATCGGGGGGGACGCTGGCCTGTCCGTGACCGGGTAGATCGAGGGTCACGCAGCGGCCAAGGGGTTGAAAGGTGGGCAGGATGGCGTCCCAGCTCTGCCGGGCGGCGGAGTAGCCGTGGATGAAGATGTAGGTGGCTTCGCCGGCGGAGTGTTCTTGCCAGGTGAGGGTGTGGCCGAGATGTTGGGTAGAAGGCACGGAGATTATTCCTGAATTGAGATATGAATACTCAGATTGTACCAGAATTCGCAGGGGCAAATT
>CAZHTS010000041.1:14512-17020 GCA_964535315.1 uncultured Anaerolineaceae bacterium
GTGATGGGGTTGACAGGGGCGTGAGAAAGTTGTATCATGGGCAAGAGTTATGAATTCTGAATTCTTGGGATGAACGATGCGCAAAATGGATGCTGAAACACAGACGCGTTTGCAGCACGAGTTGGAGAAAGACGTGCTGGCTTTCATCCACCGCCACCAGCTGCACAAGGGCGACGCCCTGCCGCCGCAGAAGGAACTGGCGGAAGAACTGGGGGTGAGCATGGCGGCGCTGCGCGAGGCGCTGATCCGCCTGCAAGGGGCCGGGGTGGTGCGTTTTGTCCACGGACGGGGTACATTCCTGGCCAGCGACCCGGATGCTATCCAGTTTGGGGTGCGCACCAATTTCAGCCTGTCGGAGATGATTCGCGAGATGGGCATGACGCCGGGCTCGCGCCAGGTGTGGTTGGGGAGCGTGCCTGCGCCGGAGGGGTTCGCCGATTTTCTGGGGGCGGCGCCTGGCGAGGCGGTGGCCTGTTTGCGGCGCACGCGCACGGCGGATGGGGCGCCGTTTGCGTATGCGGTGGGCTATTTTGCGCGGCGTTTCCCGGCGCTGGAGATGGCGGCGGGCGATTTCCCGGGGTCGTTGTATACCTTTTGCGAAGAAGCAGGCGAGGCTGTGTACGAGTCAGAGGCGGTGATTGAGGCGCAGGAGGCGGACGATGAGACCTGCCGGCGTTTACAACTGGCGCCCGGCACAGCGGTGCTGGCGTTGATCCAGCAGCATCGCAACCGGCGCGGCGAGCCGGTGTTTGCCTCGGTGGAGTATTTTAAACAGCACCAACTGCGCTTGAAGTTCTCGCGGGTGCGTACGATTTAGAGGGTTATTTTTGGGAAGGAGGCGAAAAATGAGCGAGCAAAGCATTGCCAGCCGGCTGAAGGCATTTTATGGGATGGGGGCGTTGCCGGTCGAGGGGGGATATTTCCAGCAGTCGTATGTGTGCGACCAGCGGGTGACGCTGGCGCAGTATGGGCGTGAGAAGCCGCTGGGTACGGCAATCCTGTATCTGTACGACGGCGAGGACGCCGATTGTTTTTCGGCGCTGCACCGTTTGCCGACGGATGAGGTATATCATTTTTATCTGGGCAACCCGGTTGAAATGCTGCTGCTGTATCCCGGCGGGCGCTCGCAGCGGGTGATCCTGGGGCCGGATGTATTTAACGGCCAGCAGGTACAGTTCGTCGTGCCTGCCGGGGTGTGGCAGGGTTCGCATCTGCGGCCGGGGGGGCAGTATGCGCTGGTTGGGACGACGATGGCGCCGGGTTACGACGACGCCGATTACGAGGGCGGTGAGCGCGAGGAATTGGCGCAGGCTTATCCACACGAGGCGGAATTGATCCGCACTTTGACGAGAATCTAAGCCCATTGGAGGACACTATGTCTGTGGTGAGTTACCTTGAGGCGATGCCCAAGGTGGAATTGCATGTGCACCTGGAGGGTTCGATCCGGCCGGAAACGCTGCTCAAGCTGGCGCATAAGCACGGTGTGCGTCTGCCGGCGACGACATTGGAAGGGGTGCAGGCCTGGTACTCATTCCGGGATTTTGACCATTTCATCGAAATCTACTTTGCCATCTCGGATTGCATCCGCACGGTGGAGGATATCGAACTGATTGTGCAGGATTTTGCGCGCAATCAGGCGGCGCAGAACGTGCGCTACAGTGAGGTGACGTATACCGCTTACACCCATTTCATGAAGGGGCTGTCGTTTGCAGATCAACTGGCGGCGCTCAACCGGGGGCGGGCGTGGGGCCGCCAACAGTTTGGGGTGGAGATGAATTTTGTGATCGACATCTCGCGCAACATGCCGCCCGAGGACAGCCTGGTGGTGGCCGATTGGGTCATTGCCGGGCAGGGCGACGGGGTGGTGGCGCTGGGCCTGGGTGGGCCGGAGGTCGGTTACCCGCCGGAGTTGTTTACGGCGGCCTTTGAGCGGGTGCGGGCGGCGGGGGTGCCGGCTGTGCCGCATGCCGGTGAGACGGCCGGGGCGGCGAGTATGTGGGGGGCGCTGCGTTCGCTGCACGCCTGCCGGTTGGGCCACGGGGTGCGCTGCCTGGAAGATGCGGCTCTGGTGGACGAACTGCGCCGGCGCCAGGTACCGTTGGAGGTCTGCCTGACCAGCAATGTGTGTTTGCACGTGGCCCAGGATTGGGAGAGCCATCCTTTGCCGGCACTGCTCGAGGCGGGGCTGCTGGTGACGGTTAATTCGGACGATCCGCCGATGTTCAATACCACCTTGAATCAGGAATACGTGCAGCTGCACACCCGCCTGGGGTTAGGGGTGGGGCAGATCGAGCAGTTGGCGCTAAACGCGGCGCAGTCCGCGTTGTTGCCGGCGGCAGAGAAGGCGCACCTGCTGGCCGAGATGCAGGCCGGGTTTGTGCAGATGCGCGCGGCACATGGGGTGAATTAGGGTAGAAGACTCCGCGCCCTCCGCGTCTCCGCGTGAGGGGAATGGGCACGCGGAGGCGCGGAGAACGCGGAGGGGAGGTGGAGAAGACTCCGCGGCCT
>CAZHTS010000041.1:17120-40192 GCA_964535315.1 uncultured Anaerolineaceae bacterium
CCTGCGCGTCTCCGCGTGAGAAAGATTATTTTTTAGCCGCGGGCGTAGCTGTGCGCTGCCTGGATGGCGATGCGCAGGTTTTCCCAGGGTACACCGGCCGGGATGGTGCAGTCGGCGCCGAGCATGAAGCGCTCCGGGGCGTTGTCTAGCGTGGCCCGCACGGCGGCTTCGATCTGGGCGGGGGCGCCGCTGGCGAGGACGCCTTTGCGATCCAACCCGCCGAAGAACGGCCGCTCAAACAGACCGGCTGCCTGGCGCGGGGTGAGGGTGGCGTTGACCAGGTCGAGCGGGGCGTTGACCACCTGCCCGGGGTAATCGCCATAGGAGGCGATTTCGTCGTAGGGCGCCTGGTAATCGCACACGTGCAGAATATTGAAGGGGCAGGCGCGGTTGGCCTCTTCCATCAGCGCCAGGTCGTAGGGGCGGACACACTGATCGAAAAGCTGGCGATCCATGCGCCCGGCGTCGCCGCCCTGGGTGGAGGTATAGAAGCCGTCTACCCCCAGGCGGATGCATTCTTTGACGAATAACATCAGGCTCTCGGTGATGATTTGCATGCCGCGCTGCACGGCCTGGGGGTCCTCGTGGATGTGGCGGGTGAGCAGTTCCGGGCTGGTGGCATGGCCGGCGCACATGTAGGGCGAGTAGAGGGTCTGGACGACGACCGCCTCACCTTTGGCGGCCTGCACCAGTCCGGCCACGGCGCTGAGCTGCCCGGCGTAGAACTCCAGGCCGTAGGCGGGGAAGCCGGCCCAATCGGCGGGTTTCTGGATGGCGGGCAGCTGCGGAAAGACGCGTTCGTACTGGATTTTGACCAGATCCATGCCGGTGTAACGAAAATATTCCAGGTGCTTTTCGACGGCGGCCTGGCCGGTGTGGTATTGCGGGTCGAAGTGCAGAAAGAATGCGGCCGGGGTGTACTCGCGGCGGGCGGCGGGATCTAACAGACTCAGGACGGTTTCACGTTTGTTCATGAGATTCACCTTGGGGGAAAGATAGATTTATTTTGACGGATATTTGCGTTTCTGGCAACCGGCGGCGTGGGGCGAGATGGGGAATGGCTGCTGGTGAGCGATTGTCTGTCGATTCAATCAAAATCAACAACAAATGCTTGACGAATGACAATAACTTGCTATAATAATGATTGATTATGAAGCTTTTGGTGATTGATTATGAGTGAATTTACTTCCGTCGAAGAACGCCAGGATCATATTCTCCTCTTGCTGGCCCGCCAGGGGCGGGTGGGTGTGACCGAACTGGCCGGGCGTTTTGGGATCAGCGAGGCCACCGCCCGGCGCGACCTGGAGACGCTGGCCGGCCAGGGGCGGCTGCAGCGGATACACGGCGGGGCGCTGCTGGCGAAGGACGCGCCGCCGGAACTGCCCATCTTGCAGCGTGAACACGAGCAGGCGCAGGAGAAGCAGCGCATCGGGCAGGCGGCGGCGGCGCTGGTCGGCGAGGGGGAGACGGTCTTCTTGGGTTCGGGTACCACCGTGTTGGAGGTGGCGCGCAACCTGCGGGCCTGCCAGAACCTGACGGTCATTACCAACTCGCTGCCGGTGATGAACACGCTGGCGGGGGCGGCAGGGGTCACGTTGATTGCCCTGGGCGGGATGCTGCGCACCAGCGAACTCTCGTTCATCGGCCACATCACCGAACAGGCGCTGGCTGAGGTGCGCGCCGACCGGGTGATCATCGGCGTGCACGCCATCAGCCTGGAAAACGGGATGACCAACGATTATTTGCCCGAAACGATGACGGATCGCGCCATCCTCAAGATTGGACGTGAAGTGGTGGTGGTGGCCGATCACACCAAGCTCCAGGCGCTATCGACCGCCTTCCTGGCGCCGCTCGACCGCATTCAGACGCTGGTGAGCGGGGTCGAGGCGCCGGCCGATTTCATCGCCAGCCTGCGGCAAACCGGCATTAAGGTTCATCTCGCCTGATCTTTTCTCTGGAGAAACGCCATGCTGCTCAAAGATTTTCGCCCTCAATCCAAACTGGTGACCCACAGCACCGCGGTCGACCGCCCAAAGTTTACCGCCATCGATGCTCATAATCATCTCGGCGAGGCGTTTGGCGGCGGCTGGGATCGCAAACCTCTGCCGGCGCTGCTGGACCTGCTGGATGAGGCGGGGATCTGTTGTTATGTAGATCTGGATGGCGGCTGGGGCGAGGATGTGCTCAACGCTCATCTGGATGCTTTTAAGGCCAGGGCGCCGGAGCGCTTTCAGATTTTTGGCGGGGTGGATTGGAGCCGCTGGCCGGAACTGGGCAACCGCTTCCCCGAGTGGGCCGCAGAGCGGCTGCGCCGGCAGAAGGAACGCGGGGCGCAGGGGCTGAAGATCTGGAAACCGTTTGGTTTGCAGGTGCGCGATGCACACGGCGAACTGGCGCGGGTGGACGATGAACGCCTGGATGTGATCTGGCACACCGCCGGGGAACTGGGTCTGCCGGTGTTGGTGCACGTGGCCGACCCGGTGGCTTTTTTTGACCCCATCGACGAACGCAACGAACGCTGGGAGGAGTTGGGCGCTCACCCGGATTGGGCCTTTACCAGCCCGCCCTACCCGCCATTTCTCAGCATTCTGGAGGGGTTTTATCGCCTGGTGCGGCGGCATGCCCGGACGACGTTCATCGGGGCGCACGTGGGGTGTTACGCCGAAAATCTGGCCTGGGTGGGCAGGATGCTGGATGCTTGCCCGAATTATTTCGTTGACATTTCGGGACGCCTGGGCGAACTGGGCCGCCAGCCTTACAGCGCCCGGCGTTTTTTTCTCCGGTATTCAGATCGCATCCTGTTTGGCTCGGACATGAGCCCCGACCTGGAGGCGTACCGCCTGTATTACCGTTTTCTGGAAAGCGACGACGAGTATTTCAACTATAACCCCGGCGAAATCCCGCTACAGGGACGCTGGCACGTGTGCGGCCTGTATCTGCCCGACGAAGTGCTTGCCCGGGTGTATTCTGCCAATGCCCGGCGGGTGTTGGGGCTGGAGGCGGCATGAAGGCGGGCGGCGTGTTGACCTATACCTTGGACGAACAACTGCGCCTGCACCTGGCGGTGGACGGCCG
Organism: uncultured Anaerolineaceae bacterium; assembly: GCA_964535315.1. Lineage (GTDB taxonomy): Bacteria > Chloroflexota > Anaerolineae > Anaerolineales > Anaerolineaceae > CAZHTS01. Next base: position 20,196 of record CAZHTS010000041.1, read on the forward strand.
GCCGGTGGCGCAGGCGGCGGTGGTGTTGGAAGCCGCCGGCCGGGCGCTGCTGGCGGGGGAAGCGGAAGGGTGGACGGAGGCGTCCGGAACGGCGCAGGGCACCTACCACACGGCGGAGGGCGGTGTATTACGCCTGCGCCTGGAGGTGGAACGGCTGCGCCCGGAGGCGCTGGCCTTGCGGGTGAGCGTGGAGAACGTGGGCGCCGCGGCGGTGGCCTACGATCGTTTTTGTGCGCCGCAGCTGCGCCTGGTCGCGCCCGAATTAGGGGTGCAGGCGGGCCTGTGGACGCTGCTGGCGGCGGCCACTGCCTGGGGGCAGGATTTTGCCTTCCCGCTCACGGCAGGTTTCAGCCGGGATAATTTCCTGGGACATTTGCAGGATGCGGAGGGCGGCGGTGTGCCGCTGGTGTATTTCTGGAAGCAAGACGGCGGGCTGGCGCTGATGCACATCGAGACAAAACCCAAAGACTGGTACCAGCCGGTGCAGGTGGGCGAGGTCGAGGTGGCGACGGCGCTCGAATGGCGCGCTGCCGGGACGTTACAACCCGGTGAACGGCTGGAAGGGCTGCACAGTGTGATCTCCTGGCACGAGGCCGATTTCTTTGCGCCGCTGGCGCTGTACCGGGAACTGCTGGCAGAACAGGGGCTGGCGGCGCCCTTGCCGGTGCCGGCCGATTTCGAGCCGGGCTGGTGTTCGTGGGGCTACGAGTTCGACGTGCACCCGGACGAGGTGTTGGGGGTGCTGCCTGTGCTCGAACAACTGGGCATCCGTTGGCTGACGCTGGACGACCGCTGGTTCGACGCCTATGCCGACTGGAACCCGCGCCGGGAAACCTTCCCGAACGGCGCAGCGGATATGCGCCGCATGACCGCCGGCATCCACGCCGCGGGCGGCTTTGCACAGCTCTGGTGGTACCCCCTGTGCGTGGAAGACGGCGCAGGCGAATGGGAGAGCCACCGTTACGGGCAGGCGCAGATTTACCGGGAGCACCCCGACTGGCTGGTGTTGAACGCCGATGGTTCGGTGGCGCGCAACAACCGCCACCTGGCAATGTTGTGCCCGGCGCTGGCGGAGGTGCAGGAATACACCCGCCGGCTGACGCAGCGTTTCATCGAGGACTGGGGTTTCGACGGGCACAAACTGGACAATATTTACACCATGCCGCCCTGCCACAACCCGGCGCACCATCACACCCGGCCAGAAGAATCCAGCGAGGCGTTGGCGGAGGTGTACCGCATCATCTTCGAGACCACCCGCCGGCTGCGGCCCGATTCGGTCACGCAGATTTGCCCGTGTGGCACGCCGCTCACCTTCTCGCTGCTGCCCTACACCGACCAGACCGTCACCGCCGACCCGACCTCCAGCGCCCAGGTGCGCCAGCGCATCAAGTTTTATAAGGCGTTGAGCGGGCCATACACCGCCGTGTTTGCCGACCACGTTGAACTCTCGGACGGCGGTGTGGATTTTGCCTCGGGGATTGGGGCGGGCGGTGTGCCGGCGACCAAGTTCATCTGGCCGGACGATGCCGCGGTGCGGGCGCGGCTGAACGAGGTCTGGGCGCTGACGGATGAGAAGCGGGCGCTCTGGCAAAAGTGGCTGGAGATTTACCACCAGCATCGCCCGGCGCAGGGTGAGTATCTCAACCTGTACGACCTGGCCTTTGATGTGCCCGAGACGCACGTCATCCGCAAGGGTGAACGGCTGTATTACGCCCTGTACGCCGGACATTTTGCCGGGCCGGTGACGCTGCGCGGGTTGGAAAAACGCTCTTATCGCCTGGTGGATTACGTGGTGGAGCGCGAACTGGGCCAGGTGAGCGGCGACCGGCCGCAGGTGGACGTGGCGTTTGAGGGTGCGTTGTTGATGATGGCGATCCCGGCGTGATGAGGCGGGCAAGACAAACTTTTTAACGGAGATGATAAATGGAACCAGGTGCGCATACACAGCATGAAATTCTTTCCCAGACGGTAGCCTGGGCCGGCGCATTGGCGGCGGTGGAGCGGGTGCGTCCGGCGTTGGAGACGCTTTTACGTGCGGATTACGATCAGGTGTTGTTTACCGGCTGTGGTTCGACCTATTATCTTTCGCTGGCGGCGGCGGCGTTGTTTCAGGAAGGCAGCGGGCGCACGGCGCGGGCCGTGCCGGGCGGGGAACTGCTGCTCAACGGGGCAACGGTGCTGGGCAGGGGCAAGACCCTGCTGGTGGCGGTCAGCCGCTCGGGTTCGACCACCGAAACGGTGCGGGCGGTGGAAGCCTTCCGGCGCCAGCAGCGTGGGCCGGTGGTAACCATCAGCAACTACGGCAGCGAACAGCCGCTCTCCGGGCTGGCCGACGCGGCGATTGTGATTGCCGAGGGGCAGGAGGAAAGCGTGGCGCAGACGCGCTCGTTCGCCTCGATGTACGTAGCGGCGACGGCCCTGGCGCTGCTGGCCTCCGCTGCGGCGCAGAGCTACGCACAGCTTCAACGTTTACCCGAAACAGGGCAGAAATTGATCGAGCGGTACCGGCCGCTGGCGCGGCAGTTTGGTGAAAACCTGAATTTTGACCGTTTTTACTTCCTGGGTTCGGGGGCGCGCTACGGGCTGGCGTGCGAGGTCAGCCTGAAGATGAAGGAGATGACGCTGAGCCACAGCGAGCCGTTCCACTTTTTGGAATTCCGGCACGGGCCGATGAGCATGGTGACGGACAATACGGTCATCGTGGGGTTGTTATCCGAAAAGAACGTAGGGCACGAGCGGGCGGTGCTGGACGAGATGCGGGCGCGGGGCGGCAATATCCTGGCGCTGGGCGAGGTCGGGCCGGACGTGTGCTTTGAGAGCGGTCTGCCCGAGGGCGCCCGCAACGTGTTGTATCTGCCCGTTTTGCAGTTGATGGCCTTTGATCGCGCCATTGCGAAAGGTTTGGATCCTGACCGCCCGACCAACCTGACGGCGGTGGTAAAACTCGATTTGTGAAGCGAAAGGAGAAGAAAATGAAGAAGGTCTGGTTTTTCTGGGTGATGATTGTGGCGTTGTTGCTTACTGCCTGCGGTCAGCCGGCTGCACCGGTAAGCCCGGCCGCCGCCGAGATCACCTTTTCGATGTGGGGCGCGCCGGAGGAATTGACCGTCTGGAAGCAAATCGTCGCCGATTTCGAAGCGGCCAACCCCGGCATCAAGGTCAATGTCGAGGTCTCCGACTGGCAGGCATATTGGGATAAACTCAAGACGCAGCTTTCGGCCGGCACCCCGCCGGATGTGTTCGCCATGGATGCGCCCTTGTTCCTGGATTATCAGAGCCGGGGTGTGCTGCTCAACCTCCAGCCTTACATCGACAAAGACCCCGAAATGTTGAAGGATGTGTACCCGCAGACCCTGGAGGCTTACAAGGTGGCGGACGGTTACTACGGTTTGCCGCGCGACTTCCAGACCATCGTATTGTTCTACAATAAGGATATGTTCGACAAGGCCGGTGTGGCTTATCCCAAGGCCGACTGGACGTGGGAAGACCTGCGCGCCGCGGCGCAAAAACTGACCAAAGACACCAACAACGACGGCAAGACCGACCAGTACGGCTTTGTCTTCGATCAGTGGGACATGGAAGTGGGCTGGAGCGAAGCGCTGTGGGCCTACGGCGGCGACGTGATCAGCGCCGACCGCAGCAAGACGCTGGTGGGCGAGCCCAAGTCGCGCCAGGCCTGGCAGCTGCTGCATGACATGGTGTTCGTGGATAAATCGGTGCCGGATGCCAACACCATCGGTCAGTATGGTAGTGACCTGTTCCAGGCCGGCGTGGCGGCGATGACGCCGATGGGCCATTGGGCGGTGCCGGGCTACAATGCGGCCGGTTTCAAGTTCGACGTGGCGCCGATGCCCAAGGGGCCGGCCGGGCCGGCGACGAGCGTCAACAGCGCCGGTTTCGTGGTGGCTAAGGCTTCTAAGAACGCCGACGCGGCCTTTGCCTTCGTCAAATTTGCCATCAGCAAGACCGGGCAGACCCGGCTGGCGGAACTGGGCTTTGCCTGCCCGGTGTTGAAGTCGGTGGCGGAGAGCCCGGTGTTCCTGGAGCAGAAGGGTTCCAGCCTGAACCAGAAGGTATTCCTCGACTCGCTGGCGTTTGCCCGGATGAAGCCGGTCTTCAAAGGCTACGACGAGTGGGCGGCGGCGGTTGGCGACGGCATGGGGGCGGTGTGGCGCGGCGAAGCCGAGTTGAACCCCACCCTGGATGATGTGGTCAAGCAGGCGGACGCCGTCCTGGCCAAGAATAAGTAAATCTTTCGTACGAATGAGTGGTTCCTCTCCCGCCGCCGTAAAGCGGGAGAGGAACCAGGGAAACATGCTATGGAACTTGGTCTGAAACCCCTCGGTCGTGAGAAATTTGCATTGTGGTTGATGCTCGTCCCGACGTTGATTGGCCTGGCGTTCGGTGTGCTGGGTTCTGTCCTGGCCACCCTGACGCTCAGTTTTACCCAGTGGGATTTGCTCACGCCGATCAAGTGGGCCGGGCTGACGAACTATCTTGCCTTGTTTAACGATCCCAAGCTCACCAAAGCCCTGACCAATACGTTTACCTTCAGTTTGTTGTACGTGCCGGGCGTGGTGATCGTTTCGTTGTTCGTGGCCGTGCTGCTCAACCGCAAACTGCGCGGTGTGTCAATTTTTCGCACGATTTACTTTTTGCCGGCGGTGACCTCGGCGGTGGCGACGGCGCTGGTGTGGAACATGATCTACGGCAAAGACACCGGCATCCTCAACTATTTGATCGAACAACTCGGCGGGCAGCCGGTTTGCTGGTTGTGTTCGAACAACGTTTTGTTTGCACTCATCATCGTCAATATCTGGGGCGCCATCGGCGAGGGCATGATTATTTTTCTGGCCGGGCTGACCGCCATCCCCAAGGAGTATTACGAGGCGGCCATGCTGGATGGGGCCAACGGGACACAGCAGTTCTTCGGCATTACCATCCCGCTGGTGACGCCCAGCATCTTCTTCCAACTGCTGATGTCGACGATCAACGCGTTCCAGGCGTACGATTATATCTACATGCTCACCCGGCGCGGCCAGGGCGACAGCAGCTTTCCGGTGGTGGTGTATTCGATTTATCGCAACGCCTGGTCGTTTTTCAACTACGGCGGGGCGAGCGCCCAGGCGGTGGAACTGGCCGTTTTGGTGATCTTGTTGATGGCGCTGTATTTCTGGCTCGAAAAGCGCTACGTGGTGTACGAATAGGAGGCCGCCAATGACCCGACAGATGCAAAAAACACTGCTGGATGCGCTTACCTACGCCCTGTTGATCCTGGGGGCGGTGGTGATGGTCGGCCCCTTCCTGTGGATGGTTTCGACCGCTTTCAAACTGCCGGCCGATCAGTTCACCCGTACGCTGATCCCGCCGACCTGGACGCTGCAAAATTTCCGCGAATTGTTGTCGGTCGACATCAATTTTCCCACGTTATTTCTTAACAGCACGTACATTTCGATCCTGGTGGTGGTCGGGCAACTGCTCACCTGCGCCATGGCGGCGTTTTGTTTTGCGGTGGTGCATTTCAAGGGGCGCAACCTGTTGTTTACGCTGCTGCTGCTGACGCTGATGATCCCGCCGCAGGTGACGCTCATTCCCAACTTTATCATCTTCAAATACCTCGGGCTGGTGGGTACGAGCGTGCCGTTGTGGCTGCCGGCTTTCTGGGGCGGGGCGTTTGGTACCTTTCTGCTGCGACAGTATTTTCTGACCATCCCGCGCGACCTGGTGGATGCGGCGCGCATGGACGGCGCCTCGTTATTCCAGATTTTCTGGAAGATTTACATGCCGCTGTCCAAACCGGCGCTGGCGGCGCTGGCCATTTTCACCTTCCAGGGCGCGTGGAACGACCTGCTGCACCCGCTGGTGTACATGCCGGCGGTGCCGGACACGACGCTGACGGTGGGGCTGGCTTTCTTCCAGCAGCAACTCACCCTGGGCGGCAAGTTCACCGTGCTGATGGCCGGGGCGTTGATCAGCATCCTGCCGTTGCTGCTGGTGTTCTTTGTAGCGCAGAAGCAGTTTATCGAGGGCATCGCCTTGAGCGGCGTCAAGCGTTAGACCGTATACAGGAATTGGAGACCGTATGACCAAGATTACCTTTATCGGCGCCGGCAGCCTGGGCTTTACCGGCGAACTGGTGCGAGACCTTTTGACCTTCCCGTTGTTGGAAGACGCCACGATTGCGTTGATGGATATCGACGCCGAACGGCTGGCGTGGGCAAAGAAGACGGTTGAGAAACTGGTGGCGGCGGGGAACCATCCGGCGCGGGTGGAAGCCACCCTCGATCGCAGCGCGGCGCTGGGCGGGGCCGACGTGGTGCTGACCACCATCCTGGCGGGTTCGACCGAAGTCTGGCGGCACGACATCGAAATCCCCAAGAAGTATGGGGTAGATGTGAACGTGGGCGACACGCGCGGGCCGAGCGGCATTTTTCGCTTCCTGCGTACGATCCACCCGATGATGGCGATTGTCCGCGACATGGAAAAATATTGCCCGGGCGCCGTGCTGCTCAACTATACCAACCCGATGGCCATGCTGGTGTCGGCCATCCAGAAACAGTCGTTTATTACCGTCACGGGGTTGTGCCATTCGGTGCAGGGCACGGCGATGATGCTGGCGGATTGGATCGGGGCGCCGTATACGGAGGTCGATTATCTGTGCGCCGGGATCAACCATCAGGCGTGGTATCTGGATTATCGTTGGAACGGCGCAGACGCCTACCCGCTGATCGACAAGGCCATTCGCCAGCGGCCCGAGGTATACAACCAGGAACCGGTGCGCAACGAGATGTACCTGGCGCTGGGAAAATACGTAACCGAGTCGAGCGGGCATAATTCGGAGTACAACTGGTGGTTCCGCAAGCGCCCCGACCTGATCGAGCGCTATTGTACGCACGGCACGGGCTGGAACCCGGGCGAGTATGCCTACATCCTCAAGGAATACCAGCACAACGAGGCCACCTGGAAGGAACAGGTGCGAGAGCGATTGGAACGGCCGCTGGGGGACGAGGACATGGCGCGCGGCCACGAATACGCGGCATATATCATCAATGCCCTGCGGGGCGGCGAGGCGTTCAAATTTAACGGCAACGTGCGTAACACCCATTTGATCAGCAACCTGCCCGAAGGGGCGTGCGTCGAGGTGCCGGTGCTGGTAGATCGGGCGGGTTTCCACCCCATGCACGTGGGGGCGCTGCCGCCCGAGTGCGCCCTGTTGACCCAGCTTTCCAGCGGGATCGAGGAGATGGCCATTCAGGCCTCGTTGAGCGGCGACCCGACGATGGTCTACCGGGCGATTTGCCACGATCCGTTGACGGCGGCGGTGCTCTCGCTGGCCGAGGTGCGCCAGATGACGAACGAATTGTTTGCGCAGCACCAGGCGTATCTGCCACAGTTCAAGACGTGCCGGGTGTGATGTGGGCGTGCGCCTCACCTGACCTCTTTCGCAGGGGAGAGGTTGCGTATTTTGGGAAAAATTTTAGCGTTGGGAGAAATATGTCATGGAAAAGCTGACGATCGGTAAATTACGTGGGGTGCAGCAGTGTACTTCGGGGCAGGGAACGTTTACCTGTCTGGCGCTCGACCATCGCCAGAATTTGCGCAAGGCCAACCCGGCCTTTGTGGACGACGGCCAACTGAGCCGTTTCAAGCTGGACGTGGTGGCGGAACTGGCGCCATACGCCAGCGCCGTGCTGCTCGACCCGGAAGTGTCGGCGGCGCAGGCGATTGCGGCGGGGAAACTGCCCGGCGAGAAGGGCTTCGTGGTGGCGGTCGAGTCGACCGGTTACGGCGGCGACGCCACGGCCCGGCGCGGCCAGGTCATCCCGGGGTGGAGCGTGGAAAAGGCCAAACGCATGGGGGCGAGCATGATCAAGCTGCTGGTCTATTATCATCCCGACTCGTCCACGGCGGCCGAGGCCGAGGATTTCACGGCGCACATCGCCGCCGAGAGCGTGAAATACGATCTGGGGCTGATGCTCGAACCGTTGTCTTACTCGCTGAGCGCCGGGAAGTTGAGCAGCGATGAGAAGCGTTACGTGGTGGTCGAGACTGCCCGGCGGCTGACCTCGATTGCCGGGGTGGACGTATTGAAGGCAGAACTGCCGCTGGACACGGCCGAAAGCGACCCGCTGCGGCTGCGGGCGGCCTGCGCCGAGGTGAGCGCCGCTTCGGCCAAACCCTGGATCCTGCTTTCGGCGGCGGTGGCCTTCGAGACCTATCTGCAACAGGTGGTGTGCGCCTGCCAGGCGGGAGCGAGCGGCATTGCCGTGGGGCGGGCGGTGTGGCAGGAGGCGGTGCAGTTGAGCGCTGAGGAGCGCCTGGCGTTCCTGCGCGGCAGTGCTCGCCAGCGGTTGGTGCGCCTGATGGCGTTGTGCAGCGCCCTGGGCCGGCCGGTTACAGATTTTTACCAGGCCGACGCGCCGTTTGACTGGTACCGCTCGTATTGAGCGCAGTGGGCGGTTTGAGCATGGAAACGTTTGATGTGCTTGTGGCGGGCGAGATCAACCCCGATCTGATCCTCTCGGGGGACGTTGCCCCGGTGTTCGGCCAGGTAGAAAAGATGCTGGCGGGGGCGGCGTTGACCATTGGTTCCTCTTCGGCCATCTTTGCCTGCGGCGCGGCGCGCCTGGGGCTGCGGGTGGCGTTTGCCGGGGTGTGCGGCGACGACGTGTTCGGGCGTTTCATGCTGGCCGAGATGCAGCGGTGCAGTGTGGACGTGTCGCACGTGCGGGTGACGGCCGGCGGGGCGACCGGGCTGAGCGTGATTCTTAATCGCGGCGTCGACCGGGCGATCCTGACTTACCCGGGGCTGATTGGGGCGCTGCGGGCGGAGGACGTCGGCGATGAACTGCTGGCCGGTGCCCGCCACCTGCACGTGGCCTCGTATTTCTTGCAGGAGGCGCTGCAACCGGGGCTGCCGCGCCTGTTTGCCCGGGCGCGGGCGTTGGGGCTGACCACCTCGCTGGACACCAATTACGACCCCTCCGGGCAGTGGCGCGGTTTTGCGGAACTGTTGGCGGTTACCAACGTCTTCCTGCCCAACGAGACGGAAGTGTGCTCGCTGGCGCGCGAGGCGGACGTTCGGGCGGCGGCGGGGCGGCTGGCGGGGCAGGTGGAGACGCTGGCGGTCAAGCTGGGGGCGCGTGGGGCGCTGGGGGTGCGCGGTGGTCAGCAGGCAGCGGTCGCATCGATCCCGGTGACGGTGGTGGATACGGTCGGGGCAGGCGACAGCTTTGACGCCGGTTTCCTGTACGGATATTTACACGGCTGGCCGTTGGCGCGAGCGCTGCGGCTGGCGGCGGTCTGTGGGGCGCTGTCGACGCTGGCGGCGGGCGGCACGGCGGCCCAGCCTACGTTGGATGAGGCGCTGCGGCAGATGTGAGTGGATGGCGATGAATTACCTGGACTTTATTCTATCGGCGCAAAAGTACGGCGAGGGGCGCGGCGTGACCTCGATCTGTTCGGCGCACCCGTTTGTGTTGGAGGCGGCGCTGCGCTTTGGGCAGGTGCACCACACGCCGGTGTTGATTGAGGCCACCTGTAATCAGGTCAACCAGTACGGCGGCTACACCGGCATGACGCCGGCGGATTTTGCCCGTTCTGCCGGTGAGGCTGCCCGGCGGCTGGGGCTGCGGCGCGACTACCTGCTGTTGGGCGGCGACCACCTGGGGCCGCTGGTGTGGGCCAACGAGCCGGCGGAGAGCGCCATGAGCAAGGCGAAGGAGATGGTGCGGGCCTACGCCCTGGCGGGCTTCGACAAGATCCACCTGGATTGTTCGATGCCGTGCGCCGGCGACCGGGAACTGCCGCCCGAAGTGGTGGCGCAGCGGGCGGCGGAACTGGCGGCGGTGGCCGAGGCGGCCTGCGCCGGGGCGGGCCTGGCAGGGCCGCGCTACGTGATCGGCACGGAGGTGCCGGCGGCCGGCGGGGCAAAGGCGGGCGAGGGGGCGCTGCGGGTGACCGATGCGGAAGACGCCGCCACGACGGTTGACGTGACACAACGCGCCTTTGCCGCACGCGGGTTGCAGGCGGCCTGGGAACGGGTGGTGGCGCTGGTGGTGCAGCCGGGGGTGGAGTTCGGCGATGAGACGGTGCACGAGTACGACCGCGCCGCGGCGAGGGGGCTGGTGCAGTTTATCGAGGACAGGCCCGGCCTGGTGTACGAGGCGCATTCGACCGATTATCAACGGCGGGCGGCGCTGCGGGCGCTGGTCGAGGATCATTTTGCGATTTTAAAGGTCGGGCCGGCGCTGACGTTTGCTTTCCGCGAGGCGGTTTTCGCCCTGGCGGAGATCGAGGAGACGGTGTGCGATGTGCACAGCGGCATCCGCGAGCATCTGGACGGGGCGATGCTGGCGGATCCAATCCACTGGCAGAAGCATTACGGCGGGGATGAAAAGACGCAGCGGCTGGCGCGGCGTTTCAGTTTCAGTGACCGCATCCGCTATTACTGGAACACGGCGGACGCCCAGGGCGCTCTGGGGCGTTTGTTGGGTAACCTGGACGAACGCCCCCTGCCGCTGGCATTGTTGAGCCAGTATTTGCCGCGCCAGTACGAAAAGGTGCGCAACGGGGAACTGGGCAACCGCCCGCGGCAGATCCTGTTGGGCGGGGTGATGGATGTGCTGGCGGATTACCGCGCCGCGTGTGGGGGCGTGCACCTGGATTTGCATAGCTGAAATGAATTTTTGGCAATTTTGAAAAACCTATTGACTCGACTACCTGATTTGTGCTAAGATAAACTTTATAGTTTTTTGAGCGTTGGGGGATGCAGCGATGACAAACGAGATAACGGAGAAATAGCGGCTGAATCTCGGCGTTGGGTCGAGACTACGAGGTGGAGGTTCTTCCCCGCGAGGGGAGGTTAACCCGGGCGAACCGGGGAAAATCGAGCGATCAGCGGATGCCTCTGAAGCCTGACCACGGGCTTCTTTCTCCTTCCGAAAAAATGCGGGTGTAAAACCGGTCAGTAATGGCCGCTACAGAGCCAGCATGGTGGTCCGGGAGCCTTGAAAGTCAGGCCCCGGTTTGTCGCATTTTGGAAGGCTGCCGTTATTTTCGTTTTAAAACAAGGCATGCCCGGGCATGCCTTTACTGTTTAAGTCATCTTATTCTGTTTAAGGAGGTTGTTGTATGGATACCAAAACGTTGTTGGCTCGAGTTAAGGAAGATGGGGTGAAGTTCATCTCCTTCCAGTTCACCGACGTGATCGGTACGGTGAAGAGCCTGGACATGCCGGTAGAGGGGCTGGAAGGCGCCCTGGAAAACGGTATCTGGTTTGACGGTTCATCGGTAGAGGGGTTTGCCCGTATTCAGGAAAGCGATATGCACCTGCGGGTGGATACGGATACGTACGCGGTGCTGCCGTGGTCGCCGGTGGAAATGCGCCGGGCGCGCATGTTCTGCGACATCTACGAACCGGACGGCGAGCCGTTTGCGGGTGACCCGCGCGGGGTGCTCAAGCGTATGCTGGAGAAGGTGAGCGAGCGCGGCTGGGTGTACAACGTGGGCCCGGAACCGGAATTCTTCCTGTTCAAGCGCAACGGCGGCGAGTCGATCCACCCCGTCCCGCACGATGTCGGCGGTTACTTCGACTTCTCGCCCAACGACGAGGCGGTGCGGGTGCGCACGGAACTGATGGCGGCGTTGAGCAGCATGGGCCTCGAGGTCGAGATCGGGCATCACGAAGTGGCGTTGGGCCAGCACGAGATCGACTTCCGCTTTGGCGATGCCCTGCGCACGGCAGACAACGTCCTGACCCTGAAGTACACGGTCAAGGCGATTGCGGCTCAGAACGGGCTGGTGGCTTCATTTATGCCCAAGCCGGTGTTCGGGATCAACGGTTCGGGCATGCACTGCCACCAGTCGTTGTTCGATCAGAAGAGCGGCAAGAACCTGTTCTTCGATCCCTCCGACGAGTTCCACCTTTCGGAGCTGGCCAAGGCGTTCATCGCCGGGCAGCTCGAGCATGCCCGCTCGCTTTCCGGCATCGTGGCGCCGTCGGTCAATTCGTACAAGCGTCTGGTTCCGGGATATGAGGCGCCGGTGTACGTGGGTTGGGCGCAGCGCAACCGCTCGGCGTTGGTGCGTATCCCGCGCTATACCCCCGGGCAGGACAAGGCGGTACGCGCCGAACTGCGCTTCCCCGACCCGTCGTGCAACCCGTACCTGGCCTTCACCGCCATGCTGGCGGCGGCGCTGGACGGCATCGACAAGGGCACCAAACTGGAAGATCCGTTGAACAACATCAACATCTATCACCTGACGTCTGAGGAACGCAAGCAGATGGGCATCGGTGAACTGCCCGGTTCGCTGCGGGAAGCGCTGACCGAACTGGACAAGGACGAGGTGATCAAGGCCGCGCTGGGTCCGGTGATGTACGAGGCTTTCGTGCGCGCCAAGTGGGCCGAGTGGGACGAGTATCGCATGCACGTCATGGATTGGGAAGTCGAGCGCTATCTCGAGACGGTTTAGTTTTTGTCGCCGTTTGTGCCTCTCCCCGCTGCGCCGTGGTCGGGGAGAGGAAAACACGGCTTCGAATAGATTTGGACGGCAAAAGTAAAGCATCCGGGGCGTTTCACGGTGATTAATCGTAGAAGCGCTTCCGGATGCTTCGTTGCTGAACCGGCCGGATGCTGCTCAGCGAATTTCCACCGGGCAGGTGAAGACTCGTTCGGCGATGGTGTGTGGGCCGGCGCCGGTGATCTCGAATTCCCCATGCAGACGGATATCGGCGGACGAACTGCCGGGCATGAGCAAGATCTTGCCGGGTTCGACGACCAGTTCGAGGGCGGTGTTGTAGAAGGCGAGGATGTCGACCGGCAGATGGAAGGTGATACGCCGTTCTGCGCCGGGGTCGAGCGCCACCCTGGCGAAGGCTTTGAGCTCTTTGAGCGGGCGGGGCGAGGAGGCGCACGGGTCGCAGCAGTATAACTGCACCACTTCTTCGCCGGCCACCGCACCGCTGTTTTGCAGGGTGAAGGAGACCTGCACGGTTTCGCCCGGCCCGGCCTGGGTGGGGGTGATGTGCAGGTCGCGGTATTCAAACCGGGTATAGCTCAGGCCGTGCCCAAACGGGAAGAGCGGCTGGACGCTTTCGGAGACGTAGTTGTGATACCAGTGCGAGTGGCGGCCGGAGGGTTTGTCGTTGTAGAAGACGGGCACCTGGCCTGCCGAACGGGGGAAGGTCATGGGCAGTTTGCCGCCGGGGTTGGCGTCGCCGAAAAGCACGTCGGCGATGGCGGCGGCGCCCTCTTCGCCGGGGAGCCAGGCTTCGAGGATGGCGGCGGCGCTGCCGGCCAGTTCGGGGATGGCCAGCGGGCGGCCGTTGATCAGCACGGCGACGACCGGTTTGCCGGCGGCGATGACGGCCGCGACCAGTTCGTTTTGTGCGCCGGGCAGGCGTAGATCGGCGCTGTCGCGGGTCTCGCCGCAGGTGCAGTCTGGCGTCAGGCCGGATTTGTCGCCCAGGACGAGGACGACGGCGTCGGCGGCGGCGGCGATGCGCTGCGCTTCGGCCAGACCCGAGCGATCGTCCGAGCGGACGTCGCAGCCGCGGGCGTATTGCACGTTGCTGTGGGGCAGCCTGGCGCGTAACACTTCCAGGATGGTTGGGACTTTGACCTGATGCGACTGGAGTGTATCCCGATCCAGGTGACAGAAGATGGATTCGGGCGGCTGCTGGTGGCAGAGCAGCTCGTTGACGGCGGCGTACGAGTAGTCGCCCAACAGGCTGCGGGCGTTGTCGGCGTTGGGGCCGATGACCGCCAGGGTGGCGATGTCCTTCTTCAGCGGCAGGGTGCCATCGTTGCCGAGCAGGACGATGCTCTGGCGGGCAATTTCGAGCGCCAGGGCGCGCTGGGCGGGGGTCTCAAAGCATTCGATCACGTTGCCTTCGTCCACGTACGGGTTTTCAAAGAGGCCAAGTTCGAATTTCTTTTGCAGATGACGCCCCACGGCGGCGTCGATTTGTTCCATGCGGATCTGGCCGGAGTGAATGGCGGCGGTCAGATTTTCCTCGGTGTAACATTGGATGGTGGGCAGTTCGACCTCGATGCCGGCGTTGAAGCCGGCCGCGGCTGCGGCTGCCTGGTCGGGGGCAACATGGTGGTAATTGTGGATCATCTGGATGGCCTCGTAGTCCGAGACCAGCAGACCTTCAAAACCAAGCTGGCGGCGCAGCAGGTCGGTGAGAATGCGGGCCGAGGCGGCCACCACTTCGCCGTCCAGTTCGGGGTAAGAGTTCATCACCGCGGCGATGTTGGCCTGGCGGATGGCGGCCTGGAAGGGCATGAGATAAACGTTCCACAGCGTGTTGGGGCCGAGCTGCACCGGGGCGCAGTTCAGGCCGCCCTGTGACAGGCTGTGGGCGATGAAGTGCTTGCCGGTGGCCATCACGCCGCTGCGAGGATCGTCGCCCTGCAGCCCGCGGATGTAGTGCACGCCAAACTGGCTGATGAGCAGCGGATCTTCGCCAAAACTCTCCTCCACCCGGCCCCAGCGCGGGTCACGCGCCACATCCAGGACGGGCGCCAGCCCCTGGTGGATGCCGATGGCGCGCAGCTGGCGGCGAATCTCGTCGGTCATTTTTTCGGCCAGTTCGGGCCGGAAGGTGCTGGCCAGGCCGATGATTTGCGGGAACATGCTCCCGCCGAGGATCATGTTCCCGGAGCAGCATTCCTCGTGCATGATGGCGGGGATGCCCAGGCGGGTGTTGTGAATGAGAAAAGATTGTAACTGGTTGACAGCCTTTGCCGTTTCGGGCGGGCTGAAGATGGATGCGCCCGCCGGGCGGGTGACCTGACCGATGCCGTTGGACAGCCGGGCGGCGATCTTGGGCGCATCGAGGACACCATCGGTCTGGATTTCGTACATCCAGCACGAGCCCAGTTGGGCGATTTTTTCGGTAATGGTCATTTGCGCCAGCAGGGCGGCGACCCGTTCGGGGATGGAGCGTAATTGGTCTTGAGCGTTCATAGATTTAACCCATAATGAAATTGGAATAGGATGTATCTGTAGATCGGCGGCAGGATCAGGCAGGCTCCAGGCCGAGGCGTTCAAACCGGCCAAAATCGGCGTATACAGTGCTGGCGTAGATGGCGTTCCGGGTTTCCAGGCAACCGCCGGCGGGGCAGGGGGCGGAGATTGGCGTGGGCCTTGTGGTGACCGGTGCTGCGGTCATCATTTGAAGCGTGGGCGCCCGAAGATCGGGGCTCTTTGAGCCAGGTAGGCTTGCATCGCGGCCCGGCAGGATGGGGTCGCGTAACAGCCGGGTCATGAGTAGCTTAGCCTTTGACGGCGCCGGCAGTCAGCCCGGAAACGATTTGCCGCTCGGCAAAGAGATAGAAGATAATGGCCGGGATCATGGTGAGCACCACAAAGGTGGAGACCAGCGCCAGATCCATGCCGTACTGACCTTGAAATTGCATGGTGCCAAGGGGCAAGGTCCACAGGGCTTCTTTATTCAGTACCACCAGCGGGACGAGCAGGTCGTTCCAACTGACGATCATGGTCAGGGCGGCGACGGCAGAGAGGGCCGGGCGGGCCAGGGGCAGCAGGATGCGCCAGAAGAAATCAAAGGTGGTGCAGCCGTCGATATAAGATGCGTCTTGCAGTTCGGCCGGGATGGCGCTGAAGAAGCCGCGCAGGATGAGAATGTTGCCGGAGAGCTGAAATGCGATTTGTACTATGATGACGCCGATCAACTGGTCGGTGAGATCCATCTGGCGCAGGACGAGATAGACCGGCAGGATGGCGACGTTGATCGGAAACATCAGGCCGAGGGTAAAGAGGTTAAAGGCCAGGCCCTTGGCGCGGAAGTGCATGCGGGCGAAGACGAAGGCAGCCAGACTGCAAACGAGCAAGACGCCGGCGGTGGTGCACAGGGTGACCAGCAGGCTGTTGCCCAGCATGACCCAGAAGGACGATTCGCCCAGGATGCGGGCGTAGTTTTCCCAATGGGGCGGGATGGGCAGGGTGTAGGGACGGGTCATGAATTCGCCGCGGGTCTTGAGGCTGCCGATGACGGTCATTGTGATCGGGACGAGGACGACGACCACGCACAGGATCAGAAACAGGTATTGGAACAGGCGTGGCAGATTCTTTTTCAGGATATGTTGGCGGGAGGGTGTGTGAATCATAGGGGTATCTTTCTAATAGCCGCCGATATAATCGCGTTGAGGCGATAGACGTTGGTAAACAAGAGAGAAGATGAGGCAGATGAGGAACATAACGATGGCGACGGCGGAGCCATACCCCAGCCAGAAACGGATGAAGCCGAAGCGGTACATGTAGGTGGACATGACCTCGCTGGCGTTGACCGGGCCGCCCTTGGTCATGATCCAGACCAGGATGAACTGTTGTAACGAACCGATGACGGACAGATAAACGGAGGTGCGGATGGTGTCACTGAGCAGGGGCAGGGTGATGTAGGCCAGCAACTGGGTACGGTTGGCGCCGTCGATGCGGGCAGCTTCTTCGACCTCGCTGGGGATGTTTTGCAGGCCGGTGAGGTACAGCAGCATGTGAAAGCCGAAGAACTTCCAGGTGAGAACGACGAACAGGCTCATCAAGACCGTATTGGTGTCGCCCAACCAGGGCTGGGGCTGGGCGCCGGGAAAGAGGATGAGCAGGGAATTAATGAAACCGCGTTCCGGGTCCGGGTTGAGCAGGGCCATCCACATGACGGCGGTGATGACCTCAGACAGGACGTAGGGCAGGAAGAAGACGGTGCGAAAGAAAGCCCGTCCGGGCAGATCGCGTCCGACCAGGATGGCCAGCGCCAGCGAGAAGGGCAGTTGCAGCCCGAGCGAGAGGGCCACGATCAGCAGGCCGTTGCCGATGGCGCGCATGAAGACGCCGTCGGTGAGGATGCGTTTGTAATTGTCCAGGCCGACAAAATCAACCGCGGGGCCGAAACCCTTCCAATCGAAGAGGCTATAATATACGGATTGAAAGATGGGGAAGATGACAAAAGTCAGGAATAATAGCAGGCCAGGGAGCAGGAACAAGACGATGGTCAGCTTATCTTGCGTTTTGTAGCGAACACCTGGCTGGCGCTGTAATTCTATGTTTTTTAGCTGGTCGAAAAAAGCCACTTTCATGAGCGAATCTCCTCGAGATAGGTAACAGGTGCGGGGCGGGCGGGGAAGAAGGCATGTTGCCCCGCACCTGTCAGACGAAAATGGCTTACTTGATTTCCTTGACGGCGGATTCCTGGATCGCCTTGGCTACCTGTTCGGGGGTAGAGGTGCCAGCGAAGAGACCCTGGACGCTGTCATTGACGACCGAACCGACGGCGGGCGGCATGGCCTGATCGTAGTAGAGCTGGAAGTAGGCAGCCGCAGCGGCGCCCTTCTGGACGGTCTGGAGCATCGGGTCGGACACACCGGCCTCGGCGCCCTTGACCACGGGCAGGGACAGTCCGATCTTGGCCTGCTGGGTCTGCGATTCGACGCTGCTCAGGTACTTGAGGAAGTCAACGGCTTCCGGCGAGGCATTCTTGCCGACGGCAAAGCCGTTACCACCGCCAAAGGCGTCGGTGGCAGCGCCGGCGCCGCCCTCAACCATGGGGAAGGGGAACCAGGCCAGGTTGTCGCCGATGCCTTTTTTGTCGGTGCTGTTGTCTTTCTGTGTGCTGGGAGCCCACTGGCCCATCAGTTCCATGGCGGCCTTGCCGTTGCCCATGGCGGTGGCCTGGTCAGGGTAGGTGGCGCCGAGGAAGCCATCCTGGAAGGGTTCGAGGGCGATCAGTTCCTTGAGCTTTTCACCGGCCTGGATGAAGGCGGGATCGGTGAAGGAACCCTGGTGCGAGTAGGCGGCTTCGAAGCCGGCCTTGCCGCCGATGCGGGTGGCGAGGTAGGCCCACCAGAACATGCCGGGCCACTTGTCGCCTTCGCCGAGGGCGATGGGGGTGATGCCGGCGGCCTTGAGTTTCTTGACGGCGTCGAGCAACTCAGTCCAGGTAGCGGGCGGGGTGTTGATACCGGCTTTGGCAAAGAGGGCCTTGTTGTACCAGAAACCGACCATGCCCATGTCGCGCGGAACGCCGTAGTTCTTGCCCTTGAAGCTGTAGACACCCAGGGCGCCGGGCGAGAAGGTGTCGCGCCAGCCGTCTTTGTCCAGATCGGGGGTGATGTCTTTGAGCAGGCCGGCCTGGGCGTATTCGTTCATTACGCCGCCGCCCCAACTCTGGAAGATGTCTGGGGGCTGAGCAGACTGCATGACGGTGGTCAGCTTGGTCTTGAAGTTCTCGTTTTCGAGGACAGTGATTTCAATGGTAACGTTGGGGTGGGCGGCCATGTATTCATCGGCCAGCTTTTGCCAGAGGGCTTTGTGTTCGGCGGCGGTTTCGATGTGCCACCAGGTGACGGTCACCTTTTTGGCGGGTTCGGCGGGTGCGGCCGGCGCGGCGGTGGGGGCAGCGGGGCTGCTGCAAGATGCCAGTGCAAACGAGAGGATGAGCATCAGGCTCAAGAGGATATTCATTTTGCGTGCCATATTCTTCTCCCTTATTTTGCGATTGTGGTATGTTTTATCGGTTACGATGCGTAAAAACAGGTGGGGGATATTCGGGTATAATTTGCGGGTGCTGGTACTCCTTTCGTCAGAGGGGATGCCACAAACAAAGGACAGGACTGGTGCAACTTAGCGGTTAGCCAGTCCTGTCTTTGGGTGTTGCCGTTGAATCACGCAGAATGAGTTCGGTGGGCAGCTCGATGCGGTTTGGAATGTGATCGGGGTCGGCGATGATGTCGAGCAGCATCTGGGTGGCGACACGGCCCATCTGTTCGAGCGGCTGGCGCACGGTGGTGAGGGCGGGCCGCACCAGCGAGGCCTGGGGGATGTCGTCGAAGCCGAGGATGGAGATGTCTTCGGGGACGCGCAGACCCCGCTCGCGTACGGCATCCATGGCCGCCATAGCCATGACATCGTTGGAGGCGAAGATGAGGGTGGGGGGATCGGCGAGGTCGAGCAGGTGGCAGGCGCCGGTGTAGCCATCCAGTTGGAGGAAGGTGCCTTCGTAGATTAACTGTGGGTCGACGGGGATGTGGTGGGTGCGCAGGGCGGTTTTGTAGCCTTCCAGGCGGTCGATGGCGGCGCCCAGGTCGAGCCAGCCGGTGATGAAGCCGATGCGGCGGTGACCGAGTTTGATGTGGTGTTCGGTGGCGATGTAGGCGCCCTGCCAGTTCGAGGCGCCCACGGCGGCGCAGTTTTCGCCGGTGCCCTGGTGATCGATGAGGACAAAGGGGAACTTGCGACTGGCGAGGGTGCCGGTATAGTCGGCGGGGTTGCGGGGCAGGACGATGAGCAGGCCATCGACCATATCCTGGGCGAGGTTGGCGACGTAGTTGGCTTCTTTGGTGGCGGCGCGGTGGGTGGTGTAGAGCATCAGGTCGTAACCCGACATGCCCAGTTCGGCGTCGATGCCGCGGATGATCTCGCCGATGTAGCCGGTGCCCAGGTCGGGGACGAGGACGCCGACGATGTGCGATTTGCCGCCGGCGAGGCTGCGCGCCTGGCGATTGGCGACGAAGTTGAGGCTTTGCATGGCATCCAGCACGCGCTGGCGGGTGTCGGGCCGGACGTGGACATCGTTGTTGATGACGCGCGAAACGGTGCCAAAGGAGACGCCGGCTGCTGCGGCGACTTCGACGATGGTGACCTTGTTGTTCGAGCGTTTGTTGTTCATGTTTGGAAGCGTTTACACGTAGGGCTAAAACGGCGTTTTTGAAGGGGCGAAGGGTGGTTTTTGTGTGGATTCGAGGCGTGAAACACGCCAAAAAGCGGTGAAAGTGGGGGGAAACGGGGTCGCCAGCGGCTGTTTTGGACCGGACCGGACGTTAATTTGTGGGTTTTTTGCGCATTTGGAAACGTTTACATGGATACTTTAACATATTCTGAGAGGCGAGTCAAGAGCCAATTTTTTGAGAAATGAGAAGAAGGGGGGAAAAGCATTCTCACGCGGAGGCGCGGAGGGCGCGGAGATAACTACGCCT
>CAZHTS010000042.1:0-40089 GCA_964535315.1 uncultured Anaerolineaceae bacterium
TGATCGCCGGGCTGCTCTGGCAGGGCGCCGGCAGCTGGCAGGGCTTCGGCCCCAGCGCGCCATTCTTTTTCGGCGCCGGGTTGTCCCTTCTGGCGGCCGTACTGATGGCAATGTGGAAGCCAGCTCCAACGCATTCCAATCAGACGCTATGATATAATCTGTCCACTCTGATCAATGCCGTGTTTCTGAATGATCAAGACCAATACACTTATTATTAAATCGCCCTTTGGGAAACCGGTGTTTTTCAGCATCTGTTTTCTATTAATGCTAACCCTGATCGGCGAGGTTGTGTTGCGTGCCTTGCCTGTAAGAGGGAAGATTCCCATCGCTCTTGATGCCAAATCAGCCTACCCTGAACTAGAAACAAAAAAACGGCGCCTGGACAACTTTTCGCAAAACCATACCATCGACTGTTTTATCATTGGCAGTTCCACTGCCGATTATGGTTTTGACGTTCAGACCTTTCAAGCCAGGCTTCAGGAAGACAACCACAATTACACCTGTTTCAACTTCGGCTTCGAGGGCATGATGATGGAGACCACGGCCCAGATGTTGAACATGCTGATCCGGCTCTATCAGCCACGCCTGATCATTTTAGGCACCTCAGCCGTCGACTTTGACCCCGGTTGTGATGAGGTACGCTGGCTGGCAAAAACACCCTGGTTGGAATACAAGTTGGGAAATTTTTCTCCGCAAGGATGGCTGGCAGATAAATCGTTTATTTATCAAAGTTTGCTGGCAATCCCCCGTTGGCGCCAGGAGCGTTATTGGAGAGAACTGGAACAGACCCAAAACGAAATAGATGCGGTCGGTTGGCGCCAGAAACAGGCGCTCTATGATATCGACACCTGGCTTGAGAAAATAAAAGTCAATCAACCTTTGCGGCTAAAAAACTATCACATGAACCCGGCTGACATTGAAGGCCTAAAACTCATCCTGTCTACACAACAACAAAACGATCTAAAAATCATTGTGGTAGAAATGCCAATCTACACCCCCTATATGCCGATGTATGTAGAAGGCGGGGAATCGGTATACCAGAAAGAATTTAAAACACCGCTGGCCGAGATTGTTGCATCATACAAAACCCCTCTTATCGATGGACGCGAATTGGAAAGCACCATCGAAAAAAAAGATTGGAAAGATGGCTTTCACCTTGGGCCCACAGGGGCGCGATTATTTAGCGACTGGGCTGCTGCACAAATAGCGCCCCTGCTCTCCACAAGTACCCCTTAAGCGATTTATACCCCATGTCTTTTCCAAAAACATTCTTTCCGCAACAAAGCTTCTCTCTGCTCTTTTTTATTACCGGGCTGGAGGGCCTTCTGGCGGCAATTGTACTGCTCAGTCAGCCCAGCGAAATTCAGAGTCGGCTGGCGTTGGGCCTTTCCGCTCGTATGTGGATCATTGTCCTGGTACAGGTCGCCCTGGCCGGGCTGGCAGTTGTTGGGGGATATAAAAGCCGCTCTTTATCTATCCAACGCCAACAACTGTACAATCGGTTGTTGGCGTCTCGTTGGATCTTGGTATGTATCGGCTTGCTGGGTTTGGCAGGAATAACGAGCCTGTTACTTTTATTCTGGTTACCGGATAATTGGCTTCATCTGCGCCCTCAGATTACCCGGGTCGCGCCCTTATTTGCCTGGACGGGAATCGCTATTATCCAGTTCGTCTCCATCGCAGCCAAACACCATTTTACCTCCTGCCCACTATCTCAATTTGAAAAACGCGTCTTGACCAGTATCAGTTTCGTCATACTGTGCACAGCTACGTTGGGATTGGCGTGGAAACAACCGGCAGAGATTGGCAACTTCTTTCGTATCCGCCTGATTCTGCCGCTGATATGGGGAAGCGCACTGTTATTGTTAGTCAACTCACAATTTGCCCCGAAATCAATCCGTTGGATCGGCTACCCTGTAGCGTTAGTTTTGTTCTGTTTACCTTTGCTGGATTTATGGGCCAATGGCTACAGTCACCCCTCCGCATTTTTAGGGCTATTTCCGTTCTCCGACGCTCAAGGATATTACTCCGATGCCCGTAAACTCATCGAAGGGCACCCCTTCTCAGATTTTTCGGGCCGGCGCCCATTTTTTTCTGGCTTCTTAGCGCTGTTGTTGCTCTTAACCGGTCAAAATTTGCAGTTCTCCGTCCTCATCCTGACCCTCCTGGTTGCTACAGCCTGCTATCTGGCCGGGCAACAGTTACAGCAGACGGATAACCCGCTATCAGCAGCTTTGTTAGTGATGCTGCTCTTCTTTTTCATTCGTTTCTTTATCGGTACCGTACTTACTGAAACACTGGGTATCATCTGGGGTTGTATCAGCTTTATCCTGTTATGGCGCGGCTTTGCCATACCCCACCGCCTCTGCCTGCTCAGTGGCATATTCATTCTGGCGCTTGCCCTGAATACCCGTGCTGGCCCATTCTTTGTGCTTCCATGCATCATCGTCGCTGCACTTTTTGTATTCCCAAAGGAACGCGCTCAGATCAAGACAATCCTGATTGGCGGGCTGTTGGCTATCTTAATCGGGTTTGCGCTCAACTCGATCAGCGCCAGAATCCTCTCTCCGGACGCCCTGCCTTTTTCAAACTTCTTACATTCTCTCTATGGGCTCGTTACGGGTGGAAAAGGCTGGATGCAGATATTCGTTGATCACCCCGAATTGAAATATCTCCCGGATAGAGACTTTGCAGCCGGCGCATATCCGGTTATTCTTGAAGCCTTTCAATCAAACCCATCCGGCCTCATCAAAGGCATTTTAAAAACATATCAAGATTTCTTCTCATTGGGACGCGTGGGGGCTTTCAGTTTTCTCAACGGCGAAGAGAAAAACATCACCCAGGCGTTTCAAGCCCTTCTATTCCTCTTAAGCCTGTTGGGCCTATGGCGCATCTATCGAACTCCCCAAAAAAGCGACGCACTCGTGTTAGCTACTTTTGCAGGCGTGCTTGGTTCCGTACCTTTTCTGCCCCCTGGCGACGCCTACTTTATGCGGGTGCAGGCCGCAGTCATTCCAATCCTGTTAATCATCCCCATTCGCGGAATTAACCAGATAATCATCTGGCTAACAAAAAATAAAGACAACTCGCCGGCCTATGAATTGCCATTACCAACATCTGGCCCCGCCATTCCCGTGATTATCGCATTGGCCTTCTCCGCCCTGGTGCTGATACCCCCTATGATCATGCGCTATGCCATCCGGCCAATTTCGCAAGAACCAGCCAGTTGCACAGCAAATGAATTATCATACACAGTGCGCATTCTGCCAGCCAACGTGATTCAAATCCTGGACGACAGGCAGATCGATCAGGACTGGGTGCCTGATTTAAGTCGTTCGACTTTTACAAAGAACTTGCATGATTTTATGTACACGCGCATCGTCACCAGTATCGACAACGTCAACCCTCCCCCTGTGGCGATCGCAAATGTCATCTCTCTGCTGGATGGTGAACCCCTATGGCTGATTGACAATCACAATCTCCTAAACGGACGGAACGGCATCACCCACGTATGTGGCTACTGGCTCAAACCACCCTGGGAGCGAAGCGGCGCCGTCATCACACCTGTGATTGATGTCAGTGTATTCTATGTAAGCAACGCATACTGATCGGACAACCTGCAAATAATATGCAAACCATTCTCATTTTCTCCCTCGGCCTGATCGTGTTCATCGCCTTTATCTTGTTGGGATTACGTATCCCCGCTCCTATCCGTCCGCCACAGGTTGAAGAAACATCAGAAGTAAAAAATGAGCCGTTAGCGCCCCATCTGCCCACGATCTTATATGAGTCAGGTGACAACGCCATCGCCCCACACCCTGAAACAGCTATCGTATGGGGCAATGGTAAAATCATTGGCCCCAAAGCCCCACTGCTGGGGCAATTGTGGATTCCCATTTCCTGGACACTCTATCTAAAACCTGGGCATGCTTTTGTCTGGCGCGCCAGCTTTACCTGGTTCCGCAGCACCAAAATGAGCGGCGGGGATGAATGGCGCAATGGGAGCGGCCGCTTCGTCATGGGCGACACCAAAATAGAAAATGAAAATATGGATCGCGGTGAAGCCACAATGCTCTGGCTATATTCACTGGCGTTTACACCCACCGCCTTATTATTTGATCCTGAACTAACCTGGGAAACCGTAAACGAAAATTGCATTTTTCTGCGGCAGCCATACAAAAATGAAACCTGGGAGTATAAATTGGCTTTTTCCTCACCGGATGAGCGGCACCTCACGCGCGTGGATACTCACCGCACCGCCAGCCGCGATGGACAAAGTATGCCCTATCACATCGAACTTGATCAGTATCACCGTTACAATACCCTGGAAATCCCCGGGCGGTTGACAGCCGCATGGAACGACGAGCCGCCCTTTCTGTATCTGAATATAGCCGGTGTGATTTACAATGCGTCAATCGACGCAGCGCTAAGGCGCGGCATCCTCGATGAGGATGTAAGCGATGAGGATAAAGCCACGAGCAACCTCGTTGAGGCGAATCCTCAGGAAGAACCCAATGAACAGTGATATGATGGCTGTCCACCGTCCAATTTATGACGAATAACCCGGCAAATAAGGACTTTTGTTTGCCAAAAACTGCGTACAATGTGACATGGAACTGTTGTGTCCACCAATTTGCTCATGAACTCACCCCACCTGTACTGGCCCGTACCTGATAGTGAAAGCTCCGTTCTGCCCAAAGCTGGCGAACCGGGCTCGTTTTGGGAAAATCGTGGCGATCGTTTCCACGCCGGGAGTGATATCTACGCCCGCCCCGGCAGCGCCGTACTGTCCGTTCAAACCGGCCTGGTGCGCGCCGTAGGAACCTTTACCTCCCCCACCCGCCTTCCCTACTGGAATCTGACGTACAGCGTTTTGATCGAAAACGTCGACGGCATTATTTTGCATTACGCCGAGTTGGGCGAAGCTTTCGTCGTCCCCGGTCAACCGGTTGCCGCCGGGCAGGTCATCGGCCGGGTCGGCGCCGGGCTCAACCTGGCGCGCATCGACGCCCAATGCCCCATTTACCTCCAGCACCTCAAGCAAAACGGGACGGCGACCGTGCTCCACCTGGAAGCCCACCGCCAGATGCCGCAGCCCTCTCCGGACTATCTGGGCGGCAATTACTTTTGCGCCCGGCCGCCGCGTTCTTTGCTCGACCCCGCCGAATATTGGGGCGAGCAGATGTCTAAACAGCCTCTGGCAAGCTGCGCCAGATAAGGTATACTATACAAGATATATGATAAACCTGCGCTCATCCCACTCATTTGGGGTAGTACGAAAACACTTTTTGCAATATACAACCTATTATCTCAGGAGGATCAAACGTGGAAAGTGAAGTCTTGAACGGCCTTTTACGGCCAAAGTCTGTGGCAGTAGTTGGCGCCTCGGCGACGCCGGGCAAAATCGGTTATACCGTACTCGATAACCTGCTCACCGGTGGCTACAAGGGCCCCATTTACCCCATCAATCCCTCGGGCGGCGAAATCCTCGGCCTCAAGGTCTACGCCACGATGGCGGAAGTCCCCGGCCCGGTGGATGCCGCCATCATCACCGTCCCGGCCAAATTTGTCTCGGGCGTCATCGATGACTGCGGCAAGAAGGGCGTCAAGGGCCTGATCGTCATTACCTCGGGCTTCAGCGAAGTCGGCCGCCGCGACATGGAAGAAGAGATCGTCAGCAAGGCGCATTCGTACGGCATGCGCATCCTCGGCCCGAACATCGTCGGCACGCTGTCCAATTCGGACAAGTTGAACGCCTCGTTTGCGCCCTTCCTGCCCCTGGCGGGGAAATCCACGCTGGTCTCGCAAAGCGGCGCCCTGCTGATCGCCATCGACGCCTCGTCCTTTACCCGCCGGGTTGGTTTCGATAAACTCATCTCCATCGGCAACATGTCAGATGTCGATTTCGCCGACCTGATCACCTGGCTGAATGATGACGAGAACACCACCTGCATCACGCTCTACATCGAAGGCTTCAAGAACGGTCGCACCTTCATCGATGCCAGCCGCAAGGCCAAGAAACCCATCATCGCCCTCAAGGCGGGCGTCTCGGCGCACGGCGCCGCCGCCGCCGCCTCGCATACCGGCTCGCTGGCCGGCGCCGCCAAGGTCTACGGCGCCGCCTTCCAGCAGGCGGGCGTCATCCAGGCCACCGATCTGAACAACCTGTTCGATCGCTCGCTGGCCCTCTCGCTCCTGCCGCCCATGAAGGGCGACAACCTGCTCATCATCACCAATGGCGGTGGTGTGGGCGTGCTGGCCACCGACTCGGCCGAACGCTACGGCGTCCCGCTCAAGTTCGCCCCCGCCGACGTGCAGGAACAGCTCAAGAAGCACATGCCCGAGTTTGGTTCGGCCAAGAACCCGGTTGACCTGACCGGTATGGCCGGCCGCGAATGGTACAGCGACTCGGTACGCTACGCCTTCGCCCACCCGTGGGTGGACGGCCTGGCCGTGCTGTACTGCGAAACCGCCATGACCGACCCCAGCGACATCGCCCAGGGCATCAAGCAGGCCGTGGTTGAATCCGGCGTGACCGACAAACCGGTCACCGTGTCCTTTGTCGGCGGCGAGCGCTCCGAGAAGGCCATGCAGTGGCTGATCGAGAACGGTATCCCCGCCTACGGCGCCCCGGATATCGCCATCAACGCCATCGCCGCCTTACGTGAATACGCCCGCATGCAGGCATCCCTCTCCGAGACGGTCGAGCCCTGCGCCGGCAACGAGCGCGAAACGGCCCTCAAGGTCATCGCCAAGGCCCGCGCCGAAGGCCGCGGTTCGCTGACCGAAATCGAGGCCAAAGAAGTCTTCGCCGCTTACGGTTTGCCCGTCACCGCCACCAAGCTGGCCCGCACCGAAGACGAAGCCGTTGCCCTGGCCAAAGAGATCGGCTTCCCGATCGTGATGAAGATCGTCTCGCCCGACATCCTGCACAAATCGGACGCCGGCGGCGTCAAAGTCAACATCAAGGACGAGAACGGGGTGCGCGAGGCCTTCCGCGTCATCATGGAAAACGCCCGCAAGTACAAGGCCGACGCCGACATCCACGGCATCGCCATCCAGGAAATGGCCCCGTGGGGCACCGAGGTCATCCTCGGCTCGGTCAACGACGCTACCTTTGGCCCGACCATCATGTTCGGCCTGGGTGGCATCTTCGTTGAAGTGCTCAAGGACGTCACCTTCCGCGTCACCCCCGTCTCCAACAGCCAGGCCATGCGCATGCTCGGCGAAATCCGCGGCGCCCCCATCCTGGCCGGCGTGCGCGGCGAAGCCCCGCGCGATCGCCAGGCGATGGCCGACACCATCTGCCGCTATTCGAGCATGATCCTCGATCTGGTGGACGAGGTTTCTGAGTCGGACGCCAACCCGGTGCTGGTCTACGAAGAGGGCAAGGGCCTCAAGGTCGTCGACGCTCGCATCATCCTCAAGAAAAAGTAAAAGCGCTGCCTCACATTCTACCGCGCTGCAAAAAAACAGGGACGCCCGAAACGGCGTCCCTGTTTTTTATCTGCCCTGTTGGCGCAACTCGTTCCAGGCTCCCACCCACGGTGTCCCCAGCCGGTGACGCACCGGCACATCCACATTCATTAATTTTTGCCCGATCTGCGCTGCGCTCAGCGCTACCGTGGCCCAATCGTCGGCCAGCACCGCCTGGCGCATATTGCGCCCCAGGCGGGCGCTCCACTCCCACTCCATACGAAAGCGATCCGCCTTGACCCAATAACCGCGCTTTTCCCAGGCCGTTACCGATACATCCACCGTCTGATAAATCTGCTCCAACGCCAGGGCAATAAACGCCGCCAGGTCGCGGCTGGCCTCGTTGGCCTCGCTCTGGCGCATCAACTCACGCAGCGCCAGGACAATCGCCTTACTTAAATTGGTGCGTTCTTTCCCGGCACTGTCCGGGTTAATCACTCGACTCAACCAGACCTCCCAATTCGAAAGAATACGCCAGAACAACGGATCAAAACCGCACGTTGAAACGTCTTATCCTATGACCCGTTTTTGCGGCTGAAAGCCGATTATATCCCTAAATCGGGTTTATACTTAGCATCTCAGGAGGTTTCACCATGAACAAACGTTTGCACACTCTCTTGCTGGTGGCAACCGTCGCCGTCATGCTCAGTTGCGCCATCCCACCGGCCGCCAGTGCGCCGGTGCTGACCGCCACCATTGAGGCCGCTCAAACCGAGGCGGTCTCTACGGCTGTCATGCAAATGACCTTTGACGCCATCCTGCACCCTTCGGCCACCGCCACGCAGCCGCCCCAGACGGCCACCGCCACCCAACCACCGTTGCCCAGTGATACTCCTACTGCTCTGCCAAGCAATACGCAGCAGATCATCACCCTGCCGCCCACCGTCATGATCAGCCCCATTCCCAGCCGCACCCCCACCCGCTACCGCACCAACACCCCGGCCAATACCCTGTGCCGGGTGCTCGAACTCACCCCCGACAGCAAGGCCAAACTGACCCCCGGCGTGGATTTTGACGGGCGTTGGGTGGTGCAAAACATCAGCGACGACACCTGGCAGGAGGAGAAAGTCGACCTGGTCTACATCAGCGGCACCAAGTTCCAGGAGTTTGAAGACGATTATGATTTACGCAAAGACGTCAAACCCAATGGTAAAATCACCCTGGTCGTCGACATGCTCGCCCCCCGCGACCCCGGTCGTTACACCGCCACCTGGGCGCTGGTCAAAGGCTCAAACCGCTTGTGTACATTTGGCCTGAGTATCACGGTCGTAGAGAGCGAGTCCGAATAATCATCAACGGGCGGGACATACCCCGCCCGTACTGTATCGAGGATGTGAATGCCGCATTTTTCCCCTATCACCACCCGCCGGGTACTGATCCTGGTTGCACTGGCCTACTTTGCCGCCTTCACCTACCCCAACCTGTTTGGCGCCCGCGACGAACACATCCTCTCGCAAAAATCTGGCGACGAATATTTTCAATACCCATTTCTGATGCGCATGGTCACCCCCGGCGATACGCCGGCCGAAACGCGCTATCGTTGGGTCTCTTACGGCCACTGGATCTACGGTTATCCGTTTTACATCTACTCTGCTTTCAGCGTCCTGCCGCTGCGCTGGTACTACGGCGACGAACTGATCAACCACACCCGCCTGATCCTTGCCACGCTGCGCCAGCTGGTCAGCGTGCTGCCGATCACCCTGGCCATGCTGCTGCTGGTCTACCTGCAGACCCGTTTCCGCTCGCTGCCGTTGGCCCTGGCCACCTTTCTGACCCTGGCCGTCATCCCCGGTGTGGTGCGCCAGAATATCTGGTGGTGGCACCCCGATGCCCTCACCATCCTGGCCGTCGTGTTGACCTTTTTCTTCCTGGATCGTGACGAGCTGCGCTTCGGGCGCAACTTCTATCTGGCGGCTGCCAGCTGCGGCATGGCGGCCAGCATCAAGACCATCGGCGCTTTCTTTTTCCTCAGTATCGCCGTCTACCTGCTGGCCGGCCTGCTTGGCCGGCGCATCCGCCTGGGACGTGCCGTCTTGGCCGGAGCCGGCTTCATCGCCGTCATGCTGGCCACGGTCGTCTTCACCAACCCCCTGCTGTTCCTGCCGGCGCAGCGCGCCAAGATCATCCAGGTGCACGTCGACCACAGTTATTTCTTCACCCACGGCTGGCAGGACGACGACCCCTACGCCACCGGGCTGAAAGCCTGGCTGCCCATCCTCGAAGGCTGGTACGCCAATCGCTGGTTCCTGGTCTTTGCTCTGGGCGCACTGTTGGCTGGCTGCTTCTTCGGCCGCCAGCGCCTGCTGTATGCGCTGATCGCTGCCTGGGTGGCGCCCCTTTCACTCTATTTAATCTTTTATATCGCCGTCAAACCCGATCACTACTGGCTGCCGGTAGCGCTGCCGCTCTTCTCCTGCATCCCGCCGCTGCTGCCGCGCCTGGAGGCATGGCTGAAGGAGAAACTGCCCAACGCCCCGCGCCTGGCCGGCGCGCTGACGCTGGCGCTCGGCCTGGCGGTGACGGCGGCGCTGGTCTGGCAATTCAGCGACAATTACGTCACCCTGCAACGCCTGCTGGTCAATGCCACCCAGTCACGTTGGTGGTAACGCCATTAACAAAAATAAAGTATAATAAAATATCGACTATATTCACAATTGATACGTCTTGCCCAGGAAGCCTTGTTCCATGTCAACAAATTTCCCCACCCAACAACCGCACCCCTCGTATTCGCTGCGCTCCAGGTTCATTGCCGGGATCTTGCTCCTCGCAATCTTCCTGGGACTTATCATCACCTACGCCCCGGTGTTTGCCCAATTCCAACCCGCTGCAAACTCACCCGTGCGCACCCCAACCCCGACTCTGGCCCCGGACGAAGAACCGGCCCCTTATCTGGGAGCTTCTGGGGGACGACCATTTGTAAACCTGAGCGCCGGTGCAACGGGCAATCCGACCGTATTCTGACATAACGATCAGATCCCCGCATGAACATGGTTGCTGCCGTCAGAACAATTGAGGCCCCTTTGGTTTCGTTTTACCGGCAGCTTTCTCTTGACCGGCATCTTGAACCTGCTATCTCAGGCCGGTCTCTTGTACATATACCGTACCATGCGGGCGCCTGCCCGGCAGGCGTTCGATCCCATAAAGCCGGGCTCGCCAGGGACGGAACACGCCAACGAGAGAATCGGCAAGTCCTTGCTGTTGGGGGTGGCGTGCAGCAAAGTTCTGATAACCTGCTATACAGGCGGCCGCGATCGACATTAGCGCCGCCTGTGCTTGCTGTTTTCATTTCATTCCCCAACAGCCTAGAACCCTCCAACCCATGAAAACGAATATTGCCATTATCCACGACTTTGTCTTCGTATATGCAGGCGCCGAGCGCGTCCTGGAGCAGATGCTGGCCTGTTTCCCGCAGGCCGATCTGTTTGTTTTATTCGATGCGCTCCCAGACAGCCAGCGGGCTTTTTTAGGATCGCACACACCCCGCACAACTTTTATACAAAAGATGCCCTGGCTGCACTGGAACAGTGCACGCTTCTTACCCTATGCCGTCCCGTTCATGCCGTTGGCCGTTGAACAAATCGACCTTTCAGGATACGACATCGTTCTCAGCAGCTCGCATTCCTTCGCCAAAGGAGTGATTACCGGACCGGACCAGTTGCACATTGCTTACACCCACTCGCCCATGCGCTTTGCCTGGGATCACCAGCCAGTATACCTGCGCGCCGCAGGAATCGACCGGGGGCTCAAAAGCTGGCTGGCGCGTTGGGCTTTTTCTTACCTGCGCATGTGGGATACTCGCACAGCCAACGGCGTCGACTGTTTTATTGCCAACTCCAACTTCATCGCCCGTCGCATCTGGAAAGTCTACCGGCGTGAAGCGATTACGCTCTACCCGCCCATAGATATCGACCAGTTTCCCTTTGTGGAAAACAAAGACGATTATTACCTGGTTGTTTCGCGCCTGGTGCCGTATAAACGCATCGATCTGATCCTCGAAGCGTTCCAACAAATGCCCGAGAAACAACTGGTCGTCATCGGCGAGGGCCCAGAACGCAAATATCTGGAAGCCCGGGCCGGCAGCAACACGCATCTGATCGGGTTTCAAGAGACGGCCCGACTGATCGACTATATGCGTCGCGCCAGGGCGGTGATCATCGCCGCAGAAGAGGATTTCGGCATCGCCCCCATCGAAGCGCAGGCCTGCGGGACGCCCGTAATTGCTTACCGGGGAGGAGGCGTGGTGGAGACCGTGCGTGGGAGTGAGATGGACTATCCGACCGGCCTGTTCTTTGACCGGCAGGAAGCCGGCGCCATCGTCGAAGTCGTCGAACGCTTCGAAAAATCCTCCGGAGCGATCAGGCCACGTGACTGCCGTGAAAATGCCCGGCGTTTCTCTCCCGCGTTCTTCCGGGAGACCTATCAGAACATCGTCGCCGAGGAATGGAACCGTTTCCAGGGCGTTCGCCAGGCTGCTTTTTGGGAGCCCAAAATCAGTCTGGAGGACTGTCGTGACGCCGCCCGCTGATACAGCCCCTGAGGTACGCCTGACACTACCTGGCGGCCTCAAGTTGACCGCGCAAGCCCTCCGGCGTTTATCTTTCTGGGCCGGGGCGATTTTTTTGCTGGTCTTCTTGCTGCTGCAAAAACTCCCGGTTCTGGGCGCCACGGCGGCGCCCCCCGGCGCGGACCCCGCCAACCTGTTATCCTTTGCCTGGGGCGTGACCGGACAAAGCGCCCGCCTGGCGCCGTGGGCGTATCCACCGCTGGCCTATCTGGCGTTGAGGTTACTGCTGGTATTCTTTGCCCCATTAACCGCGTTAAAAATCCTGGGCTTTTTTACCTGGGTGGCGCTCGCTGCCGCTCTCTGGTTCCTCCTGAATCGTTTTCTTCCAGACCTGTCCATCCTGATCCGCCTGGCGCTGACGTTGATATTCGTCGGTGTCAGTTTTACCAACGAAATCTTTTCGTTTGGCGGTTATCCGCAACTGTACGGCATGGCTTTTCTGACTCTGGCCGTTCCTTTCGAGGAAGTCTATCTTCGCGAAGCGCGCCGCAGCGACGGTATCATCGCCGGCGCCAGTTTTGTGGGTGTGGTATTCACACATCACATGTTGGCTGCATTGCTTCCGATTTTTTGGGGAATGGCGTTCGCCTGGACCTGGCTCTGGAACCCGGAGGAACGCAAGGCCATCTGGCAACGTTGGATCCGCCTGTCCGTCCCTGCCGTCATTTTTGCGATTTTCGCCGCCCCGTTCTATTGGAAATATTATTCCCTGCTGGCCGGAAGCCCGTTGAACCCCAACGGTTACTCCTTCGCAAGCCTGCAAGACGGACTGACCTATGTCTTCCTGGATCACGTCCCACTCTGGCTTGCGCTTCTGGCCGTTGGGCTGACAGGATCCTTGCTCCTGCCGCGCGCCCGTCTGTCGGCCAGCATCATGGCGTTCACCTGGGGTGCGCCGGTGTTGTTTTTCTGCCTGTGGGAAATCCGCATTCTCCATATTATGATCGCCGGAATCCTCCTGGCGCTCGCCCTGCTGTTTGACAACGCGTGGTCCCAGCCAGCGCATCTACCGGTTTTCTCGACTCGCCGCATACTGCTGTCCGTTTCAATCCTGTTGTTGTGCGCGGCGGTGCTCACCCGCGGCCAGCAATATTTCATTAACACGGCGGCTTACTACTACGTTCTGGAAAATGATCTCATTCCGGCCATCGACTGGCTGCGCGAGGCCACACCCCCCGGCGAGCGTGTGGCCGTCACAAATTTTTCCGAAAAATCGGCCCAGATGGGCTGGTGGATCGAAGGCTATGGTAAACGTCCGGCGTTCTATGTGGGCGACCCGCGCTGGCTCTCGTATACTATCGAAAAAGAAAACACGGCCATCGCCAACCAGATCTTTGACCCGGCAAGCTCAACGGAGACAATCCACAACCTGATCGCAGCCAACCGCATCCAATGGATCTTTATGGATAAGAAACTCGTTCGTCCCGGATTGGATGCACTTGTCGCTCAAAAATTCATCACTCCGGCCTATGAAGATGGGCGCGTGCGCATTTACCACGTCGCGGGCCAACCCGAGGGGGCGCAGTAGCACCCAATCCCGCAGTGAAGAACGGGCCCAGCCGCGTTGGCAAAGTTCTTATAACCTTCTTATACACGCCACGCCTTGCTTGGCCCACTCTATGGTATAATACCCGTTCGCCTGGGGAAATGCTGGAATTGGCAGACAGGCATGACTTAGGATCATGTGCCGAAAGGCGTGTGGGTTCAAGTCCCACTTTCCCCACCTCGATCCAGTAAAACTTATCTTGCTAGAAGGACTGCCACTTTGAAAACCGAAACCCAAATCCGCGAAGACCACCAGGCCGAAATCATCGCCGAAATGGAGCCCGAACTGCTCGAAAAATATCGCCGTCAGGCGGCTCGTAAAATCGCGCAGAAGGCCCGCATTCCCGGCTTCCGCCCCGGCAAGGCTCCCTTTGACGTTGTTCGCCGCATGTATGGCGACGACACCCTCAATCAGGAAGCCGTTGAACTGTTGACGGACGATCTGTATGGTTCAATCCTGGATGAAGCCGGCGTTGAGCCCTCCGGCCCCGGCACACTCAAGGAAATCCTCAGCCTCGACCCGCTCAAACTCTCCTTTATCGTCCCGCTCAAACCGCAGGTCGAGTTGAACGCTTATCGCGACATTCGCCAGGAATACACCGCCCCGGAGCTGGACGAGGCCGAGGTGGACGAATTCCTCACCCGCCTGCGCCGCAGCCAGAGCAGCGCCGAACCGGTCGAACGCGCCGCGCAGAACGGCGATCAGGTCTACCTGCAGCTCAGCGCCCACCTGACCACCCCGGTCGAGGGTGAACCCTCAGAAATCATCGCCGCCACCCACCATGACCTGGTCATCGGCGAAGAAGCCGAAGATGACAACAAACCCTGGCCTTTCCCCGGCTTTGGCGAACACCTGATCGGCCTCGCCGCCGGACAGGAACACACCTTCACCTACCTGTACCCCGAGGAAAGCCCCTACGACAAGCTGCGCGGCAAAGAAGCCGAGTTCCACGTCACCGTGGAAAGCGTCAAGGAACTCAAGCTCCCCGAACTGAACGACGAATTTGCCCAGTCGCTGGGCTCGTTTGAAAACGTCGAAGCGCTGCGCCAGCGTGTCCGCGAGCAGTTGGACACCCAACACAAGAGCGAATACGAAGACCAGTATTACGAAGAATTGATGGATAAGATTGTCGCCCAGGCCACCATCAAATACCCGCCGCACATGCTGCAAGAGGAAATCGAGAGCGTCGCCCAATCGGTCGAGCAGAACCTGGGGCGCCGCGGCCTGGATCTGGAAACCTATCTGAAACTGATCAAAACCACTCGCGAGGAGTTCATCGAGAAAGAGATCAAGCCGCAGGCCGAAAAACGGCTGGTGCGCACGTTGGTCATGGACAAAGTCGTCGAAGTGGAGAAGATTGAGGTCAAAGAAGAGGAAGTACGCGCCGCCTTCAACGAAACCTTTATGGAAATGGGCAATTCCATCGACCTCAAGAAATTCAAAACCAAGGCCTCACAGCAACAGCTCGCCAGCGCTGTGGCCATGCAGGCCGCCTCACGGGTCATGAACCAGCGCACCCTCGAGCGGCTCAAGGCCATCGCCACCGGCCAGCCCGAAAGCAGTGAGACCGCCGAACCGACTGCCGCCGAAACGGCCGAGGAACCGGCCGGCGAGGCTTAAGCCTGTGCGGCAGGTGTATCCGGGTAAGGAGGAACCCATGTCGCTACCCGATTTCAAATCCGTCATCCCCATGGTGATCGAGTCGTCTGGGCGGGGCGAACGCGCCTACGACATCTACTCGCTGCTGCTCAAGGAGCGCATCATCTTCGTTGGCACCCCCATCGATGACCAGATCGCCAATTTGATCGTCGCCCAACTGCTCTTCCTCAGCCGGGAAGACCCTGAAAAGGGCATCCAGATGTACATCAACTCGCCGGGCGGGCAAATCTACGCCGGGCTGGCCATCTACGACACGATGAAGATGATCCCCAACAAGATCAGCACCGTGGCCGTGGGTGTGACCGCTTCGTTCGGCACCGTGTTGTTGGCCGCCGGCACCAAAGGCCAGCGTTACGCCCTGCCGCACGCCACCATCCACATGCACCAGCCGCTGGGCGGCGCTCAGGGTCAGGCCTCAGACATCGAGATCCAGGCGCGCGAGATCCTGCGCCTCAAGGCCCGCCTCAACGAGATTCTGTCCGAAAGCACCAGCCAGTCGCTGGAGGTGATCGAGCGCGACACCGAACGCGACTTTTACCTGGACGCAAAGGCCGCCGTGGAATACGGCCTGGTCGACCAGGTGTTGCAGCCGCCCGCCAAGTAGTTTTGGGGAGCGTTGCGCTGCACGATGCAACCGTCAAGCCGGATGGCGTAAGCTATCCGGCTTGTTGTATGGAGAGGTTATGATTGCTTCACTCACCCCCGCCATCAAGGCGCTCGTCCTGGATATGGATGGCGTCTTGTGGAAAGATAAAGAACCCATCGGCGACCTGCCGGCGATCTTTGCCGGCTTTGCCGCCCGCGGCCTGAAAGTGTTGATGGCGACCAACAACGCCACCAAGTCGCCGCAGGCCTTCCGCCAGAAACTGCTCGACCTGGGCGTCGACGTTCCTGCCGCTCAGATCATCAACTCGGGTATCACCGTCGCCCACATGCTGCACCAACGTTATCCCGAGGGCGGCCCGGTCTTTGTCGTCGGAGAACAGGGCCTGGTAGAAGTGCTGGCAGAGCGCGGCTTCTACCCCACCAACGAGAATGTGCTGGCAGTCGTCGCCGGGCTGGACCGCGGTCTGACCTACGACAAGATGCGCCAGGCCACCCTGCTGATCCGCGCCGGGGCGCCCTTTTATGGCACCAACCCGGACCGCACCTTCCCCACCCCTTACGGCCTGGTACCCGGCGCCGGTTCGGTGCTGGCCATGTTGGAGACAGCCGCCGGCGCCCCCCCCATTCTGGCCGGCAAACCCGAACCCGCCATGTACAACCTGGCGCTGGAATTGCTCGGCACCCGCCCGGAAGAAACCCTGGCGGTCGGCGACCGGTTGGATACCGACATCCTCGGCGCCCAGCGCGCCGGTCTGCGCACCGCCCTGGTGCTGTCCGGCGTCACCTCCGCCGAGGAGGCCGCCCGCTGGTCTCCGCAGCCCGATCTGATCGCACCGGCTCTGGCCGACCTGTAACCCGATGGACGCCCAACCCGCACTGATTTACGACCTGAACCTGGAAGAATTACGCGCCCTGCTGGTCAGTTGGGGCGAACCGGCCTACCGCGCCGGACAAATCTGGCAGGGGCTGTACCAGAAACTATGGCGCACCCCGGCCGAATTCACCAGCCTGCCGCACAGCCTGCGCCAGAAGCTGGCCTCCTCGCTGCGCTTCACCGCCCTGGTACCCGATCGCATCCTGCAATCCTCCGATGGGCAGACCGTCAAGACGCTCTATCGCCTGCCGGACGGCAAATCGATCGAAGCCGTCTTGATGCGCTACGATGAACGGCGCACCCTGTGCATCTCTTCGCAGGCCGGCTGCGCCCTGGGCTGCGTTTTTTGCGCCACCGGCCAGATGGGCTTCAAACGCAACCTCAGCAGCGGCGAGATCGTCGCCCAGGTGTTGTATTACGCCCGCCTGCTGCAAGACGAGGGCGAAAAGGTCACCAACATCGTAGTGATGGGCATGGGCGAACCCTTCCATAATTACGACAATACCCTGGCTGCCATCGACCGCTTGAACGATCCGCAGGGCTACAATTTTGGAGCGCGCCGTTTCACCATCTCAACCGTCGGCATCGTGCCCATGATCGCACGATTTGCCGCCGAGAAGCGCCAGGTCAACCTGGCCATCAGTCTGCATGCTGCCGACGATACGCTGCGTTCCTCGCTGCTGCCCATCAATCGCAAATATCCGCTGCAAATGCTGTTGGCCGCCTGCCGCCAGTACGTCGAGGCTACCGGCCGTCGCCTGACCTTTGAGTGGGCGTTGATCTCCGATGTCAACGACAGCCCTGCCCACGCTCGCCAGCTGGCCGGCCTGCTGCGTGGTCTGCTCTGTCACGTCAATATCATCCCACTCAACCCTACCCATCAGTATCCCGGCCAGGCTTCCACCCGCCAGCGCGCCGACGCCTTTCGCGCCGAGTTGGAAAAGGCCGGCATCCCCTGCACCGTGCGTACCCGGCGCGGCATCGACATCCAGGCCGGCTGCGGCCAGTTAGCCAGCGAAAGTGGAGTATAATTCGCCCCTATGGCAGACTTTTTGAACAAATGGAAAGAAGGGCTGGAGCGCACCCGCAAGGTAGCTTTCGGCCGGATCGCAACCCTGTTTGGCGCCACGCAGATCAACGACGACACCTGGGACGAACTCGAATCGATCCTCATCCAGGCCGATCTGGGCGTCGAGACCACCACCGCCATCATTGCCGCCCTGCGCAAGACGGTCGCGCAGGAAGGGTACACCCGTTCCGAACAACTTCAGGCCTGTCTGCGCAGCGAACTGATCAACCGCATCGACCCGCCCCCGGCCATCGAACTGAATGGCTACAACCCGGCGGTCGTGCTGCTGGTCGGCGTCAACGGCTCGGGCAAAACCACCACTGCCGCCAAACTGGGCAAACAGCTCACCGGGCAGGGCAAACGCGTCCTGCTGGCTGCCGCCGATACTTTTCGCGCCGCTGCCGTCGACCAGTTGGAAGTGTGGGGCGAACGCCTGGGCCTGCCGGTGGTTTCCGGTCAGACCGGCGGCGATCCCGGCGCCGTGGCGTTTGACGCCGTTCAGGCCGCCATCGCCCGCAAGATGGACATCGTACTCATCGATACCGCCGGCCGCTTGCAGACTCGCTACAACCTGATGGAAGAACTAAAAAAGGTCCACCGCGTCGTCGGCAAGGCCATGCCCGGCGCACCGCACGCCGTCTGGCTCGTGTTAGACGCCAACACCGGCCAGAACGCCCTGCTCCAGGCGCGCGCCTTCAAAGATGCCGTCCAGGTTAACGGCATCATCCTCGCCAAACTGGATTCGTCCGCCCGCGGCGGGATGGCCTTCGCCATTCAAAAGGAGCTCGGCCTGCCCATCCTGTACGCCGGATTGGGCGAAAGGCCCGAAGACCTGCAGCGCTTCGACCGCGAAGCCTTCGTCGATGGTATCCTCGGCCAGAAATAACCCGGCCGTATCCGCACCCAGACTTATTTTCGGAGGAATTCCCCATGCAAGACCTGCTCGACCGTTTGCAGCCCAGCGCGCAAACCATCCAGACCCTACTGGTGCGTCTTTGACTTACCCAAACGGGTGCTTGAATTAGAAAAACTCGAAAAGAAATCCGAAGATCCCGCCCTGTGGAACGATCCCGATCAGGCGCGCGAATTGATGAAGAAGCTCTCGGATCTGCGCGATGAGGTGCTGGGCTGGCAATCGCTGGAGCAGCGCATTCGCGACGCCCGGGAACTGGCCGAATTGGGCGACGAAAGCCTGCGCCCCGAACTGGAACCGGAAGTCACGGCCATCGAGGTCGAAATTCGCCAGCGCGAGCTGGACACACTGCTTTCCGGTATATACGACCGCGGCAACGCTCTGCTCTCGATCAACGCCGGCGCCGGCGGCACCGACTCGCAGGACTGGGCCGCCATGCTCGAGCGCATGTACCTGCGCTGGTGCGAGCGGCGCGGTTTTTCCGCCGAAATCCTCGATCTGACCGAAGGTGAAGAAGCCGGGATCAAGAGCGTCACCATCGCCGTCAACGGCCGTTACGCCTACGGCTACCTGCGCCCGGAAAAAGGAGTTCATCGCCTGGTGCGCCTCTCGCCCTTTGACGCCGCCCATCGCCGCCACACCTCCTTTGCCCAGGTTGAAGTGCTGCCCGAAGCCGCCGCCGAAGACCCCGCCGTACAGATCAACCCCGAAGATTTGCGCATCGACATCTTCCGCTCCTCAGGCGCCGGCGGGCAGAACGTGCAAAAGAACTCGACCGCCATCCGCATCACCCACATCCCCACCGGCATCGTCGTTGCCTGCCAGAACGAGCGTTCACAGCTACAAAACCGCGAGAACGCCCTGCGCGTGTTACGCTCGCGCCTGTTGGAGATCTCGCGCCAGGAACAGGAAAAACAACTGGCCGATCTGCGCGGCGAATACACTAAAGCCGAATGGGGTAGCCAGATTCGTTCGTATGTGCTGCATCCCTACCAGATGGTCAAGGATCATCGCACCGAGCACGAGGTAGGCAACACCCAGGCCGTCCTGGATGGGGACATCGACAGCTTTATCGAAGCCTACCTGCGCGCCCCGGCCGCCGGATAGACCAGAGTGATTTGCCATGCGCGTTGCAGAACGCCCCGCCTGGCAAATCGCTTATCTGACCCTGTTGCTGTGCATCTGCCTGGTGGCGGCGCTTTTTATGGCCGCCGCCGGGCGAGAAATGCTGCCGGCGCCCCGTCCACGCCCGACACGCCACCTGACCCCCACGCGCACGCCGCCGGCCACGCTCGCCCCGCTGGTTGCCAGACTGGCCGTCTCCCCCACCCCGGCGCCCAGTCTCACCCCGAGCCAGCCGCCGCCCAGCCCCACAATACGCCCCACTTCCAGCCCCAGGCCGTTACCCAGCGCCACAAAATACGTCTTCCCCAGCTTTACCCCCCGGCTCTACAGCCGCCAGATCATCGGCTACTCTCACGAACAACGCCCGCTGGAAGTCAGGCAGTTTGGCAAGGGCCCCACGGCGCGCATGCTCGTGGCCGGCATCCACGGCGGCAGCGAGTGGAATACGGTCGCCCTGGCAGATGAACTGATCGCCTATCTGAAACAAAACCCGGCAGCCGTTCCCCCCGACCGGACGCTCTACATCCTGCGCAACCTCAACCCCGATGGTTACGCCCGCGCGCGCGGCGTCGAAGGGCACAACAACGCCCACGGCGTAGACCTCAACCGCAACTGGAATGCCCTCTGGCAGGCAGATTGGCCGCGCGATGGCTGCTGGGCCTACCCCGTCAGCGCCGGCCCACACCCCAACTCAGAACCCGAAACCCAGGCGCTGGCCGCTTTTCTGCAAAAGCAAAAGATCGACGCCCTGATCAACTATCACAGCGCCGCTCTGGGCATCTTTCCCGGCGGCCAGCCGCCCGACCCGGCTTCACTCAGCCTGGCACAGACGCTGGCCGCCGTCAGTTCGTATCCTTACCCGCCCATCGACACCGGCTGCAAATATACCGGCCAGATGGTCGATTGGGCTTCCCTCCACGGCATCGCCGCCGTCGACCTCGAATTGAGCAACCACCGCGACACCGATTTCGCCATCAACCTGGGCCTGCTGCAAGCCCTGCTCGCCTGGAACAGGCCGTGACCGTCAGTCTGCGTCCGGCCAGGCCAGGCCAATCCGGCCGCGTTCTGCCTCAACCTTGAGGATGCTCACCGGCAGCACGTCGCCAACCTTGAGCGCCACACCGTGCGGGATCTGGCTGCGATGCAGCAGCCCATCTTGCTTGACGCCGATATCGATGAACGCCCCAAAATCGACCACGTTGCGCACCGTACCGTTCAGGATCATCCCCGTCACCAGATCATTCATCGAAAGCACGTCGCTGCGCAGAATCGGGGCAGGCAGGTCCTGGCGCGGGTCGCGCCCCGGGCGCAGCAGCTGCTCCAGGATGTCCTTCAAGGTTGGCACGCCCGCCCCCAACTCGGCAGCCAGCTTTTCAACCGCCTTCTCCTGCTGCAAGGGCTCGAGCACGCCGCGCTTCTCTTCGATGCTGGCCTCCAGGCGGATGCCGGTCTTCTTGATCACCTCTTTGGCGATGGTGTAGCTTTCCGGATGAATGGCGCTGGCGTCCAGCGGCTCACTGCCGCCGCGAATGCGCAGGAAACCGGCCGCCTGTTCAAAGGCCTTGGGCCCCAGACCGCTCACCTTGCGCAGACTGGCCCGGTCGCCAAAGGGCCCGTTGGCGTCCCGGTAGGCAACGATGCTCTCGGCCAGCTTGGGGCCAATACCAGAAACGTAGGTCAACAGCGCCGGCGAGGCGGTGTTAACGTCCACCCCCACCTGATTGACCACGCTTTCCACCACCCCTTGCAGCGTGTTCGCCAGTTGGGTCTGATCCACGTCATGCTGGTACAATCCCACGCCAATCGACTTGGGATCGATCTTGACCAGTTCGGCCAACGGATCCTGGACCCGCCGGGCAATCGAGACCGCCCCACGCAGGCTGACGTCCAGATCGGGCATCTCGGCCCGCGCCAGCGGGCTGGCGCTGTACACGCTCGCCCCGGCCTCGTTGGTGATCAGGTATTGCACCCCCGGCGTCTTGCGGATCAACTCGGCGGCCAGCTGCTCGGTCTCGCGCGAGGCCGTGCCGTTGCCGATCGAGATCAGGGTCACCTTGTGTTTCTCCACCCAGCGCTTTAACGCCTCCAGGGCGGCGTTCCAGGCGCGCTGCGGTTCGTGCGGATAGATCACCCCGGTCTCCAGCACCTTACCGGTCGGGTCGACAATCGCCACCTTGCAGCCGGTACGGAAGCCGGGGTCAAGCCCCAGCACCGTCTGCCCGGCCAGCGGCGGCTGTGAAAGCAGGGCGCGCAGGTTGGCGGCAAACACGTTGATGGCGTGCATCTCGGCCTGCTCGCTCAACTCGCGGCGCACGTCGCGCTCGATGGCCGGCAGCAGCAGGCGTTCGGCCGCATCCTGGCTGGCCTCTTCCAACTGCGCCGCAAACGGCGAACGCAGATTCTGGCGGAACTGGTCGGTGACCGCGTCCTGCCAGTCACGCTCCTGCACCTCCACCTTGATCTTCAGCACTTTTTCTTTCTCGCCGCGGTTGAGCGCCAGTACCTGGTGCGGGCGCATCTGTCCGACCTTGCCCTCAAATTCGTAATACGTCTCGTACACCCGGCGGGCATCCTCACCGTCGGCGTCCCGGCTGACCGCCAGCATGCCCCATTTGAGCGCCCGCTGGCGCGTCACCCGGCGTACCTCGGGGTGATCGCTGATCGTTTCGGCCACAATGTCGCGCGCCCCACTCAAAGCATCCTCTACGCTCGTCACCGCCTCATTCAGATACGGCTGCGCCAGTTCTTCAATCGGCTGCTTGCTGGCGGCCTGGGTCAGGATCAAATCGGCCAGTCCTTGCAACCCCTTCTCGCGGGCAATGCTGGCGCGCGTGCGGCGCTTGGGCTTGTACGGCTGGTACAGGTCTTCCAGGGCGGTGCGCGTCTCGGCCGCCAGAATCTGCTCGCGCAGTTCGGGGGTCATCTTACCCTGCTGCTCGATGGAAGCCAGCACGGTCTCGCGGCGCTCGTCCAGGGTGCGCAGATCTTTGATCATCTCATCCAGCTGGCGAATTTGCTCCTCGTCCAGATCACCGGTAACTTCTTTACGGTAACGCGCAATAAACGGCAGGGTATTGCCTTCGTCCAGCAGCGCCACGGTAGCCGTGACCTGCTTGACGGTGATGTTAAGGTGTTGGGCAATGCGTTGGTCGTGTGTCATAACATCCAATCCAGATAACAGGCATAAAATCCCCTTCCTTTCCCCGCTCAACGAGAAAAAGGAAGGGGAGCAATCCACAAAAATTGAAGGTCAGTCGAGGATATCGGCCAGTTCAAACAGGCGCAGGTCGATTTCCTTCTTCTTCGCCACCGCTTCCACCAGCGGCACCGTGGTTACTTCGCTGCGGTTCAGCCCGACCAGCACCCCCGTTTCACCGCGTGCCATGGCTTCCACCGCCCCGGCGCCCAGCCGGCTGGCGAGAATGCGGTCAAAGGCGCTCGGCGTGCCGCCGCGCTGGATATGTCCCAGGATCGAGACGCGCAGATCGAAGCCCAGGCGTTCCTTGTGCTGTTCAAAGTATTGAGACAGGCGTTCGGCGTTGTAATCGGCCCCTTCGGCCACCACGATGATGGCGTGCGCCTTGCCCTTGTTGTACGATTCGTTCAACTTCTCGGCCACCACTTCCGGATCGACCTTGACCTCGGGCAGCAGCACCATCTCCGCCCCGCCGGCGATGGCCGACATGAGCGCCAGGTAACCGCAGTTGCGCCCCATCACCTCGATCAAGAACGCCCGCTGGTGCGAAGAAGCAGTGATCTTGAGCCGGTCGATGGCTTCCAGGGCAATGTTGAGCGCCGTATCCACGCCGATCGTCATTTCCGAGCCGTACAGATCGTTGTCGATGGTAGAAGCAACACCCACCACCGGGAACCCCAGGCGGTGCAGCGCCGCCGAGCCGGTCTGCGAGCCATTGCCGCCGATCACCACCAGGCCGTCGATGCCGCTTTCGTTCAACACCCGCAGCGCCTTACGCTGGCCGATCTCGGTTTTGAATTCCGGGCAACGGGCGCTGCCCAGGATCGTGCCGCCGCGCTGGATGATACCGCCCACATCGCGCGCCCCCAACGGTTTCAAACGCCCGTTGATGAGACCCTCGTATCCGCCATACACCCCGTGCACTTCCCAGCCTTTGCTGACGCCATTGCGCACCACGGCGCGAATGGCAGCGTTCATGCCAGGAGCGTCCCCACCACTGGTCAAAACAGCAATCCGTTTCATACAACACTCCTTTGGACCCTTCAATCGAATGAAAAAAGACGCCCTGATTTTATCACGGATGTCTCAGACGCGTGGAGAGAAGAGACCGGCTTGAGGTGAGCAAATTCACCTCTTGACGGATAAAAACAATCGATATATACTGACCAGTCAGTATCAATACTGACTGGTCAGTATATAATTGGAGGTTGACGATGGCCCTGAAAAACTTCAAGCAATTTTTGGCTACCCAATTCCCTTCCTGGTATTCACGCCTGGCAATCTTTGTCGTCATTGCCCTGCCGCTGGTTTACGCCGTGCTCTACCTGTGGGCCTTCTGGGATCCCTATAGCAAGGTCGAGAACCTGCCGGTGGCGTTTGTCAACCAGGACCAGGGCGGCGTCAAAGATGGCGAAACTCAAAACCTGGGCGACGAACTGGAAGACGAGTTGCGCGACAATCATGACCTGGCCTGGTCTTTCACCAGCCTGGAGGAAGCCGAAGCCGGTCTGCAAGAAAAACGTTACTACTCGTATATCCTCATCCCGGCAGATTTCACCCAGAAGATCCTCTCTGTAGACGGCAACTCGCCCGAAAAGGCCCATCTGATCCTCAAGACCCGCGAGGCCACCAACAGCATCAGCTCGCGTATCGTCAACCGCGCCGCCTACGAAATCACCGAAAAACTCGGGCACAAGATTTCCGAGGAGTACTTTGACAATATCTTTATCGAATCGCGCAACAGCGCCGAAGACCTCAAAAAGGCCGT
Organism: uncultured Anaerolineaceae bacterium; assembly: GCA_964535315.1. Taxonomy (GTDB): domain Bacteria; phylum Chloroflexota; class Anaerolineae; order Anaerolineales; family Anaerolineaceae; genus CAZHTS01. Next base: position 24,797 of record CAZHTS010000042.1, read on the forward strand.
GGACGGTACACAAGAACTGAAAGACGGTCTGGGAGACGCCTACGATGGCAGCGTCAAACTGCACGACGGCCTCAGCGATGCCTACCAGGGCACCTATGATCTGAGCACAGGCCTGTATCGCCTCTACGACGGCTCGGTGACCCTGCGCGACCGCATCAAAGACGCCTACGACGGCTCCGAAAAACTGGTCACGGGCGCCCGCAAGGCTTATCGCGCCGCGGACCAGCTATCCACAGGGCTGGATAAACTCGTCGCCGGCGATACGACCCTCAATGCCGGTCTCACCCAGGTGACGCAAGGCGCCAATGATCTGACCGCCGCCCTGGGTAAAGCGCGCGATCAGACCGCCCAACTCAGCGAAGCCGCCAAACAGGGCCCCCTGCTCACCACCGCCCTCAACAGCGAAATCCAGAACACGGCCACCAGCCTCAACACCGCCGACACCGCCTTACAAAACTTCCTCAGCGCCCACCCGGAATTCGCCAGTGACCCGGACCTGCTCAGTGTACAGACCGAAATCGCCACCGCCAGACTCAAAACCAGCGGCATGATCACCCTCAACGGCAAACTCAGCGGCCTGCAGACCATCCTGCAAGGCAGCCTGACCGCCCTGGCCAACGGTCTGAGCCAGTTATATAGCGCCAGCGCCAAGCTGGCCGTCGGGTTGACGCAGCTCAGCAGCGGCAGCCAGTCCATCGCTCAAAACCTGCCGCTCATTCAGGAAGGTGAACACAAGCTGACCGATGGGCTAAAAACGCTCGTCGAAGGCCAAAAGGAGTTATCCGAAGGGCTGGATAAACTCTACAACGGTGCCGACGAACTGCGCATCGGGGTTTCAACCGCTTACGATGGCACCAACACGCTTTACGACGGCATTCGTAAACTCAAAGAGGGCAGCCTGGAACTGGCAAACGGATTATCGGACGCCCGAGAGGGCAGCACCGAACTGCACGACCGGCTCAACGATGGCTACGTCGAAGCGGTGGATAAGACCGAAGCCAGCAAGGTTGAACGCCAGAAACCGGTGCTGGCCAACCCCGTTGAGTTCAACGAGGAGCTGATCGATCCGGTAAAAACCTACGGCACCGGTTTTGCACCCTATTTCATCCCGCTTTCCTTGTGGGTGGGTTCGCTGGCCATCTTCTTCGTCCTCGAACCGCTCAGCAACCAGGAAGCGCGCCGTTTCAAGCGGTTTGGCCTGCTGGCAGAAGTGCTCAAGCGTTATCTGCTGCTGGCAGTCGTCGGCGTCCTGCAGGCTGTCATCCTGGACCGGGTGCTGATCGAGGCGCTGCACCTGGAGGTCAACCATCTGGAACAATTCTACCTGTTCTCGATTCTGATCGCCCTGCTGTTCGTGGCCATCTCGCAATTCCTCTCGTACCTGTTCGGGCATGCCGGCAACTTCGTGGGCGTGGTGCTCTTGATGCTGCAACTGACCTCCAGCGCCGGCACCTATCCGAAAGAAACCTTACCGGGCTTCTTCCTGCAAATCGCCCCCTACCTGCCCATGACGTACAGCGTCCCGGCCATGCGCGATATCATCTCGGGCAGCCAGATCGACGTTCGCGCCCAACTCCAATTATTTGTCATCTGCATCCTGTGCGTCTTGTTTGCCAATGTTCTGCTCAAGAAGATCATCGCCGAATTGACCGCCGTCGATTTCCGGGGGCTCAATCTCAGGTATAATACAATTGCCCTGTGGAACAACGTGTTCGGCCGCAGCATGTTGGCCAGGTTGCCACGCCCGGCGTTTTCTGGCGCACAAATGAGCACCTATCTGGAAAATCGTCTCGATCGTCGTCGCCAGCAGATCCGGCGCCTGCACCGCAGCCTGCGCGGGCAGCGGACGCTCAAAAAGGATCGGGCCAGGATCCTGCTTCAACATCTGGCTGAACGGCTCAGGCACCCAACGTCCAAAGGAAAGTCATGAGGAACCAGGATACCCGCAAGACCATCATCGACGCCGCCGTAGAAGTGTTCGCCCAAAAAGGGTACGAGAAGGCCACCGTTGACGAAATCGCCGCCAGGGCTCAGGTAGCCAAGGGCACCGTGTTTTACAGTTTTAAATCCAAAGAAGACATCTTCTTTGCCATCATCGAGTACGGCACGCGCACCTTTACCGAATTCGTCCAAAGCCGGTCAAGCCAGGGCGCCAACGCCAACGAACGATTGGACATGGCCTATCAGGCGGCCTTTGAATTCTTTGAACAATACAACAGCTTTTGTACTGTGCTGGTCAGCGAATTGTGGCGCATCCAGAGCAAGTGGAACTACGAACCTACCGACCTGCTGGATGCCTATAAGCGCCAGATGGAAGATATTTTTGAAGAGGGCCAACAGCTCGGCGAGTTCCGCGACGACTTCAGCGCTGAGGATCTCGGTTTAATCGTGTTCTTCCTGGCCGCCATCAGCAGCCTGAGCAAGACCCTCTCCCCCCGCAGAGACGCCAGCCGCCAGTTGGCCGATAAAGCCAAGAAGATTTTCTTCCGCGGCCTGGCAAAAGAATAGATACGCCGGCCCACCGGTCGATTTTTATACAGGGCTGCCCCCAGGTTGGCAGCCCTGTTCGATTTTCAGACCGCCTGAAAGCGGGGATTGACTCTATTTTCACAATCAGGTATGATAAAGAAGGTTATTTTTTCATCTTGAATAATTAAATCCCCCCACCTCCCCTGATGGATCATCCACCCCTCACCTTTCCTGGCAGTAACATCAACCTGGTCAAGGCGCACAACCTGCGGGCAATCTTGATGACGCTCTTATACGAGACGCGCATCTCGCGCACCCGTCTGGCCGAACGCACCGCCCTCTCCTCTACCACCATCACCAACCTGGTGGCCGAATTGATCGAACAGGGCGTGCTGATCGAAGAGGGCGCCGGCGCCGAGGATAGCCCCTACCGCATCGGTCGGCCGCGCACCAGCCTGCGCCTCGCCCCCAATGCCCGGTACGCTGTCGGCGTACACATCGGCATCGGCATCCTGCGCATCGCCCTGACCAACCTCTCGGCCGAGATCGTCGAAAAAAGCATGACCTGCTTCGCCATCGATGACCCGCCTGCCCGGGTGCTGGACCAGATCGCGGTTCAAATCCAGCAGATCATCGCCAGCAGCGGCGTCGACCGCCGCAACATCCTGGGGGTTGGCGTCGGCGCCTCGGGGCTGGTCGACATCCACAACGGCGTCAACGTCCTCGCCCCCAGCCTGGGCTGGCGCAACGTGCCCATCCGCGACCAGTTGCAGGCCGCCCTGAACCTGCCCGTGTGCATCGACAACAACGTGCGCGCCATGGCCCTGGGCGAGGCGCGTTTTGGCGCCGGGCGCGGCGCCACGGTGATGGCCTTTGTCTATGGCCGGGTGGGGGTCGGCGCCGGTTTCGTCGTCGCCGGCCAGGTCTACCGCGGCAGCCTGGCCGGCGCCGGTGAGATCGGCCACCTGCCCATCTTCGTCACCGGCGGCGACCGCTGCAGCTGCGGCAACAGCGGCTGCCTGGAAACGCTGGTCTCCGAAACCGCCCTGGTGCGCCAGGCGCAGCAGTTAGCCGCCGCCCATCCCACCAGCCTGCTGGCGCAGTACCTCTCCGCCCCCGGCGAAGAAAAACCCCTCGAACGCCTGTTTGCCGCCGCCCGCGCCGCCGACCCCTACGCCACCGCCATGATCGCCGAACGCGCCGGTTACCTGGGCATCGCCCTGGCCAACATCGTCAACATGTTCAACCCCGAGCTGATTCTCCTGGGCGGTATCTTTGCCCAGGGCAAAGACCTCATCCTGCCCGCCGCCGAAAAAACCATGCGCCAGCGCTCCTTCCCCGGCCTGGGCAGCGCCGCTCGCATCCAGACCACCACCTTTGGCTGGAAAGCCGGCCTGACCGGCGCCGCCGCCCTGGCGCTGGACACATTCTTTTACCAACGAACGGATCTATAACCATGCAAACCTTGCGTATCGCTCTGATTGCCCTGGCGCGTTCCACCTTTGATCTGCCCCTCGCCGGCGAGATGACCGCCCGGCTGCGCCGCCAGCTCGAAGCCGCCGGTTACACCCTGCTCGGCCCGCAGGAGATGATCAGCGACCTGCCCGCAGCCCAGGCCGCCGCCCGCAGCCTGGCCGGCGAGACCCTCGACCTGCTGCTGGTTTTGCAGGCCACCTTTACCGACAGCACCCTGGTGGGCGCCCTGGCCGAAACCGTTCAGGCGCCATTGCTGCTGTGGGCCGTGCCCGAAGCGCGCAGCGGCGGCCGCCTGCGCTTGAATTCGTTGTGCGGCATCAACCTGGCCGCCCACGCCCTGACCCTGCAACAGAAAAAGTACAGCCACGTCTACGCCCTGCCCGAAGACGCCGCCGCCCTGCAAAAGGTGCGGGCGCTGGCGCTGGCCGGCCGCGCCCGGCGGCGCCTGGCGGGCGGACGCCTGGGGGTGGTCGGCAACCACCCCGCCGGCATGGACTCCTGCCACCTCGACGCCCCGGCCCTGCAGGCCATCTTTGGCCTGCGGGTCAACCAGTACCCGCTGGACGAATTGCTGGCCCAGGCGCGCGCCATCCCCGCCGCCGCAATCGCCCCGCTGCGCGCCCGCCTGGACGCTCGCCTGGATAACCTGGCCGACCTGGAACAAACCGCCCTGGCCGGCACGCTCAAGGTCTACGCCGCCCTGCGCCGCCTGACCGAGAAAGAAGCGCTCGACGGTCTGGCGGTGCGCTGCTGGCCAGAATTCTTCACCGAGTTGGGCAGCGCTGCCTGCGGCGCCATGTCCATGCTCAGCGATGAATGCATCCCGTGCAGTTGCGAGGCCGACATCAACGGCACCGTTACCCAATTCATCTTGCAATCGATCAGCGATGAACCCGCTTTTGGCAGCGATCTGGTCTCGGTCGAAAGCGAAAACGATATCGCCGTGCTCTGGCACTGCGGACTGGCACCGCTCTCTATGGCCGATCCGGCCGTCCAGGCGCGCGGCGGCATTCACTCCAACCGGCGCGTGCCGCTGGTGATGGAATTCCCCCTCAAACCGGGGCGCGTCACCCTCGCCCGTCTCAGCCAGGCCAGCGGTCGTTTGCAACTGGTGGTCGGCCGCGGCGAGATGCTGGCGGCCCCGCCCAGTTTCAGCGGCACCTCGGGCGTACTGCGCTTCGAACGGCCGGTCGCCCATGTGCTCGACGACATCCTCAACCACGGCCTGGAACATCACGTCTCGCTCACCTACGGCGATCACCTGCCCGCCCTGCTGGCGCTGGCCGACCTGCTGGAACTGCCCGTCCTCAAACTGTAACAGGCCCACGCCTGTCAGAAAACCATGTGCAACCGCTAAGGAGGTGAGGCGCTCCGAGTCTGTACGGTTCCCTTTGTATCCACCCCGCCCGGCGGGAATTGTTCGCCATCCGTTCGTTTTCTCATGTGGAGGAGAATCGCATGAAATTCCGACTGATCCTGACCCTGCTGGTAGCCCTGACACTGATCCTCTCTGCCTGTGGCCCGGCCGCCACGCCAGAGCCGCCTAAGGCCGAACCGACCAAAGCCCCCGAGCCGACCCAAGCGCCCGAGCCCACCAAAGCGCCCGAGGCCACCAAAGCGCCTGAGAGCACGGCCGTCGAGCTGCGCATGATGTGGTACGACGACGGTAGCGAAGGCAAAATCATGCGTGAACTGCTCGACCGTTACGAAAAAGAAAATCCCGGCGTCAAGGTCGTCATGGACACCGTGGCCTATAAGGATCTGCACAACATCCTGCAAACCGCAGTAGAAGGCGGCAACGCCCCCGATATGGCCCGTGTGACCGACGTTTCCCGCTTCCGCGGCTACTATCTGGATATGTCCAAGTATATGAAGGACGCCGCCGGCTGGGCCCAAAACTGGCCCGAACAGACGCTGGGCTGGATGCGCAAGGACGACGATAAGACCGGGCTGTACGGCTTCCCCACCCAGTTCACCGTAACCGGCCCGTTCATTAATAAGACCCTCTTCGATCAGGCCGGCGTGGCCGTTCCGGGTGAAAAGGCCACCTGGGATGAATGGGTCAAGGCCGCCCAGGAAGTCGCTCAGAAAACCAACACCCCCTACGCCGTCGCCATCGACCGCTCGGGGCACCGCGTCTGGGGGCCCGCCCTGAGCAACGGCGCTACCTTCCTCGACCCGGCCACCGGTAAGTTCGGCAAGGTCGACACCGCCGGCTTCCGCAAGACCTCCGAAATGATCGTCGCCTGGCACAAGGACAAGATCACCCCGGCCGAAGTATGGGTCGGCAGCGGCGGCAACTACGCCTCGGCCAAGGATCCCTTCGTCAACGGCCAGTTGGTGTTCTACATGTCGGGCAGCTGGCAGATCGGCGGCTTTGCTTCCGCCATCGGCGACAAGTTTGAATGGCAGGCCGTGCCCAACCCATGCGGCGAGGCCGGCTGCACCGGTATCCCCGGCGGCGCCGCCCTGATGGCCCTGGGCGCCAGCAAACACCCCGAAGAAGTCACCAAACTGATGGAATGGCTCTCCAGTGAAGCCGTGCTCGAAGAGTTCTCGGCCAAATCGCTCTTCATCCCCGGCCACCTCGGGCTGGTCAAGAAGGGTATCCAATACCCCAGCAACAACGAGGCGCTCAACGTCTTTGTCAGCGAAATTCCCAAACTGATGCCCGAAGCCTACCTGCTGCAATACCACCCCAAGGGCTTTGTGCTCAACACCGAAATTCGCGACCGCCTGAGCCAGGTGATTACCGGCGAATTGACCATCGACCAGTATATGGAAAAATTACAGGCCAAGGTCGACGAAGCCAACAGCCAGTAACCGTTCAAAACAAGCGATTGTGTCGTGGGGCGTCCGCGGTGGACGCCCCACGCAGGAGCAGGAAAGATGGTGAAGCGATTCATCCCCAAAGTTGAGATTGGCGCGCTGCTCTACCGGCCCATTGCCTGGGTACTGAGCCTGTTGGATTTCGTCCTGACCCCGCTGCAGAATCGCATCGGGCTGCAACGCATGGCCTATTTCTTCGTGCTGCCCAACCTGCTGATCTTTGGCATTTTCATCCTTCTTCCAATGTTGTTGAACTTCGTCTACGGCTTCACCTCCGGCGATTCAATCCTGCTCTCCAAACGCCCGTTCGTCGGTTTCGACAATCTGGCGCGCCTGTTCTCCTGCCAGAATTACTTTGATTACCAGTCCTGCCGCGAAGATCTTTTCTGGCGCGGCGCCTGGAACACGACCGTGTTCGTTGTCCTGCAGGTCGGGTTCATGGTGTTGTTTGCGCTCATCACCGCCCTGGCGCTCAACCGCAAGGGTGCCGCCCAGGGTTTCTTCCGCAGCGTGTTCTTTTACCCGGTGCTGCTCTCACCGGTGGTCGTCGCCCTGATCTGGAAATGGATCCTGCAAGACCGCAACGGGGTGTTAAACGCCCTGCTGGTGAACGTCGGCCTGCCCAAGATACCTTTTCTGCTCGAGCCCGCCTGGGCCACCTTCTGGGTCATCGCCATCAGCATCTGGGCCCAGATGGGCTTTTTCACCCTCATCCTGCTGGCCGGGCTGCAGGCCATCCCCGGTTCGCTCTACGAAGCCGCCTCGATGGACGGCGCCAGCGCCTGGCAGAGTTTCTGGAACATCACCCTACCATTGCTTACCCCCAGCATGGTGGTGGTGCTGGTGCTCTCGCTGATCCGCGCCGTACAAGTCTTCGATCAGGTCTTCGTGCTGACCAACGGCGGCCCGGGCACAGCCACCCTGTACGCCGTGCAATACATCTACCGCACCGCCTTCGACCAGCGCCAATATGGGCTGGCCGCCGCCGCCTCGCTGCTGCTGGCCGTGGTGCTGCTGGTGCTGACCTTCGGCCAGATCCTGTTAGACCGCAAAGCCGCCGAAGCGCGCTAAGGAGTGGCAGATGAGTTCCTCAAAAAACATTCAAGATTACCAGCTCTCCAGCCGCGGCGGGATACTCGGCTTTCTCACCCGCCGGGCCGGGCGGACGCGTTTTTCCACCACCGATCTCATCACCAACCTGTATCTCATCCTGGGCACCTTCATTATGTTTGGCCCGGTCGTCTGGCTGATCCTGTCCTCCTTCAAAACCGAACAGGCGCTGTACGAGTTTCCGCCCACCTTCCTGCCCTATCGCCAGGCAACCATAGCGCTCGAGGGGTACGAGAAGCCGCTCGATCTGTACGACGTCACCCTGCCGGATGGATCGGTGCGGCGCATGGCGCAGACCTTCCGCCTGGGGCTGCAGGCCACCCTGGTCGACCCGGCCAACCCGGGCGAGAAGATCAAGATCAATCTGACCCAACTCAAACCGGTGCGCCGCCTGTATTTCAACACGGCGAATTACACCGAGGCGATCGAAAAATTTCCCTTCCTGATCTACCTGCGCAACAGTGTGGTCGTCACCGTGGCTGCCACCCTGGTCACGCTGCTGATTAACAGCATGGCGGCTTTTGCCCTCAGCAAATACCAGTTTCGCGGCCGGGACGCCATCCTCTTTATCACCATCAGCACATTGATGGTGCCGGTCTCGGTCATCATGATCCCCGCCTTCCTGGTGGTGGCTCAGGTTGGCTGGGTCAACAGCCTGTGGGGGCTGATCATCCCGGGCGCGGCCACCCCCACCGGCGTCTTCTTGCTGCGCCAGTACATGCTCACCATCCCGGACGAACTGCTCGATGCCTCGCGCATCGACGGCGCCAGCGAGTGGCGTATCTACTGGCAGATCATCCTGCCGTTGGCCGCCCCGGCGATGGCCGTGCTGGCCATCTTTTCGGTCATGTGGCGCTGGAATGATTTCCTCTGGCCGTTGATCGTGGTCAACCGCTCGGAACTCTTCACCCTGCAGGTCGGGCTTAACGCCTTCCAGGGCGACCTCAACGTGCAGTGGAATTACATCCTGGCCATGACCGTATTAACCCTGCTGCCCATCTCGCTGGTCTTCGCCTTGCTGCAACGGTACATTACCAGCGGCATCGCCACCACCGGGCTGAAATAAATTCTGGAGGTTCATCATGAAGTTCTTTCTCGACAGTGCCCACGTGCACGAGATTCAACACGCCCTGGAGATGTGGAACATCGACGGCGTCACCACCAACCCGCGCCACATCCAGGCCACCGGCAAACCCTTCCTGACCGTCATTCAGGAAATCGGCCAGTTGTTCGCGGGCAGCCACAAACCGGTCTCGGTCGAGGTCAACCCACACCACACCGATTACAAAGCAATGGTGGCCGAAGGCGAAAAACTGGCCGCCCTGTGCCCCAATTTCGTCATCAAACTGCCCGCCACCGAGGCCGGTTTCAAGGCCATTCCCGTCCTGGCCGACAAGGGCATCCGCAGCAACCTGACGCTGGTCTTCTCGGCGGCGCAGGCCCTGCAGGCCATGCGCATGGGCGCCACCTTCGTCTCGGTGTTTATCGGTTGGAAAGAATCCAACGGCGAAGAGAGCGAGCAACTGGTCAGCGAATGTGTGGCCATCCGCGATAATTACGGCTTCACCAGCGAAGTGCTGGTGGCCGCCGTACGCAACGGACGCCAGATCGTCACCGCCGCCACCGCCGGCGCCGACATCGTCACCGCCGGTTTCTCCGTCTTCCAGGAGTCGTACGACCATCCCTACACCCATCTTGGCCTGGCGCGTTTCCAGAACTTCTGGGATCAGACCCGTTACGAGGAGTAGCCCCCATCGCTCCCACCCTGTTGCTCTTGCTCTCCTTCGCCATCTGCGTCTTTCAAAGCGTGCTGGCGTACTACCAGTTCTTCTCGCCCTACGAGAAGGAACGCAACCTGCTGTCCATCCTGTGGGGCGCCCGGCCGGGGCCGCGTTTCTGGGCGGTGGCCGCCCTGGACGTGCTCACTGCCGCCCTGCAAGTGCTGTTGATCGTACTGATCGCCGCGCCGCCCGGCAGTCTGCCAACCCTTGGCCGCGCCCTCTACCCGGCGTGGCTGGCCTGGCTGGTGGTCGTGCCGCTCCTGGCGGGGTTCTATCACCTCTTAAACGACACCCTCATCCGCTTCCCGCGCTACCGGCTGATGGCCCGCCGGGGGGCGCTGCTGCTGGCGTACGGCGTGGCGCTGGTCGGCGCGCTGTTGGGCTTCAGCGCCGTCGCCGGACAGCGCGGTCTGAACCTGAGCGCATGGCCGCAGCTCATCCTGCCCGCCTACGGCCTGGCAGTGCTGGTCTTTGGGTTACAGGCGCTGGCCTTTTACCTGCGCACCCTGCCGCTGGCCGGACATTTCCTGCACGCCAGCGTCTCCACCGGTCTGACCGTCTGGTTGTTGACCCGTTACGCCGCCTGGCAGGTGTGTGCGCCGCTGGCCTGCGACGTGGTCTGGCCGCCTTACGACGCCCTGACGCCGGCCATCGTGCTGCTCGGGCTGGCGACGCTGGCCGCCCTGGCCGCCTGGCGTTTGCCGGGCGCCCGCCCGCACCCACAGGCCGTCCGGCCGCCGGCGCTGGTCAGTGAGCCGCCCACCGCCGTAGAGACCCGCTGCATTCTGGCGGGCAACGAGGCCAGCCTGGTATGCGGCGCGTTCACCGTGCAGGTGAACACCGCCCCGCTGGCGATTCGCATCACCAATCAGACCGGCGAAACGCTCTGGCAGTTGGCGCCCGGCGGGCTGAGCCGCGACCTGCTGCTGTTCCGCCTGACCGCCCTGCCCTTCCTCTACACCGGCAACACGATCAAGGTGCGCTGGCCGCTCGCCCGCCGCAGCCTCAACCAGGCCATCGCCATCGAAACAGACGAGCGCAGCCTGACGCTGCGCCTGCCCGGCGGCGCTGTGCGCATCCAGGCCCACAACGAGCAGGTGCTGCGCCTGAGCGTCGAGCGCCGCCCTGGGCCCGTCCCGGCCTGGGACGCCCTCTCGCTGGCTTTCACCTCCCCGCCCGACGCCCATTATCTGGGCTTTGGGCAGCGTTTCAACAAGTTCGACCAGCGCGGCGAGGAGATCTACTTCGTGGTCGAAGAGGGCGGTGTGGGGTACGCCGGCCTGGCGCCGCTGCTCAAACATCTGTACGGCGCACGCGGCTCATTCCCCAACGGCGAACAATGCACCAGCTTTCCCGTGCCCTTTGGCCTGGTCAGCCGCCAGGATGGCCCGACCAGCGGGCTGTTCTGGGATAGCTATCAGCCGGCCTGGCTCGATCTGCGCCAGGCCGGGCGCGCCCGCCTGACCGTGCTGGGCCAGCGGCTCGACCTGTACCTGTGCGCCGGGCCGACCGCCCTGGAGGCCATCGACCAGTTCACCGCCCTGACCGGCCGGCCCCTCACCCCGCCGCCCTGGGTGCTGCTGCCCTGGAAGACCCGCACCGGCGCCGTGACCGAAGACGACGCCCGCGAGGACATCCACCGTTTTCGCCAGCTCAACATCCCGCTGGCGCACGTCGGCATCGAACACTGGCAGGAGGTGCGCGGCTCCTACGAGTTCTCGCAGCAGTGGTACCCGCACATCCAGGAGGTGATCGCCGAGGCGCAGCAGCGCGGCTACCATATCACCATCTGGCATTTCCCCTACATGAACGCCGGCTGCGACACCCACCGCCAGGGACTGCGCCGCGGTTATTTCCTGCGCAACCGGCTGGGGCTGCCGTACTACCAGCGCATCTTTCACGGGCACGCCACGGTGATCGACTATACCAACCCCGAGGCCGCCGCCTGGCACGAGGAGATCGTCGCCGAACGGCTCTACCGCCTGGGGTTCCGCGGCGCCATGACCGATTACGGCGAGTCGATCCCCGCCGACTGTGTCTTCGCCAACGGACAGGAGGGGCTGGGCATGCGCAACGCCTACCCGGTGCTCTACTGCCAGTCGATGCAGCGCGCCGCTCGCCAGGTGTGGGGCGAGGACCACCTCATCTACCCGCGCGCCGGCTACGCCGCCTCACAGCGCTACATCACCGTACAGTGGCCCGGCGACCAGGACACCGATTGGGACGAGGGCGACGGGCTGCCGGCGGCCGTGCGCGCCATGCTCAACGTCTCGCTGTGCGGCTTCCCGGTACACGGCTCGGACATCGGCGGCTGGTACGACTGGTTCACCCCCATCACCAGCAAGGAACTGTTCATCCGTTGGGCCGAGGTGGGCGCTTACTCGCCGCTGATGCGCGCCCACGGCGGACCCATCGGCCGCAACCGCGAACCGTGGAAGTTCGACGACGAAACCGTGGCGGTCTACCGCCGCCTGTCCGAAGAGCACGTGCGCCTCTTCCCCTACCTGTATTCACTGGCGGTCGAAGCCGGCCGCAGCGGGGCGCCGCTCATCCGCCACCCGGCCCTGTTGTGGCCCGACCGCGCCGAACTGTACGGCGTGGAAGACGCCTGGATGATCGGCGACGCCCTGTACGTGGCGCCGGTCGTACGCCCCGGTCAGGACAGCCGCGAGGTGCTCCTGCCGCCGGGCCGCTGGTGGGATCTGAACGCCAACCGCCCGCTCGAGGGTCCCGCCCGCCTGGTCGTCCCCGCACCCTACGGTTGTGTGCCGCGCTTCCTGCGCCAGGGTTACCCACTGCCGTGCTTCGCCCGTTCGTTTGAAACCTTTGCAGACGTTCCCGGCGTGCAACGCGGCAGTCTGGACGACCCGCTGCGCGTGCTGCTTTACCCCGGCCGCGAACAGGTTACCTTCACCCTGTTTGATGGTCGCCGGCTGTGCGCCGGGCCCGGCCGCGCCGTATCGGCCGGTCACGACGACCGCATTACCTGGGAATGGCTGCCCGGCCCCGCTGAACCTTGAGCGCTTCAGCGTTTTTCCGCTCGCCATCCAGGTCGTGGCAGGCCGCAGCCTGCGCCGGAACAACGCCCGGTGCGCTGCACAAAACGATCCCCGAGCAAATCTTGAGGAATTTTCTATCAAAAGGAGACCCGTATGCTTAAGTACAGTATTTTGATGCACGAGCCGGACGATGACGTCGCCGTGGCCGTCGAAGACATCCAGGCCAACAGCGAAGTCGGCGTCGCCACCATCGAAGGCCAGGAAATTGGCCGGCTGATCGTATTGAACGACGTGCCCCTCGGCCACAAGGTCGCCGTACGCGATCTGGACGTCCGGCAAAACGTGCGCAAATACGGCCGCCCCATCGGCCACGCCACCCGGCCCATTCACAAGGGCGAGCACGTTCACGTTCACAATATCAAGAGCAACAGGTGGTAGACATGGACATCAACAGCTATTCGCTTTATGGTTACCGCCGCGAGAACGGCCGGGTCGGCGTCCGCAATCACGTCGTCATCCTGCCGGTGGACGACATCTCCAACGCCGCCGCCGAAGGCGTGGCGCGCCTGATCCGCGGCACGATGGCCCTGCCCCACCCCTACGGCCGCCTGCAATTCGGCGCCGACCTCGACCTGACCTTCCGCACGCTGATCGGCACCGGTCAGAACCCCAACGTGGCCGCCGTGGTCGTCATCGGCATCGAGCCCAACTGGACCGAGCAAATCGTCCAGGCCATCGCCAGCACGGGCAAACCCGCCGCCGGTTTCGCCATCGAACGGCACGGCGATCTGAAGACGATCGAAGCCGCCGCCCGCAAGGCCAAAGAATTCGTCCAGTACGCCACCGAACTGCCGCGCCAGCCCTTCACCTGGAAGGAGCTGACCCTGAGCGTCAAATGCGGCGAGTCCGACACCACCTCCGGGTTGGGCGCCAACCCCACCGTTGGCCGGGCGCTCGACTATCTGATCGCCGCCGGCGCCACCGCCATCTTTGGCGAGACCAGCGAAGTGACCGGCGGCGAGGACGTGATCGCCGAGCACTGCGTCACCCCGGCGGTCAAAGAGACCTTCCTCAAGACCTTCCAGGATTACCAGGACTTCATCATCGCCCAGGACGCCAACCTGTTTGGCTCACAGCCGACCCAGGGCAACATCCGCGGCGGTCTCAGCACCATCGAAGAGAAAGCGATGGGCAACATCCAGAAGATGGGCCGCAACGCGGTGCAGTCGGTGCTCCAGCCGGCCGAAGCGCCGCAGGGCCCCGGGCTGCACTTCATGGATTCTTCCAGCGCCGCGGCCGAGATGGTCACCCTGTGCGGTGCGGCCGGGTCGGTGGTGCACTTCTTCCCCACCGGGCAGGGCAACGTCATCGGCAACCCGATCGTGCCGGTGTTGAAACTGACCGCCAACGCCGTCACCGCCGCCACGATGAGCGAACACATCGACATCGACCTGACCGACCTGCTGCGTCTGGAGATCAACCTCGACCAGGCCGGGCTGCGCGCCGTGGATGTGCTCGCCCACACCATCAACGGCCGCCTGACCGCCGCCGAAACCCTGCGCCACGACGAATTCGTGCTCACCAAGCTCTATCGCAGCGCATAGCGCTTCCTTTTCCTCCTTTCATGGCCGGTGCGCCCTAGCCGTATCGAGGGTGCACCGGCGCGTTAAGGCCACAGGCGGTCACCTGGCGTTCGACGGTGGGTCATTCACCCCTTCCTGCCTCTCCCCCATTTTAAAAAACAAAATGGGGGAGAAAGACGCCAGGGGGTACCAGGGATCTTGAAATTCCATTGTGACCCACTTCGGTGTGTCCCGCAAGACGGCCTATCGCTGGTTGAAGAAGCGCAGCGGCTGACGTAACGACCGAGCCGATGACCAGGTGGTCGAGCACGGAGATGTCCATCAGCTTGCCGGCCTGGACGAGCGAGCGGGTCAGGTTGACGTCCTCGGGGCTGGGGCCCGGTCAGGAGGGCGCACATCGGACTGCGTTAGTGCGCCGGCCAGAGCACCGGTGTACACACCGGCGCTCGTACCCGTGGTGGCAGAAGGGCCGGCCTCGCAGGCGATGCCCGCAGCCACGCCGGTTGCGCCCACTTCACCTTGAGGATGGAGGCAGAAAATGAAAAAGAAAATCATGATTGGGGTTGGGATACTGGCAACAATCCTTGGAAGCGTGGTCTGCGTGTATGCGGCTCTTACTTTGGCGTTGGGACTGGACGGAGATATCACCGGTCTGGATCGCTGGATTCTTGGGCAAAGAGATGCATTCTATGTCGGCGCGAGGTACCCTAGCGGTACCGATGCGCGTTTGCCTTTACTGGACCCCTACGTTGCGCTGTTACCTGATGACTCTGGAACCAAAGTGTGGTACTTTAGATTAGAGCAAGATCATGTTAGCCCAAAGGATCCACTACGCAAGTACCTTAGTATTTTAATCAAGCAACTGGCGATCGAAAAAGGGGTGCTCATGGTAAACACAGACCATTTTTCAAGAAATGAGTTGTTTGCATGGTTCGTATTGATCCCAAGCCAGAAAATCGAAACGGGCTTTGAGCGTGAAGAGGAATTCCGGCAGTATATTGCCGGGTACGGGATCCAAGACCCTCGTTGGATGACGCCGCAGGCAG
>CAZHTS010000043.1:0-39857 GCA_964535315.1 uncultured Anaerolineaceae bacterium
TCCTGTCCGCTCACCATGATACAATCGACGCAACCGATTCTATGATCCGCCGTCCCCAACCGCCGGCTCCACCGCCGGTCCCACCCACGCTGTACGCCCGCATCGACAACCACCCCTCCTGGCCGGTGGTCTGCCAGTTGCTGCAATTCCGTTCGCTGGCATTTGGCCTGCTCTTCCTGCTCTACCTGTACTATTTACAGCCCGTGTTCCTGGAACACATGGTGGAACTCTATCACACCCGGCAGGGCAACTGGCTGATCGGCGTGCTCTTGATTCTGGTCCACCCGTTGGAACTGCTGGGCTTTTTCTATAAACTCCCCGCCCTGCGCGAACGCATCCGCCGCCAGCCGGAACCCTGGCCGGGCGGTTTTGCGCTGGTCGGCCTGGGAACGATGCTGCGCATCGGGATGAGTATGTTTGTCGTCTTCTACAGTCTGCCGGCGTTGGGGCTGGATTCTCAAGACAGCGGCCTGTGCAACGGCCTGCTGATCTTTGGGCTCGGCTTTTTATTGCTGATCAAAGAGGCGATCATCATCACCCCCTTCTACGAAAAAGAAAAAACGCTCGCCATGCCGTCTGTCGAACTCTTTTCGGCTCGCGTGCAGATCGAAGAAACCCTGGGCGAACTGCTGTTGAGCGTATGCAGTATGACCCTCTTTACCCTGACCTGGGATCTGCTCGTACTGACCGTTCCGGCCATCGAGGCCGAACATTATGTCAGCAGTCTCCTCGGGGCAGTCATGATCTACAGCGCAGCCTATCTGTACAGCCGGCTGGTTTTCGCCGCCGAAGAATGGCTTACCCGCCAGAAGGTCTTCAACCGCATCCTGTCGCTGCTCATTTATCTGGGGATAATGTACCTGGTGATCAGCCGCATGCCGGTGCAATAAAACCACCTGAACCTGATACAAAACATATACTTTTCATATAATCTTTGTCTATAATGATCGTAACAGGAGATCAAACGAACGAGAATAGACGGAGAGAAGCTTATGAAATGGTCACTCAAAATAGCCCGGGTTGCCGGCATCGATGTATACGTGCACACCACCTTCTGGCTGCTGGTGGCCTGGGTCGCAATTACTTACTGGTTGAACGGCAATGGTCTGGCAACGATGATCGAAGGTGTCGCCTTCTTGCTGGCCCTGTTTGCCAGCGTACTGCTACACGAATTCGGTCACGCCCTGACCGCCCGGCGCTACGGCATCCAGACCCGCGACATCACCCTGCTGCCCATCGGCGGCGTCGCCAGGCTGGAACGGATGCCCGACAAACCGTTGCAGGAATTGTGGGTCGCCCTGGCCGGGCCGGCGGTCAATCTGGTCATCGCCGCCGTGCTGCTGGTCGGGCTGCTGCTCGCTCAGGCGCTGCAACCGCTGGCGCAGCTCTCACTGACCGGCGGCAACTTCTTTGAGCGCCTGCTGATCGCCAACCTCTCTCTGCTGCTCTTCAACCTCATCCCGGCCTTCCCCATGGACGGCGGGCGCGTGGTGCGAGCGCTGTTGGCCACCCGCCTGGAATACACACGGGCAACCCAGATCGCCGCCACACTGGGCCAGGGTCTGGCGCTGTTGATGGGTTTCTTTGGACTGTTCAACAACCCGGCGCTGCTGTTCATCGCCTTGTTTGTGTGGATCGGGGCGGCGCAGGAGGCCAGCCTGGTGCAGGTCAAATCGGCGTTGAGCGGTATCCCTGTCAGCCGGGCAATGCTCACCGACTTTCATACCCTGGTCCCCACCGATCCGCTCAGCCGGGCCGTGCAATTGGTATTGAGCGGCTCCCAGCAGGATTTCCCGGTGGTCGCCGGTCAGAAAGTAGTCGGCATCCTCAGCCGTGACGACCTGCTGCGGGCGCTAATCGAAAATAACGAGACACTGTTCGTCTCATACGTGATGCGCAAGCAGTTTCAAACCGTCGACCCGGCCCAGATGTTGGACAGCGTCTCACTTCATATCCAGGAAAGCGGGCAAAGCATCCTGCCGGTCGAACAAAACGGCGTGCTAATGGGGCTGATCACCCTCGAAAACCTGGGAGAGTTCATGATGATCCAGAACGCCCTGCGCGCCCGGCAGATGCGCAAGGCCTATCAGATGGAATAAGCGCCGCCGGCGCTCACGCGATGATCGCCGGCACCTGCTCCAGCCCGAGTTCCTCGGCGGCGCGCAGGCGATACAATCCATCCAACAAAAGATAACCGTCTTCCACCCGCCGCAGTTGCAGCGGCGGGTTTATTTCTCCCATGCGGCGAATGCGTTCGACCGCCTTCGTCACTTTGACGGGGTCCAGCGCCATCTCACGCTGGAAACGGCGCAGACGGATGCGCCCGCGCGGCACCATGACCACGTCCCCGGCCGGGGCGGGCAGCCGGGCCGGCGCCGCAGCGGCTGGCGGGGCGCCCACCATCAGGCGGAAACCGGTGCGCTCCTCAAATTCTTCTTCCAACTGCGCCCGGCGGTCTTCGTCCAGCGCCTCGACCAGCGTCACCGTCACCTCGCCGCGTTCCAGATAGACCCCCGGCCCCTTGCGCAGGTTCAGACCGGCGCGTCCCAGCAGCCCCTGCACCACCTCAAGGATGGCGCCCTGGTTGGCCTGCGGGTTAACGCTCAGCGCCCAGCCGGTCTGGCGCGCCAGTTCGTCGATCTGCGCCCGGTACCGTTCGCCCACCTGCGGCGAAATAAACGACAGGACGATCTCGCTGCCCTTCAGGCTGGTGCGGTACAACGTGCTGCCCTCCAGCGCCGCCCGCACGAAGGCGTAGGCGGCGTTGATCTCCATCTGCCCGCCCGCCGCCGCGGCGCCAACCGGCGGCGGGGCCACCGGCGCCTGGGCGGCGGACAGAGTGACGGCCAGAGCAAAACCGCTTTCGTCCTCAAACTGCCGCTGCGCTGCCTCCAACGCAACAGCAGAGGCCCCCGCCACAGTGACGGCCACCCGGCGTTCCTGGCGGTGCAGGGCCGGGCCCTTAACAATGCGCACGCCCGGCGGCAGCACTTCCTGCGCCAGCGCAAACAAAGCGCCCTGGTTGGCCTCCGAAGCAAGTTCCACCCGCCAGCCGCTGGCTGCCTCCAGGGCAGCGATCTCGGCGGCATAGCGCCGGCGCGCCACGTCGGGGAAGTCAAAAGTCAGTTGCAGCACGTGCTGGTCGAGACGATAACCGCTGCGCCGCAGTCGGGCCGCCTTGGGGAAATGCGCGTTGGCCAGCGCCAGGGCCTGGTTGGGTTCCAGGCGCGCCGCCGGCTCCCCGGCCGGAGAAAGCAGGTCGGATTCGGCCGGGCGCTGCGCGCCCAATATCGCCAGCAAATCCTCGGGCCAGGCGCGCTCGCTCTCACCCGTCTCGTCCTCCACCCAGAAGTAATCCCGCGCCAGCGCCGTGCAAAGCGCCAGGCGTGCCGCCCCGCCGGCGGCGCGCAGCCGGACCCATTGACCGGGCAGGCCGCCCAGCTCGGCCAGCCGCGCCCGGCGTTGTTGGGTGATCTCCACCTGCGCCGGTGGGCGGGCGCGATACAGGGCGGGGCGGCGGGTGTCCGCAATAAAATATAAATCGTCGTCCGCCAGAGCGCTCGCCAGCGCCTCACATCCGGCGGCAGCAGCCCCCCCCCACCAGGCTTGCGCCAGTTCGTCCAGGTGAAAATAACCGCCGGCCGGGGTACTGACCGCCTGCCACAGCGCGCCCACGTCCAACGCCCGCCCGCTTCCCAACCCTACCGCACTCCGCAAGGGGGCGACAAAATCGAATTGCAGCGTCTGGCCCGCGGCGGGCAGGTGTACGCTGCGCCGGCGGGCCTGCAGGGCCGCCGCCA
Source organism: uncultured Anaerolineaceae bacterium (assembly GCA_964535315.1). Lineage (GTDB taxonomy): Bacteria > Chloroflexota > Anaerolineae > Anaerolineales > Anaerolineaceae > CAZHTS01. The sequence goes on from CAZHTS010000043.1 coordinate 3,801, forward strand.
GGCTGGCGCGCGCCGGCTCGTCGCCGTGCACCAGTACCACCTGGGCCGGGTTGAGCGTCTCGACCATGCTGAGTAACTGGCCTTCGTCGGCGTGGGCCGAGAGCGAATAGGCGCCCAGCCGGCACTGCACGTCGACCTTATCTTTGCCCAGCCACAACGCGCCGCGACCGCGTTCGGCCATCTCCTGCAACCGCCGGCCCGGCGACTCCTCGTCCTGGTAACCGGTTAGAAGAATGGCGTGCTGTGGTTGACCGGCCAGGGCGCGGGCATAAGCCAGCGCCGGCCCGCCCGCCAGCATGCCCGAACTGGAAACAATCACCGCCGGGCCGGGCTGCCAGAGCAGCGCGTTGCGCTGCTCGCCGCTCTGCACCGCCTGGATCGCCCCACCGAAGAAAGCCGCCCCGCGCTCCTGAAAGGCCAGCGGCAGGTCGCCGGCAAACGCGGTGTACACCTGACACACGGCGCGCACCATCCCATCGGCCCACACCGGCGCCGCCGCCAGTTCGCCGCGGCGCTGCGCCTCGGCCAGGATGAGCAGCAGTTCCTGCGCCCGGCCCAACGCAAAAGCCGGCACCAGCACCTTGCCGCCCGCCGCCGTAACCTGCTGCACCACTTCGAGCATACGCCGTTCCTGGGCCAGCCGGTTGGCGTGCAGACGGCCACCGTACGTGCTTTCGAGCACCAGCACGTCGGGGGTAAAGGCGGGCAGTTTCGCCCCACCCACCGTACGCTGCGGCGAGAAAGACACGTCGCCGCTGACCAGCACCCGGCCTTCGTCGCTTTCTAACCCGGCCATCGCCGCCCCGGCGATGTGCCCGGCAGGGTAAAAGGTCAGCGCCAGGCCCTCCCCCAACGGGAAACGCTCCTGGAAGGGCAGCGGCGTAAACGCCGCCATCAGGCGCTGCACCGCCACATCGTCGAACAGGGGCAGTTCACCCTCTTCCTCCAGGCGGGTCTGCATGATGCGGCGTGCATCCTGGTGCAGCACGCGCGTCAACGCCGCCGTGGCCGGTGTGGCATAGACCGGGATGTGCGGGTAACGTTCCAACACCAGTTCTAGCGCCCCGCTATGATCGGTATGAGCGTGCGTCAGCACCAGCGCATCCACACCACCGGCCTGATCCAACAGGCTCAGGTCGGGCAACTGGTCGCCGCTCAACCCATACCGTGCTTTTGGCGAGGGGCGAATGCCACAATCCACCAGCACCCGCCGCCCGCCCATCTCAACCAGGACGCCGCTGGCGCCCACTTCGTCGGCCCCACCCAAAAAGGTCAGTTTCATAGGCATATTATACCCGTGGTGCAATCAAATCTACCTGCACCCTTCCAACCCCAGCACCGCCCGCGCCCCAGGGGTAACGAGCCGCTCAACCAGTTCGGCCATCTCTTCGGGCGGATAAGGCATCTTGTTCTCCGCCCACCACTTGAGCATCGTCGCCAGCGTCCCGGCCATGTACTGCGCCACCACCGGGATGGGTAGGGCCGGCGCCTGGCCGGGCGGCAAGAGGGCTTGCAGGCGTTCCTCCAACTGCTTGCGCCAGAATTCCTGGCCCTTCTCTACGAACAAATCCATGTCGCCGCCGCGCACCAGCGCCCGGTACAGATGCTGGTTTTCCTGAACGTGCTGGAATAACGCCCGCCCCGGCAGCAGACGTTGAGAAGTATCGTCCGGGTGCGCCAGGGTATGGCTCAACATCTCCAGTACGTGCGTCCAACTGCTGACCGCCAGGTCATCCTTGTCCTGGTAGTGGGCGTAAAACGTAAATTGACGGGCCTGCACGCTCTTTTTATACTTTTATCGAACAATATATCCAATTCGGCGTCACGTTTTTCGAAGCGCCGCTGCGTTTTGCCCTTTCGCCCTGGGGCATGGCGGCATGGTTCGCCCTGGCGATCCTCTTTGCCGCCCTGGCCGTTGTACTCGTCGTGGCATTGGGCTGTGCCCTCGGCGCCAGCGTGCCGGGCGTCTTACAGGCCCACATGGCCAGATAAATCCAACACTGCACCACCCTCACAGAGAAAGATCCAGAATGGGGGATTGCATTACCACCCTGTTAGAGTTACCTGGCTTTCTCGTCACTGACCGGGCGTTGATGAGCAGGGAAGCGCCTCTCACACTGGCTGTTACCGGTGTGAGAGGCCGGGCGTTATTGACAAAGCCCCTAAAGGGACGTATAGTGAGGATGCACAGGGTTGGCCTGTGCACTATCTATCGGTACGTTCAAGAGAAAGCACACATGGCGCTCATCCAGGCAGAAGACCTAACCAAGATCTACGGCAAAGGCGATACCGCCGTAACGGCGCTCAATCACGTCAACCTGAACGTGGAGACGGGCGAATTCGTGACCATCATGGGCCCCAGCGGCTGCGGCAAATCCACCCTGCTGCACCTGTTGGGCGGGCTGGATCGCCCCAGCAGCGGGCGCGTGCTGCTCGCCGGCCAGGCGATCACCGAGTTATCTGACGAGGAACTTACCCGGCTGCGCCGGCGTAAGATCGGCTTCGTGTTCCAGTTCTTCAACCTGATCCCGGTGCTCGACGCCACCGAAAACGCCGCCCTGGCCATCACCCTGGACGGGGCCGGCGCCGCCAGCGCCCGCCAGCGCGCCCAAACCTGGCTGCAAAAGGTCGGGCTGGGCGACCGCCTGCACAACCGCCCCGATCAACTCTCGGGCGGGCAGCAGCAGCGCGTGGCCGTGGCGCGCGCCCTGGCGGCCGAGCCGCAGCTGGTGCTGGCCGACGAACCGACCGGCAACCTCGACTCGCACTCCTCAGACGAAATCGCCGCCCTGCTGCGCCAGGTGGCCAACGAGTGGGGCCGGGCGGTGGTGATGGTCACCCACGATGCCCACGTCGCCTCCTACGCCGATCGCATCATCCTGCTCAAGGATGGCGTCATCCAGCTGGACGCCCGGCGAGACGGGCGCGAGCGCGCCGAAGAAGTGGATTGGGTATCGGCCCAGATACGTTCCGTCGCCTGAAACGCTGGCCGGTAGGACGGTGCCTATGTTTGATTTACAAATCACCCTGGCGGCCCGCTATCTGTGGGGGCGCAAGCTCAGAACCTTTTTGACCACGCTGGCGATTGTGTTCGGCACGCTGGTCATCTTCGGCGTGAACATCCTGATGCCGACCATGATGGCCGCCTTTCAAACCAACGTCCTGGCCGCTTCGGGCCAGGTGGACATCACCATCACTCAGAAAAGCGGCGAGTCGTTCTCGCCCAATTTGTTGAAACGGCTGCAACCCATCGAGGGCATCCGCGTGATGAGCGCTTCGCTCAGCCGTACGATTAACATCCCCGATACATATTACGGCAAGGCTCAGATCGGGGCGCTGACCCTGACCGGCATCGACCCCAAAGAGGCAGTCACCCTGCGCAATTACCCGGTCAAAGAGGGCCGTTTCCTGCGCAGCAGCGACAATCACGTCGCCGTCATCACCACCAGCCTGGCGCGCGACCTGGAATTACAGGTCGGCGACAAACTCAGCCTGCCCACCGCCGAAGGCGGCGTCAAACTCAAGATCGTCGGTCTGCTGCCCGAACGGGCGCAGCCCGGCAACGAGGAAGTGCTCGTCACCCTGATCGAGGCGCAGAAACTGCTCGACCTTTCCAATCGCATCAACACCATCGAAATCAACCTGAATACCAACGATGAGGCCGAGCGCCAGGCGATCCAGGCCAACATCGAAGCGGCCATCGGCAGCGAGTACACCCTCGGCGGGCTGAGCAGCGGTTCCGAAATCCAGGCCAGCATGCGCACCGGCCAGGTGGCATTCAACCTGTTCGGCGTCCTGGCCTTGTTCATGGGCGGTTTCATCATCTTCAATACCTTCCGCACCATCGTGGCCGAACGGCGTCACGACATCGGCATGCTGCGCGCCGTGGGCGCCAGCCGCCGGACGGTCATCGGCATGATCCTGGTCGAGGGCCTCTTGCAGGGCGTCATCGGCACCCTGTTGGGCATGGCGTTTGGCTACCTGATGGGCGCCGGGCTGCTCGATATGATGCGCTCGATGATGCAGCAGTTCATTCACCTCGAAATCGGCGCCCCGGTGGTCGAGCCACAGTTGATCGTCACCACCCTGGTGCTGGGGATCGGCGTGACGCTGGCCGCCGGCCTGCTGCCGGCGCTGAGCGCCAGCCGGGTGACGCCGCTGGAAGCGCTGCGCCCGGCGAGCGCCGCCGTGCAACGCATCTCGCTGACCGGCGCCATCGGCGGCGCGGCGCTGATCGTCCTGGCCGCGCTGGGCCTGGTCTCGGGCAATCCCGGTCTGATCTCCCTGGGCGGCGTGCTCTTCATGTTGGGAGTGGTGCTCGTGTCGCCGGTGTTGGTGCGCCCCATCACCAACGTGTTCAGCCGCCTGATCGCCACCACCATCGCCCGTGAAGGCATCGGTACGCTGGCGCAAAGCAACCTCACCCGCCAGGCCGGGCGGGCCGCCATCACCGCCAGCACCACCATGATCGGCCTGGCCGTCATCGTCGCCATGGGCGGGCTGATCTGGAGCATGAGCGGCGGCTTCCTGGATATCCTGCAGCGCAGCCTGGGCAGCGATTATCTGATCATGCCGCCCTCGGTGGGGGTGTGGGGCAGCAACGTCGGCGCCAAACAGGAACTGCGCACCCGCTTGAACGCCGTGCCGCACGTGGCCGTGGTCAGCACCATGCGTTTTGCCGCCGCCAACGCCAACGGCAAAAGCGTGTCGCTGTTGGGCATCGACCCCGACGCCTACCCCAAAGTGGCCAGCCTGACCTTCCGTGAAGGCAACAGCCAGACGGCCTACCAGGAACTGGCCGCCGGGCGCACTCTGATCGCCAACGGCATTTTCGCCTCGCAGGCCGGGCTCAAGGTCGGCGACAGCGTGCAGCTTTCCACCCCCACCGGGTTGAAACCCTATCGCATCATCGCCATCGCCGGCGATTATCTCAACGCCAAGATCATGACCGCCTACATCTCGCAGGACAACCTGCAAAAGGATTTCCGCAAAAGCGAAGACATCCTCTACCAGATCAATCTCGAAGCAGGCGTCGACCCGGCCCCGGTCGAGGCCCGCCTGCGGGAAATTCTGGAGGACTACTCGCAGTTCAAACTGATCTCGGGCAAAAATTACTTTGAAGAAAACCGCCAGTTGTTCAGTTCGGTCTTTGCCATCTACTTCGTCCTGCTGGGTGTGCTGGCCGCACCCTCGTTGATCGCCCTGCTCAATACGCTGTCGATCGGAGTGATCGAGCGCACACGTGAAATTGGTATGTTGCGCGCCGTGGGCGCCACGCAAAAACAGGTGCGGCGCATGGTGGTGACCGAGTCGCTGCTGCTGGCCGGGATCGGCACCGCCTTTGGCCTGCTGGCCGGATTGTACCTGGGCTACATCATGGTCGTCGGCCTGAGCAGCGGCGGTTACCCGATCACGTACGTTTTCCCCTACCAGGGGTTGGTGGCGGCCATCGCCACCGGTTTATTGTTTGGCGTGCTGGCGGCGCTGCTGCCGGCCAGCCAGGCGGCCGGGATGGAGATCGTCCAGGCGCTGCGCTACGAATAAAAACTTAACGGTGAACCCATGACAACGACCCATCCCTTCTTTTGCGGCAAGGATTGCGGCGGCGACGCCTGCCCGCTGTTAGCCACCGTCGAAAACGGGCGCGTCACACATATCCGCCAGAACCCGGCCGGCGGCGCTTTCATCAAGGGCTGCTGGCGTGGGCTGAACACGACGCTGCAAACCCACTACGCCCCCGACCGCCTGTTGACCCCGCTGGTGCGGGTCGGGGAGCGCGGCTCGGGCCACTTCCGCCCGGCCAGTTGGGAAGAGGCGCTGCAACTCACCGCCGAAAAGCTGGCGGGGGTGCGCGCCCGCTACGGCTCGCAAGCCGTCCTCAACCTGGGCAGCGCCGGCGCCACGGGCGCGTTGCACAACACCCCCGCCCTGCTCAGCCGCTTCCTCAACCTGTTCGGCGGCGGCACCAACCTGTCCGGCAGTTACAGCAACGGCGCGGCGCGCTTCGTCCTGCCCTTCCTGCTGGGCGAGGATTGGAAACGCGCCGGCTTCGACGCCGCCACCATGCAGTACGCCGAGATGATTATTCTATGGGGCGCCAACCTGCTCGAGACCCGCCTGGGGAGCGAAAACCCGGCGCGCCTGCTCGAGGCCCGGCGGCGCGGCGTGCCGGTCGTGGTCATTGACCCGCGCCGTTCGGCGACGGTGCAGCGCGCCGCCAGCTGGTGGCTCGCCCCCCGTCCCGGCACCGACGCCGCCCTGATGCTGGCGGTGCTGTACGTCCTGCTGGACGAAGGGCTGGCAGACGAGACGTTTATTGCCGCGCACAGCGCCGGCTTCGGCCAGCTTGCCGATTACGTATTGGGCCGCCAGGGCGGTCAGGCGCACAACCCGGAATGGGCCGCCGCCATTTGCGGGCTGGAGGCGCAGGAGATTGTGCGCTTCGGGCGCGCCTACGCCGCCGCCCGGCCGGCCATGCTGCTGCCCGGCTATTCCATCCAGCGCATTTATGCCGGCGAGGAAACCTACCGCCTGGCGGTGGCGCTGCAAATCGCCACCGGCAATTTTGGCCGGCGCGGCGGCTCGACCGGGGCGCTCAACAGCCGCCTGCCCGCGCCGCGGGTCGGCGCGTTGGATAACTGCGCCCGGCCCGACGCCGTTTCGCTCCCCGTCCTGCGCTGGCCCGATGCGGTGCTCGAAGGACGTCGCGGCGGTTACCCCGGCGACATCCACGCCATTTACAGCCTGGGCGGTAACTTTATTAACCAGGGCAGCGACGTGCACAAAAGCATCGCCGCCTTCCAGGCGGTGGACTTCGCCGTCTGTCACGAGGTCTTCCTGACGCCCACGGCGCGCTATTGCGACGTGATCTTCCCGGCCGCCACCGCTCTCGAGAAAGAGGATATCGGCGTCCCCTGGCTGGGCAATCACCTGCTCTATCGCCCGCAGATCGTCCCACCGGCGGGTGAGGCGCGCAGCGATTATGATACCCTGTGCGCCCTGGCCGACCGCCTGGGCTTCGGGCCGGCTTTTTCGGAGGGGCGCAGCGCGGCGCAGTGGATTCAACACTTCCTCGACCAGTCCGAGATTCCCGACCACGCGGCCTTCCGCCGCAGCGGCGTCTATCTGGCGCCCGACCAGGAACGCAGCGGGCTGTCCGATTTTGCCGCCGACCCACAGGCGCACCCGCTCACCACCCCTTCGGGCAAGGTCGAAATCGCCAGTCAGCGTTACCAGCAGCAGACCGGTCTGCCCGCCATCCCCACCTGGCAGGCGCCGCCCACCGACGAGCGTTACCCGCTGCGCCTGCTGACGCCCAAATCGACCTATCGCACCCACTCGCAGGGCAGCAACCTGGCCGCCAGCCAGCAAAAGGCAGATCACGCCCTGGAGATGCACCCGCTGGACGCCGCCCAACGCGGTATTGTCGACGGCGACCGCGTGCGCCTGTACAACGACCAGGGTGCGGCGCGCCTGCCCGTGCGCCTGAACGAAGACCTCCTCCCCGGCGTGGTCTGTCTGCCGGAGGGGGTGTGGCTGGCGCTGGGAGAAAACGGCGAAGATACGGCCGGTTCGGCCAATATGTTCACCAGCACCACCGGCACCGCGGCTTCCACCTCCTGCATCATGCACGCTGTGGCGGTGGAAGTACAGCGCTGATTACAACTCGCAGCGGTCGGAGAAGCCCGCCGGCGGCACGCCCAGGGCCTGGATCAGGCGCGCCCAGTAATTCACCTGGGCGGCGGTGCTGGCCAGGATGACCAGTTCACGCTCGTCGAAGTGCTGCTTGAGTTCATCGATCAACGACTGCGGAAAATGCAGCGGCGTGGCAGACACCCGCCGGGCATACTGCAACGCCAGCCGCTCGCGCCGTGAAAAGCTGGTCACCGCCTCGAGATCCTCGCCAGATTGCAGCGCCAGCAGTTCCTGGCGGGTGATGCGGCAGTCCTGGTAATCCGCGCTGTTCATGTCGATGCAAAACGAGCAGGCGGCGGCGAACGAAGCCTGGATGCGCACCAGTTTGAGCATGCGCTCGTCCAGGCGGCGGTCGCGATGCGCCACCAGCGCCTCGAGCACGCCCGAACCGATGGCCGCCGGTGGATACCAGGCCAGCAGGCGCGCCGGCAGCATCCGTTTGCCGGTCGTCCGTTCGGCGATCCAGATGCCAATGCGCAGATAGAATGGAATACGTTGCGGGGGTTGGATAAAGGCATCCATGGCGTTCCTCACAAAGCCCGGCTCAATTTTTCAAGTAGCGGTCAAAGAATTCAATCGTGCGGTTCATCGCCAGGCTGAATGAACCCGAAAGATTGTGATCGTCGCCGGCATAAGAATACCATTCCACCGTCTTACCCGCCGCCTGGATCTGCTGCGCCAGCGTCTCAGAGAACTCGGGCGGCACCTCGCCATCCGCCAGACCGTGGTGAAGCTGCACCGGCCCGGAAAGATCGGCAAGATAGGCGTTGGCCGAGATCGAGGCCCAGAAAGCCGGGTTCTGCTCGGGGGAGCCATAGCGTTCCAGCCAGTCCACGCGCCAGCGGCGCGCCCCCGGCGGCGGGGTAGGCGCCGGCCCGCTGCGCCGCCAACGCGAGAGCAGATCGGGGTAAGAGGCCACCACGCCGGCCCAGATCACTCCGGCGCGAATATCCGGCGAGATGACCATCGAACGCAGCGTCAGGAACCCGCCCATCGAATGGCCCCACATCCCGATCCTTTGTGGGTTGGCCGGCGGAAATCGTTTGAGCGCCGCCACAGCGTTGAGCACGTCCGCCGTATATCCGGGATGCCCGTACGCGCCGCTGGCCTCGCCCTCCGAGCGATCGTGGCCGCGATAATCGCTGCGCAGGACGATATACCCGCTGCGCGCCAGACGGTCGACGTAGGCCACATAGCGCTCGGTGGTGCGGTACACATCGGGCGGGATATACCCGTGATTGAAAACAATTGCCGGCCAGCCGCCGGGCGGCGTCTCTCCATCCGGGAGGGTCAACAAGGCGTAAATCTTCAACCCTTCAGAACGATACGAGATATAAAAGCGGCGGTAGCCTGTACCACGCGGCAGTTCCTGCTCAAAGACGATGTCGCTGCCCGGGTAGGATGCGCCGCGCTGCGCCAGGATATCCATCGGATGTGGGGTAGGGGTGGCCGTGAGCGTAACGGTCGGGCTGGGAGATGGCGAAGGAGCAGGCGTGCGGGTGGCAGTCGGGGTAGCAGTCGGTACGGCAGTCGGCGGCGGGGTGGGTGAAGCGGAAAGCGGCGCGTGTGGAAGCGCCTGACAGCCAGCCAGGACTGCCAGCGCCAGCAGAATCACACTCGCCGCAAAAGCCAGGGCCTTCATGGCCTTATCCTACCATATTTGTACAAATATTTCCACGCCGTGCATCATTCCCGGCGCCGGCGGGCGCTAGGGAGATGGAAGCGTACGCCAGCGGGCAACCACCGTCTGACCGCCGCGCACCTTCTGCCCGGCTTGCACCAGCACCTCGGCCTGCTCCGGGAGGTAAAGCTCCACCCGGCTGCCAAAACGGATCAGCCCCAGGTGCTGCCCGGTCGCCAGGCGCTCGCCAGGGCGCACCCAGCAGGCGATACGGCGCGCCAGGATGCCTGCGATCTGGCGTACGGCCAGCCGGCCGCGGCAGGTCTCGATCCCGATCAGATTGGCCTCGTTGATTTCGGCGTCCTTGCGATAAGCCGGAACGAACGCCCCAGGCTGGTAACGCACCATACGCACCAGCCCGGCGTACGGGCAGCGCTGCACGTGCACATCGAACAGACTGAGAAAGATGCTCACCCGCTGCACCGGCCCGGACAGGAACTGCGCCTCGGGCAGCGTCTCAATCGCCAGCACTTCGCCGTCGGCCGGCGAGAGAATCGCATCGGCATCCGCTATGGCGGGGTGACGCTCGGGATCGCGGAAGAAATACACCACCCAGGCGAACAAAGCCACCGGCAGCAACGCCAGGCGGCGCGTCTTATTCCACAACGACGCCAGCAGCGCCAGGCCGGTCAGCCCCACCAGAATCACCTGGACTTCACGCCAGGCCGCAAAAAATGCGCGTCGCATAGCCGCCTACCGCAGCGCCGCACGACGGCGCGTCGAACCATATATCCACTGCACCGGCCCAGCCAGAGCGTAGACCGCCAGCAGCGCAAAGGGCACCGCCTGCCAGCCGGCCAGCAGCCAGAAAACGGCGATGACCAGCAACGCCAGCGCCCACATCAACGGCGGCAGATGCTTTACCCGGTAGAGCTTGGGATACGGGAAGGGACTGACCATCAGGTAACTCACCAGCACCACCGCTACCGTCCACCAGACCTGGATAACCCAGTGCTGCCAGAAACCGCCGGCGATCAACAACAGGCTGGCGGCCGGGATGGGCAGTCCGATAAAATCGGCGGAGCGATTGCAGGGCAGGGTGTTATAACGCGCCAGGCGGAAGGCCCCTCCCCACACAAAGATCAGCGAAACCAGCACCGCCAGCGGGGTGTACACGCCGACGATCAGCAGCAGGCGGTAGATCAAAATGGTAGGCGCCACGCCAAAAGTGATCACATCGGCCAGCGAGTCCAGTTCCTTGCCCATGGCGGTGATGGCGTTCAAGCGGTTGGCCAGGGCGCCATCGCACACATCCAGGATCGAGCCGATACCGATCAGCACCATGGCCAGAACGAAATTCCCCTCCCCCAACAGGGCAATGATGGCCAACACCCCCAACGTCAGCGAACAAAACGTCGCCGTGCTGGGTAAAACGATCGCAATCTGTCGCGGCATGCCGGCCTCCTTTCTTTCAAATGCCCGCTAGCGAGCCTTCCGCCAGTAATACACCCAGGCGGGGGGAACGTTGCGCAAAACGGCGCGGCGATCGAACTGGTAACGGTGGGTAAAGGCATCGATGACGGCCTGGTTGGCGCGCATGCCTGCCCGCACCGCCGATCCGCCAAACACGTACTTGAAACGACTGATGAAGATGTACTTCACATAACTGAACACCCCGCCCGGTTTCAGGCAGGTTACCATGCGCTCCAGCAGTTCCTGGATCAATTGGCTGGGAAAATTGGTGAGCGGCAGACTGAAGACGATGTAATCGTATTCACCCAACGCCACGGTGCGCAGATCGCCCTGGATCAGGTTCACGGCAATGCCGCGTTGCCCCAACCCGGATTGCGCTCCAAACTTTTGTTCGAGGCAGGCAAACAACTCCGGGTTGATCTCGACCACGTCGAAGGTGTCGCCGGGCTGCAACAAAGAGACGATGATCTCGGTAAACACGCCCGTGCCGGCGCCGGCCTCGAGCACGCGCACCGGCCCCTGTTTCTGCGCCAGGGATGCGCACATGGCCCGCCCCAAAGATTTTGAACTGGGAAGCACGGCGCCGGTTTCAACAAAACGTTGGCGAAACTGCCGGAAAAATAGCTGTTTCTGAGCGTTCAATGGATTGAATTCCTGTTATTTTGGGGAATGAGGGTGGTAGAGTTGTATTATAACATGTTTTGGCGAGGCTTTGACACGTTCGGGCCCCGATAGGATCGGCAAAGACAGGCCTTGACAAATCCATAATTTCGACTAGAATCAAATTTGACAGATATCAAAACAAAGAGGTGCGATAAACGATGCAAACAGAAGAATTAATGATCATGCTCAAAGCCTTGGCCGACGAAAGCCGCATGGCCATCCTGCGCAGCCTGAACGAGCAGGAGGAATATTCGGTTGGCGACCTGGCGCAGCGGGTGGAACTGGGCGAACCGACCGTTTCACATCACCTGGCGCGCCTGCGTGAAGCGGGACTGGTCATGCTGCGCGCCACCGGCAACCAGCGTTTCTACCGCGTGAACAAAAGCGGCCTGGCGCGTTTTAAAGCATTGGTCGCCACCCTCGAGCAGACCCCCGCCAGCCAGCCTTTGCCCGTCTCGGATGAAAGCTGGATCGACGTCCTGGACTGGCCGGAAGAAGACCGCAAGGTGCTGCGCGATTACACCCGCAACGGCAAGTTGAGCCAGCTGCCCGCCAAACAAAAGAAGATGAAGGTCATTCTGCACTGGTTGACGACCTTCTTCCAGCCCGGTGTGCTTTACAGCGAAGCAGAGGTCAACCAGATCATCAAAAATGTTTACGAAGAGGATTACGTCAGCCTGCGCCGCGACCTGATCGACATGGGCTATCTGCGGCGCGAACGTGGCGGCGGCAAATACTGGCGGGCGCCGGAGAGCGAGGAGCTCATTTCATAGCCGGTTACGATCATCCGGCCGTACCGTGGCCGGTGCCGGTGCGATAATTGTATTCTGAGCCAAAGATGCTGTGCGGGATGAAATACACCACCAGCGTCACCAGCCCGGCCAGGTAAATCCAGCCGTGTGCACGCCGCCCGCCGCGATTGAAATACGCCGCCAGCAGCCAGAAGACCAGTTCCACCAGCACCTTGTTATCCGTCCAATCGTAGCCAAAGGGAATGCCCGACCACCATACCCCAAAGGCGTACCACTGCACCAGCGGCCCCAGCACAAACGCCCCCAACAACAGCGAGAGGATGGTGGCGCGGAGCAGCATGTGGTATCGTTCGTCTGCCAGCGCAGCAAAAACGGTGCGCAGCGCCAGCGCCATCGAAGCAAAAATGATCAGGATGTGCAGCACCAGCGCCCAGGCGGGTACCTCGCCCTTATAGCGGGCATAGATAGCCTGTTCGCCGGTTACCGAAACCGGCTCGCCGGCGCCATCATCGATGTAGACGTAATACTCATATTTGCCGGCGCGCTCCTTCAACCAGGGTAATTCCACCCCCTGCCCGCGCACCTGCACGCTGCTGCCGCGGCGCGAAAATGCAAACGTCCCGGGGGCAAACGGCAGGGTGGCCCATTCGTCGTCCGACTGGTAACGGCGATAACGCACGTACCCGCTCACTCCGTCTGGAACCGGCTCCAGCAACAGGATCTTGAGATCCGTGCCGATCGTCTCGCTGCGCAAAAACTGAAAGTGCACCACCCCGCGGGCGGTCTGGAAATCGCCCTCCAGCGGATAGGTGGGCCCGGTCTTGTCCTGATAGGTAAAACAGGCCAGGGTAACGAGGATGGCGAACACCCACAACAAGGCGCCGGTCAAACCGGGACGACGACTTGCAAACGCTCGCAATGCTGCCATGTTGCACTCCTTCAAAAGGTCAGTCTTGTGGAAAACGCGGCCGGATAGGGGTCAGTTTCCAGTCGCTGCGATTATTGACGCCCAACACGTTCGGATCCTCGTAAGAATTATCGCTGTAATACTCCTCGCCGCCGGCAGTCACCCAGCGGTAATTCCACTGGTTGGAACCATATTCCGGATCGCCGCTGTAGGGGTTCATATACTCTTCCAGGTTCATCAGGGTCAGATATTGATCGTTATTGATCTCGGCGTTGGTGCGCTGGCGATGCTCAACAATCTCGCGGTCCGCGTCCTGCAAACTGTGTTGCAGGTCGAGCATCTGGCGATCGCGCCGGTTCTGCTGGCGCACGGCGTCCTGGTAAGCGTTGGCGAGGATGCCCTGGCTGCGCATCTCCTGGGCCAGCCACTGCGGGTTGAGGTGCCCGCTGTCACGAATGTGCGCCATGACCGGCTGCCAGCGTTCGAATTCCGCCAGCGGGGCGCGTTCGAGGAAGGTGTCCTTGTTGGCCCACATCCCACCCGCCGCCCAGCCCATATTCTCGATCACGGTATAGGCGTGCTCCCGGTATTGCACGCCGCCCTCGGTGTACGCAAACACCACCATCCCGCCCTGATACTCAAACATGGCCGGAAAACCGAGCGCCGCCATGCGCTGGCGGAAACTGTCCACCAGCAGAGGCAGCGCCTGCTGGTGCAGCACCTGCACCTGGCTGGCCTGCGGATGCGCCCAGGGAAACACGACGCGCACAAGAAAATCGACCGGCGTGGGCAGTGGGCTGACGATCATCCCGCCGTAATTACCGCCCATCATCCCGCCCAGCATCGCCGCCGGGTTCATACGCGGGTCGATATATTTCATCTCCGGGCACCAACGCAGCAACACCGAGCCGGCTGCGTCACGTTTGACGGCGAAATCCAGTTTGGCTTCGATCACCTGGGCGTTGACCATCGTCTGCATCAGGTTGGCGCGAAAAATGCCGCCTTCCAGCAGCCAGCCGTCCGGCACCTGCAGGGTGAACGCCCCCTCACGCGGTTCGCTGCGCCGATGAAAGAGCATCTGCCCCAGGCCGGTTGTATTGGGGGCATCCTTGCCGCGATTGAGCAAAAATTCGACGCCGCAGTGTACGCAGCGCATACGATCCGCGCCGCGCGCCAGCTCAACCTGAGCGCCGCACGCCGGGCAGACCAGTGGAATAAAATCAGCCATACGCCCTCCTGTTTCTCTTACAGAAACCCATGCGGTTTTATTGTAGCACGAATACAAGAGAGCGTTTTCCCGCCGCAGTCAGAACTTCTCTCCTGCCGGCATACAGGCGCAACAATCTGGCGGGGATGCCCTGCCGCCCAGGCATCCCCTTTGAGATCCTCACACCAGAAACGCCAGCACCGGCTGGTTGAGATTGATGAGCATATGCCCGGCGGGCAGCATCAACACCCGGGTGTGGGGAAGCAGATGCTGCAAACGCTGCGCCGTCTTGCCGGAGGAAATCATGCTGTCGTATTCGCCCACCGCCAGCAGCAGCGGCATCTTCAGCCGGCTGAGTTCCACATCCGAAAAGAGCGGGATTTCCTCCATACGCGGGTTGAAGTTTCTGGCAATCAGCTTGATGTACCAGGCCGTCTCGCTGGCCACCGGCTGCCCGCCGTTCAAACGGCGTACGATGCGCTCCAGTCCCCAATCGCCCAACAGGGTCATCACCACCGCAAACGGCAGAAACGAACGCCGCACCGGCGCCACACCCGCCGGGCAGAGCAGCACCAGCTTCTCCACCCGCTGCGGGTGGAGGGTGGCAAAGCGCAGCGCCATCCAGCCGCCCAATGAGATGCCCATCAGCACGGCGCGTTCGATGTGCAGCGCCGCAAAGAGATCTTCCATCCATTCGGCGTAGGCCGGCCCGGTCAGTTCACGCCGGATGGGTTCGCTCTTGCCCGGCTCGCCGGGGAGGTCTACGGCGTAGACCCGGTAGTGGCGGGCAAAGGCCGCCGCATCCCCGATCCACATCGCCGAGTTGGCGCTGGAGCCGTGCAAAAGGAGGAGCGGCGGCGCGCCCTCCGGGCCGCAGGCCAGCACAAAGGTGCGCCCGTGACGGGTGGGCAACAGATGGGTTTGATAGGGCAGCGGCCACTGCGCCAGGAGTGTGTCGTAATGCGCCAGAATGGCCTGTCCGCCTTCCGGCGAACGATAAATCACTTGTTGTACAGTCATGGCTTCCTCCATTTCGAAAAATACTCAACCCACCAACCAGCGCGCCGCCTCGTCTTCTCGGGCAAAGACGCGGAAATGCCGACCGCGGTTAGCCTCAAGCACCATCTCGCCAAAACGCCCCTGGTTGGCCCGTTCGGGCGGGATCACCGCCGCCACGCGCACGGCGTAGTTGACAAATTTTTGCAGCACCGCCCCCGCCAGCCCACTGCGCAGGTCAAAAAATTCGTCGCTCAACTGTTCGGCGTGCAGTAACAGGCGATGAGTACGGTGCTCGCCGCACACCGCCACCAGTTCCAGCGCATTACCTTCACTGGCGATGAACAGGGACGCGTCGATATAGGCCTGCCCGTTGCAGGTCTTGATCTGATAGCACATTGACGATCCTCCTTATTCGCCGGTTGGAATATTCTCTAGGCCCCGGCGCAGCCGTTCGATCCAGTCCAGTTCGTTCTGATAGCTGGCGAGGACGTTTTCGTTGATCATCGTCCACAGGTAGGCTTCACGCCGCGTGCGCTGCGGGATCGGGTCGCCGCGCCGCAGCCGTTCCTGCTGCATGCGCAGTTGCAAACGCACTTCTTCAGCGTAACGACCCAGCAGATCGTCCAGTTCGGCGGGGCTCAACAGATCGGCCCAGGCCAACTGCACCAGGAAAGTGTTGCGCAACTCGGGCGCCTCAGGCGTAGAAGCCAGCCAGGCGCGCAGCGCCTCCAGTCCTCTGGGGGTAATCGAGTACACCTTTTTGGGCGGCAGATTCTCCTGGTAGTGCACCTCGTTGCTGACCAGCCCATCCTCGTGCAGCTGGATCAGGGTGCGGTAGATCTGATTGTTGTTGCCAGACCAGTAAAAAACCGCCGAGGCAGAGAACACCTTTTTCAGATCATACCCGGCAAAAGGGCGCCAGCTAAGCAGCCCCAGAATGGCATATTCAAGCGTCATTGAACACCTCGCAAGTAGCTATATTCGTAACATATGTTATTAATAACCTATATGAGCCGGCTTGTCAACCCCCCAAAGACGCAAAAGTCATTAAAAGTGCTTTCTCTGCGTCTTTGCGTTAAGCCTTTTGCCCGGCTGAGGAAAAGGCCCGTCCTTCGCTGCCGCCCCTATCTCAGCCGGCGTTGTACCGCCCCGGCAAATTACATAAACAGGATGGGCAGGTTCAAAAACGGAACCACCCTGCTGCCGGTGGAAAACGCATTCTCCACCGGCGCTCTCCACCCTTTGGTAGATGTCTTTCCACCCACCGCAGCGCGATACACAGAACAACACAACAGATATTTCTTTGCCAAGGAGGCAAATCACGGTTATGAACGACATCGATCTGGTTACCGGTGCAAGTGGACTGGTCGGCGGCAATCTGGTGCGGGCGTTGGCCGGCCGCGGGCGCCGGGTGCGCATTCTCGTCCGCAGCCAGTCGCGCACGCAGCACCTGGACGACATCCCCGGGCTCGAACGCGTGACAGGCGACATCACCGATCCGCAGTCGCTGCGCTGCGCCATGCAGGGCGTGGACACGGTCTATCACTGCGCCGCCCGGGTGCAGATGGGCCGCAGTATGAACCCGGCCACCTGGAATACCAACGTGACCGGCGTGGAGAACATCCTGACCGGGATGCAGCCGGCCGGAGCGCGCCGTCTGGTCTTCTGTTCCTCGGTGGACGCCATCGGCCTCTCCCAGGGGATGTATCCCAGCAACGAAGGTGTACCCTGGAACTGGGACGGGCTGGGGGTCGAGACGGCTTACGCCCGCAGCAAATACGAAGCGCAGCAGCGGGTGCTGGCCGCCGCCCGCACCGGGCTGGACGCGGTCATCGTCTGCCCCACCTACATGTTCGGGCCCTACGACACCCACCCCTCGAGCGGCAAAATGATCCTGTCCCTCGCCGCCAGGCGCATCCCGGGGTTTCCGGCCGGCGGCAACAACTTTGTCGACGTGGAAGACGTGGTGGATGGCATGATCGCCGCCGCCCAGAGCGGGCGCAGCGGAGAGGTTTACATCCTCGGCCACCAGAACCTCACCTACGAGGAAATCTTCGCCCTGATCTGCGACGTATTAGGGCGTCCCCGCCTCAAACATGCCCTCCCCTATCCGCTGGCGCGCCTGGCAGGTTGGATGGGTGACGGCGTCGAAGGCTTTACCGGACAGGAAAGCGAACTCAACAGCCGCATGATACGCCTGAGCTATTTCTACCACTATTATGATCCGCGCAAGGCGGTGCGCGAGTTGGGCCTGCGCCAGACCCCGGTGCAACACGCCATCCAAAAAGCAGTCGCCTGGTTCCGCCAGAGCGGCATGTTAACCCATTAACGAGGAGAAAAACGAATGACACGCGCATTGATCACCGGAGTAACCGGTTGTGTAGGCTCTCATCTGGCGGCGGCGTTGCTGCGCCGCGGCGTGACCGTTACCGGTTTACGCTACAAAAACGCCACGACCGTTAACCTGAAAGGGCTGGACGTCGAACTGATCGATGGCGACATCCAGGACGCCGCCCTGCTGCAACGCGCCATGCAGGGCGTGGATTGGGTCTTCCATGTGGCGGCCATCGCCGACGACTGGCACTACCCGGCGGCGGCAGTGTATCGCACCAACGTCCTGGGCAGTTACCAGGTACTGCGCGCCGCCCAGAGCGCCGGGGTGGAACGCTTCGTGCTGACCTGCTCGGCCGCCGCCCTGGGCGTGCCGCGCCCCGAGAAACCGCTGATGGACGAAAGCTGCACCTTCAACCTGCGCCCCGAGCAGTGGGTTTACGGGCACAGCAAGGTGCTGGCCGAGCAATTGATGCAAAGTTTCGTCGCCGACGGTCTGCACGCCGTGAGCGTATTGCCGGCGGCCATCATGGGCCCGGGCGACATCAGTTTCATTTCGGGCGAGCTGGTGCGCCGCGCTGCCCTGGGCGAAACTTTCCCCTTCCCCGCCGGCGGCGCAAACTTCATCGACGTGCGCGACGTGGCCGAGGCGCACATCCGCGCCGCCGAATGCGGCGCGCCGGGAGAACGCTTCGTACTGGCCGGAAACAACCTGTCGCACCTGCACTGCCTGGGCGCACTGGCCGACGTGATGGGGGTGCGCATCAATTACCTGCCGGTGGCGCGCCGCCTGCTGCCGGCGATGAGCGGCGCCATCGGGCTGCTGCACCGCTGCGGCGTCCACCTGCCCATCGACGCCGGGCGCATCACGTTGAGCGGCAAATACATGTACTACGACAACCGCAAAGCGGTGCAGGTATTGGGCCTCAAGGTGCGCCCCTTCGAACAAACCGTACACGACACCTACCGCTGGTACCTGGAGCACGGGCTGCTCAAAGAACCCGGGCGGCGCCAGTCGCGCCCGCCGGTTCTGGCGCCAGCAGAAAGCCGCCTTACTCGCTGAACAACTCGACGCGCTGTTCGCCGTTTTCCAGGCTGGCATGAGCGCTGGTGCGCATGCTGTGGGTTACCAGATTGCGCAGCTTTTGCGCATCAAAACGCGCTTCCAGATCGGCCGACAGGCGGCAATCGGTGTGCAAGATAGTGTTCAACAGCCCAAGCGGCAGCGAGAACTCCTTGCGCATTTCGCCGCTGCCCTGATCGCTGAGCCGCACGTGCAGTTGCTCCGGCGCTCGTTGTTCGGCAGGCGGTTCCGATCCCGCCATCAACTGCCCCCAGCGGCCCTCGCGCACCGTCCCCAGCGCCTGGGCCGCTTCTTCGGCAGTGATTTCGCCCTGCTCTAACTGCTCGATGATATCCAGGCGGCGCTCGACGGTCGTCCAACGCGCCCGGCCGATGCGCAGGTTGAGCAGATAGAAACCCAGCGTGGCGATCAGACCGATTACGCCGCCGCCGTACCAGATCCAGCGCGGGTCGTAGTGATCGAATACCAGCCCGGCCAGCAGTGGGCCGATTGCCGAGGGGATTACCCAGCTAAAACCGTAGGTAGCCATGTAACGGCCGCGCATGTCCTCGGGCGCCAGGGTGGAAACAATAGCCTGCGAAGTTGGAGAAACGAGCATCTCGCCAATAGTGATGACCACCATAGCCGCCAGGAACAGGGCGTAGACCGAGACAAAGCCATACATGCTGAAACCAATGGCATAGAGCAGCGTGCCGAGGACAATCATCGTCATCGGGTTGAACTTGCGAATGGCGCGGGTGATGGGGAACTGGAACAGCACCACCATGCTGGCGTTCAGGCTGAGGATATAACCGAAGCCCTGCGCCGACACACCGTGCAGATCGCGCAGATAAACCGCCAGCGAGGTGTTCATCTGCATATAAACGATCACGCTCAGCATCGAGGCCAGCAAGAACCAGACGAAGGCCGAGTCACGCAAGACATGCGCGTACCCCAGGAAGGTCTGCGCCATGCTCTCCTGCAGCTCGCCCTCCTCGGCCGGCTTTTTGGTCTCTTTCAACGCCACAAAGATAATTGCGGCCGTGATCGTGCTGGCGATGGCGTCGATGATAAACAGCAGCGTGAACGAATAGGCTGCCAGCAACCCGCCCAGCATCGGGCCGATCACCACCGCCAGGTTGTAGACCACGCGGATGATGCCGTAGCCCTGCGCCCGTTTCTCCTCGGGCAGCAGATCGGCCACCATCGCCTGCTGGGCCGGCCAGCCGACGTCTGCCAGCAGCCCGACCACCGCCGTAACGGTGATGAACAGGACGAAGTCATTGGCCAGGCCCATCAGCAGGGCCGAAGCGGCGCTCATCACCAGCCCGAACAACAGGATGCCCTTACGCCCGATACGGTCGGCCAGCGCCCCACCCAACATGCTGCTCAACAGCCCCGTGACCGAGAAAATGGCAAAAATAACCCCGACCTCGACCATGCCCACGCCGAATTTCTGGGTGACGTACAGCGAAAAGAAGGGGAACAGCAAAGCTCCGCCGAGGTGATCGATAAACGTGCCAAAGACCAGCACCCAGAACTGGCTCGGATATTCATAGAACAACTGGCGCGCTTGCTGCCACTGCGAGACCAGCCAGTTGTTTGATTTTACATGGGGAGAATCGGGGGTCATTTTTTTGTCCAGATGCCAGAAAATAAAAGGATGGCGATTAATACAACGCCCCCATTATAGCATGCCGTGCGGGCTCTCCATATCTGCGCTTTTCAAGGGGGCGCCCTGGCAATTCGTGCAGAGAGTTTTGGGACATTCCGGTCTTCCCCGTCGCAGCGCAGCGGCGGTATACTACATTCACGAGATCGAACCGATGACAAACCGGCACATCTTGATCGTCGACGATGACGCCCTTTGCCGGGTTGTTTGACTTTGTCGCCCTGCCACCCCTGTACCTGCTCATCATCTTCGGCATCGTCGGGCTGTATGTCCTGGCAGCCGAATGGGCCAAACGCCGGTTCTTCCGGTGAATAAAACAGCCGGGTGGAAGATCCACCCGGCTGTTTTAACATAGCCAGAAACAGGTTAGTTGCTGTACGGAATAATGGTTGTGGTGTTGTTGAGGGCACCGCACACATTGTTAGACGTTACCGTACCGGTCAGGTAGATCAAGGAGCCGCCGCGCCAGGCGTCGGCGGTCGCCGCGGCGCAGGCGCCGGGCGCAGCTGCATCTTCCAGGCGGATCATGCCGTTGGTCAACGACAGCTTGCCCGCCACCCAGATACGCACGACCGGCGACACAAAATTGGCGGTATCCACGGGGTCGAGGTGCTTATCCTGGCAGCCCACGTAGCCCTCCGGGCAAGACGCCCCACTGTAGTCACTGCTGTAATCGGTGACGACAAAGGTGTAGGTGCCGGCCGCCATGCCAGCGGTCGCCGGCAGCCGCAGGAAGACCGACTCCATCGGGACGCCGTCGTTGGCGCTCTCACGCATATGTTGGATATACGGCGAAACCGTGCCGACCCCGCCCCACGAGGCAGGCGCCAACAGCGTACCCATAAACAGGTCGATGCTCGCATTGATCGTTCCACCGGTGTAAGTTGGGGCGGCGCCATCCGGGTCGACAAACAGGGTACCCTGGTTGACCACGCCGCGCGCCCCCGCTGCCGCACCCGTCGGGGTAAAGACCAGCAGATCCAGGTTGATCGGATCCTTGGTGCCGTCGCCGTCCGTATCGAGGTTGTTCCAATCGAGGACGATGGCATTCACGCCGGTTTGCGGCACACCTACGTTGTTGTAGGGGCTTTCGTTGTACTTGCCGGGCTGTACTTCGACATCATAGTTGAACTTGACATCGCCCATGGTAAACCCGACGGCGTTGACCAGGAAACTGTACGGGTTCTCCGCCGTGGTAGGCAGGTTGGGGATGAGCACCAGGGGATCGGTATTGCTGGTAATCGTCACCGTGTTACGCAGCGTCAGCAGGGTGCCCACCTGCTCGGAGGCCTTGACCGTGCCCTTGACCAGCGGCAGGCCAGTACCGGCAGCATAGACGTAGGCAATAGCGCCGCCACGCCCCATAACGCCGGCTACGTTCAGATAGCGGCTGCTGGTCATGTCTTGAGCAGCCTCAAACAGCCCGCCATCGTTCGGCCAACAGAACGGCGCCCAGATGTAAGCTTCGTCGTTGGGCCCGCCGCTGTCGTACCAGCCGTAGGGGTCGGTGCCCAGGCCGGGCTGGTTGAAGCCCGTGGTGGGCACCAGGCCGGTAGCCACCTGATCCGAAGCCAGCAGCCCCAGTTCATCCAGCGAATCGCTTTCATCCAGCAGGCCATCTTTGATCGAAGGCGTGGTGGCGTTGGTGCGCGTCGTGTAGACAGACAACATGCGGGCCACACCGCCGGAGACGAAGGCCGCGGCGATCGAACTGCCGCTCAACGTGGCGTAGCCGGCAGTCGTACCGTGGGCGTAATTGCGCCAGAACGGGTAACTGACCGGTGTAGCCGAGGTCACGCTTTGCCCGGGGGCCACAATCTCGACCCACGAACCGTAGTTGCTGCCGCCCTTGTCGCCGCCGTTGGCCGGCGCGTAATACGCGGCGCAGTTCTTGAACCATTCACTGCCATCCGGGTTAATGCTGCCATCCCCATCGACATCGACGAAGTAGTTAAAGCTGGGAGGGGCAGCCGCGCCAACGGCCACCAGGCCGATGGCGATCGCATTGGCGCCGCCGCCGGGCGCAGCGTTATTTACGGCCGCCCAGGCCGCCGGATACAGCGGGATGCTGCTTGTCTCGTTCCCGGCCGCAGCCACCACGAACTTCTTTACGGTGATGGCGGTCGAACCGGCGGGCGTATAGCCGGGCGTAATGGCATAGTGTAACTGGTCGTACACACGCGCATCCGCCGTGCTCATCCCCACGCTGATATTGATCACCTTGACGGTGGCGTTCTTGGCGCAGTAGTTGATGCCGGCCGCCAGGGTGTACGAAGTACCCAGCCCCTGCGCATTGAGCACCTTCACCGCCAGAATTTTAGCATTCGAAACGCCCACCGCCGTGGTCGCTCCGTTGTTGCCGGTGGCGCCGATGACGCCGGCCAGGAAGGTGCCGTGCCCATTGTCATCGTTCGGGACAGCGTCGCTGTTGACAAAATCGAGACCCTTGGTGATCTTGCCCTTCAGGTCAGGATGCAGATCATCCACACCGGTATCCAGCAAGCACACCGCCGGGGAAACAGCGATATTCGAATAGATCATGTCAGCCTTGACCTGCTGCCAGCCCCACTGATTGGGCATCTCGTTCGGGAAGGCCGTAGCGGTCGCCAGCACGCGTGTGCCCTTGGTCTGGCGGGCGCGCATGGCCAGCAGTTGATCCCAGGGAATGGCGATCTTGCTGCCGTCTTCACCGGTAGGCAGGACGTAGCTGTCGCCGGGTTCGATGGCGGCGCTGGTGGCATAGTTATCCGCCAGGGCATAGACGTAGTTCGGCTGGGCAAAATAGCCGGCGCCCGCCAGTGACTCGACCGTGGCAGGCACGTCGGTCTCGGGATCGAAACTCAGCAAAGCCATATTGCCGTACTGAGCCGCAACCTGAGCGCCCACCTCACCCGCCAGGGCGCTGGCCTGAGCAGCGTACTGCTTGGGCTTCAGATTCGCATCAAACGAAACCAGCACTTCACCTGGCACGTAAGCTGCATCGGCAGGGATATCCTGCATGAGCGGCGCCGCCAGCGCTGGTTTGGGCGCCGGCAACATTGCTACCACCAGCACCAACAACACCAAAAGGTTAATCCAACGAGATGCTTTCATCGTTCCTCCACAGGGATAATCGGCGGGAGAAGCCCACCGCGACCAGGGGAAATAAATTGGGGTATCCAACTAGTACAAGCATACCCCCAAGCCGGGTGGTAATCAATAACTCTTTTGGAGTATCATTAAGGCTATGAACATCGCACTCTTACATTACACCGCACCGCCGGTTATAGGGGGCGTGGAGGCGATATTGGCCCGCCAGGCGCGAGCCCTGACCCGGCACGGTCACCAGGTGCACATCCTGGCCGGGCGCGGCCAGACCTGGGACACCCACATTCCGGTTGAAATTCTGGAAAACGTTGACCGGCGCAGCCCGCGTCTGCTCAAGCTCAAAGCCAGCCTGGACGCCGGTGAGATTCCCCCGGACTTTGCCGCCCTGCGCGATCAAATCCTGACCGACTTACGCAAAGCGTTGTGCGGCGTGGATATTCTCATCGCCCACAACGTGGCCTCACAACACAAGAACCTGGCGCTCACCGCCGCCCTGCACGCCCTGTCGCAATCACCCGACGCCCCGCGTCTGCTGCTCTGGCACCACGACCTGGCGGCCGCCACATCTCGCTACACCGCCCAGTTGCACCCTGGCTACCCGTGGGAATTATTGCGCTGCGCCTGGCCCGGCGTACGCCAGGTGACCGTTTCAACCCAGAACCAACAGCAACTGGCAGCCCTGATGAAGGTTCCCGGTGAACAAATCGCCGTTATCCCCAACGGGCTGGACGTGGGCGAATTCCTTGGATTGCAGGCGCGCACGGTAGCCCTGGCCGAGATACTGAATCTCTATTCGGCTTACCCGTTGTTGTTGACCCCGGTGCGCATCAACCGCCGGAAAAACCTCGAACTGGCCATTTCAGTGTTGGCTGCCCTACGTCGCGGCCTGCCGCAGGCGGCCCTGGTAATTACCGGCCCCTTTACCCCCAGCGCCAGCGCCGAGCGCAGTTATCTGGAGCAGCTCAAAGAACTGCGCGCCGACCTGGAAGTCGAAAACGCCGTCCACCTGTTGGCCGAGTACATGCCCGAAGGGCTGCCGGCTGCCTGTGTGGCCGATTTTTACCGTCTGGCCGACGCCCTGCTGCTGACCAGCCGCGAAGAAGGCTTTGGCATCCCCATTCTGGAGGCAGGGCTGGCGCGCATGCCCCTGTTTTGCAGCGATCTACCGTCGCTGCGCGCCCTGGCCGGCGGGCGCGCCTGTTACTTCGCTCCCGGCGATAGCCCGGCCGCCATCGCCGGCCTGATTGTCGAAGCGATGGCAACCGATACGGCCTACAAATTACGCACCCGCATCCGCCAACAGTACACCACCGAAGGCATTTATCAACGTCAGTTGGAGCCCTTATTGCTCAGTTGCGCCTAGCCTTCGGCGTAACCGCACAACGCAAGCGCCTCCGGGCCGGTATGCACGCCCAGCACCGGCGAAACAATCGACAGCAGCAGTTCATCCGGTTTGAATTGTTCGCGCACCTGCTCCAGCAAGATCAGCGCTTCGGCCTCGACCGCGTTGTGCAACACGGCCACGTGCAGCGGCCGGCCGTCTCCCACCTGGTTGAAAAAGGTGCGCACCACGCCCTGGATGGCGCTGCTGCGCGAACGAGCCGGGATACCCGCCTCCACCTTACCGGTCTCGTGGTTGACCTGGATCTGCGGTTTGATGTTCAACAGCGTACCGATCAGACGGGTCGCCCCGCCGATCCGCCCGCCGGCGTGCAGAAACTTAAGCGTGTTCAACGAGATGATATAAGACATCTTACGCCGCGCCTGATCGGCGGCTTCCAACATGCCCTCCAGGCTGGCGCCAATTTCGCGGGCGCGCGCCGCGGCCAGCACCTGCCAGCCCAGCCCCATCGAATTGGTGCGTGAATCGTGCACCGCCACCGGGATGGGCGACTGCGCCGCGGCGTTACGCGCCGATTCAATCGTACCGCTCATGGCGCTGCTCAACGTGCACACCAGAATTTGCTCCGCGCCCGCTTCTGCCGCCTGCTGGTAGGCCGCCAGAAAAATCTGCGGCGACGGCTGCGATGTGGTCGGGATTTCAGGGTCTTCATTCAGACGCCGGTAGAATTCTTCTGCCGTCATGTCCACGCCATCGCGGTACTGTTTGCCCCCCCATAAAATGTGCAGCGGCACCACCCCGATTCCGTATTGCTCGCGCAGCGGCGCGGGCAGGTCGCAGGTGCTGTCGGTCAGAATAGCAATCTTTTTGGCGCTCATGGTTCTCCTCACATCCCGCCCACGTGATTTACCAGCGGGTGCGCACGAGACCCTATCTGGCCTGGACGGTGTGGCCTTCCGATTTTAACATAAATCGCCGCGCAGGGATATGGTTACGCCGGGCGGTGGTAGAATGTAGGACAATCGCCGGCCTACGCGGGCCCGCGTTTTACCAATCCCTTGCTCTGACGGGGCCGACATGACAGATGGAACTTGTAACGGGTGTGAATTGTGGCTGGTGCGCCACGGACAGACGGACTGGAATATCCAGGGCCTGTATCAGGGCCAATCGGATATCCCGCTCAACGCCACCGGGCGACAGCAGGCCGAAGAACTGGCCGTACAGTTGCGCGGCGAGCCTTTTGCCGCATTGTACGCCAGCGATCTGAGCCGGGCGCAGGATACCGCCCGCGCCCTCAGCCGGGCGGTGGCGCTGCCCGTCCAACTCGACCGGCGCCTGCGTGAAATCAACCAGGGCGAATGGGAAGGCCAGAATTATCGCAAGATCATCGCCCAGTTTGAGGAACCCCAGGAACAACGCGACCCCGCCACCTTTCGCGCCCCCGGCGGCGAAACGGTGGCCGAGGTAGCCGGCCGGGTGACGGCGGCCATCCATGAGATCGTCCAACGGCACCCCGGCGGGCGGGTGCTGCTGGTCAGTCACGGCGTGACGCTGGCGACGGTCATCTGTCTGGCAAACGGTCTGCCCTTAACCGCCATCTACCAGCACCTGCCCCGTCACACCCGGCCGGAGGTAATCTGCTGGCCGCCGGCAGAAACGGCCGTTGCCTGAGCGTGAAGGCGTCACCCTCTGGCTGGTACGTCACGGGCAGACCGACTGGAACGCCGAACGGCGTTACCAGGGCCAGTTGGACGTGCCGCTCAACGCCGCCGGCAAAGCCCAGGCCCGGGCGTTATCCACCCAACTGAGCCGGCAGCGGTTTGCCGCGCTGTACAGCAGTGACCTGCGCCGCGCCTGCCAGACAGCCCGGCGCATCGGCGACGCCCTCGCTTTGCCGGTACATTGCGACGTTCGCCTGCGCGAATTACACCACGGCTGCTGGCAGGGGCAGTTATACGACGATATCCACGCCTGCTATGGCGACGATTGGCGCCACGACCCGCACTTCAAACCGCCCGAAGGCGAAACGCTGGCCGAACTGGCCCGGCGCGTCTCCTCCCTGGCCGACGAACTCGCCGGGCGGCACCCCGGCCAGCAGGTATTGCTGGTCAGCCACGGCGTCACCCTGGCAGCGCTCATCTGCCTGGCGCGCCGCATCCCCATTCAAGCCGCCTACGATCATCTCCCGGCCAACGCCGGCGCCGAAATCGTCCCCTGGCCGCCTCACGGCTGAGGAGCCAGCCAGTAGGTATACCCCAACCAGGCAACCAATACCAGCGCCAGGACGAAAACAATGACAATCATTACCAGCGTCAGGCAGTCCTGCTGCGACTTTTCCTGGGCCGCGGCGTCCACCTCGGCCGGGCGCTGGCGCAGGCGCGGCGCCGGGTTGGACACAGGGATGTGGATCTGCATGGCGGGCTTTTCTTTGAGCGCAGGAATCGGAGCCGGCGGCGAGGTTGGAGCAGGCTCCGCCCGAAGCGGAGGCGTCGCCAAAGGTATTTCAGCCTCCTGTGGCGACGTGGCTTCAGCCTCAGGGGTGAGGCGCGGCGGTTTGCTCGCCAGCAACGCCCCACGCCGGGGAGCCGGCGCCGGATATTTCTTCATTACTTCCAGGGCGCGCCGCGCCGTCTGGTCCTCCGGGTTGAGTTGTACGCAGCGTTCCAGCGCCCGCAGCTTGCTATCCCGGTCGGGCAGCGTTTCCACCAGCCAGAACCAGGCCGGCACGTTGTGCGGATCGCTGGAAACCAGACGGATCAAAACCGGGCGCGCCTCTTTTTTACGACCGGCCTTGATTGCAGCTATCGCTTGCTCGAGCTCGATAGAGCCCATTGACTCCTCCTTCTGCCCGCGAAAAAACGGGTATGATTGATTCTATCAGAATTTCCATAACCCACTTACCAGAATCAGTATCGATCTACCCGTTTCAAACATAACAAAACCCCCTCTTCCATATCCCAAATTCGCCGGCCCGTCTCGCTCAAACCTGTTGCATTTACCCTATCATCGTTGTATGCTTAATAACACAATATTCGCGCAATCCATCACTTTGTTCAGGAGGGAATCCCATGGGGCTTGAACTCACCTGGTATGGTCACGCCGCCCTCGGGCTGTACACCGGCGGCTATCATCTGCTGATCGATCCATTCTTCAGCGGCAACCCGGCCAGCAGCACACAGGCCAACTCACTCCCGGCAGACTTTATCCTGGTCACTCACGGTCACGGCGATCACATCGGCGACACCGTGGCCATCGCCCGCCGCACCGGTGCATTGGTGATCAGCAACTACGAAATCGCCACCTGGCTGGCGGCCAAAAACGTCAAGACCCACGGGCAGCACCTGGGCGGCGGTTATCACCACCCGTTTGGCTACCTCAAGCTGACCTTTGCACTGCACGGCTCGGGTCTGCCGGACGGCTCGTACGGCGGCAACCCGGCCGGCTTCCTGCTCGACAGCCAGGAGGGGCTCAAGATTTATCTGGCCGGCGACACCGGCCTGTTCGGCGACATGCGCCTGATCGGCGAGGAAGGCATCGACCTGGCCGTACTGCCCATCGGGGATAATTTCACCATGGGCCCGGCCGACGCCCTGCGGGCGGTCAAACTGCTCCAGCCGCGGCACGTCGTCCCCATTCATTACAACACCTTTGACCTGATCCGTCAGGACGCCGCCGCCTGGGCCGAACTGGTGGAAAAAGAGACCGGCGCTCAGGTTCACCTGCTCTCACCCGGACAGACACTCAAGCTGTAAAAAATCGAGGTTGCCATGAAAACCAGAAGCGGGGGATCGATCTGGCGGATCGCATGTCTGGCGTTGCTGTGCACGCTGGCCGGCAGTCTGATGCGCCCAGCGCCGTCGGCCCGGGCCGACGGCGTCTACCAACGCTACCTGCCGTTGGCCCACAGC
Source organism: uncultured Anaerolineaceae bacterium (assembly GCA_964535315.1). Classification (GTDB taxonomy): domain Bacteria; phylum Chloroflexota; class Anaerolineae; order Anaerolineales; family Anaerolineaceae; genus CAZHTS01. Next base: position 32,521 of record CAZHTS010000043.1, read on the forward strand.
CAGTTGAGCCAGCGCGTCCCCAACGATCCGCTCTTTGCGCAACAATGGGCGCTGCGCGCCCTCAAATTACCCGAAGCGTGGCCCTACACCACCGGCGCCCCTGGAACGGTGGTCGGCCTGATCAGCTTTGGGATCGAGAAAAACCACCCTGAATTCGCCGGGCGCTTGATCTTTGGCCGGCACGCCGACCTGAACACGGTGCCCAACGGCGACAACTGCGTCGTTGGCACCCATCTGGCCGGCATCGTGGCGGCGGCAGGCGATGACGGCCGCGGCGTGGCCGGGATGTCCTGGCGCACCCGTCTGCTGGCGCCGGTCACCGACCACGACTGCGTCTTCATCTCGCCGGCCATGAGCCAGATCATGCTGTGGGCAATCGAAGACGGCGCCGACATCCTGCTTGTACCCTATCCGACCGCGCTGACAATTTCGCTGCAAAGCGCCACCCAGGCCGCCCAGGCGCAGGATATCCTGGTCGTGGCCGCCGCCGGTGAATTCAAAACGCCGGCCGGCGCCACCGAGGCCCAATACCCGACCGGTTTTACGCGCGTGTTGGGCGTCACCGCCATCGACGCCGACAACCAGCACATTGCCAACGTCGTCACCAACGCCGCAGTGGACGTAGCCGCCCCAGGACAGGCGATCCTCAGCACCTGGGTCAACGGGCAATACGCCACCTGCCCGCCGGACCCGGCCATCCCGCCGGCCCGCCCGCAGTGCAGCCCCAGCGCCCAGGCATCCGCCTTTGTCGCCGGGCTGGCGGCATTGGTCAGGGCATACCACCCGGAATACAGCAGCGAACAGATCGCCCAGGCCATCCTGTGCAACGCCGACGACCTCGGCGACCCCGGCCGCGACGACGTTTACGGCTACGGGCGCATCAACGCCTGGCGCACGCTGCGCAACGGCGCCCCGGCCGTTAACTGCGCCGACGACTGGTAGCAGCGTTCTTCTCCGGCCAGGGCAGGTAACCTGATAGTTTTTGCCAGTGCTTGCCCTTTACCATAGGCGTAATTTGACCTGCAAAAAACTCTGGCCGGAGAAGATGTTATGTGCGCGACGCCCCAATCCCCCGAACGACGCTTTTACCAGCTCTCCCTGACCGAGCGGCTGGAACAACTGATAGAGCAGGCCGGCCTGACCCCACAGGAAGCCGGCGCCCTGAGCGGCTCGGCCGGGTTGAGCGCCGGGCAGGCCGATCACATGATCGAGAACGCAGTGGGTATCCACGGCCTGCCGCTGGGCATCGCCCAACACTTTGTGATCAACGGGCGCGCCGTGCTGGTGCCGATGGCGATCGAAGAGCCGTCGGTGGTGGCCGGGGCGTCTTTCATGGCCCGCCTTGCCGGAGACGGCGGCGGTTTTCACGCCCATTGCAGCGCCCCTGAGATGATCGGGCAGATGCAGGTGCTGCGCCTGGCCGACCCGCCGGCGGCGCGCCTGGCGTTGCTGGAACACCGCCAGGAACTGCTGGACGAGGCCGCCGGCATCGACCCGATATTGCAGCGCCTGGGCGGCGGCCCGCGCGACCTGGAGGTGCGCCTGATCGACGACTCACCCATCGGCCCCTTCCTGGTGGTGCACGTCATCTGCGACGTGCGCGACGCCATGGGCGCCAACGCCATCAATTCCATCACCGAGCGCCTGGCGCCGCGCGTGGAGAGCCTGACCGGCGGCAAGGTGCACCTGCGCATCCTCTCTAACCTGGCCGACCGCCGCCTGGCGCGCGCCCGCTGTACCATTCCGCTCGACCGCCTGGCGTTCGACCGGTATCCCGCCGAGGACGTGCGCGATGGCATCCTGGCCGCCTGGGCGTTTGCCGCCGCCGACCCCTACCGCGCCGCCACGCACAACAAGGGCATCATGAACGGCGTGGACGCGGTGGTGATCGCCAGCGGCAACGACTGGCGCGCCGTCGAGGCCGGGGCGCACGCTTACGCCGCCCGCAGCGGCCGCTACACCAGCCTGAGCACCTGGGGCAAAGACGCCCAGGGCAACCTGAGCGGCACACTCGAGATGCCGATGGCGGTCGGGATCGTCGGCGGGGCGACCCGCGTTCATCCCACCGCCCGGGCGGCGCTCAAGCTGATGGGCGTCCAGACCGCCGGGCAGTTGGCCGAGATCATCGTCTCGGTCGGCCTGGCGCAAAACCTGGCTGCCCTGCGCGCCCTCTCGACCGAGGGCATCCAGCGCGGCCACATGGCCCTGCACGCCCGCCAGGTGGCCATCGCCGCCGGCGCCGACAGCACCCAGGTCGACCGCGTCGCCGACCAGATGGTGCGCGAAAAAGCCATCCGCCTCGACCGCGCCGCCGAAATCCTGAGAAACACGGATTCAACGGATTGAGACGGATTCTTACCCCATGAAGAATTGTCTTTCCGTTAAATCCGTGCTTTTTTCGTTAAATCCGTGTTCTACTCCCCCATCACAAAGGACGCTACCATGAGTGAAACCCCCTCCAATTCGCTGTTACTGAAACCCGACCGCCCGGTGGGCATCATCGGCTACGGCGCCTACGTGCCGCGTTACCGTCTGCCCGCCAGCGAGGTGGCGCGCGTGTGGGCCGGCGGCAAGGGCGGCCTGCCGATCAAAGAAAAGGCCGTGCCCGGTCTGGACGAAGACGTCATCACCATGTCGATTGAAGCAGCGCGCAACGCCCTGGCCCGCGCCGCCATCGATCCCTGCCAGCTGCGCGCCGTGTGGGTCGGCTCCGAGTCACACCCCTACGCCGTCAAACCGACCGGCACCATCGTGGCCGAAGCCATCGGCGCCGCCCCTAACATCCAGGCCGCCGACTGGGAGTTTGCCTGCAAGGCCGGCAGCGAGGCGTTGGTCGCCTCGATCGGCCTGGTGGGCTCGGGCATGGCGCGTTACGCCATGGCCATCGGCATGGACACCGCCCAGGGCCGCCCGGGCGACACGCTCGAATACACCGCCGGGGCCGGCGGCGCGGCCTACATCGTCGGGCCGGCGGCCGAGGCGCTGGCCGAGATCGAAGGCTCGTACTCCTTCGTCACCGATACGCCCGACTTCTGGCGCCGCCAGGAGCAAAAATACCCCGAACACGGCCAGCGTTTTACCGGCGAACCGGCTTACTTCAAACACATTCACGAAGCCGGCACGCGCATCATGAAAGAGTTGGGCGCCAGCGCCGCCGACTACCAGTACGTCGTCGTCCACCAGCCCAACAGCAAATTCCCGCAGCGCGCCGCCAGCCTGCTGGGCTTCTCCAGCGAACAGATTGCCCCCGGGCTGCTCTCGCCGACCATCGGCAACACCTACGCCGGTGCGGCGTTGATCGGTCTGACCGCCGTGCTCGACATCGCCAAAGCGGGCGACCGGGTGCTGGTGGTCTCGTTCGGCTCGGGCGCCGGCTCCGACGCCTTCTCGCTGCGCGTCACCGCCGCCCTCGAAGAACGCCGCGGGCGCGCCCCGGCCACCAAAGATTATATCGCCCGCCGTACTCAGATCGACTACGGCACCTATGTGCGCCTGCGCGGCAAACTGGCGATGAAGTAATCAACGGCTCAGTACCACCCATCCACAGGAGGACTTATGACTGACGTTGTCATCGCCGGAATCGGACAGATCCCCGTCGGCGAACACTGGGACACCCCACTGCACACCCTGGCGACGCGCGCCATCCAGGCCGCCCGCCGTGACGCCCCCGGGTTGGAACCGCAGGCGTTGTATATCGGCAACTTTCTCTCGCCGGTGCTCTCACACCAGGCCAACCTGGGGGCGTTGCTGAGCGAACACGCCGGCTTGAACAGTTGCGAGGCCTACACGGTCGAGGCGGCGGGCGCTTCCGGCGCCGCGGCGCTGCGCGTCGGCTACCTGGCAATCGCCTCAGGCTTCGTCGACGTGGCGCTGGTGCTCGGCGTGGAAAAATACACCGACTGCATCGGCCCCGAGTTGGAAGGCGCCGTGGCGCAGTCCATGGATTATGATTATGAGGGCGTCCCCGGGCTGACGCTGGCCGCCCAGGCCGGGCTGCTCATGCAGCGCTACCTGCACGATTATCAGGCGCCGCGCGCCGTCTTTGGCGAATTTCCGCTGCTGGCGCACGCCAACGGCGCCCACAACCCCAACGCCATGTACCGCAAGGCCATCAGCCGCGAGACCTACGAGCGCGCCGAACTGCTCAGCGCCCCGCTCAACCTGTTCGACGCCGCCCCCTACGCCGACGGCGCCGCGGCGCTCGTCCTCACCCGCCGCGAGTGTGTCCCGGCGGACTTTCCTCATCCGTTGGTGCGCATCAGCGGTTCGGCCGTCTCAATCGACACCCTGGCCCTGCACGACCGCCCCGATCCGTTGGCCTTCGATGCAGCCCGTTTCTCGGTCGAGCGCGCCTGCCGCCAGGCGGGCATCCTGCCCGGCGACGCAGACTTCTTTGAACTGTGCGACTCGTTCTCGATCTACGCCCTGCTCAGCCTGGAAGCGGCCGGTTTTGCACCGCGCGGCCAGGGCTGGAGAAGCATGCAGGAGGGCTATTTTGGCCCGCAGGGCAAACTGCCCATCCTCACCCGCGGCGGCTTCAAGGCGCGCGGCAACCCGTTGGGCGCCGCCGGCGTGTACCAGGCGGTCGAGGCCGTCCAGCAACTGCGCGGCGCGGCGGGCGCCAACCAGGTGGCCAACGCCCGGCGGGCGCTGATCCAGTGCCTGGGTGGGCCGGCTTCCACCGCCATCAGCCACGTGCTGGAACGTCTGTCGAACTGACAGCTTTTGAGAGACGCCCGGCGCGTTTCTGATAGTGTTTGAGAGTCTCCAACCCGTATACTGGCGATTACTTGAAAGAGAAGCCTTGCAGAATCAAAAGTCATGCAATCCAAAGGAGTGTAGAAGATGGAAATTCCTCGCCACTGGCGGTTAAAACAACAACGCTATGCCCTGATGGGCGAAGTCTGCCCGCACTGCGAAGCCAAGATCTTCCCGCCGCGCGACGTCTGCCCGCACTGCGGCGGTGAGGCCAAAACCCAGTTTGCCTTCAGTGGGCGCGGCCAGATCTATTCGTTTACGGTCATGTACGACGCCCCGGCCGGCTACGAAGACACCACGCCCTATACCGTGGCGCTGGTCAAGCTGGACGAAGGCCCGGTGGTCACCGCCCAACTGACCGACCTGGGCGACCAGCCGGTCGAGATCGGCATGCCGGTCGAGATGGTCACGCGCAAAATCCGCCAGGACGGCGACGAGCGCGGTATGTTAGTCTATGGATACAAGTTTAGACCGGTTTTGAGTGCCTGACCTGGTAATTGTGAGTTTAGAAACGCCCTCCCGAAACGGAGGGCGTTTTTTGTAAAAAATTGACAGGAAAACAACTCCAAAATTTTGGCAAGGCAAATAATTGGCACAAAAGGGTGGATAGTGGGACTATGCCATTAAAGTGGGTTGCTTGACAAAGATCAATATCGTATATACAATGTAATTACCAACCGGAGATAATCCTATGAATACAACGATTCGTTCAAAAGTGATAAAGATAGGCAATTCGCGTGGCATCCGCATTCCAAGGGCGCTGTTAGAACAGGTCGGACTGACGGACGAGGTGGAGATGATGGTGGAAGGGAACAATCTGATCATTCATTCTGCCCGGATTCCCCGTCAGGGGTGGGCAGCCCAGTTTGCTGCTATGGCAGCCCAGGGCGATGACCAACTGCTAGATCCACACTCTTCCACCCAATGGGACGAAGAAGGCTGGGCATGGTAGTGCGGCGTTTTGAAGTTTACCTGATCAACCTTGACCCCACCCTGGGTAGCGAAATTCAAAAAACGCGACCTTGCCTGGTCATCTCGCCTGATGAGATGAACGAGTATATCAACACCATCATCGTCGCCCCAATGACCACAAAAGGACGTGATTATCCCACCCGGATTAGTTGCCAATTTGAAGGAAAAGAAGGGCAGGTGGTTTTGGATCAAATTCGCACCGTGGACAAAATTCGCCTGGTGAAAAAGCTTGGCAAAATAAACGTCGCCACGCAAAAAGCGGTCCTGGCTGCGCTTATGGAGATGTTCAGCGAGTAAGCCAAGCATGGTTTTATGTTCGAGTTTAGACAAAAAGTAGTGCGGCATTCCCTTTGAGGAAAACCGCACTTTGGTAGAAACTTAAAGTTGTGACACCAAAAGAATCTACCCAAGAGAACATTAACAAATTAATCGAATTCCGTCAAGCTATTTACCGTCATGCAATGGTAACCCACCGTGATAGCTTGTTCGAGCTGTTGGACGCATGGGTAACCACTGGCAGCGTTTCATCTTTCGCCAAGCTGAGTCAATCGAACTGCTTTCGGAGGAAGTGGCCAAGCATATATGCGGCGATCGAAGATGGACGGATAGACAGCGTATGGTTACGCAAGTATCTGGCGCAGCACATTGCACAAAGGGGGATATGCATATTCGCCTAGATGGATCACCCTGGCCACGTCCGCGGGCGCGAACGCTTGATGACCGGCAATTTGTATTTCAGGCATCCAGCGATGTGAATGGCGGAACGGTAACCATCGGCTATCCCTATTCGATGTTGGAATGGATAGTGGAAGCGAATACAAGTTGGTCGTTGCCAATCGATCGCCACTAGGCAAGAAGAAAAAAGGACGCCCAAAAGTTCACGGAGAACGTTTTGCCTTCAAAGAACCGGATACCTGGGGGCCAGCAGATGAGAGGGTTGAATTGCAAGACCCATGCTGGGGAAAAGTGATCCTGGAACGCTGGAACAAATTACACGAACTCAAAGATACCGATGTCCCCTACGACGTTGTCCGTGCCAGGGTTCACCTGGAACGGGAGAAACCACCAGCCGCACTCTGGTTGGCATGGCTGGCCCCCAGGTAGCTAAAAAAACGGCTTGAAACTCGGTTTTTAAGGTGCTGTATTCAGCCTGACCCTTTGTCAGGTTACTGCCGTTTGTCTAAACTCGAACATCTATGTCAGGAGGAGTATTCATTGAGTAAAGAATTATTTATGAACGTAGCACAAATCGCAATGCAATACCACAACGCACTGCCAGGTTTGCGACCAGGTGTCTCAGCATCACGTGATGAATTGATTTCAATAGTAAATTCGGTTTTACCAGATGATGGGGAAACACCCGATGTGGCGATTCATGCATTAATTACAAGTATAGAGAAAGGTTTAATTAACAGTAACCACCCACGCTATTTTGGCTTTGTCATCGGTGGATCAACTCTCACCAGCACTGCTGCAGACTGGCTTACCTCGACCTGGGATCAAAATGCACAAGTATACAATACTTCACCTGCAGCCTCCATTATCGAGGATGTTGTCGCGCAGTGGCTTCTGGATTTGCTGGACTTGCCAAAAGATGCGGGAGTTGG
>CAZHTS010000044.1:0-39212 GCA_964535315.1 uncultured Anaerolineaceae bacterium
TTGATCCTTTTGCTCTTCGTACTGCTGCTGCCGTTCGTCTACCAGCAGGGCTGGGTGCTTACCTACCAGAACGCCGACGACTTTCCTTCCTTTTATTACGCCCAAAAGCTGGCCTTTGAACACGGCCTGTCGCCCTATCATCCACAAGACTGGCAATACGCCGCCCAGACGTTATACCCGCAGGACACCCTGTACGCATTTCTCTACATGCCGCCCAGCCTGCTCATCTTTCGCCTTTTTGGCCTCTTCGATTACCCGGCCGCCAAACTGGCCATGCTGGCGCTCAATTACCTGTGCATCCTGCTCTTTGCCATCCTCTTCCTCTTCCGCTACCTGAAGCTCAAACCCGACCAGAACTTTCTCCTCCTGGCCCTGGTCTACCTGCTGTGCTTCACCCCGCTCCACCAGACGTTGGGGCACGGGCAGGTCAACCTGTGGGTGCTGCTCGCCATCGCCGTGCTCTGGTACGGCTACCAGACCGGCAGGCACCCCGCCCTCAGCGGCGGCGCCCTGGCGTTTGCCATCCTGATCAAACAAAGCCCGCTGTTCCTCTTGCTCTACTTCCTGATCAAGAAGCAATACCGCATCGTCTTGTGGGCGCTGGCCTTCCTGGCGACCCTGGGTCTGATCTCCCTGCTCGTGCTGCCCGCCAGCCTGTGGCAAGACTGGTTGACCCACGTTGTCTCCAGCGGCTATGGCAACACCGTGCGCGGCATCCACCCCGCCATGCTCGAGAATCAGAGCCTGAACGGCTTCTTCGCCCGCCTGTTTGTCGGTCGCCCCGAAATCAACCCGCCGCTCCAGCCGCTCTTCCCGCATAACAGTGCCAGTCAGATAATCACCTCCGCCTGCGCCGTCCTGTTGGCCCTGCTCACCCTGGGTATCATGCTGTGGAAGAACCGGCGGGGGCCCGTTGCAACCGCCAACAACGACACAGAACTGGCCCTGTTCGTCACCGCCCTCTTCCTGCTCAACCCGATTTCCTGGAACCACCACCTGACCTTTATCTTGCCCGCCCTGCTGGTCACCCTCTACCAGTTAACCCACAACGAGGAGCACCCGGCCCTCATCTTAATGGTCGGCCTGGCCTGCGCCCTGCTCGCTTTTGATTACCCCTTCTCGCATTATCGCTTCCGCCAGGGCGTGCTCACCCTGCTCATCTCCGCCAAGATGTTTGCCGTCCTGCTCGTCTGGGGCTACCACGCCCTGCGCTGTTTCGTCCCACACCGCCAACAAGAAACACGGATTTGACGGATTTTAACGGATGCCCCTACCCCCATTTTGAATCCGTGCCTATCCATCAAATCCGTGTCCCCAAAGCCGCGTTAGCGCAGCCGCTTGCTCACAATCGTCTGGATCGACACCGAAATGACGATGATCAACCCATAAATCAACTGCGTCCAGAAGCCGGTCAGGCCCGAAGCGACGATGCCGGCCTCGATGGCGCCGATCACAAACGAGGCCACAAAGGTACCAAAGATGGTGCCCATCCCGCCAAACACCGAGGTGCCGCCCAGGAACACCGACGACAGCGTGCGCAGCATATAACCATCCCCCAGCGTCGGCCAGAAATACGAGACCTCCATACTTGAGGCCAACCCGGCAAACGCCGCCGCCGTACCCACCATGGCGAAGGCCAGAATCTTGCGCCCGTCCACGTTGACACCCATCAGGCGGGCGCTGTCGCTGTTATCCCCGATCAGATAAATGTGTGCGCCGGCCCGCGTGCGGTTGAGGAAGACCCACATCGCCACCGCCAGCAAAATCGTCCAGATGAACTGGGCCGGGATCACTCCCCCCAACCGCCCCACCATCATACTCGCCAGGAACGAGTCCTTGACCGGCACCAACGAGGCGCCCGTGCCGTTGGTCACCACCAGCACCACGCCGCGCCACAAGAACTGCGTGCCGATCGTCGCCACCAGCGAGGGCATGCCAATCTTGACCACGATCAACCCGTTCAACACCCCCGCCAGCGCGCCGGCCAGCAGACAGGCGACAAACGCGAGAAAAATGTTGTGCGTCGCCGTGTAGGTCAGGATAAACACCGCCACGCCCCAGGCCATCACCGAGGGGAAAGAAAGATCCATTTCTGAAGCAATCACCACCAGCGTCAACGGCAGCGCCATCATTGCAAAAAACGGCGTGGTCTGCATAAAAGCCTGGTAGATCTGCCCGGACAGGAACGTGACCGGCGAACCGATCACAAACAGAATCCAGATCACCAGCGCCACGCCAACGATGCCAATCTGCAACGTCCAGGTGCGGATAAAAGTAGTCAACGGAGATTGTGTTTTCTTATTCCCAACCATTCGGGATTCATGCGAGACAGTCATTGTGCTACTCCTCAATACACCTTCACGTCCAACTATGCCGGTTGGCTTTCGCCGCCGGACGCCTGTGTATCCAGTACGCCCGTTTGCGCCACACGATACAGGCGGTCGACCAGTTCTTCAAGCGTCACCGATTTCTTCGAAAATTCGCCGGCCACCCCGCCGCGATCCAACACCACGATCCGGTCCGCCACCGGGTAGACGTGAAAGATATTATGATCGATGAAAATGCACGACTTACCGGCGTTGCGAATTTCGTTGACGAAATTGAGCACTTTCTTTGTCTCCGACAGCGACAGCCCCATGGTCGGCTCGTCCAGGATGATCAACTCGGCCTTGAAATATAACGCCCGCGTGATCGCCACCCCCTGGCGCTCGCCGCCCGACATCGTCTTGACCTTTGTCTCCGGGTTGACCGCCGAGGAAGTAAAGCCCATCATCTCCTGCATCAGCCGGTCGGTCTCCGCCCGCATGCGTTTGACGTCCAACAACCCAAAACGGTTGGTCAATTCGCGCCCCATAAAAATATTGCGCCAGATCGTCTGCAAATCGGCCAGCGCCCGTTCCTGATAAACCGTCTCGACCCCCAGCTTGCGCGCCCGGGCCACCGTCAGATCCTCGACCCGCTGTCCCTTCCAGTAAATAACGCCGCCCGGATCAGGCCGGTGATAACCGGTGATGATCTTGACCAGCGTGGATTTGCCTGCGCCATTATCGCCCAGCAGTCCCACCACCTCGCCGGGCTTAACATGAAAATCCACATGATGCAGAGAACGCACCTCTCCAAACGACTTGGAGATATTCTCCATCTTGAGCATATCGTCCATTGGTAATCCCTCACACAAATTGGGCCGGGAAACACACATTTTGTGGTGCAGGCGGCCACATAACTGCCGCCTGCACCGAGAGTATCCTCACAGCGATAGACTAGCGGATTTCCTTCTCAACGAAGGGCGCCAGGAACTCAACGTTGTCCTTATCGGCGAAACCGGAACCGGTGTTGATGTGCAGACCCGAGAAACCGTACTTCTTGGTCAGGCACACCTGCAAGATGGGCAGGTAACCCTGCAAATACGGCTGCTGGTCGATCACCAGATCGGTCCACCCGCCGCGGATCGCCGCCAGCGTGGCGGGCGACAGGTCAAAACCGGCCACGTAGATATCGGTCGGGCCTTTACCGGCGGCCTTCAAATAGGTCTCCACCGTCGAAGTCAACGCCCCGTGATCGGTCACCACCAGTTTGACATCCGCATGCGACGCCACATAGCCGGTGAAGGTCGGCGTACCGGCCGAAGCGTCCTTGTTCGTGGCCGAATCGATCTCGAGGTAATCGACCGTCATCCCGGCCTTTTCCAAGGCTTCCTTCACCCCGCGCGTGCGCTCGCCGCGCCCCGCCTGCGAAAGCAGACCCCAGACCATCGCCCGGTCGCCGGCCTTCAGCCCGCTGCGCTTGAAGGCTTCCATGCCCAGATCGTAGCCGGCCTTGTACAGTTCAGCGCCCACGTAACCAAAGCCCTTGGCCTGATAGGCCGCCTCGAGGTTGGGCAGTTGGGTGTTCTGGCTGGTAACGATGATCCCCTGGGCGACCGCTTCATCAACGACCGTCTTGAACGCATCGTCGCCGGGGTGCCCCATGATGGCGATTCCATCCGGTTTCTTGGCGGCTGCCTCTTTAAACTGCTCGACCATTTTCTGCGGGTCCCAACCCGAGAAGACGTAATCGACCTTGGCGCCCAGGTCGTTCTCGGCCTGCTTGGCGCCGTTGTAAACGTTGTTGGTGAAGGGAGTGCCTGCATCGCCGCCAGGGAAGAACACGACATTCACACCCTCGCAAATCCTGGGCGTGCCCGATGCAGCCGCCGGCTTGGCCTCAGCCGGGGCCGCCGGAGCAGCCGGCGCCGCCGTGGGGGCGGGGGTACAGGCCGGCAGCAAGGCCAGCGAGAAAATGACAACCAGCGTTAAGGCAAAAAACAGCTTCTTGGACATTTTCTTCTTCCTCGTTTCAGCATGAGATGGGAGAGTAGGGATTGGCAAACCAAAATATCCTGGTAACTTGCACGTCTTTCAGCCCGTACAACCAGGAAGAACGATACACCAATACACGCTTCTTGACATCCTCCTTTCCACGCAAACCCAAGAGAAACTGCCAGCAGCAGCGCAATCAATTGTGAACGTTACCGGAAACGTTATCATTATACATAAATCACCCCCCAAATTCAATACCACTGCCGCTGCCCGCAGTGCAAAGATAGTGCAAAAATGCTTCTTCGCCGTCAAACCCTCATTTCTGGATTGGTGTACAATAAAACATACACCCCCCGTCTCATCATGCGCAAGGAGGGCTATGTTTCCCCTGGCTTCTAACTCCTTACAGGACCCCACCTGGGTTGCCGGCTACCTTCCCTGGATCATGCTGGCCGTCCTGTTGCTTGCCTGGTCGGGGCTGGCCATCTGGCTGGCCGTTTTGCGTTCGGCCGCCGGCGGCTGGGCCGCCAGGTACGAACAGCTGTGCCAGTCTCTGCGGAAACTAAACAAAGAGATCAATCAGCTGCGCGGCGAAATTCCTGCCGACTTTGGCGGCCCCTACACCCCGCTGGTGCGGGAAGCCGGTACCCAGGCCAACCAGGCCAACGCCGATTGCAACGAAGCCCGTCACCTCGCCACCGCCAGCGATCCCGCCCACCTTGCCGCCAGCCCCTTCTGGCAATGGCTGCTATGCGTTCCCCTCATTCAAGAAATCCGCCGGCGCCTCGCCCTGCGCACCCGGCTGGAGCGCGCCGCCGAATTGTGCCGTTCTGCCCGCACCAGCTACGAGGCCGGCATGGACCAGGTCGCTGCCATCAAAGATCTCGGCCCCGCCACCCGGCGCCAGTTGAACGAACGCCAGACCCGGCTGCAACTGCTCAACGCCGAACTCGAAAAGCTCAAGCCCGCCGACCTGCAAGACGAGAGCCAGCGCCTCGCCCGGCTGTCCGGCGAACTGGAGCAGGCCCAACAACTGTTGGCTGCTTCCCAACTGCCCGGGCCGGGCATCGCCCGCGCCAGTCATATCGTCGAAAACGCGCAGGGGGTGCTGAACGACGTTGCCGCCGTGGTCGAGCAGCACAACCAGCAGCGCCGGCTCTGGTCAGAGCGCATTGCCGTCGCTCGCCGGGCGCTGCAAACCCTGCAACAGCGCATCGAAGAGGCCGCCCGCCGCTACCCGCTCGACTCACTGCAGGCCGGCCTGCCCGAATTGCACACCACCCTCGCCCCGCTGCCCGAACACGTCACCCAGGCCCATTACGGCGAGGTAGAGAACGGGGTAAAGACGTACACCCGCCGTTTCGAAGAACTGCAACGGCGCTTCGAGGCTCTCCAGAATCGCCGCGCCGATCTGGAACAGACCTACACCCACCTCACCGCCCTGCAAGACAGCCTGGCAAACTGGCTGGCGCACATCCCACCCGAACGTTACCACATGGACGTCAGCCGCGCCCACCTGGAACGCCTGCGCCAACAGCTTCCTGCACTGCGCCAGGCCCTCGATCAAAGCGAGGATCTCGAAGAACTGCAGGCGGTAGACCCCGGCGACGCCGGTTTCATCGAACAGGCCCGCCAGGAATTCGACCAACGGCGCAGCGAGTACGAAAAACTGACCGCCACCGGCTGGGATTTCCAGCAGGGCGCCCTGCTGCAACGCTGCGGCAAACGCAGCGAAAGCCTGCGCCCGTGTCACCCCACTTATCGCAGCCGGGCCGCCTGCGATCAGCTCGCCCGCCTTGCCGGCCAACTGCCCGCCGTGCGGCACACACTCCCCGATCCTGCCCTGCTGGTCAACGAGAGCGCCCTGCTGCAACGCCTGAACAACTGGCGAAACTACCAGAAAGCCTTTGAGCAGCTAAAGACCTGCTGCGACAAAGCCGATCAGGTCTACGAGCAGATGCTGGCGGAGAAGAAAAAGGCCATCGGCCTGCTTGAAAACGAAGACTTCAAGGCCTGCCAGCAGATCAGCCGCGAGGCCGACACCAGCCACAGCCAGAAAGCCGAGGCCTTCTGCCGGCGCATCCAGGCCCTGAACGAACAGGCGCACGCCGAGGGCAGCCATTACGAACAGATCCAGCAGGACACCCACACCCTGCGCCAGGAAATCGACGCCGGCCTGCTGGCGCCCTACCGCGCCGAGCAGACCCGCGCCGAAGAAGACATCCGCCGCCTGACGCCTGCCCTCAGCCAGCAGCGGCTCAGCCTGACAAACTGCCGCTACGAAGATATGCAGACCGAGATCGACACGTTGAGCGCCCAGATCCAGGCCTGGAACACCCGCACCCCGCGCCGCGACCTGCCCAGCCTGCGCGCCCACCGCGCCCACGGCCGCGATCTGCAAAAGCGCGGCGAAACACTCGCCGAACGGATCACCAGCCGCGACAACCGCCTGCGCGAAAAACGCGAGCAGGCCGTCCAACGCCTGCAAACGATCAAAAACCAGTTATTCTCTCTGGAAAGTCAGAGCAGCGCCCACCCCGAGCTGCGCCGGCAGATTCGCGACGACCAGAACAGTGTACGCGAACTTGAATACGCCATCCGCCCTCGCCCACAGCAGCCGGTCGATTTTGAAGGCGCCATGTCCGAACTGGAACGCGTCATCGACGAAGCGCAAAGGATCGAACGGCAAACCCGCGACCGGCAGGCCAGTCTGCGCTGATTCACGCTGCCCGCTGTGGTATACTTGTCGCAAACTTTGCTCTGGAAGAATTCGCTATGACAAACGCTTTTGAAGAACTGAAATGGCGCGGTCTGATCTATGACCACATGGAAGGTGTACCGGAACTGCTCGACCGGGAAAAGATCACCATCTACAACGGCTTCGACCCCACCGCCGACAGCCTGCACGTCGGTCACATCGTCCCGCTCATCGCCCTGGCCCGCCTGCAACGCTTCGGTCACACCCCCATCGCCCTGGCCGGCGGCGGCACCGGGATGATCGGCGATCCCAGCGGTCGCAGCAGCGAACGCCAGCTGCTCTCGCGCCAGCAGATCGAAGCCAACGTCGAGGTCATCAAGGGCCAGTTGGCCCATTTCCTCGATTTCGAGATCAAGAGCAACCCGGCGCGCCTGATCAACAACGCCGACTGGCTGCTGCAACTCAACCTGGTCGATTTCCTGCGTGAGACCGGCAAGCACTTTACCGTCAACTACATGCTCGCCAAGGATTCGGTCAGGTCGCGTCTCGAGCGCGAGGATGGCCTCTCGTACACCGAGTTCAGCTACATGCTGCTCCAATCCTACGACTTCCTGCATCTGTTCGATACCAACGGCTGCATCATGCAGACCGGCGGCAGCGACCAGTGGGGCAACATCACCGCCGGCGCCGAACTGATCCGCCGCATGCGCGGCAAGCCCGCCTACGGCATGGTCTACCCGCTCATCACCAAGGCCGACGGCACCAAGTTCGGCAAGACCGCCGCCGGCGCCGTCTGGCTGGCCCCCGAGCGCACCTCGCCCTACCGCTTCTACCAGTTCTGGCTCAACACCGACGACAAAGACGCCGTGCACTACCTCAAGGTCTTCACCTGGCGCGCCCAGGCCGAGATCGAAGAACTGGCCGAAAGCCTGCGCCTGCACCCCGAGCAGCGCGACGCCCAACGCGTCCTCGCCCGCGACATGACCCTCATGGTGCACGACCAGACCGCCCTCAGCCGCGCCGAACAGGCCAGCCAGGCGCTCTTCGGCGGCGACCTGCTCGGGCTGAGCGCGACCGAGATCGAAGACATCTTCTCCGACGTGCCCTCCAGCGAGCTGGACAAGGACAAAATCGCCGGCGCCGGCCTGTCCATCGTCGATCTGTTGGCCGACAGCGGGCTGGCCAAATCCAAAGGTGAAGCGCGCCGCTCCATCGGCGAAGGCGGCATCTACCTCAACAACCAGCGCGTCAGCGACCCCGCCCAGGCGGTCACCGCTGAAAACATCATCGAGGGCCGCTTCCTCGTCCTGCGCAAGGGCCGCAAAAATTACCACCTGGTCAAGGTGCAGTAGCGCCCCAACGGTTCACAACGGTTTCAGGCGGTGCGTTCAATACGAACGCACCGCTGTTTTTTCGCCCGCTCAGTCCATGCACAACACCTTTGCCCCGCGGATGCGCCGCTGCTTCAATTCCAACAGCGCCCGGTTGGCATCCTGCAAGGCAAACACCGCCACCTCGGGGCGCAGCGCCAGCGCCTCGGCCAGTTGCAAGAATTCACTCACGTCCTGGCGCGTCACGTTCGCCACGCTCTTGATCTCCTTCTCCAACCACAGATGGGTGGGATACTCCAACTCCAACAGCGCCTGGCGGTCGCCGTCTTCCTTGCGGATGGCGTTGATCACCAGCCGCCCGCCGGGCTTGAGGTTGCACAGCGCCGCCACCACCGGGCGCCACACCGGCGTGGTGTCGATGACGGCATCCAGCCCCTCGGGGGCGCTCGCCTGCATGTCGCCCGCCCAGGTCGCCCCCAGTTCCAGCGCAAACGCCCGCTCGGCCTCGCTGCGCGCAAAAACGTACACGGCGCTGTCGGGGAAACGATAACGCGCCATCTTCAGCACCAGGTGGGCCGAGGCGCCAAAACCGCTCAGCCCCAACGTCTGCCCGTTCTGCAAGCCACACAGACGCAGCGAGCGATAACCAATCGCCCCGGCGCACAACAGCGGCGCCGCCTGCACGTCGCTAAAACAGGCCGGGATCGGGTAGACAAACGCCTCCGGCGCCACCATCCACTCGGCGTAACCGCCGTGTACGTCGCGCCCGCAGGCGCAAAATTGCGCGCACAGGTTCTCCTGTCCGCTGCGGCAGAATTCACACTGCCCGCAGGCCGAGAAGATCCACGCCACCCCCACCCGTGCGCCGGGCGCAAAGCGCGTCGCCCCTGCCCCACACGCCGCCACCCGTCCCACCACCTGGTGCCCCAGGATGACCGGCAGCTGCGCCGGCGGGGTGCGCCCCTCGATCTCATCCAGTTCGGTGTGACACACGCCGCATGCCGCCACCCGCAGCAGCACCTGCCCGGGCCCCGGCTGTGGTTCCGGCCAATCGACCCGTTCCAACGCATCGCTACCGGGCTGCACCGGCCCCAATTTTCGCAGCACCATCGCCCGCATCCGGCCCTCCCGGCGCCGTCTCAGGCGCCCATCGCTTCCGCTCGCTGCTTAATCGTCAGCAGCATCTTGCGCCCCATCACAAAACTGATCGGCTCGAGCAGCCCGCACACCATCCAACGCGTCAACCACCCCGGGTTGACCGCCACCAGGTTGCGAAAGATCAGGCGCGTGCGGCCTCGCTCCAGCGGGCGCAGGTAAAAGATCTGCGCCCCGCTGAAATAGCGCTCCGGCAGCGCCTCGCCCGGCGCCACCGGCTGCCCGGTGGCGGTATTCGTCGTCCCACCCAACACCAGCAGGCGCTCCGCCTCCAGGCGCGCCACCGGGAAACCCATTGCCCCCGACGGCACCGCCAGCACCGTATCCCCCACCGCCAGGTGCTGGTATTCCGGCAGGATGCGCCGGGCGCTGGCCGCGCCGCCGTTATCCAGTAAATCGTAGCTGTACCAGCCGGCGCGCTGGCAGCCCAACTGCACGAACCACGGCCACACCTGCTCCGGCCGCGCCCGAATGGTCACCGCCAGATCGATGCGCGAAATCGGCTGCGGCGCAAATTCCTCGCCCGGCAGCGTCTCGGCCAGTTCCTCGGGCGTCGCCCCCCAGCGCCGGTACCCGCGGCGCAGCAGCGGGGCAAACAGCACGGTAAACCCGATCCGCAGCGCCCCACCGGCCCCTTCAAAAAACGTCTTTCCATCCATATTCTCACCTTAACCGGCAAATCTGTTGATTAAGTCTACCAGACTCTGACCGTAAGGGCGCATCCAAAACAGCGCCGCATCCATCCACATATCCCCCACCCGTCAGGGCCGGCCGGCCCGGCCCAACAACAGCCCACCCACCTCCTCCCAACCGCATGTCAGGAAGAGGCGCCGGCTCATCTCCCGGTCACACGCCGGCCGGCAAATTTACCGGCCGGCTGGATCGGGCGAATTGTCTTCCGGCTGGCTCAAACGTCGCTCGACCTCGCGCAAATACTCGAACAGGGCATCCAGGTTATCGAAACCGAGTATTTCCTTACAGGCCGGGTCTTCCAGAGAGGCATGGACGCCCGCCGCACCCGTTTCCGCCGTACGCCAGATTCTCAGCAGGAAAGCCACGTAGTGTTTCACGCTTCAAGCATACCTCCTCGCCGTCAAAGGAACGTCAATACAGATGGCCGATTAAAAAAGGGCAAAACTATGTATAATGACTCTATGAGCAGGTTGTGTCTCTCGCTGTTAGGCTCCTTTCACGCCACGCTGGACGATCAACCGCTGAATGCCTTTACCACCGGGAAAGTCCGCGCCCTGTTGGCTTATCTGGCGGTAGAGGCCGGTCGCCCCCAGCGTCGCGAATACCTGGCCGGCCTGTTATGGCCCGACCAGCCTGAAGAAAGCGCTCTGCACAACCTGCGCCAGGCGTTAGCCACCCTGCGCAAACTGCTGCGTGACGAGCAGACCGCCCAACCTTTTCTCAAGATCGAGCGCAGCGATATCTGTTTTGACCCGTTGAGCAGTCATACCCTGGACGTCCAGGATTTTCGCGGCCACATGTCCAGCGCTCTGCACGGCTGCCAGCCCAACTGCCAGAACGGGCGCGCCAACATTTACCGCCTGCGCCAGGCGCTGGCGCTGTATCGCGGCCCGCTGCTCGATCAATTTAGCCTCAATGACAGCAACCTGTTCAACGAATGGGCCATGCTGCTGCGCGAAGAACTGAACGGTCAGGCCATCGAGGGACTCACCCTGTTGATCGAGTATCACGAGCGGCGCGGTGAATACACCCTGGCGCGCCAGGCCGCCACCCGCCTGGTCGCCATCGCCCCGTGGGACGAAAACGCCCACGTACAGTTGATGCGCCTCTACGCCCTGGACGGGCTGTGGAGCGCCGCTCAGAACCAGTATCACGTCTGCCTGCGCTTTCTCAACGAAACGCTGGGCGTCCCCCCGGCGGCGGCCACCCAGGCCCTGTTTGAAAATATCCGCCGCCACACCGGCAGCGACGAACCACTGCCGCGCCGTTTTCCGCCCGCCATTCACAACCTGCTGCCCGCCCCCACCCCCTTCATCGGCCGCCAGGGCGAGTTGAACGATCTGGCCATCATGATCGCCGATCCTGCCTGCCGGCTGATCACCCTGCTCGGCCCCGGCGGCATGGGTAAAAGCCGGCTGGCGCTCGAGACCGCCCGCCAACAGGTCGGCCTCTTCCCCGACGGCGTCTTTTATGTACCCCTCGGCGCCCACGACAGCCGTGAGCCGCTCGCCCCGGCCATCGCCGAGGCCATGTCGTATACCTTTTCACGCCGGCAAAACCCCACCGACCAGCTGCTTGCCTATCTGCAAGACAAAAGCCTGCTGCTGGTGCTGGATAACTTCGAGCACCTGCTCGAACAAAACGAACTGCTGTCCAACATCCTGCGCAACTCACCCAACATCGTCCTGCTGGTTACCTCGCGTCTCAGGCTCAATCTGCGTGAGGAATGGATTTACGTACTCAGCGGCCTGCCCTACCCCGAAGCCGACGGGCTTTTCCCGCAGGAAATCCACGCCAACAGCGCCGTGGCGCTGTTCATCGAGACCGTCCGCCGCCTCAACCGCCACTTCAGCCCCGATGCAGGCGAAATCGCCAGCATCATTCGCATCTGTCGTTTCGTCGCCGGCGCCCCGCTGGGGATCGAACTGGCTGCCTCGGCCACCTGGCAGCGCACCTGCGCCGAGATCGCCGCCGAGGTCGGGCAGAACCTGGACGTTCTGACCTCCTCCATGACGAACATGCCCGACCGCCAGCGCAGCCTGCGCGCTGCATTTGAATATTCGTGGCAGCTGCTCGACCCACAACTACAAATCATCTTCCGCCGCCTGTCGATCTTCACCGGCGGTTTTCAACCACAAAGCGCCTACCCCATCTGCGACGCCACGCAGACCGAACTCAACACCCTGCTGGATCATTCGCTGCTGCGCCGGTCGATCCCCGGGCGTTACGATCTGCATAAATTGCTGGCGCAATACAGCGCCGAAAAACTTGCCGCCGACCCGCTCGAGCAAAACGAAATGCGCGCCCGTCACGCCGCATTTTACGCCGCCTGGTTGGCCGACGCCGCGCGCCGCGTCAACGGGCCCGAACAACATCATGCGCTGGAAGAAATCGCCGTCGAGCTCGAAAATCTGCGTCAGGCGTGGGAATGGGGCCTGGCGCACGATGATCTGGCCCTCATCGATGGCTGCCTGGATGGGCTGTTCCTCTTCTACGACATTCGCAGCCGCTTCGACGAAGGCCTGGCGTTAATCCAGGCCGCCATTCCCAACGCCGAAAACCGGGCGGAGGCCGAGGGCCTGCTGGCCCGCCTGTTGGCCCGCCAGGGAGCGCTGCTGGCGCGCTCTTCCCAAAAGGCGGCCGCCCGCCAGCCGCTGGAACGCAGCCTGGAAATCTGCGAGCGCGCCGGCCTGCCCGGCGAGAGCGCGTTTTGCCAGACCTATCTCGCCAACCTGGAACGCAACGCCGGGCAGCGCGCCGAAAGTATGCAACACTCGCAGTCTGCCCTGCAACGCGCCCGGGCATGCCAGGATCCATTCTTGACGGCCTGGGCCCAATATCAAATCGGGGCGTTGCTATACGATGGCGGCGAGATCGAGGCTGCCCTGACCCACCTGGAGGAAAGCCTGACCGTCGCCCGCGACAGCCAGAACCCGCGCCTGATCGTCATCGTCCTCAATACCCTGGCCGACATCCGCTGTTACCAGGGGGCATTTGACCAGGCCCGGAACATGTTTGAGGAATGTATCGCCATCAGCGAAAGCCTGGGAGACGAATATCACGTCTCGCTCTACACCAACAACCTGGGCACCGTTTATCAATCCACCGGCCAGATGGAACAGGCCGGCCAGTGTTACCGGCGCAGTCACGACCTGTGCCAGAAGATCGGCGATGTCAGCGGAGAAAGTTACGCCCTCAGCAACCTGGGAGAGGTGGCCCTGGCGCAGGGCGATCTCGAAACCGCCGAGGCGCTCTACCGCCAGAGCCTGGAACTGGCGCGCGCCAGTCACAACCAACAGGCCGAGACAATTAATCTAAATAACCTCGGTGAAGTGCTCTGTGCCCGCGGCGACCACGCAGGCGCACAACACTGCCTGCACGAAGCGCTCCTCCAGGCCAGTCACGATGAATACTGGACGCTGGTGATGAAAATCCTGACCAATACCGCCGGCCTGCTGGCCGCCCAGGGCCGGCCCCGGAGCGCCGTCGCCCTGCTGCACCTGGTACAGGCGCACCCCGCCAGCGAAACCGACCTGCAAGCCAAAGCCGGCCGCCTGCTGGCGGCGCTGCCCCAACCGACGGCCCCGCTCCCCTCGCTCGCGCTGGATGACGCCGTCACGGCGCTGCTGTACGAGCGCTGGCCGGAGCTCTAGCGCACCCGCCGCTTTTAAATCCACTCGCTAAGCGCCGTGCGCTCGTTCTCCACATTGCCGGTATTGCGCGTCGCCGCCGGCTCCAACAGCAACAACCAGGCCTCTTCCTCCGCCACGGGTTTGTGTTCCACCCCGTGCGGCACAATCAAAAACTCACCTTCCTGTAACGTCACATTCTCGTCCCGCAGGCAAATGGTCAAGCGGCCCTGGACGACCAGGAACAACTCGTCTTCGACATCGTGATGGTGCCAGACGAATTCGCCCTGCACCTTGACCAACCTGACGCACTGCCCGTTCAACTCGCCCACAATTTTGGGGCGCCAGTGTTCTTGAAACAGGCCAAACTTTTCTTTGAGGTTTATCGCTTTCATTTGGTCTCCCTGTCGGCCATCGGGGTAAACCGGCCGCAATCAAATTGTACCCGCGCCGCCCATCGGGTAGCAAATCGCAAGAGCCAATCCGCTGCAAAAGAGCACTGATGATAAAATTGGTGGAGATGGTGATCTTAACCTCTCCACCCGGCCGGTCAACCCGCCGCACCCGTTTTTCATTGCCTTTATCGGAGGAAGGCCAACCATGAAACGCATCGGCAGCATCCTGTTGCTCGGCGGCCTGTTCATCGCGCTGTTGCAAGCCGCCTTCACGTCACACCCCACCGTGCATGCGGCGCCTGGCCCTCGTTATGTCTTCCTGTTCATCGGCGACGGCATGGGCCTGGCGCAAATTAACGCGGCCGAGACCTTTATGGGCGCTCAGGTGCAACGCAAGCCGCCCAGCCTCGTGCAAACCGCCTTCACTGCCTTCCCCGCCACCGGTTTCCAGACGACCTACAGCCTGGGTTCCTACGTCCCCGACTCGTCTTCGACCGCCACGGCCATGGCCACCGGGCACAAGGTAGGCGACGGCGCCCTCAGCCTGGACATGCAAAGCGGCAAACCTTACCCCACCCTGGCCGAACTGGCAGCCGCCCGCGGGATGAAGGTGGGCATTGTCACCAGCGTGGCCCTCAATCACGCCACACCGGCGGCGTTTTACGCCCACCAGGCCAACCGCGACCATTACTACGCCATCGGGCTCGACCTGGTCAACAGCCCATTTCAGTATTTTGCCGGCGGTGGGCTTCTGGATGTTTCCGGCCCGGCAGGCCAGCAGACCAGCCTGACCGACATCGCCCAGGGCAAGGGTTTCACCATCGTGCACACGGCCGAAGCATTCGCCGGGTTGACGTCGGCCAGCGGGCGCGCCATCGTCCTGCATCCCGACCCGGCGCCCTCCCAATCCCTGCCGTACGAAATCGATCGCAAAGGCAGCGGCGCACTCTCCCTGGCCGACCTGACGCAAAAAGGCATCGATTTTCTGGATAACCCGAACGGTTTCCTGATGATCGTCGAAGGCGGCAAGATCGACTGGGCCGCCCATGCCAACGACACCGCCACGCTGGCCTGGGAAGTATTATCGCTCAACGACGCCGTCTTGCGCGCCGTCCAGTTCGCCAATCAGCACCCCACCGAAACGCTTATCGTCGTCACCGGCGATCACGAGACCGGCGGCCTGGCGCTGGGCGCCCGCAGCCTGGGGTACCAGACCCGCTTTGGGCTGCTGGCCCAACAAAAGATCTCTTTCGAGGCCCTGGACGGTCGCTTCTATGATTATCAAAAAGAGCACACCGTTGGGCAGGCCAGCCTGCAGGACTGGCTGCCCACGCTCGGCGACAGCTTTGGCCTCGCCACATTTAGCGAAAAAGAACTGACAGAACTACAATCCAAAGCCGAAAACGGCGATGAGGCTGCCTGGAACCGCTACCGCCTGGCATTAACCGCCGAAGACACCCAGGAACTGCTCGCCGCTTTGCAGGCCAATCTACAATCCCCGCCCGGCGGGTCGCCCGCCTACGGCGGGCGCGAGCCCTTCAGCGCCACGCTCACCGACATCATGAGCCGCAAGGTGGGCGCCGGTTGGAGCACGCAGGCCCACACCGGCGTTCCCGTCCCGGTTTTTGCCAGCGGCAACGGCTCGGCGCAATTCGTCGGCTATTACGACAACGCCGACCTGTTTGAGCGGCTGGCGACCGTCATGCAGCTCGCCGCCCGTTGACGGCGTGCGATCTCAGCGGCAATGACGCCGCTCTTCCATGAACAGGTGCAGTCGCCGGTTATACAGGATGTAGGCCGTCGCTACCAGAGCGTTGATCCCCAGCGCGCCGTACCAGATATAGGCTCCGTTGGTATGGTCTAACACCAGGCTGCCCAACAACGGCCCCAGGCCGTACGCCAGCCCCCATGACAGGCCGTAAAAGCCCATGTAACGGCCGCGCATCGCCTGCGGCGCCACATCGGCCACGAACGCCTGCGAGACGGGCGTGGTGATCATCTCACCCACCGTCCAGATGGCCTGCCCCAGAAAGAATAACGGCAGCGTCGTCACAAAACCAAACAGGCCAAAACCCACACCGAAAAAGATGGCGCCCGCCGCCATCAACATTCCACACCACGCATGCTGGAAACGGCTCAAATAATGGCTCAGCGGATATTGCAGCACGACCACCATTGCCGCGTTCAGGCTCATCATCGCCCCATACCACGCCTCAGAAATATCGAAATAATTTTGCAGATAAACCGGCAGCGTGGTGTTCATCTGGGCGTAGGAGAGCATGGAGAAGGCATACAAAACGTTGAAAACGACAAAGGTGGTGTCACGAAAGACATGCCCCATGTGGCCCCGTAGCGGCGAACCATCATCTTCTTCTGAAGCATGCTTCCTGTTTGCCGGGCGCGTCTCCTGGGTAAACACAGTAAACATGACCGCCGTACATAGCAACGCCACCGCCGCCGAAATGAACAACACCAGGTAAGACTGTGAAGCGATCAGGCCGCCAATGCCGGGGCCAATGGCAATCCCCAGGTTGTAGACCACGCGTAATAAGCCGTACGCCTGCGTCCGTTTCGTGCCGCCGATCAGGTCGGCCGTCATCGTATTGGCCGCCGGATAAAACAACCCGCTGGACAGCCCCAATAACAAAATCAGAATCGGGATTAACAGCACGTGAAATGGGCCCGGATCGGTCAACAACGGGCCGACCAGACCTAACACCAGCGTGGCAAACGCCCCCAGATACAGGCCGATCAACATCACCGGGCGGCAACCAACCCGATCTACCAGTTCGCCGCTGATCACCTGGCCCAACATCGAGGCCACCCAGAAGCCGGCGATCTGGAACCCTACCGCCGTCATCGAAAAATGCAGTACCCCGGTCAAATACAGGCTGATAAAGGGGAAGATCAGGTAAATGCCGGTGGCATTGACCAACATCCCCACAAACAGCACCCAAAATTGCACCGGATATTCTTGCCAGGCAGTACGTAAACGGCGACGAAAATGTTCCAACATGGCCCCAATTGTACTCGATTTTCTTGCCGGCCCTGATATTCCGCTTACAGGTGGGCAGGTTCCCTGGCGGCGGCCCCTTGGAGACAGCGCCCGATCAACCGCTCCAACCCCGGCACAAACTCATCGAGAAAAACTGGTCAATTAACACATCTGCAAGCAACTCGATCAGAGCGGCTATGCTACAATAAGGGTGTTATGGGATGGGACGTGATCGGGCATGAGTGGGCAGCGCGCCTGCTGAAGCGGCGAATTAGCCGTCAGCAGGTCGGGCATGCTTATCTGTTGACTGGTCCCAAAGGTGTGGGGCGCTGTACGATGGCCTTGCAGTTTGCGCAGGCACTCAACTGTTTGCAGCCGCCCGAGCCGGGCCAGCCATGCGGGGTGTGCCGCGTCTGTAAACAAATCGCCCAGATGCAGCATCCCGATCTATCCGTTGTCCAGGCGGAGAACGAAGGGGGGACGTTGAAGGTCGAGCAGGTGCGCACCCTGCAACACACCCTCTCCCTATCGCCATACGAGGCCCGCTACCGCGTCGCCTTGCTGCTGCGTTTTGAAGAAGCCAACGCCAACGCCCAAAACGCCCTGCTCAAGACGTTAGAAGAAGCTCCCCCCAGGGTCATCCTCATCCTCACCGCCGACAACGCCGAAAACCTGCTCCCCACCATCGTCAGCCGCTGCGAAGTGTTACGCCTGCGGCCCCTGCCGGTGGAACAACTGCAACTCGAGTTGGGCAAACGCCAGGTGGAGCCCAATCTGGCGCGCCTGCTGGCCCACCTGTCCGGGGGCCGCCTGGGATACGCCCTCAATCTACTGTCCAGCCCGGCTGCCCTGGAACATCGCCGTACGCTGCTCGATGACATGGTACGTCTGTTGGGCGCCACCCGGCGCGAACGCTTTGCCTACGCCGAATTGATTTCCAAAGATCGCGAGGCCCTACGCAAAGCCTACCTGACCTGGCTGTCCTTCTGGCGCGACCTGGTGCTGCGCATTGTCGCGGCTGAGACCCCCCTGGTCAATCTGGACATGCAGGATACGCTCGACCTTCTCGCCCGGCGCATCAGTCTGCCGGTCGCCTGCGCCCGCATCGCCGATCTGGAGCGCGCCGTGCGCAGGCTGGAGGCCAACCTCAACCCTCGCCTTTTAACCGAGGTATTGTTACTCGACTGGCCCCGCATCGAGACTACCTATCTGTTAACAACCCCCACTCAACCGATGGCGGCGCGCAACCTGCGCGCCAGTTCGCCAAATTCACAGGTATAGCGCATCTCTTCCCGGCGCGGGCGCTCCAGCGCCACCGGCATATCCAGACAAATGCGGCCCGGCCGCGGCGTAAACACCAGCACCCGATCCGAGAGCAGCAACGCCTCGGAAATGGAATGGGTGATCATCAAAACCGTTTTGCGCCGCGCCTGCCAGATATTCAACAACTCGGCGCCCATCCGCTCACGCGTCAGCGCATCCAACGCCCCAAAGGGTTCGTCCAACAACAACAAATCGGGGTCCTGGATCAACGCCCGCGCAATCGCAACCCGCTGCGCCATCCCACCGGATAGATCGCGCGGCCAGGCATTCTCAAACCCCTGTAACCCGGTCAGATTGATCAATTCCTGGGCGCTGCGCCGGGCCTCTTCAAAGGTGGAACCTTTCAATTCTAACGGCAGGGTAATATTCTGCAATACCGTCCGCCACGGCATCAGGTTCGCCTGTTGAAAAACCAGCCCGATGCGCGGCGGGCGGGCGTCGGAGCCGTTCAATGCAAAACGCACCTCGCCGCTGTCGGCCTTGAGCAGCCCGCCCAACACGCGCAACAATGTGCTTTTGCCGCTGCCCGAGGGCCCCAACAACCCAACGAATTCCTGGGGGGCGAGCGAAAAGCTCACCCCCTGCAATACAGGCAGCCCGCCATTCTCGCCCGGAAAGGTCTTGCGCAGAGAACGCACCTGCAAAACTGGCATCATCATGACGGTCATTTCTCCGGCAGATAATCGTTACTGTACGCCTTGCTCAAATCGCCCGGCGTTTGCAACAGACCCATATCCAACATCACCCGCTGCATATTTTCCCAGGCCTGTGGATCCGAATACCCCATCCGCTCGTTACCCCACAGCGCAATCGACGTCGCCAGGACTTCTTTTTGCACGGCCGCGTCGGCTTTAGCCAGGTTCTCGACGTACTTTTTACTGATTTCGTATGCCGCCTGTGGATCGGCCTGAGCCGTCTTCAGGCTCTTGAGCATGGCGCGCACCATACGCCGCACCAGTTCGGGGTTATTTTTCAACGTATACTCGTTTGTGATCAAACCGTTGCCCACCAGCTTGAGATAATCGCTCACGCCGATCACGTCCACGGCATAACCTTTGGAGCGCAGCTGGATCGGCTCGTTGCTCACGTAAATCACCGAGGCCTGCACCCGGTCGGTGCTCAACGTCTCCACCTGATTGAAACCGGTCACTTCGATCTGTACATCGCTCTCCGTCAGACCACCGGCCGCCAGGATGGCGCGCAAGCCGATATAACTGGCGCCAAACAACACCGGCGTACCGATACGCTTGCCTTTCAGATCCGCCGGCTGGCGAATTCCCTGCTCCTGCTTGGCCACAATTCCCACCGGATACTGCTGGTACCAGGCCATGACATACGTCACCGGCAGCCCCTGGGCGCGCCCCAACAATACCTGCTCGCCCGATACCACCGCAAACGGTATCTTTTCGGCCCCCACCAGGGCCACGTTATCGTTTTCCATGCTGTAATCGATGCTGACATCCAGGCCCTCTTCAAGAAAATAGCCCTTTTCCAGCCCGACGTAGAGCGGTGCAAATTGCACGTTGGGGATATAGCCCACCGGTAGACGCACCGGGATCAGATTGGCCACCGGGGTGGCCGGCGTACAGGCTGTGACCACCAGCATCAAAATTACCATCCAGAATATCGTGCGCTTCATAGCAATGTCAATCCTTATTCAAATAGTTTTCAAAAATCAACCCCACTTACGGGCGATTCTGCCAGGCCAAAAGATAGTGCTCCAGCAGGATCACCGCACCGTACAGCGTCAGGGCCAGGGCAATCAGCGTAAAAACCGCCACAAACACCAGCGCCGTATCGTACTGGCCGCGGGCCACGTTCACCAGGAAACCCAAGCCGCGATCCGCGCCGACAAATTCACCGACCACTGCCCCGATCACCGAAAGCGTCGCCCCAATGCGCAGCCCGCCCAGGAAAACCGGCAGGGCCGCCGGGATTTCCAGATAGCGCAGCATCTGCATCGGGCTGGCATGCAAAGAGCGCATCACGTCGCGCAGGTTCTCCGGCACGGCGCGCAGCCCCACCACCGTGTTGACCAGAACCGGGAAGAACACGATCAGGGCGCAAATCAACACCTTGGAAAACATCCCGGCCCCAAACCAGATGACCAGCAGCGGCGCAATCGCCACCACCGGGATGGCCTGGCTGGCCACCAGATAGGGAGCCAGCAGACGCTCTAACAGATGGGATTTGGCCAGAAAATAGCCCAACAGCGTTGCCAGCGAACTTCCGGCAAACAGTCCCAGCAGCACCTCGGCCAGGGTAACCGCAGTGTGACGCAGCAAAGCGCCGTCTGCCAGTGCAGACAACAGGCGATCCCAGACCAGCGCCGGGGGCGGAAGGATGAACGCCGGCAGCCCACTCCAACGGGCGACGGCATCCCATAGCAACACACCGATCAGCAACGAAACCGGCAGCGACCAGCGTCCATACCGGCGCGCCAGGCGGGTGGCGGTGGGTTTCACTTGACGAGCCAGGCTCAGTTCCATAAAACATCCCTCATGCATAATAAAAAAGCCCCGAAAACGATGTTTTCGGGGCGGCTTCAACCAGATGGTCTGATATCCTTGAACTTACCACAGGTCCTTCTTTTATCCGGACTGTACCGTCGACTCCGGAATCACACCGGATCATGCGTCGGAAGACGCTTGTGGGTTATACCACCGATCGGGAATTGGGAGATCGCCTCCCGCACCCTGCCCCGAAGGAAGTATTCAATTCTAAACCGAGTATATTCCGCCCAACGCAAGCTGTCAAGTGATAAAGTTCACAACCGGTTGACAGAAACGTAAGCCGGCCTAAGGGGCGGTTGTGGGCGGTAGCGCGCTGGGCGCGGGCGCCGCCGGCGTTTCTGTCATGGGGGTAGGAAGCCCAGGCGCAGCCGTGGGAAGGGGAGGCATGGTGGGCATGGGCGCCAGGGTGATGCCCAACAGACGGGCCAGTTCGGTGTCGTATTGGTTGCGCTGCTGGCGAGCAAGCTGGATGCCCTGATTGACCGTATCGGCGTTGGCCCCGCCCATAAATGCAATCAAGGTATTGATCACGGCGTTCATGTGGTTGAGTTGGGCGCGTTTAAGCGCCACCAGGCAGGGCGGGATACGCTGGTCTTCGGCCTCGCGCCGCACCGCCTGCAGGGCCGAGGTGGGGCCGGCCACCTGCTCGCGCGGCGAATTGGCCGCAATTTGCGAGGTATCGTCAAAGGAACGGGTCAGGCGGTGTATCTTCTCCACCTCGGTGCGCACGTTCTCGGGCGCGCACAAATCGGGCGTCGGTGTGGCAGTCGGCGGCTCAGGGGTGGTTGTAGCACAGCCGGCCAGGCCAGAAGAAGTGATAATCAACATAAAGACAAGCAGAAGCAGACCTTTTAATTTCATATTTCCATCCCCGAAAAGTATTTTCGTGGGGGCAGGCGCCCTGCCCCCACATGCACTTGATTGTAACTTAAAACGCCATTGCCTGATCCAAATCGGCAATGATATCTTCCACATTCTCAATTCCCACCGAGAGGCGCACCAGACCATCGGTAATGCCTGCGCTCAACCGTTCCGCCGCCGGCATGCTGGCGTGCGTCATGCTGGCCGGGTGCTGGATCAGCGTATCCACGTTCCCCAGGCTGACCGCCAGCGTCGCCAGCTGCACCCGGTTCATCATCGCTTCACCGGCTGCCAACCCGCCCTTGAGATCGAAGGCGATCATCCCGCCAAAGTCAAACATCTGGCGTTTGGCCAACTCGTTGTCAGGATGGCTCTCCAGGCCGGGATAATACACCCGGTCGACCCGCGGGTGGGCTTCGAGGTAGCGCGCCACCTTCATGGCGTTCTCGCAATGCCGCTGCATGCGCACCTCGAACGTTTTGATGCCGTTATTCGCCAGCCAGGCGTCAAACGGGCTGGCCATACCGCCCAGGACTTTGAGCATGCGGTACAGTTCGCCGCGCACATAGGCGATCTGCGAACTGACCACCGTACCGCCCACCGTCAACCCATGCCCGGACAGGTATTTGGTGGTCGAGTGCACCACCACATCCGCGCCCAGGCTGAGCGGGCGCTGGCAATAGGGTGTGGCAAAGGTGTTATCGACCATCAACCAGGCGTTATGGCGATGGGCGATCTCGGCCACCGCCTTCAGATCCACCAGCGACATGGTGGGGTTGGCCGGGCTCTCGGCGTACGCCAGCGTGGCTTCGGGGTGCGCCGCAAAGGCTTCTTCCCAACGTTCGGGAGAAAGCTCGGTCAGCCACACTACCTGAATGCCATAATCGGGGGCAATGTCGTTGAGCAGATTAAACGTGGCGCTGTACAGGGCCTTCTGGGCAATCACCGTCTGGCCGCGCTTGACCCGCGCCAGGATCGCCGAGCTGATGGCCGCCATGCCCGAACCAAACAATAATCCATCGACCACTTCTTCGGACGGCTGGCCGGGCCGCGCCCGTAACAAATCCAGCCCTTCCAGAACGGCGTACTTGGTCGCCAGTTGCGCCTGGTTGGGGTTATTCAGGCGGGTATAAATATAGCCCGGCGTTTCCCCTTTAAAAATAGACGCCCCGGTGCTGACATCCGGGAAGCTAAAGGTGGAGGTTTGATAGATCGGCGTGACGTGGGCATGCATCGGGTTATGCCCTTCAGCCACATGGTTGACCAACGTGCTCATGCCGTCGGTCGATTTAAAATGACCCATACGTGTGATCTCCTGAAAACAAAGGTGTGCTCGAATTATAAACCATCCACCCTATCTTATACGATATAATCTATATTTTCCAGGCGCCCGGCGTCGCCCCGTCTCGCTGCCGCACGTGCTGCATCACCGGCCGGCTGCGCCAGCCCAACCAGGCGGTTTGCAGCAGGTTTGCCAGCACCAGGGCAAACAGGCAGACGTACAACCCGATCAGGCGCCCATACAACACCCCGGACGCCAGAACTGCCACCAACACCCCCAGATACACCACCATCGACTCGGGGATGCCGCGTGTGCGCCGGCCGTAGAGAATGGCGCCCTGATGCCAGCTTTGCAACGCGCTGAGAAATGGCAGCGGCAGGGCGATGGCAAACGCCACGCGGGCCAGCTGCACCAGTTCGGGTGAAAGAGCGGTCACATCCCGGAACCACAACAGCGACAGCGGCGTGACCACGATCAACAGATGCAGCAGCGTGGTCGTTCCGGCCAGCCAGGCGGCAAAACGACGCAGCACCGGCGAAGAACCGGCCTCATCCAGCAGCGCCACCACCACCTCGTTATAGGCAAAGCCAAAACTACGCAGCATGAAGATCAGCCCTGAGACCACCGGCCAGACCGCCAGCGAAGACACCGGGTCGGGCATCCGGCTGAGCGCGGCGCTGCCGATCGGCTGCCAGATGAGCGAGATCAACGAGGTCAGCGCCAGCGGCACGTAAAAACGAGCAAACGCCGCCCAGGTCAACGTCTCCGTTTGCGCCGCGGCGTACAACGGGCCATTCAGAATCGGGCGCACCCGCCAGCCGGAATAGATCGCTTCGCTGATCACGCCCAATGCCTGGGCGCCGCTCCCCACGGCAATGCCCGGCAGCCCAAGCTGGTAGCCGGCCCACAACCCCAGGCAATCCGCCGTCAGGCGCACCATCGTGCCCGTCCCCACCCCGTCCGACTGGCCAAAGCGAATCATGACCCCCTGCTGGAAACGCCGGTAGGCGATAGACGCCGTCCAGGGGGTCATCAGCATCAGACCCAGGCGTCCGGGTTCGACGATCGTCTGCGGCACGCCAATCACCTGGCGCGCCACCAGGTCGTACAATGGGGTAAAGGCGATCAAGGCGTGCACCACGGTCAGGATCAGCGCGCTGCTCCACATGAAGCGGCGCATGCGGGTGTAGGCGGCCCAATCCTTGCTCAAAGCGGTCGAGGCCGAAAGCAGCATGATGATTGGCGCTTCAACGATCAACGAAATGGGGTACACCACCCCGCCATAGGCCGCCAGGTTCAACTCCGGATTGGCCATGCGCGCCATCACCGCCCCCAACAGCGGCACCTCCACCGCCATCAACAGCCAGCTGGCTGCCAGCGGCCACCACATGCGCAAAATACGCTTAACGCTCAGCGCAATCCTCCCCCAGCAGGGCAAAACCATCCTGCACCATGCGCTGCGAGAGCGGCTGCATGGGCGGCAAAGCGTCGCGAGCAAAGAAAGCCGCATCCAGCGACTCGCGCCCGTCTGGTCGTGGCTCGCCGCCCACCCAACGGCAGGCGAACAGGCTCAGCACAAATTTCGACTCTCCTTCGGGGAAACACAGGAAAAATTCGGGTTCGGAATATACCCGCAGCAAACGCTGCACCGCCACCATCACCCCGGCCTCCTCGCGCGCTTCGCGCGCGGCGGTACAATCCAGGCGCTCGCCCAGTTCCATCCCGCCGCCCGGCAGATCCCAGAACCCGCTGTCCGCCCGGCGTTGCAGCAATACCCGCCCCTCCGGGTCCAGCACAAACGCCCCTGCCGCCGGCACGATCAACGGCGCCGGCCCCAACGTCCGGCGCAGCTGTTCCAGGAAGGGCTCTCCCCGCTGCGCCTGCCCCGCCGCACCGCTGGCGAACGCCGGGCGCCCGCCGGTACGCAGGTCCTGCAGCATGGCCGCATACCAGGGGGCGGTCGGCGGCGGGGTTTCCGCCGCATACCAGCCCAGATCGAGGGTCTCATCGCCGTCGCAGCGCAAATCGCCGCCCTGCACCCGGCACTCGTAACAAAACGTCACCTGCTGCGCCTCATCCCCGTTGGGATAGAGCACATCAAAATCGGGCGAGGAATACACGCCCACCAGGCGCAGCGGCTCCACCTGCAAACCGCTCTCTTCGCGCACCTCGCGCACGGCGCATTCTGCCAGGGTTTCGTCCAGTTCGAGCATCCCGCCCGGCAGTCCCCACCAACCAAAATCGGAACGGCGCTGCCACAACACCCGCCCGGCCGCGTCTCGAACGCAGGCCGAAGCATACACCAGCAGCAGCTTGCGCTGCCCCAGCCGGCTGCGCACATGCTGCAAATAGGAGGGCGCCGCGGCTACGGGCACAGGATCACCAGCCCGCTGACATTCGAGATTGTCGCCGGCCCGCGCACCTGGCGCATCTGCACCCCGCCGCGCTCTACCACCATAAAGGTCGCCAGCAAACGATTGCTGACACGCACCGTCGCCGCCGGCGGCTCACCGACGAATTGCCAGCCGTTCACGACCGAGTTGAACTCCCAATCCTCAACCCTGCCGCCAAACGTCTGCGCCGCGGCCTGCGGCGTACGCGGGCAGGTGGCGGGCACATTCATGTCGGGTTTTCCGGCCACCACCACCGGCGTTTGCATTACGGCGCGCATCTCTGACGGCAAAGTGATCTGTTTGCCCTCCGGCCCCAGTGGGATCGGGCCGCCAGCCTGTAACTGCTGCAAGAATTGCTGGCTGCGCAAATAAGCGACCCCGCCGCACAACACACACAGCCCCAGAAAAACCCCCACGACGATCAACAGCCGGCGTGTGCGCGACCCGCCCTGCCGGCGCAATTTTTTCACGGCCGCCATCCCGGCCGCGACCTGTTCGGCGGTGACGCCCTGTCGGCCCGTCAGGATTTTCTCAATCTGTTCCGGCTTGTTCCCCAGGCGATGCAGCCGTTCGGCCCAGGACACCACCTGCTCCGTACTCATCGGCTTTTCCACTTCGACAACCGGCGGCGGTGCAGGCGGCGCGACCACCGGCGCGGCGATCACCAGGCGCTCGGGAACGTGTACCTCGGGCAGCTGCGCCAGCGCCTCTTCGGTCGGTTCAATGGTAAAGGCCGGCGGGGCCGCCGGCTTATCGGCCTTGATCTCTGCTTTTACAGCCGCGGCCTGCGCCGGCGGCGCAGAACGCGGCATCATCTGCTGGATCACTGCCCGCGCCTCGCTCGCCGTCAGCCAACGCCCTTGCAACTGCGCACGCAGCGGGCGCGGCGCTTCTACCAGATGGATACGCGCCCCACCCTGTTCGACCTCGAATGCCGAACCACAGCGCCCACAATGGAACTGATCGGCCTGACCGGAGACGTGCTGCACCTGCAACGGGACAGCCTCACACAACGGACAGCGCGCCTTTGCGGCCCACGCTTCGGGAATCACTGCCAACGCAACAGGAACGGTCATCGTTTTACTCACCTGTTTCCCAACTCTTCACCAGGTTACACTGCGCCTCATTCTCGGGCGAAGGCCGGGTCGGGTTGCTGGTATTCTGACGCAGTTCCAGAATCTTGTCCAGCGCCGCCTGGCCCACGGCAATGCCGTGCCGCGCCAGATAACAACCCACCACCGTCCCGGTACGCCCCACTCCGCCCCAGCAATGCACGTAGACCACGCGACCTCCGGCGATCAACTCGTCCACCCGATCCAGGATCGTTTTCATATACAGGCGTGAAGGCACACCAAAGTCGCGAATGGCATAGCGGTAGAAAACGAGCGGCCGGTGCAGCGGCACAGCGAACGCCTCCATCCGCTCGCGATAGGGCACAAAATAACGCCCTTCGTTATCCATTTCGTCGTCTTCCATCAAATTGATCACCGCCCCGACCCCACACTGCAACAGGGCGCTCAATTTTTCGTCCGCTTTCTGCGGGTTCAAGTCGCCAGGGTAATAACCGGCCAACAACTTTCCAGGCACCACCCAGTAGCTCCGGTCAAATGGCACCGCCAGATCAACCATACCATCCTCCGTGATTTAATGATCCTAGTTTAACACGAAATACCCTCAGTCAACACCCTCGAGGCCATCCGGCAGCGGTAAGACAACGTGTCCCACCAGCGCGCCCTGCCGGTAATGGAAGTGATACTCCCGGGGAACAGCATGCGCCAGCACATGTGGTAAGAAATGATGGATATTACCGACCACTGCGTCCGAACTACATGCCAGTTGTCGCGGCCACCAACGCAGCTGGCCCTCCATACATGCGGCCGGCTCACCCGGCGGCGCCTCGGCCGAAAACACGTACAGGCCGGCGTTAGCAATCTCAAACCCTTCCCAGGTCACCAATCCGCCAAAACGCGCCCGTTCCAGACGGTAGCCCGTTTCCTCGCACACTTCGCGCAGACAAGACTCCAGCGGCGTCTCGCCCGCCTCGATATGCCCGCCCACCCCGTTCCACAACCCCCGGTTGGGCGCCTTGTTGCGCAGCAGCAGCAGCACGTCATCCCCACGCGTCAGAAAACACAGTGTGAAAGGCAGCGACAGGTTCATGGTTGGCTCTCTTCCGCCAGCAGCGGCAGATAGCGCTCTGCCACCTCCAACAGCACCAGGTCGGGCTTCTGGGCGTCAATAAAATCGAGATCGACGTCATACGACCACAGATAGACCGCCTGATGAAAATGCTCGGCAAAATAGGGGGTCAACCCATTGAAAAACGAATCGCGGTAGATGACCGCCGCCGGCAAAGAGACATCCGCCACCTGGCTGACCACCGTCCGGCCCTCGGTCGCCGGGAAGACTGCCCGCCGGGTAAAACGCGGGGTCAGGTCAATGCTCTCTTCTCTCAGGGGGGCGCTGGTCATCAACAGCGCCGCCAGGTCGCCGCGGCTATCTTGCGAAGTGCGCTCAAAGTCCTCCAGGCGCTGCGCCGGCAAAGAAAGCTGCGGACGCAGCCCATCCAGCACGGCGCGGTACGCCAGATAGGCCCCATACGGGTTCCAGTGCGTATCGGTGCGAAAATACAGCTGCGCAGACGAACGCTCCGCCAGCAAAGCCGGGCGCAGATCGAGAATCGGTAGGCCCGGCGCATAGGCCAACAACTGATCCAGCTGGCTTTCCTGCCCCAGAACCGGAACGCCATCCGGCAGATATTGCGGGTAAATCGTTTCTTTGTTGGGCGCCACCACCAGCGCAAAGGCAATGCCGCGGGCGCGCAGGGCCGTCTGGGTCGCTTCGATCCGCCGGGTAATCGCCGCCAGCTGCGCCGGGCTCAATGGTGTGGAACGCTGGTAATAATCCAGGTTGCCCTCGCCGGTGTAATACAACCAGCCGTCCTTGCCGATCAAAACATCATGATAGACTGTCTCACCCAGAACGTGCAAACGGAAATCGTAATCCAGGCGGATCAGGCGCTCACGGCCCAGGAAATGTTCGTTGAAATGCTGTTCGTAGGCCGGCAGCAGACCGTCCAGGCTTTTTGCCAACGACAACAGGTTCCACTGCTCTGGCGCCTGGGAAAATTCGCGCCAACGCGGCATCGGGGTAAAGACCGGAACGGCCAGCAAAACCAACAAAACGCCGGCGAAAAGGACGTCGAACAAAGACTGGCGGGATGGGGAAGGAGCGTTCATGATTGCCCGGCCTCACCTACAACTTAACCCCGAACAATCTGCGGGACAGAACGAGCAGCAATACAGCCTCTGCACAATAGGTCAACGCCGTCACCAATGCCGCACCGTTTATCCCCCACCAGGGGATAAACACCAGGTTGAGCAACGCGTCCCCCACCACCAGCCCCACCGTCATAAACGTGAATGCGCCGGGGCGCCCGCCCTGGATCAGTATTCCGGAAAACGGGTTGTAAACGCTGTTCAACAGCACGCCGGCCATGATGATGGCGAAAATGAGCCAGCTTTGCATCAAAAATTCCTGATTGCCCGATAGATAAAGCAAAAGCGGGTAGCCTGCCAATGCCGCCAGGGTTACCCCGCTCATTAGCGGTAAGAATACCCGTTTAATCCGGGCCGCCAACTGGTCGATCTTGCCCGTCTCGCCGCGGGCAAAATGGCCCCCCAGCAAGGGGTCGATATTCCAGCGAACCGCCAGGGATAGCTGTTTAAACCCTTCGGCAAGCGTCGCCGCAAAGCTATACACGCCGACCAGGGCGTCTGTGGTAAAGTACCCCAACATCAAGACGTCAATGCGGGTGTTAAGCTCAATCAGAATCCCGCTGAGGGCCCCGCGCGCCCCAAAAGCAGCGTGAACGGGGATCCACTTCCATACCGTACGGCGCAAACGAATGGGCAAGACACGCCAGTAGATATAAACCAACATCAAAACAGACAACAGGATTTCGGTCAGCGAGAGCGATAAGGCCAGTTCAGGGATGGGACGTTTCAACAATAGAATCACGACGATGGCGATGGGGATAAAAATATAGCGCAGCGAACGAAAGACTGCATAAGCGCGCATGTGGCTCAAACCGTTGAGCACATTGATGAGCACCTTGTTGGCCGAAAAGAACAGCAGACCGGGCAAAACCAGCCACAAACCGGCCCCCACCAGCGGTTTGTTGGCGATGTAAGCGCTCGGCATCAGCAAAAAAATCACCACAAGATAAATCAACGGCGTGAGCGCCACGACCAGCAAGAGCGCCGCCACCATAATATCACCGCAGGCTTCCAGGTCGGTCTGGTGATGGGCGATATGTTTCAACGCCGAAAACTGCACCCCCCCAACCCCAATCTGCGAGAGCACAATATAAATTGAATAGATCTGGTTGAACACCCCCAGCGCCTCGTTGCCCGAAAGAAGCACGATGATGAAATTGATAATAATGCCGCCGGCAGCCAGGATGCCCAGGCTGGCAACATTCCACAGCACTCCAACGCTCAATTTGCTCTTGAAAATGTCGCCGGCCTTTAAGATCAGTTCTTTCGCACTCCCGATCGCCATAGCAATTACCCCTCCAGGCGGGATTTGACGACTCTGCAAGGCACACCCACCGCGATCGAATAGGGAGGAATGTCTCTGGTAACGACTGCGCCGCTGCCAATCACCGAGCCGCGCCCAATGCGCACCCCCTTGTTGACGATGGCCCCCGCCCCAATCCACACGTCGTCCTCGATCACAATGGGGGCAATCTTAAAACCCTGATCCTTAATCCATACCGCGGCATCCCGGTATTCATGGTCGGCGGTATTCAACAGCACGTAGGGCGCAATGCGTACCCCCTCGCCGATGTGCACCCCGCCGGTGCCATCGACGATCACCCCCTGGTTGAGCGAAGAATTCCGCCCCAACTCAACCCGCCAGGGAAACCAGACCGTGACCCCTTCGCTGATCGAAGCAGAACGAATGCCGCCTGAAAACAAGCGCAAAACCAGGTAGCGGGCGTAATTGAACAGGGGCAGCGAGTTGTATTTTACCAACGCATAACAGGCCAGGTAAATACCGTGCAGCAGATAATTTTTCGGGCTGCGCATCTGCGCTTTTGAGTAAAATACGGGTTCCATACACACCTACAGTGCATACAGCCTGGGGGCCGCGTTGATCGTCCGTATCGTCTGCTCAAAATCGATGCCGATGATGTCACAATACCACTGGATCGACTCGTAGCGCGGCTGATTGTCCTGTTCCACCAGTTCCAGGGCCTGCTGGCGCGAAATCACGCCCTCACGCACCTGATTGCTGCGGAAGGTATCGTTCTCTGTCAGACCGCCCAGGGTGTAATAAATATAGTTATAGAAGGAGGCAGTGCCATCCCCAATGCGCCAGGTGGCCTCGGTATCCGTCGCCGTCTCCCAGTTGTATTCCCGTTTCAGGGTGGTGATGATCTCTTTCTCATCCCAGGGCAAATACTGATAAATATTGATGTAGTGATGGGGGATGAAATAATACGAGACGTACGCCCCCAACGTATCGAGCAAAGAGGCGTTCAGATAACCGGGGTTGCCGAAATACTGCCGTCCATAATATCGGGCGAGTTTGAATTTTTTGTTCAGAGAGATGAGGTGGGTTCGTTCGCTCGCATCCGGCGCAATGCCACAATAGCCATATTTAAAGCGCGCCGCCTCAAACAGGTTCTCGCCCAGAATGACCACCTTGCAGCCCATCTGCTCTCCAACCTTGTTGGCGTAATAAAAATACTGCTTATCGCCCGCCATGAACAACGGCACCATCCCAAGATCCGGCTTTTTTAACCAGGCCAGGACGTTTAAGCGAATGTTATGGCGTTTTCGGGCAATGTCGGCCGAAACGAGGATATGCTCGAGCCCCAATTTGCCGCACAGGCGCATCTGGTTGCGCCGCGCCAGGTCGGTAACCATGCCCCAGTCGTAGGTATAGGTTACCGGGTGCATCCCCAACACGTTTTTCACCAGGTGCAGGGCATAACTGCTGTCACGCCCACCGCTAAAAGTCACCACGCAGTCCGGTTCGCCGTTCCCCTTGCGATACGGTTTCAGCGCTTCCAACAGGGCGTCCATACCCCATAATTGAATCGGCTCGTAGCTATGGCAGTAATTACACACCCCTTGCTCGTCAAAGGTGATAAACGGCATGGTCTCCGGCAAAACGCAGCGGGTGCAGCGGCGCAGCCGGGCGACCGCCTGATGATTGGCCGGGTACTGATCTTGAAAACCGGAGGGCAGGATATACGGCCCCGTTCCGGGGATGTGCCCGTTGAAATGGCTTTTATTGGAAGAGATATCCCGAATCTCCCGCCTGGCTGCGGATACCGGAAAAGCCTGCGGCACAATGTTTCTATCCAGCGCAAATTGCTGATGCGAAAGATCGCGGGTATTGATCAACAATCCCACACCGGCTTTTAAATGCTGGATAGGCCAATCTTGCAATTTTTGTTTTAACCTGGGAGCGGACAACAACTGTTGCAGGAAATATCGTTCCGAGGCAAACACCAGGTTCCCGGCGGCATCGCTGGCGTAATACAACGAACCGTTGTTGGTGGCCAGAATTGCCAGGTCGTAATCGGCCAGTAAGATTGCCAGCGAGGCCACGCCCTCCAGTTCGGCGTAGGCGCGCTGCACGCTGGCCGCCGGCTGCACGCCCACCGCCATGTTCTGCCGGATCAGGCGCAGCAGCACCTCGGTATCCAGTTCGGTTTCGTGTTTCAGGGCGGGGTGCTCTTCCCACAAATCGTCGACGTTGGTCACGATGCCATTATGGATGGCAACCATATCCGCCGCCACGGCCGGCTGGTTGTTTTCGTGCCGTTCCTGACCACCGTTCGTCACCAGGCGCGAATGCCCAATGGCGCAGACGCGCTCCTGGCGCAAAAGCTGCTCCATCAACCGTTCAAAATCTGCGTGCGCGATCAACTGCGACGCCGGTTCGGCCGATTTAATCAACTCGATGTGGCCGTTACCCACCCCGGCAATCCCCGACGCCTCTTTCCCCCTGGATTCAGAAAGTAAGAACAGGTTTTTTACCACCTGATAAACCTCTGGCTTTGTCAGGGGGGAATTGCTGCCTGAAAACACGCCAAAAATGCCGCACATTGCTTACCTCTTCCCCGGCTTCAATCCGCGCTAACGCCGCCGGTTATAATCCATGTCCATCCAGATGGCAAACAGCAAAGATTGAAAACTGATCAATAACGTAAAGGTCAGAATGGTTAAAGTAGTTTTAGGGAGTTCGTTATATTGCAAATACAAAACCACAAACCGGATCGCAAACGGTATCAAAATCGCAATCGTATTAAAAAAAGCAAAGGCGTAAAACAACACCAGCGGATTGAAATCCAACACCACATAGCGCTGCCACAGGCGGCGGAAGAACAAACGCACCAACAGCCAGCTGGTGGTGGGAATGTATTTCCACAGCTTGATTTTGCTCTTTTCACGCCCATATACCGGGCGAACTTCCACATCCCGGACGCTAAAGTTCTGGATGTTGAGCATACACAGGATATCGGCGTTATAGCCATATCCCTGGGTCATCTTTTCAATCGGAATGAGTTTTAAAGCGCTGTTACGAATGGCGGTATAACCACACTGCGGGTCCATTAAAGCATAATACCCGGTGGCGAATTTGGTCAGGATCGTCAGAATCGAGTTTCCGACAAAGCGATAGCCGGGCATGGAACTGATATCCTGGTGCAGCAACCGGTTCCCCTTGATGTAATCATAATGCTGCTCGATGATCAGATCCAGAAGCTTGTGCAGATCGTCGGGGTGCATCTGGTTATCGCCGGCCATCACGGCGGTGATATCCACATCCGATTCCCGGCTGGCAAGATAGCCATCGATGAGCGAACGGCCCAGGCCGCGGTTGACCTCATGCCGCACGATCACGATGCGCCCATCCTGACGCTGTCGCTCGAGAATTTTCTCGAGGGTGGCGTCTTTGCTGCCATCTTCGACCACGAAAATAACGTCGACGTACGCCGGCATTCCGGCCAGCGTATCCACGATTAACAACTCTTCGTTATAGGCCGGCACCACCACGCCGATCTTGTGCTCTTTATACAAATTACCTCCTCGTAAAGTAATCCCGAGCCCAATCGAGCGTTTCTTTCAAGCCAGAACGGAAATCGGTCACAAATTCGAGACCCAATTTCTCGCGGATCTTTTGATTGCCCACGTCAAAGATTTTAATGTCGCCCGGAGTCCAATCGGCATATTGGATCTGCGGCGCCACCTCCAGCAATTCGCCCACCAGCTGCGCCAGCTCGCCAACCGTGATTTTAATGCCCGAGGCGCAATTGAACACCTCGCCGCGCGCCTGGGGCAGGGTCGCCGCCGCCAGGTTGGCTTTGACCACATCCTTCACGTAGGTAAACGAGCGCTGCTGGGTGCCGTCGCCAAAGATGGTGATCGGAGCGCCGGCCAACATCTTCCGGCAGAAAATGGAGACCACACCGCCCACGTCGCTGGACTCCTGGCGCGCACCGTACACGTGAAAATACCGCAAAATTGTGACGTCCAGGCCGTATAGATGGGCAAAAGCGTTGACGTAGCGCTCCCCTGCCAGCTTGCTCACGCCATAATAAGAGGTGGGGTTCAGCGGGTGATTTTCATCCTGCGGGAAATACTGCGCCTCGCCGTACACCGATCCGGTGGAGGCGTGCACGAATTTCTTGACGCCGTGTTTGACGGCAAGTTCCAGCAGGTTAAACGTGCCTTCGGCATTGATTTGCAGGTCTTTGCGCGGGTTGTTCAGGCAGATCGTTTTCTTGGAGGCCGCCTGA
Source organism: uncultured Anaerolineaceae bacterium (assembly GCA_964535315.1). GTDB lineage: Bacteria > Chloroflexota > Anaerolineae > Anaerolineales > Anaerolineaceae > CAZHTS01. The sequence continues at coordinate 34,385 of CAZHTS010000044.1, forward strand.
TGGAAGATCACATCGACGCCGGGGACACAACGTTCCAGGCCGGCCAGGTCGGTCACATCGCATTCGACCTCATGAAAATTCGCATAAGATTTCAAATGGGCGAGGTTTTCATGCTTGCCCGCAAAATAATTATCGATGCTGATTGTATCGACCCCTTGTAAAACCAGCGCTTCAACGATATGGCTGCCGATAAACCCCGCCCCGCCGGTAACCAGCGCTCTTTGATATGGGAAAGTCATACAACCCTCCTGTAAAAATGTTCTCAAAATTAGAAGGCACCTTAAAAAACTTTTGCTATCATATCACAGTTTTTCCATCAGAAATCCCCGTAGATATACGCCTGATAGGTCGAACCGGCCAAAACGACCCCGGTGAGGAACAACAGGCCCAACAAAGCCGCATCGCGCAGAGCCCAACGCAGATTCGATTGGCGCGGCGCCAGCCGTCGCGCCAGCCAGCCCGGCGCGGGGAACAATCCGGCTGTCCCCGCCAGCAACGCCAGCCAGACCTGAGCGCCGGGCGGCGGCAGGTGAGAAAACGGGGTGAGCATCTGCTGCGGGCCCAGGCCGGTCAGCGCCAACAAGAAGGCGCCGGCATAGCCCAGGCTGTTGGAGCGAAACAACACCCAGCCCACCAGCACCACAGCCAGGGTATACCCATGCCGCAGCGGCGCCCAGGCGCTGCGCAGCCAGCGGCCAAACCGGCCGCTTTCCAGGGCGATGGCCGCACCATGCAGCAGCCCCCAGGCCACAAAATTAAGGGTGACGCCATGCCACAAGCCGGTCAGCAGAAAAACCAGCAAAATATTGCCCGTCTGGCGCAGGCCGGGCCGGCCGCGGCGCGCCCGTTCCAACGGGTAAAAGACATAGTCGCGGAACCAGCCGGAAAGCGTCATGTGCCAGCGCCGCCAGAAATCGGCAATGCCGTGCGCCAGATAGGGCCGGTTGAAGTTCTCGGGCAGGCGCCAGCCAAACACCTGTCCCAACCCCAGCGCCATGTCGGTGTAACCCGAGAAATCGTAGAAAATTTGCAGGGTGTAACATACCAGCACCAGCCAGGCCCAGCCCGCGCTCAGATTGGGCAGCGCCTGATCGAACACACCCTGGTCGGTCACCCGCGCCAGGACGTCGGCGATCAGCACCTTTTTGGCCAGGCCGATGATAAAACGGCGCGCCCCGTCTGCCATGTCTGCCGCCCGCAGGGGCTGCTGCGCCCCCAGGCACGCCTCAATCTCAGCGTAGCGCACGATCGGCCCGGCCGCCAGGCGCGGGAACAGCAGCAGATACAGGGCAAAACGCCACAGCGAACGCTGCGCCGTACAACGCCGCCGGGAAACATCCACCAGGTACGCCACCGCCTGAAAGGTCAGGAACGACAGCCCCAACGGCATGCCCAGCACCTTGCGCACGTAGCCGCCGAGCAGTTCCGGCATCACCAGCCCCCAGGCTGGCATGCCAGCCTGGATGGCCGGCCAGTAGGTCACCAGCAGTTTGAAGAAGGCCAGCAGGCCAACGTTCATCCCCCAGCCGGCCGACAGCAGCGCCCGCCCCCGGCGCGAAGCAGGTTCTGCCGCCGCCAGAGCCCGGCCGAGGGCGTAATTGCCCAACACCAGCAGCAGGATCAACGGCAGGTAAAAGGGCTCGCCCCAGGTGTAAAACACCAGGCTGGCCAGGAGCAGCACGGCGTTACGCAGGCGGCGCCCGGCCAACAGCCAGACCACCAGCGTCAACGGCAGGAAAAAGAACAGAAAAAACGGCGAATTGAAACTCATCGACGACCGCGCGGCCTGTTTAGAGAATTCGCCGCCCGATGCTGTCGAAAGCCTCTAGCGCCAGCGCCGCAGCCGGACTGGCCGGGTATTCTTCCGCCAGCAGGCTCCAGATCATGGCGTCGCGCAGCTGACCGGCAGAGTTGGCGATCCGCTGGCGCAGGGTGGCCTCATGCACATAGCCCAGCTTGCGCGCCACGTTGGCGCTGCGCACGTTGGCCGGGTCGCAATGGATTTCCACCCGCTGTACCTGATCCACCTCAAACGCCACGCGCGTCAGCGCCGCAGCCGTCTCGGTTGCATAGCCCTTGCCGATAAAATCTACGCCAATCCAGTAACCAATTTCGCGCCCATCCGCCCCCACCCGGGTATGCAGCCCGGTGCCGCCGATCAGTTGGGTCTCATCCGGGGTGAAGATACCGTAAATGAAATCCTGCCCCAGGTCGAAACTGGCGCGGAACTTGCGCAGCCGGTCGATTTTGACCTGTAGCGGCTCAGGCTCGCTGTTCACCCACGGCATCCACGGGCGCAAATGCTCCAGGCTGCGCTGCACGGCCGCTTCTAACAGGGGCGCATCGACCGGGTTGTAACAACGAATGACGAGATGTTCGGTACGGACGACATAAGCCGGGCCGGGGAATGGAGTGGACATAACAATACCTCCTGCGGGTAGGATAGCTTATTTTACCCGCCCCGGCCCGGCTTGACAACGCCCTAAGCCGCCTGCTGTAAGTGTTCCATCCAACGCTCTGGGGCGGCCAGTTCCTGAAAGCCGCCATAACGGCGATATAACTCGTGCGCATCGCGGGTGGCCAGCAAGATGCGTTTCAACGAACACAAATCGGGGTGCGCCACCACTGCCTGCACCAGCTGCTTGCCAACCCCCTGGCCGCGCGCCGTTTCCAAAACAAAGACATCACACAACCAGGCAAAGGCCACGTAATCGCTCACTACCCGGGCAAAGCCCACCTGCGCCCCGTCCAGATAAGCGCCAAAACACAGCGAATTGCCCAACGAGCGCCGTACCGCCTCGAGCGAGCGTCCCTGCGCCCAATACGAGCGCTTGGAAAGATAATCGTAGATCACATCCACCTGCAAAAGTTGGGGATCGGTGCTGATCAACACCGCCCCGTTGCGAACCTCGTAGACTGACATCACGCCTCCTGAAGGATCGATATTCCAGAAGAAGCCCGCCCCGCGTTGGACGACACGATGATCGCCGCGGCCGCCAGGCAACACACCACGGCCAGCAGCACAAACACCCAGATCCAGCGACGTATGTAAGCACGCATAGCTACTCCTGATATACACGGTATGGCGTAATGATATCATTTCCAAAAGGCGGGGCGCCACAGCCACTTGCGCCCCGTTTTCACCCGGCCACTGGCTTATACCTGCGTCATCAACCAGTGGGCAATCGCCGTCGAGACGCGACGGGGCGCCAGGCGGTTCGACCAGACCATCAGGTTATTCAACCAGCCGGCAATGACCCCCGGCCGGCGCGCCAGCATGGCCTCGATGCCGGTGCGCGCCACGGCGGCGCTGGGCATCATCACGGCGCGCTGGTACAGGGTGGGCTGCTGCCCCGAAACCTTGAAGAACTCGGTGGCGGTCACGCCGGGCGAAAGCACGGTGCAGCCAACCCCGCTATGGCGCAGTTCATAATTGAGCGCCTCGCCAAAATTGAGCACATAACTCTTGGCGGCGCAATAACTGGCGTAGGTCGGCGAAGGCTGGTAAGCGCCGACCGAGGCCACCTGTAAGATGTAGCCGAAGTCGCGGGCGAGCATATCCGCCAGAAAGAGCTTGGTGAGATGCACCAGGGCCAGGATGTCCAACTGCAACATGGCCTGCTCGCGTTCCCACGGCTGCTGTGCGAACTCGCCGTAGTAGCCAAAGCCGGCGTTGTTGACCAGCACATCCACCGTCTTGCCCAATTGGCCTACCCGCTCGTACAGCGCCTGCGGCGCCTCCGGCTGGCCCAGGTCCATCGCCACCACCGTCACCTCCACCCCATACCGGGCGCTGACCTCGGTCTGCACGGCCCGCAAGGCGTCTTCACGCCGCGCCACCAGGATCAAATGTGCGCCGCGGCGGGCCAGTTCACGGGCAAAATCAACGCCCAGGCCGCTCGAAGCGCCGGTTACCAGGGCTGTTTTTCCACGCAGAATATCCTTCCTGTTCATGCCTGTTTCTCTCCAGTTCAAGACCTTTCAGAATCAACGTCAACGAATGTGCGCAGGCGCCGACCAGATCGACGCGCAGCAGCGCCAGATCGGGGTGCGCCAGCACACGGCGGATGGCGGGCGCCGGGTCGGCCATGCTTTGATAGCCGATGACCAGGGCGTAGACCTGCAACAGCAGGGCCGTTCCCTGGCCCTGCGCCAGATCCAGGCGCTCGTCGATGAGCGCGCCGCTGTGCACCAGGCGCTGGCGCAGCCCCAGCTTGAAACGCAGCGCGGCGTCATCGTCTACGTTGCGCTCCACGAGGGTGTGCAAGATGGCCAGCAGACGGATCAGCGTGGGATGCTGCTCCAACGAGGCGCACACCAGGGCGACGAAACGCTCGTCGCCGGCTCTGAGTGGCAGTTGCGCCAGCCCGGCGTCCAGGCCATCAAACCAGCCGGCAAACTCTTCTTCCAGCAGCGCCAGGAACATTTCTTCTTTGGTCTTGAAGTACAGATACAGGGTGCCTTTGGCCAGGCCGGCCTGTCCGGCCACGCCGGCCATGCCGACCGCGTCGAAGCCGGATTGCGCGAAAAGCTGGCGGGCCGCCGCCAGAATCGCCTGGCGGCGTTCCTGTTTCTGGTCCTCATGTCGGGCGCGCTGTCGGATCATTTCATCCTATCCTTTATATGACCATGAGTCATTTATTGAATAGATTATAAGTGACCCAAGGTCATTTGTCAACAGGCAAGACGAACCGACATGGAGAGCACGTCGCGTCCCCATAAAAACCTTTGCGGCCGGGCGGCCAGGGTGTGCGTTGCCGGCGGGTTGGCCGGCGGTCGTGGAGGGCGAGGGCAAGCCCCGCACCCTACGGCAGACACCCACACATTC
>CAZHTS010000045.1:0-39037 GCA_964535315.1 uncultured Anaerolineaceae bacterium
CGCCCCAAATCGCGCCAAAACACCCGCCCCAAAATATTAAAACGACACAATTTCGTGCTATAATCTGGCCTCATGGACGTCATCATTGCAGTGGACATTGGTGGTACGCAAACCCGCGTCTCGGTTTACCCGCTCGACGACGTGACCCCACTTCAACAGAAAAAAACCGCCACCCGCGCCAAGGGCGGCGCTTCGTTGCAGCGCGTCCTCGACGCCATCGCCGAAGTGTGGCCGGCCGCAGATCGTGTGCGCGCCATCGGCGTGGCCCTGCCCGGCCCCATCGACCCCAAAACCGGCATCCTCTTTGCCGCCCCCAACATCCCCGGCTGGATCAACCTGCCCGTGCGCCAGACCATCCAGGAACGCTTCCAGGTACCCGTGGTCGTCGGCAACGACGCCAACCTGGCTGCCCTGGGCGAGTGGCGTTACGGCGCCGGGCGCGGCCATCACGACCTGCTCTACCTGACCATCAGCACCGGCATCGGCGGCGGCGTGATCATGAACGACCGCCTGCTGCTCGGCCACCGCGGCCTGGCCACCGAACTCGGCCACATCACCGTGCTGCCCGACGGCCCGCTGTGCGGCTGCGGCCAGCGCGGCCACCTCGAGGCGCTCGCCTCCGGCACCGCCATCGCCCACTACGTCGCCCAGGAACTGGCCAACGGCACCCCCTGCTCGCTGCCCGTCTCCCCCACCCCCACCGCCCGCGACATCAGCCTGGCCGCCCAGGCCGGCGACGAACTCTGCCGCCAGGCCATCGCCGCCGCCGCTTCGTATCTCGGCATCGGCGTCGCCAATTACCTGCACGTCTTCAACCCCTCCATCGTCATCCTGGGCGGCGGCGTCTCCCAGATGGGCGACCTGCTCTTCAAGCCGATGCGCGCCGGGTTGGAACAGAACGTCATCTCGCCTGCTTACCTCACCGACCTGACCATCACCACCGCCGCCCTCGGCGACGACGCCGGCCTGATGGGCGCCCTGGCCTACGCCCAGACGGCCCTGTAACACGGATTGCACGGATTTTGACGCATGCCACGGATGCGGATGATCCGTGCTTTTACCCGTTAAATCCGTGTTACCTTGCGAACCCAATCCTCCGTTTGATATAATGAAAGCATCCACACCCCATTTCCCTGGGGTATATTTATCTCAACCCGGCTCACCACGCAGCCAACCGTTCACCCTTTCAGTTCAAAGGAGGTCACTCGTGGAACCACTCAAGTTACCAGGGCCAAACGCCATGCGTATCCTGGAGCGAGATCATTCGGTCATCTCGCCGTCTTACCCTCGAGGTTATCCCTTCGTCATGGATTATGGAAGAGGCACACAGGTTTGGGATGTCGACGGCAATCGCTTTCTCGATTTCGCCGCCGGCATCGCCGTCGTTTCTACCGGACACAGCCACCCCCAGGTGGTGCGTGCCATCCAGGAGCAGGCTGAAAAATTCATCCACATCTCCTCGGATTTTTATCACCCCAAATGGGTTGAATTTGGAGAAAAGCTAAACGAGATCGCCCCCTTCAAAGAGCCGGCCATCTCCTTTATGACCAACTCCGGCACCGAAAGTGTGGAAGCCGCCATCAAACTGGCTCGCTTCCACACCCACCGCAGCCAGTTCATCGGTTTCCTCGGCGGATTTCACGGCCGCACCATGGGCGCCGTGACCTTCACCGCCAGCAAACCCTCTTACCACAAAGGTTTTTACCCTTTGCTCAACGGCGTGGTTCACGCCCCCTTCCCCGACCCCTATCGCCCCATCCTGCAAAGCCGTCCCGGTGAAGACTACGGGCAGACCGTCGTACGGTATATCGAAGAGGAAATTCTCGGCAGGATCGTCCCCGCCGACGAAGTGGCCGGCATCCTGGTCGAAAGCATTCAAGGCGAGGGCGGCTACATCGTTCCCTCCCAGAGTTTCTTCCCCGCCTTGCGCCAGCTTTGCGACCGCTACGGCATCCTGCTGATTGCAGACGAAGTCCAGGCCGGCATGGGTCGCACCGGCAAATGGTGGGCCATCGAAAACTTTGGCGTCGAACCCGACATCGTCTGCGCCGCCAAAGGCATCGCCTCCGGCGTCCCCCTCGGCGCCATGATCGCCCGCAAGAGCATCGTCACCTGGCCCAGGGGCGCCCACGGCAACACCTACGGCGGCAACCCGCTGGCCTGCGCCGCCGCCCTGGCGACCATCGACCTGATCGAAAAAGAATACCTGCTCAACGCCACTGAAGTGGGCCAGTACGCCCTGGACATCCTGGCCGAAATCGCCGCCCGCCACCCCTCCATCGGCGAGGTGCGCGGCATCGGCCTGATGATCGGCGTTGAATTTGTCAAAGACCCCCACACCAAAGAACCGGCCAGCCAGCTGCGTGACCGCGTCGTCGACCTGGCCTTCGAACGCGGCCTGCTCACCCTGGGCTGCGGGCGCAGCGTCATTCGCATCTCGCCGCCGCTGTGCACCACCCGCAGCGAAATGGACGAGGGTCTCGCCATCTTTGAAGAAGCCATCACCCTGGCCGAAAAAGGATTGTAATCGCCATGCTCCCCGACTTTCGTGTCCGCCAACGAGACTATTTGCTTGAAATCGCCCGGGCGCTCACCCAGGAACTCGACCTGGACAAGCTGCTCGAGCGCATCCTCACCATCTCGATTGAAATGTTGGCGGGCCAGGCCGGGTTGATTGCTTTACGCTCGTCTGCAGGGGGCTGGCGCGTGCGCGTCTCGCACGGCCTCCCCCCTGCTTTCCTGCGCTTTATCGAGCCTTATCTCAAAGACCTGCCCGAAGACAACGACCCCGAGACCGGCGAACTGCCCGAGATCAATCGCATGCTCCAGCAGTTCACCCAGGTTGCCTCGCTCGGCATGCTCAACGGCACCGGCCTGCCGCTCATCGCCCGCCAGAAGGTGGTGGGCGTCATCTTCATCTTCCGCAGCTACGCCGGGCTGTTCTCCATCACCGACCGCACCCTGCTCAGCAGTTTTGCCAATCAGGCCGCCATCGCCGTGCAAAACGTGCAGCTCTACACCCAGGTCAACCAGGAGAAACAGCGCATGGACGCCCTGCTCGATACCGCCGCCGACGGGATCCTCATCCTGGTCGATGGGCACCGCATCGAACGCTGCAACCCCGCCTTTGCCCACCTGGTGGGCCTGCCCGAAGAACAGATCGACGGCCGCAGCCACGAAGACATCGTGCGCTGGGCCCGCCCGCCGCAGGGCCTCACCCTCGAGCAGGCCGAAGCCGGCGGCTGGCCGCTCACCCCGCACGCCCAACTCTACGTGGAAGGCGATTTGCTGCGCAACAACCCGCCGCCCCTGCCCGTCGGCATCACCTACGCCCCGCTGCTCTCCGCCGAAGGCAACCTGCTCAACATCATCGCCACCGTGCGCGACATCACCCGTTTCCGCCAGGCCGAAGAACTCAAAAGCACCTTCGTCTCGATCATCAGCCACGAACTCAAGACGCCCGTCGCCCTGATCAAGGGCTACGTCAGCACCCTGCGCCGCGAGGACGCCCGCTGGGATCGCGCCATCGTCGAAGACAGCCTGGCCGTCATCGAGGACGAGGCCGACCACCTCACCCTGCTCATTGAAAACCTGCTGGACGCCTCGCGCCTCCAGGCCGGCGGCGTCAATCTCAAACTGGCCGACATCTACCTCCCCGACCTGGCCGCCCGGCTGGCCAAACGTTTCCAGACCCAAAGCAGCCGCCACCACCTGAACGTCGATTTCCCCGCCGATTTTCCCATCGTCCTGGCCGACGAAAACCGCATCGAACAGGTGCTTTCCAACCTGATCTCCAACGCCATCAAGTACACCCCCGAAGGCGAGATCCGCATCTCCGGCCAGATCCGGCCCAACTTCGTCGTGCTGTGCGTCAGCGACCAGGGCAAAGGCATCGCTCCCGAAGACATCCCGCACGTCTTCGACCGTTTCTACCGCGCCCCCGACATGGCCCGCCAGACCAAAGGCGCCGGGCTGGGGCTTTACCTGGCGCGCTCCATCGTCGAGGCGCACGGCGGGCAAATCTGGGTCGACCCCGCCCCCGGCCAGGGCGCCCGCATCTGCTTCTCGCTGCCGCGCCCATCCTGAGGTCAGGCGGCCGAAAGCACCACCCGGTTGCGCCCCATCTGCTTGGCCTGGTACAACGCCTGATCCGCCGCCTCGCTCAACCCCGAGGGCGTCTGCCGCTCCGGGAAGGTGGCGATCCCACAGCTAAACGTGATGCAAAATTCGTTGCCGTCGCTGATGTGTCGCACCGCGCCAAACGCGTCGCGCAGCGTGTCCATCAACCGCAGCGCCGCCTCACGCTCCGTATTGGGCAGGATGATGACGAACTCCTCGCCGCCGTAGCGCCCGATGATGTCCGAATTGCGCAGCCGCCGGCTCAACATGTGCGACAGCGATTTCAACACCCGGTCGCCGGTGGCATGTCCGTACGTATCGTTGACCGTCTTGAAATGATCGATGTCGATCATCGCCAGCGCCAGCGGCGTCCCCTGGCGCGCCGCCCGCGACAGTTCCTGGCTCAACCGCTCGCGGATCGTGGTGTGGTTCAGCAGCCCCGTCAGGCTGTCGCAGCGCATCAACGTGCGCAGTTGGCGGTAGCGTTGGATGCGCGAGGACACCGCCGTCACCAGATGATCCGGCCGGATGGGCTTGACCAGGAAATCATCGCCGCCCAGGCCCACGGCCGCCAGCTGCTTCTCGCGATCCGTCTCCGCCGACAGGTACACAATCGGCAGGCTGACGAATTGATTCATCTGGCGGATAAGCTTCGCCAGTTCCAACCCGGTGCAATCCGGCATGTACAGATCCAGCAGCAGCAAATCCGGGTTGAAGTCTTCCAACAGCGGCATCAGATCCATCGGCTTCGTCACCGTCGCCACCTCGATCTTCGCCTTGCGCAGATGCAATGCGTTGACGTTGGCCTGCACCTCCGAATCGTCCACGATCATCACCCGGTACGGCTCCATATTGGGATACACGACGATCTTATCCAGTGCGTCCACCAGGGCGCTCACATCCACCGGCTTGGTGAAATACGCCTTACCCCCTGCCCGGATGGCCTGCAGACGCGCCGAAAGATCGTCGCGGATCGATAGAAAGAAGACCGGCAGCGTATGTTCGAATTCCTCCTGCAAACGCCGGATCTCGTCCGCCCCTGCCAGTTCACCCTCCGGAAAGATGATGTCCATCAACACCGCCGCCGGAATCATCTCACTCAGTGCGGTGCGCAAATCGCCCAACTGGGTAAAGGCCTGCACGCTGTAACCGAAACGACCGATCTGCACCGCAATGTTTTCCGCCTGCACCACGTCATCCTCGACGATATAAATCAGGCTGTTCGAGCGCATGTCCTGCAACGAGGGGATGTTCTTGAGCGACTGCACGATCTGGAGTTGCTGTTCCAGCGTCCCGTCGCGTTCCTTTTTCACCATGGACGCCTGCAAATCGCGCATCTTTGCGTTTAAACCTGCCCACACATCCTGACCATTGCCCACGTTCTTCAGACCTGTTTCCAGGGCACGCGCCGCATTGCCCATCTTGCTGTACCCCAACGTCAAAGCCGCCCCCGCCAGCTGGTGCACGACCGCCGTCAACGCCGCCGCTCGCGTTTCATCCCATTCACCGGCATACAGCATATCCCACAGGTCTTGAATCTGACGCTGTTTATCACTCAACTGCGTCAAAAATTGCGTGGTGATCTCGAAATCGTTCATTTCCGGCTTCCTTATTACGCCTCGATCATATCTTGCACAATCATGCGCAGATCCTGGCGCGCCCGCTGGTACTCAACCTCAATCTGCGCCAGCGTGGCTGCCGCCCCTTCCAGTTTACCCGATTTTCCGATCATTTCCAGTTCCTTGCACAACCCTGCCAGTAGCCGCGCCCCAAAGGTCAGGCTGGCGCCCTTGATGGCGTGCGCCGCCTTTCCCGCCCTGTCGGCATCCCCACTCTTCAAGGCGGCCGCGATCTCCACCAGGCGCCGGTCGCTGTCCACAAAGAATTCCTCGATCAAATCTTGCAACACGCGGGCGTCCTCACCCTCGTAGGGAAAATACTCTTTCAGCATGACCTGATCGATACTGGCATTCGCGCCCACGTTCATTTTCTCCTCGTTCGTCTGAGTTACCGCCGGCAAAGGTGTTACCGCCGCGGCGGTTTGCGTCTTATAACGTTGCAACGGCATGCATTTCTCCAATGCGTTGCGCAGTTGGGTCACATTGACCGGCTTGCTCAAATAATCGTTCATCCCCGCCGCCAGATACTCCTCGCGCTCACCGCCCAGGGCGTTAGCGGTCATGGCGATGATGCGCGGCTGCCGTTCGGCCGGCAGGGTGGTGCGAATCTGATCGGTCGCCTCGATGCCGTTCATCTCCGGCATCTGGATATCCATCAGAATGACATCGTAGGATTGCCGCTGCATCGCCGCCAACACCTCCAGCCCGTTTGAAACAATGTCTGCCCGGTAACCTAACCGTTCCAGCATCAGCTGCGCTACCTTCTGGTTGACCGGGTGATCCTCGGCGATCAAAATATGCAGCGGGTGACGCGCCCCCATCTGCGCATCGTAATCCGTTTGCAGTGGGATCACCTCGCTGCTCACCACGTGCTCGGCGAACACCGTCAACAAGGCATCGTAGAGTTGCGAGGGCTTAATCGGTTTGTATAGATAAGCCGCCGCCCGAATACCGTCGGGCAAAGTCTGCTTGTACCCGATCGAGCTGAACACCACAATCGGCAGCTTTTGCTCCGAACGATATTTGCGCAGTTCCACCGCCAGCGTCAACCCGTCCATTTCCGGCATCTGCACGTCTAACACCGCCACATCCGCTCGCAACCCGGCGGCAATCCTGGCCAGCGCCTCGCGCCCCGAAGCAAACGCCACCGCCCGCATGCCCCACGACTCGGCCATTCGCACCACAATCGTGCGGTTGGTGGCGTTGTCATCCACCACCAACAACGCCTTGCCCTTGATGCTCGGCAGCGCCTGCCCGAACAACACCCGGCTGACCTGCTTTTCCGGTTTCGCCCGGATGGTGAAGTGGAACGTACTGCCCTGGCCTTCACCTTTGCTTTCCACCCAGATCTCTCCGCCCATAAACGCCACCAGCCGTTTACAAATCGCCAGCCCCAGACCGGTGCCGCCGTACTTGCGCGTGGTCGAAGCGTCCACCTGCGAAAAAGACTGGAACAGACGATCCAGGCGCTCGGCTGCAATCCCAATCCCCGTATCCCGCACCGAGAAATGCAGCACCACCTGCCGCTCGTCTCCCGCGCCCGTATCCGCCTCCACGTGCACCTGCACCACCACTTCGCCCACATTGGTGAATTTGATTGCATTGCTGATCAGGTTGACCAGAATCTGGCGCAAACGGGTGATATCGCCGCAGATCGCCTCGGGCGTGCCCGGTTCGATCTGATAGATCAGTTCCACGTCCTTATCCGCCGCCTGATACGCCATCAAATCCAGCGCCGTCTCGATGCACTCGCGCAGATCGAAGGGCTGCATCTCCAGTTCCAGCTTGCCGGCCTCGATCTTCGAGAAATCGAGAATATCGTTGATAATCGCCAGCAGCGCGTCGTTGCTCTTGCGGATCGCCTCGGCATATTCCATCTGCTCGCGGTTCAACGAAGTATCCAGCAGCAGGCTGGTCATGCCCACGATGCCGTTCATCGGCGTGCGAATCTCGTGGCTCATGTTCGCCAGGAACTCGCTCTTGGCGCGCGTCGCCGCCTCGGCCGCCTGGCGCGCCTGCTGCAAATCGGTGATATCGTGATAGATCGCCAGCACCCCGACCTTTTTTTCCTCGATTGAAACCGTCACCGCAAACAACTCCACGTCCACCAGCTCACCGTCTTTGCGACTGCGCTGGCAGATCATCCGCAACATCTCCCCTTCAGCCACGTCTGCGGTCAGTTTCTCTGCCTGGTCTCGCACCGCCTCGTTGGCTGCCACCAGCTCGTTGATATTCCGTCCCAGCGCCTCTTCCCGGTGATAGCCAAACAGCTTCTCGGCCGCCGGGTTCCACCCGGTGACGCTTCCATCCAGATCGGTAAAGGCAATGGCCACCGGACTGTAGCGGATCAGCGCATCCGACAGACGGCGCGCCTCCTCGAGCTGGCGGGTGCGCCACTCCACCCGTTCTTCCAGCCCGCGCACCAATTCGGTATTGGCAATCGCAATCGCCGCCTGCCCGGCCAGCGTGTCCAGGAAGTCAAACCATTCGCCGTCCGGCTCGACGCGCTCGCGGCCAAAAACCGCCAGGGCGCCGCGCACCTCGCCGTGCGCCACCAGCGGCTGGCCGTAATACACCTGAAAATCGCACAGCGCAGCGCCGTTTTCGTCGGTACGATTCAGGTGCAGCGGCGCGCCACTGTCGATCACCTGCCGGCCATAACGGTCGATGCTCTCTGCACACGAGCGCTCCCCCACCCTCGCCACGCCCACTACCTGCTGAGAACGTATGTCCAACAGCAAAATCTTGCCGCCGTCCATTTCCAGATGCCGCACCCCTTGTTCCAACAGGTACTGCAAGGTTTCTTCCAGCGTCTGATTTTTAACGATCATGCTGTCCACGCGCCGCAGAGTCGCCAGGCGATCCAACTGGTGTGTCAGGCGCTGGCGGGCGACGCGCAGGCTGGTCAGCATGTTTAGAATGGCGTTGCCCAGGATATCGTCGCTCGAGCGCGGCACAACCGCCACCGTCAGGTCGCCCTGCGCCACGCTTTGAGCGGCGCGCGCCATTTCGTTCAAATAGGTCGCCATACGCTTGAAGGCCCGCTCGGCCTCACCCAGGCGCTCGATCACCTGATTGAACGCCCGCGCCATCTGCCCGACCTCGTCGATCAGCGTCACCTTCAGCGGCGTGGCGCTGATCTGCAAATTGAGACGCACGTCGCCCTGCGCCAGTGCAGCGAGCTGCCCGGACAAAGCCTGCAGGTCGCGGTTAGCGATCTGCTGTGAGACGCGCATCACCTGCTGCAGCGGCTGGGTGATGCGCCCCGAAACCCACACCCCCATCAACAGCCCGGCCAACACGGCAAAGATCGTCGCCCCGATCGAGATGGCGCGCATCTGCACCACCAGACCCTTGGAGTAATTATTGCGTTCCTGAAACTCGGTGGCGATATTGGCGGCAATTTTCGCCGCCGTATCACTGATCTGCGGCTCCAGTACGTCCAGGCGCTCCGCAAACAGCCTGCGCAGCGCCACCGTGCCGGCCCGCACTTTCGTGAACCCTTCCCAATAGGCGTCCAGCGCCGCAATCGCCTGTACGGTGTTTTGGCGCTGCACCGTATCGCTCAATGCCCCTTCCAGGCTGATAAACGCCTCGCGCGCCTGTTGGTAGTTTTTTTCTACCAGCACCACATAACGCTCGTCGACCTCGTCAAAATAGCGCTGCGCGTTCAGGCGCATACTCTGACTGTAATTCTGGGCGTTGCCAAAACTCAGAAATACGCGCGCATCGTTCAACGAATTGCTGTGCACCCGCAGCGCCGCCAGCTTGTTTTCCAGGATCAAACCCTGCACGTTGAGCACCTCAGCCTGCACCGACTCCTCTTCGCGAATCAACAACACCGCTTCTGAAAAGACGCTGTCGTACTCATACACTGCCTGCTGAATCGAGCGAAACATTAACACCCGCTGCGGGTCGTTGATCGCCTGCGCCTTTGCCAGCAAGGTCTCCAACTGCGAAAACTGTGCTTCAAACGCGTCCAGTTCCGCCTGTTCGCGCGTCAACACGTAGCGGTTAGCGTAAAACCGCACCCACAGGATGCGCTGGGCAATGTCCGCCGAGATCTGTCGTTCCACCTCCAACCGGTTGGTCAGGTCGTCCACCGTGGCGCTGATCTCGCCCAAACGCGCCACCGCCAGCCAGCCCATGGCAAACATCAAAGCCGCCAGCAGCACATAGCCGATCGCAATTTTTGCGCCCACCCGGCGCCGGAAAAATGTCAGCATCTTACTGCCCGCATTTCTGGGCCGGTCCGAACCACTGCGCCAGCCCGGCCTGCAATTCATCCGCCGCCGCCTGCGCCGTCTTCTTGCCGTTGACCACCGCTACCGCACCATCGGTGATCAGTGTATACGCATCCGGCGTTCCGTCGCGCAGCTTTTCCCAGGCAAAACGCACATCCGTGCCGCGCCCCTGGTTGAGCTGCAAAAAGGTATTGGCGTGTTCGTTGGCCAACCGCGGCGCCTGGCTGTGCATCGGGAAGAAGCCGGGCAATTCATTGCCCAGCAGCTCGCCAAACTCGTTCGTCGTCATCCACGCCAGGAACAAGCGCGCTTCCTCCTTGTGCTTCGAGGCCGCGTTCATCCCCATGCCGGCGTCGAGATGAAAGGTCAGATAAGGCGCCTGCCCGGCCGGCGGCGGCGGCGCAAATACACTCCAGGCGAACGCCGGTTTAGAAGTCTCAAAAAACGGGATGTCCCACGAGCCATCCAGCCACATCAGCGCCTTGCCCTGCAAGAACAACTGCTGGCTGTCCGCATAGGTCAACACCGCCTGATCCTTCGGCAAATAGGGCGCCAGGTCTTGCAGCGCCTGAAAAGCCGCTTTCATCCTTTCATCGTTAAAACAGCGTTTTCCGCTCAAATATTCCATCCGGCCTTGGCGCCCACCGATGAAATTGGGCGCCAGGTTCATAAACATGATCTCGGCTACCGTCCACGTATCCCCCGAGGCGTTCGCAAAGGGGATATAGCCGGCCCGCTGAATCTTAGCGGCCGTCGCCAGCAAATCCTGCCACGTCTGTGGCGGCGTCAGCCCTAACTTCTTGAACACGTCGGCGTTATAGTAAACGCCGTGTGAGGTGGCGATGAAGGGGACGCCGTAAGGCTGGCCGGCATCCGTGGCCCAGGGCGCACGCATCGCCTCGCTGAAATTTTCCTTCAGCCCCTTCAGGTCGTCCAACGGTTCCAGGTATCCTTTTTCAAACAGCCGGCGCGTCACAGAATACGAGCGCAGGTAAAATACGTCCGGCCCGGTGCCCCCTTCCAGTTGCGCCCGCAAAGCGGCGTCGTACTCCGGCGCCGTGGTTGGGTCATACCGGACCGTAATGTCAGGATAGCGCTCGTGGAAACGCGCCAGGATGCGGTTCATCTGCTCCACATCCTCCATACGCCAGGAGCCCATCGTCAACGTGACCTGATGCGATTTCTCCGTGGCCACAGGGCCGGTTTCCGGCGTCCGGGCCTGCGTCGGCACAGGCGCCGGGGTCGCCGGCGCACACGCCGCCAACAACAAACAAACCGCCAGCGCCCCACCCAGCGCCGGCCTTATCATCCGCCACACAACGTACCCAAGAGCGCTCATCGAACTCCTCCTGAAAACGGCCATCAATCCCCGCCCCGCAACCAATGGTTTTCAAATTTCGCTAATCTGCACTATCATTTTACAATGAAACTCCCGCTTGCACATCGCCCTGGCGGCGCAGCACCGTTCGATTTGTGGATTGAATAGATTCATGGTTAAGTGTCTCCCCTCAGCCATGATATAATCCATCCTATCCTATCAACTCGAGAAAAGATTATGGCCCAAACCCGTACCACCTGTCCACGTTGCCGTCAGCCCGTCCTGGCTGAGGTTGAACAATTGCTCGACCAGAACACCGATCCCGACGCCAAGCAGAAACTGCTCAGTGGGGCGGTCAATATGGTGCAATGCCCCAGTTGTGGTTTTCAGGGGCCGTTAAACCTGCCCATCGTCTACCACGATCCCGAAAAAGAACTGCTCCTGACCTTCTTCCCCCCGGAACTGGGCGTACCGGTCAACGAGCAGGAACGTCTGCTGGGCCCGATGATTACCCAGGCCGTCAACCGCCTGCCCGCCGAGAAGCGTAAGGCGTATCTGTTCCGCCCACAGACCATGCTGACCATGCAAACCATGATCGAGCGCATCCTCGAAGCCGACGGCATCACCAAAGAGATGATCGAGGGCCAGCAAAAGCGTATGAACCTGCTGCAACGCCTGGCGACTACCCCCGGCGAGAGCCGCATTGAGATCATTCGCCAGGAAGAAGCGCTCATCGACCAGAACTTCTTCAATATCCTCAACAGCCTGATCGAAGCCAGCATGGCCCAGAACGACGAACGTTCGGCCCGCCTGCTCGCCGGGCTGCAAAAGGACCTGCTGGAAAACACCGAAACCGGTCGCCAGCTGCTGGCCCAGGCGCAGGAAGCCGAAGCGGCGGTTAAATCGTTGCAGGAAGCCAGCCGCGAGGGTCTGACCCGCGAAAAATTGCTCGACCTGATCCTCGCCGCCCCCAGCGAGACGCGCCTCAACACACTCGCCAGCCTGGCGCGCAACGGCCTGGATTACCAGTTCTACCAGATTCTCTCCGAGCGCATCGCTCAGGCCGACGAGGCCGAACGCCAGCGCCTGACCTCCATCCGCGAGAAGCTCACCGAACTGACCAGCCGGCTCGACAAAGCCGCCCAGGAACACGTCAAGGCGGCCCAGGACATCCTCGAACAGATCCTCGCCGCACCCGACACCGAAGAAGCCACCGCCCAGGCGTTCCCGGCCATCGATCAGACCTTCGTCGAAGTGCTCAAATCCGAACTGGAAACCGCCCGCCAGAAGGGCGACCTGCAGCGCAGCGCCAAACTGCAAATCATCGCCAGCGTCATCCAGCAGGCCAGCCGCCCGCCCGAAATCGACCTGATCGAAGAACTGGTCTCCCTCGAAAGCGACGAAGAACGCACTCGCTTCCTGGAACAGAACGCCGAAAAAATCACCCCCGAGTTCATGCAGATTTTCGCCAGCCTGACCGCCCAACTCGACAACCAGGAAGAGGCCGCCGAGCTGCGCGACCAGCTCAAGGCCGCCTACCGCCTCGCACTGCGTTTTTCGATGAAGCGCAATTTGAAGTCCTGAGGCAATCTGTTTTTCAAAAAAACAGGGCCGCTCCGATGTTTGGGGCGGCCCAATGAGTAATCCAGGCAACTTGTGGCCAGGAACACCGGTCTATTCCGGCGGAATATCCAGGCGCAGGCCATGCCCGCGCACCGTCACCAGGTAGGCGTGTGCAGGATCGATCAGCGCCAGCCGGTCGCGCAGCCGCCGTACCAACGCATCCAACGCCTGCTCAGAAACACCTACTGCCTCCTGTTCCTGCCAGACGGCCATCACCAGTTCCTCGCGCGGAACCACCTGCCCGTTGCGTTCGTACAGCAGCTGCAACAGGCGGAACTGCGGCACCGAGAGCGGTGGGATCACCTCTTGCTGCCCGATCCACACCCGCCGCGAACGCGTATCCAGATACAGCCGCCCCGGTCGTTCGCGTTTCGTCGCCGCCGGTTCCAACAGCGGCATGGTCGCATCTGAGTTCAGGAATAGAAAACTCTGTACCAACGCAATCATCACCAGATCGCCGTCGTGCAACAAGACCGAATCCGCCAGGCGCTTACCGTTATAAAAAGTTCCATTCTTGCTGCTCAAATCTTCGAGTAGAATACCGTCTTCCGTGGGTAACAGGCGCGCATGATAACGTGAAACCTGCCGGTCTGTAATCACTACCTCACAGGCAGCATCGCGGCCCACCGTCAACGGTTGGCCGATGGCCCAACGCTGCCCGTTCAACGGGCCGCTCTGTCCAATCAGGACAGGTAAATCAGGGGCCGTGCGCTCTTCCATACCTGCCTCCGCAACCAGAAATAACCCTCAGCGTACCAAAAACCGAATAAGGCCGACATTTATCCACCTACGAGGTATAATATAGCAGAGAATTCAATTTTTGTGTGAGTTTCGGGTGGCACAACGCCGAAAAAGATCTTTGCCGCTCGAAAACGACAGGAAAAACGCGCCATGCCGGTTCCACTGAAAACAGGGGATATCCTGCGCGGTCGATATAAGATTCGCCGGATTATCGGCCAGGGTGGCATGGGATGCATCTATCTGGCAGATGATTTACGGCTTGAAGGGCGCCTGTGCGCCCTTAAAGAAGTCGAACACGACCGCACACTCAGTACCGATCTCGTACGCGAGGCCCGCGAGCAATTTCTGCGCGAGGCCACCGTGCTGGCGCGTCTCGACCACCCCAATCTGCCCAAAGTCTCCGACTTTTTCTCGATCAGCAGCCGCGATTACCTCGTCATGGATTACGTCCCCGGCAAAGACCTGCGCGCCCTGATGCTCGAAGCCCGCCAGTCCAGTTCCTTCCTGGATGAAAACGACGTGCTCAACTGGGCCAATCAGCTGGCCGATGCTCTTTCCTACCTCCATAACCAGAGCCCGCCGATCCTGCACCGCGACATCAAGCCCAGCAACCTCAAGCTGACCCCCAGCGGCCTGCTCAAGCTGGTCGATTTTGGCCTGGTCAAGCTCCTGGCCTCGGGCGAGGTCACCATCACCATCCTGCAGGGGCGCGGCACGGCCCTCTACACCCCGCTGGAGCAATACGGCGGCGACAGCGGCCACACCGACATCCGCAGCGACATCTATGCCTTCGGCGCCACGCTCTACCATCTGCTCACCAATCAGGCCCCTTCGGACGCCCGCGAACGCTTTCTGCACCCCGAAAGCATGCCTTCCATCCGCCAGATCAACCCCGAGGTCAACCCGCGCACCGAGCGCGCCGTCTTATGGGCCATGAGCCTGCACCCCGACGAACGTCCACAAAGCATCGAACTCTTTCGCCAGTCGCTGCTCGGCGATCGCACCCCCACCATCGCCCGCAACACGCGCCCGCTCACCACGCTGGACTTTTTGCGCTCGCAGCCGGAAAGTTCGCTGTTATGGCTCTCTGCCGGCCTGACCCTGCTCGGGCTGGCCGCCACCCTCATCCGTTAACGCACCGCCCGCTGTTGCATCACCCGCTGCCATAGCAGGCCGCACCCCCAACCCACCAGCATCCCAAACAGACTTACCAGCGCCGCGCCGCCGCTCGCGCCCAGTTTTGCGATGACTGCCGCGCTGCCTGGCAATCCCAGCGCCAGGTAGAGATACGCCAACGCGCCGCCCGTCCAGGCCGAAAGCGCCCAGCGTACGCCCCAACGCGGCGCCGTCCAGCGCCCAGCGCCCCACAGCAACACCGCCACCCCGGCAGCCATGACCAGCGCCGCCAGCAGCCAGTCAAACGCCTGCGGGCCGGCGGGTTCTGGCGGTTTGGGCGTGACCTGCGGCACAGGCGTCGCCAGCACCGGCGTGGAACTGGGTTCCGGCGTGGCCGTCGCAATCACCGCCGTCGGCGCAATCGCCGTCACCGCCACCGCCTCGTCGCGCTGCACGTCCAGCTGCAACACCTGCGAGACCATCGCCGGGTCGCTAACCACCCGGATTTCGAGCAGGCCTGGGTTTTGAATGCGGTACGAAGCGCGCCCCACCCCGGCGCGTGTCTCGGTCTCATACTGCACCGTGCCGCCTTCCTTGCCGCCTGTGGTGAACAGGAAGCGCACCACCGTGCCATCCGGCACCAGGTTGCGGTTGTGATCATAGATCACGCCCGTGCGCAGCGGCAGCGTATCGCCCACCCGAAAGGTCGGCACTGCCGTCGGGATGAGCGTGCCGCCGCCCTGCGCCGTCGTCTCGGGCTGGTCGACCGCCAACGGGATCACCTGGTTGGGCTCCGGCGAGGTCGCCACGATCAGGTCGTACCCCACCCCCGCCACCGATACCGGCAGCGCCCCCTCGGGCGTGGCTTCCTGGAACAACACCCGCGCCGCCACTTCCAGGAAGGCCGGCGAGCGATCGTAGAGACCGTAATAGGCCGTCAACTTGGAAATGTCCGTGGCGTCCAGATAATACGGCGCGTTCAGCGCAAAGGCAATCAGTCGCTTGTTGCGCAACAGATCCGGTCGTTCCTTTAAGAACTGGCGCACTGCCAGCGATGTGCTGCGGGTGGTGCGCACATCGCGCATCATAAATACCACCCAATCCGCCGAACGCAAATCATTTTCAAACGTCGACTGCTCCTGCGTCGCCGCCGGAGCGGGAACACCCCTTAAAAACCCTTCCAGGTCGCCAAAGGAATACGACGCCATCCGGCTCTGATACACCTGCCCGCCAGCCGTCGGGCCATACAGGCGGACGATAACATTCTGCAGGGCGTCAATCCCCAGCAGCGGCTGTTCGGCGCACTGGCTGCACTGTCGCGCCGCGAACTGGTCGGTAATAAAGAGGATGCGCTCGCGCTGCTCGGGTGGGCGCGGCAGGGTCGAGCTCAATTCATTGGCGTCCGGGCTGATCAGCGTCACCGCCCGGCTGGCAACGTCAAACGCCGCCTGCTGGTTCTTGCCCACGTTCGAAACGCTTGCCTCTGGCGGCAGCACCGCCTCCAGTCTGAAGGCCGGGTACAGACGATATTTGAGCATCAAGATGCGCGTCACCGAAGCATCCACCCGCTGCGCAAAAGCCGGGTCTTCACGATATTTCTGCACGAAAAAATCTAACGTCTTGGTCAGCGTCGTATATGCATCCGGATCGCCGCTGGCAACGAAATTATCCACGTACAGCAAATCGTTGCCCGCCAGCAAGGCGTTGCGCGCCACCTGGCGCGCGTCAAACGAGCGCCCGGTCGGGTCGTAAAAACGGCGCACCGCGGCGCTGCCCAGGTTATCGCTCACCACCAGCCCACCGCCCTCACGCCACATTGCCAGCGGCTGCAACCCCAGGATCAGGCCCAGCGCCGCCGGGTCAAAACTCACCGGGCGCGTGGTGGCGCGAATGTTGCCCTGAAAGCCCTGATAGCGAATGTGCGAAACCAGCAGACCGTCGGCCATCTTGACCGTCGAACCGGCGTTACCCGTCACGGCAAAAAACGGCGCCAGTTCGATCTGCTTCAACTGCTCCAACGATTTGCGCACCGTAGCGACTTCGTCTTCCGGTGGGCGATCCGAACCGCCTCGCCCAGGGAAGTGCCCGGCGATCACCGCCAGATGATTGTTGCTGCCCAGGTGCAGCCCGTTAATGTAGGCTTTGCCCATCTCTCCCACCCAGAACGGGTCGCCGCCAAAGGTCTGCGTTCCCAGGTCTTCACCCTGCCCGATTTGCACCACATCCTGCACATCGAGCGAAGGCCCCAGCAGCAGGTTGACCCCCATAGCCTGCAACTCGCTGCCCAACGCCACCCCCACCCGTTCGGCCAGTTCGGGCTTCCAGGTTGCCCCGATCGCCATCTGGCTGGGCAGGGGCGTCATCCCGCTCAAAATTTGCCCGCCCCCCGGCTGATCGCCTTCCTGCGTCATGCCGACCAGCAGCGGCACGTAGCTCGGAGCGTCGCCCTGACCGCTGCCCGCCTGGGATGCATCCCATTCGTGCGTCTGCAACGCACCGATCATCTGATACAGGGCCGGCACGGTATTATCCGGCCCGATAAAGTTATCTCGATTGGCCTGCAGCAGCACCCCGCCCACATGGCGGTTGACAATCAGGTCATAAATCTGCGAAGTGGCGCCAACATCCGTGCCTTTAAACGTGACCAGGAAAAGCTGCCCCACCCGCTCTTCCGGCGTCAACGAGCGCAGCAGCACCTCAGCGCGCGCCTGTGGATCGTCCCCCTGCGCCCAAACCACCTCCCCCGGCAGTGAAGTGAACAGCAGGCAAATCACCAGCCACAACCGCAGCGCCTTCTCGGTACAATCATAAAGCGGCGGGGTACGTACCACGCGCCCCGCCAGTCGTTTGACTGCCTGGATCAACCACTTTGCCATCATTTATAGTTCGACGAAATAAGCCTCGGCCGCCCGGTCGAGCATCTCTCGGCTCATCAACGGCTCCACCGCAAGGTAACGGGCAATGTCTAGAATCTGATCGCACAGATCGCGCGGATGTGAGGCGCGTAATTTGCGGTTGCGCTTAATGTACCATTCTTGCAGCAAATAGGCCAGTCCCTGGTCGCTGTACGCCACACCCTTGGCCGACGAGACCCGCCGGAAGATCTCGCGATATTCTTCGTAGGTCGGGTCGCCAATCTCGATCTTGTGCCGCAGGCGGCGTAAAAAGGCCTCGTCCACCAGATCGCGCGGCGGCAGGTTGGTCGAGAACATCACCAACACGTCAAACGGCACTTCTACCTTGCGCCCGGTGTGCAGCGTCAGGTAATCGATGCGGTTCTCGAGCGGCACAATCCAGCGGTTGAGCAGATCGCGCGGCCGCACCTGCTGGCGTCCAAAGTCATCGATCAACAGAATACCGCCGTTCGCCTTGACCTGGAACGGCGCCTCGTAAAACTTGTGCACGTCGTCAAAGACCAGATCCAACCCGGCCAGCGTCAGTTCGCCGCCGACCATCACGAACGGCCGGCGAATACGCACCCAGCGTGTGTCGCGGCGCTGCCCGCCGCGCAGCGCGCCCGTCCCGCTGGCGCCGCCGCCTTCTTCTTCGTCTGCCAGCTGGTGGTTCACCGAATCGTACAGCTTGACCACCTGCCCGTCCACGTAAATCGCATACGGGATGTACATGGTCTGCGACAGGATCATATTCCCGACCGCCCGCGCCACACTGGTCTTGCCGTTGCCCGGCGGGCCGTACATAAAGATCGAGGTGCCAGAATTGACCGCCGGCCCCAGTTGTTGGAAGGTCTTCTCCGACAGCACCATGTTGGCCAGCACCTGGCGCATCACCCGCGTCGTCACCTGGAAACGTCCCCGGCTCTGCCGCCGGATCGCGTCGTTGTACAACTGGATCGGCACCGGCGCCGGCCCGGCGTACTGGCTGCGTTCCAATGCCTCGCGCGCCCGGGCAATGCCCGCGCCGGTGATGGCGTACTGATACGCCCCCTCGCCCAGCCCCATCTGCGAAGAGCGCACTTCCACCAGTTTTTCGCGTTTGAGCGTGTCCAGGATCTGATCGACAATGCCCGAAAACGGCAAAGCCAGTTCCTCGGCCATCTTGAAACCGGTCAGGTAGCCCTGAAAATACAGGATCTTTAATGCCAGATCCTGCACCCATAACGGCGAGAGACCGGTATCCTCGATGCGGGTCAGCACCGACGGCGAAAACGTTGTATTGGCATTCGAAGAAAGCGCCGCCGGATTGGCGGGTTTAACAGGGGCGTTTGCCATGGCCTTCCTCCCAAAAAACAGACGAGAGCTTATAAATAGACGCACTAAAATTATAGCACGTTGCGCCCCACGCTTCCCCATCCTTGCAGAATTGCTAGCCGGTTAAAGCCCAAACCACCCAAAAAGTATCGCATACAGAATGCTGACGATGCTACAGGTTAACAACATCACCGGCAGCCCGCGTTTATTCCACAAAGCCGAGGTGATGGGGATGTGCGTTTTTTCGGACAGTGAGGCAACAACAATGTTAGCCGTTGAACCGATGATGGTGGCGTTTCCCCCTAACCCGGCGCCAAATACCAGCGCCCACCACAGCGGCCGGATTTCCAGACCGGCCGCTCCCAATCCTTCGATAACCGGGATCATGGCGATGGTAATTGGGATGTTGTCCACCACTGCGGATAGAATGGCGATCACCCAGATAAGCAAAACGCCCAGCCAGGGCGATGGCAGATCCTTCAAATGAAGCAATACGCGGGCGAGAAGCTGCAACGCCCCAGACGCTTCTAACCCACCCACCAGCACAAACAAGCCGGCAAAGAAAAGCAGCACGCTCCATTCAATCCGGCGTAATACGTCATTGATTGCAGGCCGGACCCAAACCAACGCCAGTGCTGACGCACTAAGGGCAATAAACGCCGGGGCGAGATGCAGATTTTCTTGAAAAAGGAAAAGCCCCAACGTCAGCGCCAGCACCAAAAGCACCCGTCTGGCCGTGGCGGCATCCTCCAGCGCCTGAGTAGGATTAAGTTTAAACACAGCGTCCGCATACCGGGGCGGGGCAGACAATTCTTTGCGGAAAAGTCGCAACAGCAATGCCAGTGTGGCCAGCCAGGCCACCAGAATGATGGGAAGAGAATACAGCAGGAAATCATTAAAACTAAAGTTCGCCGCCGATGCAATCAACACATTGGGCGGGTCGCCCACCAGTGTGGCCGTCCCACCTGTATTGGAAAGCAGCGCCTCGGCCGTCAACAGAGGGGTGGGGTCAATTCCCAGTATCTCACAAATCAGAATGGTCACCGGCGCAATCAGAATCACTGTGGTGACGTTATCGAGAAACATCGACAACAGCGTGGTAATCGTCCCCAACAGAATCAAGAGCCGCACCGGCTGCCCGCGCGACAATCTACCGGCCCATACCGCTAAAAACTGGAAGAAACCGGTGGGCTCCAGCAGCGCCACCAAAATCATCATCCCCAGCAGCAAACCGATCGTCTCAAAATCGATGGCCTGCAATGCCTCTGTCTCACTATAAAAACCAAACAGCAGCCCGCAGCCCATCATCACCGCCGCCCCTGCCATTGCTACAATCGTCCGATTCAGTTTTTCGCTGAAGATCAGATAAAGGCACCCCAAAAAGATAACCGCCGCCAATACAATGTTGCCACTCATGGCTTCTGCTCCATAACCGCCTTCCAGGTATCGAGCAGCGCCGCGCCAATGTCCACCCGCGAGGCAATGCCGGTTAACACTCCGGCGGCATCGACCACGGGCAGATCATGGATATTTTCATGATAGAGCACCGAAAAAGCGCGCAGTAAACCACAGGTCTCCTCCACGCTGATTGCCGGCTGCATGACGCCCTCAACCGGCATTCTTAAGGTGGTCAGGTCAGGCATGCGTTCCTCAATAGCGCCAAAATCCTCCACGAAATCAAAGTCTTCCACCAGATGCACAAAATCGGGAAGCACCAGCGCCAGCAAATCTCGCAGTTGCAACAGCCCCACCAGGCGCCCATTTCTATCCACCACGGGTAACGAGCCAATGTGCCGCGAGGCAAGCAAGGAGGCCGCCCCCCCGATGGTCGCAGTAGCCGGGATCGCGACCACATTCTTCTTCATACAGTCGGAGATTTTCAAAGCAGCGCTCATACACACATCCTTTCAATCAGAACCAGCCGGTGAAGGGAGCGGTGTCATGGTTGGGAGGATGGGCCGGATGAATACCTCGGGTAGCCAACCAATCCGCCCGTCTGAATCGCGAACCTCCACCCAGTACATTCCTGCGTAAACGGCTCTACCATACAGGATAGTGATTTTCTGCCCGGTAAGCAAATCCCCAATAACTGGCCCCCCCGGACTTTGGTACAATTTCCGCTGGGGCAGCACGAACCGAACAATCTCACCCTCAACGGGCGTCAATGTCACGGTGGGAGTTGCCGGAGGTCGCTGCGTCCAGGTACTGCTGGGCGTCATGGTCCGGGTCAGCGATGCCGTAACGGTTGGGGTGGGCGAATTGGTTGCAGTTGAACTCGGGCCAGGTGAGGCGGTTAAGGTAAACGTCGGAGTAGGGGTATGCGTGGGTGGCACCAATGGATCCAGATTTTCGGCAAACACCTGACTGACTTTCAACGACACCGGATAATGAACCCCTGCCACAATCGCTTTCTGTAAGGCAACTACCTGTTCGTAGCGCAAAGCAGATCCTGTCCGGATCGTAATCACCATGTCCAGGCCAGCGCCGCTACGATTGACGTCCAATTTCACCAGTTCTGCGCCGCCAAGGTTTTTCACCTCATCGGCCACGACTGTGTTAATCAATCGGTTTTCAGAAGCCTCTCGAAAAAACTTCACACTAAAGTAGGAAAGGGGCACCAATAATAATGCCGTTAATAACGCCGCAAAAACCAGACTGCGCGGAATGTGATGATCGGTTATCTGTAAACCCGAAGAGAACCCCCGCAGAAAAAAGACCGCCCCAGAAGCAAAAGCAATGGTGACTGCATTGGTGACAAATAACAGAAGCGCCCCACCCGCCACGTCCCAACGGCTCAAAGCCGCCCCAATTCCTACAGTACACAAGGGTGGCATGAGCGCCGTTGCAATCGCCACTCCTGGGAGGGCTGCTGAGATATTGGGCTGGGTGACTGCGTAGGCAGCCGCCACCCCACCGGCCAATGCAATTACCAGATCAATCGGCGTTGGGCGGGTGCGGGCCAGTATTTCTTTGGGCAACTCCTGTATGCTAAAGAATGGCAACTGATTGTTTACCCAGGTCATCAACATCGCCAGAACAACCGCCAGAAGAGCGCCGCGGAACAAGGCTGACAGTGCGTTCTGTAAAAGCCTTGTATTTCCACTGATTGAAGCCAGACCAACCCCGATAATCGGTGACATAAGAGGGGCCACCAACATGGCGCCAATAATTACCGCCGGCGAATCTGTGATCAACCCCAGCGTGGCGATACTGCAAGACAGCACCACCAGCAGAAAAAAGTCGAAGCCCGGAGAAGCAGATGGGGTGACTTCATCAACCACACCCTGTCTCTTATCCGCCGGCAAAGGCTTGATCAATGTTCGAAACCAGGATCGTTCATTCATATTGAATCCTTCAGTACAACGCAAGCGCTCACCTCCGGAACAAACCGGCGAAAGCAAAAAATAAACCCGTCTTATTTTTCGATTATAATCACTCCCATGAAAATTTCCGTCGTGATTCCAGTATATAACGAGATCCATACCATCCGTGAGATCATCCAGCGGGTGCAGGCGACCGGATTGGTGGATGAAATTGTCCTCGTCGACGACGGTTCGACCGATGGCACCCGGGCGGTGCTCAACGAACTGAACGGACAGGGGATCATTCGCGTCATTCTGCACCAGCAGAACCAGGGCAAGGGCGCCGCCGTGCGCACCGGCATCCACGCCGTCAGCGGCGATGTGGTCATCATCCAGGACGCCGACCTGGAATACGACCCACGTGAGTATCCGACCCTGTTGCGCCCCATTCAGGAAGGCATCGCCGACGTGGTTTACGGCTCGCGCTTCCTCGGCGGCGGCCGCCGCCCGACCCTCTTCTGGCACATGGTCGCCAACAAGATCCTCACCTTCACCACCAACATCCTCTATAACAACATCCTCAGTGACATGGAGACCGGCTACAAGGTCTTCAAAATTGAGGTAGTCAAAGACATCCCGCTGCGTTCTCAGCGCTTTGATTTTGAACCCGAATTCACCGCCAAGATCCTCAAGCGCAACGTGCGCATTTACGAGGTGCCCATCAGTGTCAACCCGCGTGATTATTCGCAGGGCAAGAAAATTGGCCTGTGGGACGCCTTCGAAGCCATGTGGGCTCTGTTTAAATACCGCTTCGTTGACTAGAGGATGCCCCAGAGCCGGTTTCGCGGGTGAAAAGCTTAACGCCAAGGCGCCAAGACGCAAAGTTTTAATATCCTTTGCGTCTTTGTATTTCTGCGCCCCGGCGTTAAATTTTTAGCCTGGCTGACACAAACCGCCGCTATACCGCTGCGGCTTCATTCTTATGCTCCCACCTCAACTCAACATGCAATCTTCTCTTTGCCGGGCCTCGACCTTCGGCGCACCGCGCACCCCGGCGTACAAGCCGATCATCAACGCCAGCCCGGCCAGCGGCACCAACGCCGCCGCCAGCGGCCCGGCGTTCTGCAGCAACACGCCCTGCAGCCAGGGCACCGACATACCGCCCAGGCTGCCCAGCGCCACCGCCAACCCGGCTGCCGTACCGCGCTGGCGCGCAAACGCCGCAGTGATCACCGCCATCGTGGTTGGGAAGATCGGCCCATATCCCAGTCCCAGCAGAAAAATCGCTGCCAGTGAGCCCGCCGGCCACCCGACCGAGAGGGGAAACAGCAGCGCGCCGAGCAGGGCGCAGCCCAGGCTGGCCAGCAGCACCTGCATCGGCGCCAGGCGCGCCCCCACCAGCGCCGCCGCCAGCCGCCCGACCGTCAACATCATCCAGAAACCCGAGGCCACCAACGCCGCCCGCCCGGCCGCAAAACCGGCCGTCTGCTGCATGTAGGCCGCCGCCCAGCCCCCCACCCCGGTCTCAATGCCCACGTACAACAGCAGAAACGCAGCCAGCGCCCACAACAGCGGCGCCCGGTACAGGCTGCCGCCCGTCTCGTTCTTTTCATCCGCCTGCCCGGCCGGCAGGTGCAGCGCCCCCAACGGCGCTGCCATCAACAGCAGCAACCCGGCGCCAATCCACAACGCCGGCAGCCCGGTCTGCCACACCCCCAGCGCCTGGCTGACAATCCACGGCCCGCCGACCGCCCCCACCCCAAAGAACACATTCACCAGGTTCAACGCCGGCAGGCTTTTCTTGGCAAACACGCCGGCGATCATCACGTTGCCCCCCAGATCGACCATCCCATGCCCGATCCCGGCCAGCAACGTGCAGGCCAGCGTCAGCCCCATCGACGGCGTCGCCGTCAGCCCGCCCACGCCTCCCGCCAACAGCACCAACCCCACCAGCAGCACCGGACGGATGCCCCAACGGTCACCCAACGGCCCGGCAAAAAATTGCGCCGCCAGCGACCCCAAAAACAGCGCCGTAAAAATCGTCCCGGCCGAAGCCAGATCCACACCGTTGTGCGCCGCCAGTTCAGGCAGCACCGGCCCCAGGCCCCCCGTAATCACCCCCAATCCCAGGAAGATCACACAGCACAACACCAACGACCACACCTGCATCTTCGTCATCTCAACCTCCTCAATCCGCCACCCCCCACCTGGCATAATTCTTCTCACCCATCCCCCCCTTCTCTCCGCGCCCTCCGCGCCTCCGCGTGCGCCCCCCTCCCCCTCCGCGCCCTCCGCGCCTCCGCGTGCCCCCCTCCCCCTCCGCGCACCCCCCTCCGCGCCATTTGACACCCGCAACCTCACGCAATATAATGCATTAAACAAAAGTATAAACGCTTAAAAACGCAAAGTCAAGACCAAACAAGCATATTCATGCAATTTCAAGGAGCGCGCCATGCTGAAAGAAGAACGCCAGCAAATCATCCTCGACGCCCTACGCCGTGACGGCAAGGTCGTCGCCACCGAATTGAGCGCCCGCCTGCAGGTCTCCGAAGACACCATCCGCCGCGACCTGCGCGAACTGGCCGCTTCCGGGCGCCTGACGCGCGTCCACGGCGGCGGGCTGCCCCACTCGCCGGCCAGCGCCAGCTACGCCGAGCGCCAGCGCCAGTCGCCACAGGCCAAGGTCGCCATCGCCCACGCCGCTGCCGCCCTGATCCAACCCGGACAGGTGGTCATCCTCGACGGCGGCACCACCAACCAGCAGCTCGCTCGCGCCATTCCCCACGACCTGCACGCCACCATCATCACCAACAGCCCGCCCATCGCCACCGAACTGGCCGAACACCCCGCCCTCGAGATCATCCTCATCGGCGGCACCTTCTACAAATCCTCGCTCGTCACCATTGGTGCGGCGGTCGTCGCCGCCTTTCAGCAGGTGCGCGCCGACCTGTGCATGCTCGGCATTTGCAGCCTGCACCCCGAAGCCGGCATCACCCTGCCCGATTACGAAGAATGCTTCGTTAAACAGGCCATGATGCGCAACGCCGCCCAGGTCGTGGCTCTCGTCTCACACGAAAAACTCGGCACCGCTTCGCCTTACACCGTCGCCCCCATCACCGCCCTGACCCACCTCATCACCGAAGAGAACATCCCCACCGGCGACCTGCAACCCTATCGCCAGGCCGGCATCCAGATCATCCAGGTCTAAGCGCGCCGGCCGCTCAACTGCACCAGCAACGCCGCCCCGCCCGCCACGACCAGCCCAACAATCTGGCGCGGGCCGGGTGTCTCGCCCAGAAACAGCCAGGCCAGCAGCGCAATCTGCACCAGCATCGTCCCGTTCAGAATGCTGGCCTCCATGGCGCTCAACGTGCGCAGGGCGTAATTCCACAGGCTGAACGCCAGCGCCGTATTGAACACCGCCAGCAAAGCAATCAACCCCCAGCTGCGCAACGTCAACGCCGGCATTCCCTGCCAGGCAATCCCCGCCGCCAGCATCACCAGCGATCCCAGCCCCATGCTGATCACCGTCACCAGGATCACCGGGATGCGCCCGTCGCGATTGATCCGCCGCCCCAACACCGCCCCGCCGGCATTGGTCAACACCCCCACCGTCATAATCGCCAGCCCGAGCGCCTGCTCGCCGGCAAAAGACACCGGGTAGAAATAAATCAACAGCCCCACCAGGTTCAAACCGATGCCCAGCCACTGCCAGCGCCCCGGCCACTCGTTGAGCAGCAGGATACCCAGGGCCGTCACCGCCACCGGCGTAAAATTAAACATCAGGCTGACCGTCATCGCCGGCAAATAGGCCAGCCCCAGAAACTGCGCCCCCTGCGTCAGGGTGTAATACAACAGCGCCAGCAAAATCAGCCGGGCCCAATCGCCGCGCTCGAACCGGCGCAGCGCCTGGCGCGCCTCGCTGCCCAACGCAAACGGCAGCAGACACAGGCTCGCCAGGGTGTAGCGCAGCCCGGCAAAGGTCAGGGCGGGGATATCCTCCAGCCCAATTTTGATCAGCACCCACGACGCCGACCACAACAACGTCACGAACAGGGCCAGCAGCACCGCCCTGGCCCGCGCAGCAGTCCCCTGCCCCACTTTACACCGTCGGGCGCAGGTCGCGAATGTTGAGTTGCAGCGACACCTGCCCCTGGTAATAATTACGCTCGAAATGGTACAGGATATCCACCCGCCCGGGCATGCGTCCCGCCCAATGCCCCTGGCGGAAAGCGATGCCATCATAGGTGATGCCGCCGTCCAGCAGCGTCAGGCGCAGATGATTGCCCTCGCTGCCCACCGTGCGATGCCGCGTCACCCGCACGCCACGCGACACAAACGCCGCCTCAGGGTTATCCACCCCCGTCGGCTGGAGTTGATCCAGGTAGTTCAGCCAGTCCGGGCGCAGCTGCGCCAGCGAGACCTCCAGGTCTGCCCGGATCTGCGGACGCAGGTCGCGCCCGCCCAGCTCACGTTCCGCAATCGCCTTCAATCGTTCGGCCAGTTCGCCCACTCGCTCGTTGCGCACCGTCAGGCCGGCCGCCATGGCGTGCCCGCCGTGCCGTTCCAGCAGGTCCTTGCACTCGTCCAACGCCCGGGTGATGTGAAACTCGGGGATACTGCGGCACGAGGCCCGCGTGAACTCTTCACCCTGCTGCCCGACGATCGACGGGCGATAATAGGACTCGGTCAGCCGCGCCGCCACCAGCCCCACCACCCCCGAATTGAAGTCGGGGTGCGTCGCAAACAGCAGTTGTCCCTGGCCGCCGTCGCCCATCAGCGTCTCGGCCATCGTCTGCATCTGCGCCGTCATCACCTGGCGCTGGCGGTTCTGATCGTCCAGCTTCTGCGCCAACAGCCCGGCGGTCTGCACGTCGTGCGCCATCAACAGACGGAACGAATCCAGCGCCGTCTCCAAACGCCCGGCGGCGTTCAGGCGCGGCCCCAATCCAAAGCCAATGTCCGTGGCCGTCAGCCGGCTCGCCGTCAACCCGGCCGCCCCCACCAGCGAGAGCAGCCCCTGACGTTGCCCGTAGCGCAGCCGCGCCAGCCCGGCGCGCACCAGCATGCGGTTCTCGCCTACCAGCGGCACCACGTCCGCCACAGTACCCAACGCCACCAGGTCCAGCCAATCTTCCGCTGCCAGCCCATCTTGGGGGAAACGACCGACCAGCGCCTGCGCCAGTTTGTAGGCCAGCCCCACCCCCGCCAGGTTCTTGTCCGGGTAGCCATCGTCGGCCCGTTTGGGGCAGATCACCGCCCGCGCCTCCGGCAGTTCGGCCAGCGGGTGGTGATGATCGGTGATGATCATCTCCATGCCCAACTGGCGGGCGCGCTGCGCCTCGGCCGCCGAGCGGATACCGCAGTCCACCGTCACCACCAGTTGAACCCCCGCTGCCGCCAGCGCTTCCAGCGCTTCATTATTCAGCCCGTAACCCTCGTCAAAACGGTTGGGGATATACTCCTGAACGTCCGCCCCCAACGCCCGCAGCACCTGCACCAGCAGGGCCGTGGCGGTAACGCCGTCCACGTCGTAATCGCCGTATACCGCCACCCGTTCGCCGGCGCGCACGGCCGCCTCCAGGCGCTCCACCGCTGCGCCCATGTCACTCAGCAAAAATGGGTCGCCCGGTTCCAGCGGCGATTGTAAAAAGCGCCGCGCTTCGTCGTTCGTGTGTACCCCACGATTGTAGAGAATCTGTCGCAAGAAGGGCGGGTAATCACCCAATGCGGCGTCCACCCCGGCCGGGATGGGATCGGCAATGTTCCAGGTTTTTTCAATTCGAGGCTGCATGCTGTGTAGTATAAACGCGCCCCGCCCATCCAACAAGAGCGCGGATAAGGTATAATCCTGGCGTTATGAATCTGGCGGAAGTTTTCGTCCTGCTCCTCACCCTGGCTGCGGCCTATCTGCTCATCAGCGAGCGGCTGCGCGCCGACCTGGTGGCGCTGGTCGTCCTGGTCATCCTCGGCCTGAGCGGCATCCTCTCGCCCAACGAAACCTTTGCCGGCTTCAGCGGCTCGGCGGTCATGACCATCCTGGGTATTTCCATCATCTCCGAGGGGCTGCGCCAGACCGGCGTGACCCAGCGCCTGGGCAACTGGATGTACCGCGCCGGCAGCGGGCGCGAGACCCGCCTGATCGCCATCACCATGCTCGCTTCCGCCGGGCTCTCGCTGTTCATGAACAACATCGCCGCCGTCGGCGTGCTGCTCCCGGCCGTCATGGCCCTTGCCCGTATGAGCAAAACCGCCCCGTCGCGCCTGCTCCTGCCGCTGGCCTACGGCACCACCCTGGGCGGTATGGCCACCCTGCTCACCACTGCCAACATCATCGTCAGCGGGGCGCTCAAAGACGCCGGTTTTCGCCCCTTTGGCCTGCTCGACTTTCTGCCCATCGGCCTGCCCATCGTCGTGGTCGGCGTCGGCTACATGCTCCTCGTTGGCCGGCGCATGCTGCCCGCCGGCCTTTCGCCGCAGGGCCACCACACCCAACAATTGCGCCAGCAGCTCGAGAGCCTCTACGATCTGTCCGGCAGCCGCTGCGCCGTCGAAGTCCTCCCCGAAAGCCCGCTGGCCGAAAAAACGCTGGCCGGCGGCGACTGGGCCCAGCGCACCGGGTTGAACGTGCTCGCCATCCTGCACAACGGCCAGGCGCACTTCACCCCCGACCCGCAAAGCATCGTCCATGCCGGCGACCTGCTCCTGGCGCAGGGCCAGCCCAACCTGGCCGAATTGTGCGTCCTCGGCCTGCGCTCTCGCCCCATCCCCGCCGCCCTCTCGCTCACCGACGAAGCCACCGTTCTGGTCGAACTGGTCATCCCGCCGCACTCCGAACTCATCGGCCAGACGCTGCGCCAGGCCAGCTTTCGCGAACGGTTCAACCTCAACGTCATCGCCCTGTGGCGCGAAGGCCGTCCCCGCCATAGTGAACTGGCCTGTCTGCCGCTGCGCTGCGGTGACGCCCTGCTCGTCCAGGGCTCTGCCGCCCACGTACACCTGCTCGGACGGCAGACCAACCTGATGCTGCTGGAAGAAGATCCCGACGCCGTCGCCAAACCGGGCAAGGCCCGTCTCGCCCTGTGGCTCACCCTGCTCACCCTGGGAGCGGCCTCCCTCGGCATCCTGCCGGTGGCCGTCACCGTCATGGCCGGCGCCGTCCTCCTGCTGCTCACCGGCTGCCTGCGCATGAGTGACATCTACCAATCGGTCGAATGGAAAGCCATCTTCCTCATCGCCGGCATGTGGCCGCTCAGCACCGCCATCCGCTCCACCGGGCTGGCGGCGCACGCCATCCAGGCTCTGCTTGCCGCCACCGGGCAGGTGGCCCCGCTGGTCATCGCCGCCATCTTCATTCTCATCGCCCTGCTTTTCACCCAGTTCATGAGCGGGCAGGTGGCTGCGCTCGTCCTCGCGCCCCTGGCGCTGGCTGCCGCCGGCCAGATCGGCGCCGACCCGCGCAGCATGGGCATGGCCGTCGCCCTGGGCTGTTCGCTGGCCTTTCCCACCCCCTTCGGTCACCCGGTCAACATCATGGTCATGGGCCCCGGAGGCTACACCTTTAAAGACTATCTGCGCATCGGCGCCCCGCTCACCCTGCTGGTCTTTCTGACCCTGCTGGCCGGGCTGCGCCTCTTCTGGGGTCTCTAACCATGTCTGATACCGCTCCCTTCACCTTTGATGTCCTCGCCCGTCAGGGCCGCGCCCGCGCCGGTGTCTTTCACACCCCGCACGGCGACCTGCCCACCCCGGTCTTCGCCCCGGTGGGCACACAGGCCACCGTCAAGGCCGTCACCCCGCGCCAGCTGGCCGAAATCGGCGCCACCCTGGTGCTCTCCAACACCTATCACCTCTACCTGCGCCCCGGCGCCGACCTGGTGGCCGAGATGGGCGGGCTGCACGGTTTCATGCGCTGGCCCAATCCCATCCTGACCGACTCGGGCGGCTTCCAGGTCTTTTCGCTGTCCGCCATGCGCAAGATCGACGCCGACGGCGTCACCTTTAAAAGCCACGTCGACGGCTCAATGCACCGCTTTACCCCCGAGACCTCCATTCAAATCCAGGAGAAGCTCGGCGCCGATATCATCATGGCCTTCGACGAATGCGCCCCGCCCTACGATCGCGACTACAACCTGCGCGCCATGCAGCGCACCCACGCCTGGGCCGAACGCTGCCTGCAAGCCCACACCCGCCCCGACCAGGCCCTCTTTGGCATCGTCCAGGGCGGCGCCTTTGCCGACCTGCGCCGGCAATCCGCCGAATACATCGCCTCGCTCGGCTTCCCCGGCCACGCCATCGGCGGACTCTCGGTCGGCGAAAGCAAAGCGGACATGGCCGCCATGATCGAGGTCGTCAACGATGTCCTGCCCGAAGACAGGCCCCGCTACCTGATGGGCGTCGGCTCGCCCGAAGACCTGATCAACGGCATCCTGCGCGGCGTCGATATCTTCGACTGCGTCCTGCCCACCCGCCTGGCGCGCCATCAGGCCGCCTTCACCTCCACCGGGCGCATCAACCTGCTCAACGCCGTCCACAGCCGCGACCCGCGCCCCATCGAAGAAAACTGCGGCTGCTACACCTGCCAGAATTTCAGCCGCGCCTACCTGCGCCACCTGATCGTCGCCAAAGAGCTGCTCGCCTCCACCCTGATCTCGATCCACAACCTCTACACCCTGCTCGAACTGGTGCGCCGCGCCCGGCAGGCCATCTTTGCCGGCCAGTTCGACGACTTCGCCGCCCAATTCCTGGCCAGCTACATCCCCCGCAGACTCTGAGGCGCCGCAAAGGCCTCCTGCCCGGAGACTCAGCCGTCGATCGTTTCAAGATACTGCCCCAGGCTGCGCAACGCCGGAACGTCCGCTCCCAATCCGTCCGCTGTGCGGAGCATGGCGGCATAATGCATTTTTGTCTCACGCAGGCTGCCCGGCGAAGCGGCATGCGCCGTATAACGCTGCATACTTTTGTTGGTGGTGTATAACCAGCGCATCATCGCCACCACCAGCCAGTCTGGCCAGTTGAGATATGAAAGCTCGGGCTGCTGCTTCCAATCGGCCCCACGCCGCTCGCACAACGCCAGCAGTTCGCGCGTCGCATGCAGGCAAACCCTGAGCAAGGCCCCATCCTGCAAATAGGCCCGCTGCTCGCCGTGTCTGGCAAAGCCAGCAGCAAAACCGATCACGCTGGCGTTGTGCACCCATAGCCAGTGCAGGATATTATCGGGCAGGTGCGGCCGCATGTCCGCCCGCTCAAACAACGCCTTGACTCGCAGCAGCCGGTCGCTCGACCGCCCGTCCGCCTCACCCAGGTGGATCTCTGCCCCGAGGTTCGTCCAGTACACCCCATTGCGGACCGTTCCGCCGCCGTCGCCATAACCCAGCAAGTACTGATCGCGCCGCAGGCAGGCATCCAGTACGGCGGTGCCTTCCCAGTTGGAAGTGAGCGGCAGGAAAATTGCGTCGCCGGCGTGCGGGGCGAGCATGCGCAGCGCCGCTTCCAACTGTTGGGCGTTGACCGGCACAATGATTAATTCGTAGCCATCCGACGGCTGAATCGTTTCGACGCAGCGCAGCGCATAGTGCGCCATCTGGTTGGCCGCGTGCCCCTTACGCTCGTCGAGTACATCGAGCGTCACACCGTGCGCGTATTGTTCCCGGCGTCCGGGACGCACGAAATGGCTGACATCCACTCCGGCCTCTGCCAGCGCCCAACCATAAATCGTTCCAATCACACCATTTCCGACCATTAATGTTTTCATGCTGTCTGCTCCTTTCATATAGACAGCATGATCTTACGCCCTCCAGAGCAGTTTTCCATCCCCCATAACGGGGTATTTTATGGGGGATCTTCCCGCTAGGCCGGAAGGATTTCCAACTGGCGCGCCCGCCGTACAGCCTGGCGGCGATTATCGACGTTTAACTTCTGAAAGATATGCTTGAGATGGATCTTGACCGTCTCACTCGAAAGCACCAGCGCCCGGGCAATCTCTGCATTGGTACAGTTTTCCGCCAGCAGCTTCAACACCTCAACCTCGCGCCGGGTGAGCATCTCCACCCGCTCCGGCACATCGCCGCCGCCGGACAACCCATCCAGATGTGCCAGCAGCCCGCCCAGCGGTGCACCGTAATCCAGAAGCAAACGGGTGTAATGCTGCGGCGTCGCCAGCGCCAACGCCTCATCCAGGTAGACCTTGACCCGCCCGAGCTCGCTGCGCTTCCAGGCCAGCACCGCCTGCACCAGCCGCACGGCGATCGCCAGGCGCACGCGCCGTGCGGTTTGCGCAAAGGCAGACAATTCCGCTAACAAATGCTCTGCTTCATTTAGCGCTCCGCTGTCCAGCAGATAACGCGCCTGCAACAAGAATTCCATCTCGCGCGCTGCGTCCTGTTGAGGGCTGTCCGGCAGCCCGGCCTCGTCCAGCCAGTTAGCCACCGCCGGCAGACGTCCCATCTTCAGGGCCAGTTCGGCGCCCAGCAAATCAAACTGGCGGCGAAAACCAATCAACCCGGCGGAACGGGTGCGCCGCCGGTTCGACGCCACCAGTCGCAGCGCTTCCCCATATTCCTCTTCGGCCACCAGCAGATAACAACGGATCAGATCCACCGAAATCTGAAAGCCAAGGATGCCGAGCTGTTCCATCTGTCGCCCCGCCGTTTCCAACGCCTGACGGGCCGCCCTCAGGTCGTTGGTCTCCCAATACAGCCGCGCCAGCAAGAGATGCACCAGCCCAAACATTGGATTGCTTTTGGCCGTCGCAGCGTTTTCCTCCAACACCTGCGTGCACAACGCCAGGGCACGCAGGCGCTGCCCGGTTTCGTTCAGTTCAATGCCCAGATTGACCAGTGAAAAGAGCCGAGAGAACAGGTACCCCTCGCCGGTGTGCAGTCGTAAGGTTTGCTGATAGCTCGCCAGCGCGCCGGCCGAGTCGCCGAGCGCCTGCTGCGCCACCGCTCGCGACGCCAATAACATACCCCGTAGAAAGCTATCCGGGCCGGCGCACTGCGCCAGGGCATCTTCCGCCAGGTCGAGCGCCCGGCGATTATCCTCATCGACCAGCGCCATCTGACAGCGCAGCCCGTCCCACCAGGCCCGCCTGTTGATGGCGCTCTCGTCCTCTACCAGCGCTGTAATCAACTGCCGTACCTCAGGCACCCGGCCCTGCAAATACCACGCCCAGCCGCGTAGAACCCGCAGGTCGGGGCAGTGGTCGAGTTGTTCGCCAGGGATCATCTCCAACCAACGATTCAGGGTGTGTAATTCGCCCAGTTGTAACTTTTCCTCGCTCAGGCGCAGAACCAGGCGCGCTGCGCCCTGCCAGTTCTCGCCGGCCAGAGCGTAAGCCAGGGCCTCTTCGGCCCGCCCGTGCGCCTCAAACCAGTACGCCGCCTCACACTGCAACCGCCTGCGTTCCCCAGGCGCCAGATGCTGTAAGAGCGCCTCGCGGAAGAATGGGTGCAAGCGGCAGGTTTCGTCCTGGCGCTGCACAAACAGATTCGCTGCCAGCGCCTGTTCCAGAACCTGCCCGGCCGCCGCTCCACCGACAAGACATGCCAGTTCGGTCGTGAAAACGTCCAGCACGGCAACGTGCATCAACACTTCAACCCAACCTGGTGGGAGGTTGTCCAGCACTTCGGCGGTCAGATATTCAGCCGCCAGACGACGCCCTTCGGCCCACGCGCCCAATCGCTGCGGGGCATCGTGCAAGGCAATTTCCAGCAAGCGGATTCCTGCCGCCCAACCGTGCGTCAAGGTTACAATCTGTTGTTGTATCTGTCCGCCCACCGCAAGCTGCGGCGCATTGTGTTCAAAATACAGCGTTGTTTCCTGAAGGTTGAAAGCCAGCTCCCTGGCCCGCACCTCACCCAGACGTCCCCGCGCCCGCCAGCGCGCCAGCGGCAACGCCGGTTGGCTGCGCCCCGATAACACCAAATGAAAATTATCCGGGCAGTGCTCGACCAACCAGGCAACTGCGGCGAGAATATCGGGCTGCTGTATGTGGTGAAAGTCATCCAGGATCAGGCCAAGCGGGCGTTCCACCGCCAGCAGCCGGTTGCTCAACTCATCCAACCCGCCGCGGATAAACCCTGTGCCCAGCTCCGGCAGCGTCACGGGGGTATCCAGTCTGAAATCAGGGAGAATCCTTTGTAGAGCAGCAACAAAATAACGCCAGAAACGCACCGGATCGTTATCCGCAGCGTCCAGCGACAGCCAGGCCACCTGCGCCGGACGCTGCCGGGCAAAATCGGCCAGGGCGGCGCTCTTCCCGTAACCCGCCGGCGCTGTTACCAACACCAGCGGGAAATCAAACGCCGCATCCAACACGCCGGCCACCCGCTGGCGGACAACGTACCCCCTGCCCGGCGCCGGTGGGAGCAAACGGGTCAACAAAAGGGGTGGGGGAAATACCTCATTTGCCACACGGCAAGTATAACACGCCGGTACTCCCCCACCCATGCCGCCTTACGCAGGCTTCTGTCCGTTAACGATCACCCCCACCAGCTTCGCCGTGACCCGCCCACCCCGGCAGGTCGTCTCTGCCAGCAGGCGTTGTAACTCGGCTGGCGTGTAAGCGGCGTCGATTGAGGAAAACAGATACGGGCGGATGACTGCCGGCTTCGTTCCCAGCCACAAGAACCAACGCATCCAGGTGGGCATATCGCGCCGCAGATCAGAAACAAAATAACGCCCTCCTGGTTTCAAGACGCGGTAAATCTCGTTAAAAGTGCCCTGCGGATTGGCCCATTCGTGCAGCGAGCCATTGGTAAACACGGCGTCAAAAGTCTGTTCGGCATAGGGCAGGGCGTCGCCTCGCCCGGTGTCATACACCACCCGATTCTGCATACCGTAGCTGGCCGCATTGCGCCTTGCCAGAGTGGTCATGTCTGCGCTGATATCCAGGCCGGTCAGGTGCGTCCCCTGAGTACGTTTGAGCCACTCCAACCCCAGGTAGCCCGGCCCGTGGCCGACCTCAAGGGCGTGCCCGTGCTGCACGCCGCTTTGCAGCAAATCATCCGTCTCCATCCAACCGTGATCGCGCAACGAACGTTGCATCTGATCGTACTGCTCGACCGCATCCGCTCCTTGAATGCCATGATCTGTTTCCGGAACTCGACTGTGTTTCATTTTTACCTCCATATAAAAATTAGAATATACAAGATAGAATACTGGGTAAAAAAAAAGAAAAACTTACCCCACCTCTTTTTCCATCTCGGCCAACAGGCGTTTGCTCCATTCATATTCAGATTGAAGGTGCATCCGGGAATGGCTGAAGATGGCCCTGGCCTGCGCCGGAACCTGCGGGTCGCTCATCTGTTCGGCTTCATGCGCCTGCAAATGGAACAGCACGCTTTCCAGGCGGGCCACCCGTCCGCGTAGATACCCCTTAACCTCGTCTACCGACAGGCGATCCAGGAAGAACAGGCACACGTCTATTTCATAATAGGTGCGCTCAAGCTTTTGCCAGCCTTCGCGTAGCAGGCGTAAAAATTCTTCCTCGCCCGCCGGGGTAATCTGGTACACACTGCGCGAAGGGCGGCTGCCGCTCTGTTCGGTTGCCACCTTCTCAACAAATTTCTCCTCGGATAATTTATCCAAAGCAAAATAGATCGAACCGAAAGCCACCGAGGTCCAATCCCCCATGTGTTCTTCGATAATATGCTTGATCTCGTACCCATACAACGGGCGCTCGTGTAACAGACCCAACAGAACCAGACGTACCGACATGTTAATCCTCTATATTTTATATTCTAGCTTGTATAGCGGAAATTGTCAACCCCTTTGCACACCGTCGTTCGTTCACCAGTATAATTAACCCGTGAAAAGGTTCCTCCTGTGCGCCGTCCTGCTGCTCAGCGCCTGCCGGCCCGTGGCCGCCCCGGCGACCGAGCCCACCCCGCTCTTCCTGCAAGTGCAGTTCACCCCGGCCCTGGCCGTGCTGCGCCCGCACTTTCAGTCCTGCGCCCTGGCCCAACCCGGCCTGGCGGTAATCGCCCTCGAACGACCGGCCGACGCCCTGACCCCGGCGCAGGTCACCTTTGCCCTGCGCTGGGACGAACCGCCGCGCCTCGAGGGCTACGCTGCCGACATCGCCCAGGAAGCCCTCGTCCCCATCGTCCACCCCTCTAACCCGCTGGCCGCCCTCAACCGCGCCCAAATAGATGCCCTGCTCGCCGATCCGGCCCCCACCTGGGAGCGTCTGCTCCCACAGGGCAAAGACCTGCCCCTGCATCTGTGGGTTTATCCCTCCGGCGACGACGCCCGCGGCGTGCTCGAAGACGCCCTGCTCCAACATAGCGTCCCCGCCGGGTCGGCCGCCATCGCCCCCGATCCACAGGCCATGCGCCAGGCCATCGCCGCCGACCCAGACGCCCTTGGTTTCCTGCCCACCCGTTGGTTAGACGCCAGCGTGCGTCTCGTCCCGCTCGACGTGCCTTCGCCGCGCCCCATCCTGGCCCTCAGCGCCGCCGAACCTCAGGGCGCCGCCCGCCAGTGGCTGCTTTGCCTGCAAAACGCCCTCTCACAGGAGTAAAAATGAACCTCACCCTCACCGTCCTGCCCGAACGCCTGGCCGTCTGCCAGCTGCCGACCACCGTCCCCCTGCCCGCCGGCCTGCACGACCTGCCCTTCTGGTCGCTCACCCGCACGCCCACCGAACTGTCGCTGGTCGTGCCCGAGACGCACGTGCCCCCTGGCTGCACGGCCGAACTGGGCTGGGCCGGGCTGCGCGTCGAAGGCCCGCTCGACTTCGCCCTGATCGGCATCCTGGCCGGGTTGAGCGCCACCCTGGCTCAGGCCGGCGTGTCCATCTTTGCCCTTTCCACCTACGACACCGACTACATCCTCGTGCGCTCCGCTGACCTGCCCGCCGCCCGCGCTGCGCTGCTGGCCGCCGGTTACCGCCTCCAGGACGACTGAGCCGCCATGACGCGCTCCCTTCGTTGGCTGCTTGGCAATCTCCCGGCCCTGGACTGGCAGATTGCCGTCCTCACTGTGGTCAGCACCAGCCTGCTGCTGCTCGACAGCTACCACGAATTCACCGCCAACCCCTACCTGGATCGCGCCATCCTTTACCTGATCGTTCCGCTGCTCGTCACCCTGCTCGTCTTCCGCCAGAACCCCGCCCAATACGGTCTGCGCCTCGGCGACTGGCGCGCCGGGCTGCTCCTCACCCTGCTGGCTGTGTTAATCTTCACTCCGCTGCTGCTGTGGGTGGCCCGCCGGCCCGAAATGCAGGCCTATTACCGCTTTCGTTTCGGCCCGCGCCTGCTGTTGGACGTCACCCTCGACCTGATCGGCTGGGAGTTCCTTTTTCGCGGCTGGCTGCTGTTTGGCTACGCCCGCCGCTTCGGCCCCGAGGCCATCTGGCTGCAAGCCGTGCCCTTTGCCCTCGCCCACCTGGGTAAACCCGAGATCGAAACGCTCAGCACCATCTTCGGCGGTTTCGCCTTTGGCTGGGTAGCTTGGCGCACCCGCTCGTATCTCTACCCGTTTTTCATCCACTGGTATATCATGACCTTCACCGTGCTCGTCGCCGCCGGTATTTTCTGATTTGAGGTGATCATATGTCCACCACAACCGTCACCCTCATCGTTCGCAAGCAGGAACACCAGCTTCCCGCCAACCAGACCGTCGCCCAGGCCATCCAGCAGCTTGGACTGCCGCCCGAATCTTACCTGGCCGTGCGCAACGGCGAAATGATCACCGAGAAAGACCTGTTACGCGCTGGCGACGTGGTGCGGCTCATCCCGGTCATCTCCGGGGGGAGCGCCGGCGCATGAAGTGCCGCCACTGCGCCCAAAACGCCGCCATCCATATGCGCCAGCACCATCTGGCGTTGTGTAAAACGCACTTCCTCGACTGGATGCTGGCTCAGACGCAGCGCTTCATCCAGAAATACGCCCTGTTCGCGCCCGGCGCCCGCCTGCTGCTGGCTGTCTCGGGCGGCAAAGATTCGCTTGCCCTGTGGGACATCCTCACCCACCTGGGATACGCCGCCGACGGTCT
The DNA here is from genome assembly GCA_964535315.1 of uncultured Anaerolineaceae bacterium. Taxonomy (GTDB): domain Bacteria; phylum Chloroflexota; class Anaerolineae; order Anaerolineales; family Anaerolineaceae; genus CAZHTS01. The sequence goes on from CAZHTS010000045.1 coordinate 38,290, forward strand.
TTACATCCACCTCGGCATCGCCGGCCCCGACGACTATTCCAACCGCTCGCAGCAATGCTGCCTGGACTTCGCCGCCGCCCGCGGGCTGAGGCTGCACATCGTCGATGTCGCCCGCGACCTGGGGTGCAGCGTGCCCGACCTGGCGGCCCGCACGCACCGCGGCCGGCAGCGCCCCTGCTCGGTGTGCGGGCTGGTCAAACGCCATCTCTTCAACCAGGTCGCCGCCCAGGGCGGATACGATGTCCTGCTCACCGGCCATAACCTGGACGACGAAGCCAGCGTCCTGTTTGGCAACACCCTCACTTGGTCGCTCGATCTGCTGCGCCGCCAGGCGCCTGTGCTGCCCGCCGCCGGTTTCGTACGCAAGGCCAAACCGCTGTGTCGCTTCTACGAACGTGAGACCGCCGCCTATGCCATCCTGCGCCCGATCGTTTACGTCGAGGAAGAATGTCCTTTTGCCGCCGGCAACCAGATGCTCGCCCAAAAGGCGCTGCTCAACCAGATGGAAAGCCAGCGCCCCGGCCTCAAGCTGCAATTCTACACCGGCTTTCTGCGCGCCCGCCCCGAGCTCTTCTCTGCCCCCTCAGCGCCGCAAACGCCCGACGAACGCTGCCCGCGCTGCGACCAACCCACCACCGCCCCCGGACTGTGCGCCTTCTGTCGATTGATCGAGAGCCGCTAAGGGGGAGGGGGGATTTTCTCACGCGGAGACGCGGAGAACGCGGAGAAAAGGCGTAGTTATCTCCGC
>CAZHTS010000046.1:0-38555 GCA_964535315.1 uncultured Anaerolineaceae bacterium
ATAATTATAAAGAGGTACAGAAAAAGCCGTGAAAAAGAAAAGCGAAACTTCGATCTGTGTCTACGGCGCAGGGGTGATGTATGCCCACATGCAGGCGCTAAAAGCAGAAATCGCCGGCGTACGGCAGGCGACCGATATTGAATGTGTGCACCGCATGCGGGTGGCCTCGCGCCGTTTGCGCAGTACGTTGCCGCTCTTCGCCGGCTGTCTGCCACAGAGAAAACGCACCGGTTGGGAACGACAGATACGCGCCATCACCCGCTCTCTGGGCGCGGCGCGTGACAACGACGTGCAAATCGAGAAAATCGCCGCACTGCAAGAAACATTAGCAGACCACGCCCCCCAGCGCTACGGCATTGCCCGCCTGATTCTGCGTTTGCGCCAGCAGCGCAGCGCCAACCAGGAGCGGGTCGCCCAGGCGCTGGAGCGGCTGGAAGAAAACCAGACCGTAGCAGAAATGGAAAGCTGGCTGCTGCCCATCGCCGCCCGGCAAAATCAGGTCTACCTGTACAACCCGGCGCTGTACGAACTGGCCCTCCAGGCCATCCGCGAAAACCTCGATGCCTTTGAATCCTACCGCGACTATATTTACCAGCCCGAGCGGGTGGCCGAGTTGCACGCCATGCGCATCGCCGCCAAACATCTGCGCTATACCCTGGAAACCTTCACCCCGTTGTACGGCAACGAGATACGCTCCTGCTTACAGAGCCTGCGCAAAGCGCAGGAAATGCTGGGAGATATCCACGACTGCGACGTATGGATCGATTTTCTGCCGCGTTTTCTAGAAGAAGAACGCCAACGCACCCTGGATTATTTTGGGCACGAACGCCCTTTTAAACGCCTGGTGAACGGTATTCAATTCTACCTGCTGGATCGCGGTGAAGAACGCCAACGCCTGTATCACAAATTCGTGCGCGACTGGGAGAAATGGCAGGCCGAAGGCGTCTGGAACACCTTGCGTCACACCATTCAGGCGCCGTTGGCAGGCCCGCCGCCGGCCCCCGAGCCTCCGCCCCCACCTGCCGTCGCGCCATGAAAATTGCGCTAATCGGCGACATTCACGCCAATCTGCCCGCCCTGCAGGCGGTGTTGACGCACGCTGCGGCCCAGGGCGCCCGCCAGATCTACAATATCGGCGATTTCGTTGGCTACGGTCCCTTTCCCGAAGAAGTGGTGGCGCTGGTGCAGGCCACCGGCATCCCCAGCATCCAGGGCAACTACGACCGTAAGACGCTGCAAAGCGCCCGTAAAGGCGAGGTCTGGCCGATCAAGAAACATCCGCTCAAATGGCTGGCCTTTCGTTGGGCTTACGACCACCTCTCGCCCGCCAGCCGCCGTTATCTGGCCGCATTGCCCCACCAGCGCCGGCTGCGGATAGCAGGCTGGCGCATCCTGCTCGTCCACGGCAGCCCGACCGATCAGGACGAACACCTCACCCCGCAAACGCCCGACCAGCGCCTGGATGAGCTGGCGCAGCAGGCCAAAGCCGATGTAATCGTCTGCGGTCACTCGCACCAGGCGTTCGTGCGCCAGTCCGGCGAAGTGTGGTTTGTCAATACCGGCAGCGTCGGCCGTCCGGATGACGGCGACCCGCGCGCCGGGTACGCCCTGCTCGACCTGGGGCGCGGCCGGCGCACCGTCCAGCACTATCGCCTGGAATATGCGCTGGAAGAAACCCTCCAGGCCATCCGCCGCTACGGCCTGCCCGAAGAATTTGCACAGATGTTTCTGCAAGGTCGCAATCTGAAAGGCTTGCAGCCAAACCCGCCTTTCTCTGGATTGGCGCCCTGAGCGCAGGCGGCTATAATAGAACTGTAATCTTTTCGAGGAGAAAAGCCATGTCAAACCCGAATTCAGGAAGCGCATCCACCACCCCCAGCCCGCAAGAGCAACTGGCGCAAGAAATCCAGAGCCTGCAATCCGACATTGGTTCGTTACAAAGCAAGGTGTACCTCAGTTCGATCCACGACGAGATCGAAGACCTCGAAACACGCTTAAAAAGCATGCCGCAACGCATCAAACTGCTGCGTGAACGCGGCTACCCCTTCGAACGCGAACTGGAAAACCAGGCCAACGACATGGTCACCCGCTGGCCGGATGTCTGGCAGCGCGTCAAAACCCAGATTGACCAGCAGGCCGTCCAACTACAAAGCGACCTGCGCAAGGCCGAAATGGAGATGAGCCGTCTGTCGGGGATGGCGGGCAACGTTACCGCCGCCCGCCCGCTGGCCGCCAGCCTGCGCTCACAGGTCTCCAGCCTGGAAAGCAAGGTCTCGGCCTGCGAAAACACGCTGCGCGGCATGTACGATCAGTTCGCCGGCGATAACCACACCCTGGCAGATCACCTGGAAAAGATCGAGTGGATGTTGCAGCAATTAGAAGAAGCCAGCTTCAAACTGCTGCCCACCGAAGCGGGTGTAATGGCGGTCGAAGCCGTATGGGCCCAGGACGGCAAAGAGGACAAAAACGACCCGCACGGCAATCTCTACCTGACCGATCAGCGCCTGATCTTCGAACAGAAACAGGAAATCGCCACCAAGAAGTTCCTGTTCATCACCACCGAAACGCAAAAGGTACAGAAACTGCTCTTTGAGGTGCCCGTGGCGTTGATCCAGGAAATCAAAGCCAGCAAACAGGGGTTGTTCAAGAACGAGGATCACATCGATCTGCTGATGCGCAGCGGAGCGCCCTACCCGACCGCCCACTTCCACCTGGACGGGCAGGACTGCAACGAATGGCAGGGTCTGATCAACAACGTACAAAGCGGCGAATTTACCCGCACGCGCGCCGTGGCCGTCGACCAGGAGGCGGTCGAGAAGGTCAAGGCGGCGCCAACCGTGTGCCCGGCGTGTAACGCCACCATCCAGCAGGCAGTGCTGCGCGGCATGGACACGATCACCTGCGAATATTGCGGGCACGTCATCCGCCTGTAAATCGATTTTGGGCCCCCTGGATATGCAACTCGTCGACTTTCTGGTACAGGCTAAGATAGCCACGTACGCCAATGGCCAGGGCGCCAACGCCGTCCTGGCAGATGGCGCCAAAGAACTGGTCTATCAGGACGGCGCACTCACCTACCGCGACCGTTACTACGGCTGGGATCCGTTTATCGGAGAAGAGGTGGTGCTCCACAACGGCCAGGTAATCTGGTCGATGAATTATTACGGCTACCTGACATCGCAGCAGCAGCCCGGTGACGCCGTTTATCGCTTCTTACAGGCAGCCATGAGCCGGGTCGGCCCGCTGCGCCCCTATCGCGGCCCCGAGCAATACGAAGAGGGCGACTGGCGTTACCAGGATCACAGCCAGGGCACGCCCGAGGGCTTTGAAGGCGTGGAAGAAATTTTTTACCGCGGTGAGCGCGTTTACCGTTTGCTCTACCACGGCGGCCGCGTGCTGCCGCGTCCCTAAACGCTTCCTACGCCTCGCCGGCTGCCCGGGCAATCTGCTGTTCGTGTTCTTCTTGAAGCAGGTCGAGAAACGCCGCCAGTATATGCGGGTCAAAACGCCGTCCGGCCTCGCGCTGCAAACGGGCGCAGATCATCTCGGGTAACAGCCCCAAAGCGTTGGTGTTGAGATCGTCCCACACATCCGCCACCGCCACGATGCGCGCCGCCAGGGGGATTTCTTCACCCTGCAAACCGCGCGGATAACCGCTGCCGTCCCAGTGCTCGTGATGAGCATAGACGATCTCCCGTTCGATTTCCAGATAAGGAATATGCACCATCATCTGGTACCCATAGGTGGGATGGCGGCGGATGATTTGCATCTCCTGCTCGCTTAACGTTCCGATCTTGTTGAGAATGCTGTCGGGAACGCCCAGTTTGCCAATGTCGTGCAGCAGCGCCCCGCGGCGGATGTGACGCTGCATCTGCTCATCCAACCCCAACCGCACCGCCAGCTTCACCGACAGGTAAGTCACCCGATAGGAATGACCCATCGTGCGTTGGTCGCGCAGATCCAAAGCTTTTAACCACCCTTCAATTGTTCCATCGTACGCCAGTACGTTGTGCGGATAACCGCCGGTTTGATCCATGTTCATGGTATGCAGTCAGAAGTCCAATGGGGTTTATTGTATAACAATTTACCCGATCAGACAACCGTTTTGCGGCTAAAACACCCCCAAACGATCAGGGACATTCCATAAAATCATACAGAGCATCCACCAAGAAACATCGCCCATCCCATGATGGGCTGAATTCCTGTTTCCAATAATCATGCCAGACATAAAGTCGATAATCGGCTCCTTGCACATGTTGAATAGACACACAACTGCTGCCCCCCGAATAGACAACCCCTTCAGCATAATGCGGCAGGTAGCTTCCCTGGAGGGGCACCCGCTCCCATTTTTTGCGGCGCAGCAGTGTATCGTAATATTGCAAGATATCTGTATACGAATGCCCACTGGAATAATAAACAACCTGTGTGGCGATATAACGATTACTGCCATCCATCAGGGGGTTCACATCATCCGCTCGACTTAACTCACCGGCCCAGGCCGGCGGGGGAATTTGCTCGAGCAGGCGATGATTCAACTCCTTAAACAAAGGAGCCGCGCGTTCATCTTCCACAGAAAAGTCGCCAAGGGGTTTCAACAAAACGAAGAAAAAAAGACCCTGAAGCAAGACACAAACTCCAATACTAATAACTACAGTAATTTCTAATAACCCCCAGCCATAGATCCCCAGCGGTCCCTTCGTTCCAGTGCCCGGTGCAGACGCAGTCATGATTATCCCTCTCAGTTTTCCACAAAGATGATAAACCCCAACCATCGGTCAGAAAATTCACATCAGGCGCTTTTTCCGGATACGCTAACCATCGTTTTCCACCTGATCTCTTTCCCGCTTCCATCCCCCATTCTATCATGACCGACTGCAAGCATCGTTCAAAAGGCAGAATCAAAATGGCGCGGGACGCGCTACAATAAAGATGGAATTCTGTCGTGCTCCCACCTGAAGGAGTGTATTTATGAAAAAAGTCCTTGCCTCCTGGCAGGTTTTCGTACACACCGACCTGGCGCTGCTCATCCTGGCGGCGTCGATCCGGGTGGCGATCCACCTGTTGACCAATCATCAATACGGCTTTCACCGCGACGAACTGGCCATGCTGGACGACGCCCGGCACCTGGCCTGGGGTTACGTCACCTACCCGCCCCTGACTGCCTTTCTAACCCGCCTGGGGTTCGAACTATTCGGGGCATCGTTAAGCGGGCTGCGTCTCCTGCCCGCCATTTCACAGGGTATCTGTATGCTGCTGGTTGGGCGCATGGCCGGTGCGTTGGGCGGAAAACGTCCCGCCCAACTGCTGGCGGCCGTGGCAGCCGGCAGTGCGCCGGTCGCCATGCACGACGGCGCCACCTTTCAATACGTGGCCTTTGATTATTTTTTCTGGGTGCTGCTGGCCTACGGACTGCTGCGGCTGCTGCACACAGACAACCCGCGTTGGTGGCTGCTGATCGGCGTAGCCATCGGGTTGGGGATGATGAACAAGTTCACCATGGCTTTTCTGGCCGCAGCCCTGGTGGTGGCCATCCTGCTCACCCCGGCGCGCCGGTATTTGCGCAGCCCGTGGTTGTGGGCCGGCGCGGCGCTTGCTCTGCTCATCTATCTGCCCAACCTGCTCTGGCAAATCCAACACAACTTTATCAGCCTCGACTTTCTGAGCAGCATCCACGGCCGCGACATAGAAATTGGCCGCACCGACGCATTCCTGATCGAGCAGTTTTTTGTCGCCACCAATCCGGTAACATTGCCGCTGTGGGTCGCCGGTCTATATTTTTACCTGCGCGCCCAGGACGGCAGCCGCTACCGCACGCTGGGCTGGATGTTTGTGGCGGTTTTCGGCTTATTCCTCGTCACGCGCGGGCGCAGTTATTACACCACACCGGCTTACCCCATGTTGTTGGCTGCCGGCGCGGTGTGCTGGCAGCGTTGGCTCGCCGGTAAAGCGCCCGAAACTGCCCGCCGCTGGCGCCAGATTACCTGGGGTTCCCTGGCCGCCGGTACCCTGTTTGCCATCGCCGTTGCCCTGCCCCTCGCCCCGTTCAACTCCGCCTGGTATCATGCTGCCACCACCCTCAACGATGGTTTCAAAGAAGAGATCGGTTGGCCAGAACTGGTGGCAACGGTGGCGCGGGTTTACACCGGGCTGCCCGCCGCCGAACGGGCGCAAACCGCCATCCTGGCCGCCAACTACGGCGTGGGCGGAGCCATCAACCTGTACGGCCCGGCCTATGGCCTGCCGCCGGCGATCAGCGGGATCAACTCCTTCTGGGCGCGCGGCTACGGCGACCCGCCGCCCGCCGGGCTCATCCTGGTCGGCTTCGAACCCGCGACGGTCGGCGCTTATTTCAAAGATTGCCGCCTGGCCGCTCAAAACGAGATGCCCTACGGCATCCAGAACGAGGAAGCTACCCATCCCGGCATCTACGTATGCAGCGGGCCGAATCGCCCCTGGCCCGATTTCTGGAAAGATTTTCACTACTTCGGCTGAGGCGACATGGGTTCCCAGTGCAAATTAGAGGCCAGGTTGGGGTTGAAATTGGGATCATCCGACAGGATATATTCGCCCAGGTTGTTGGCCCAGGCATTGCCGTAACCGGCAGGCAGTTCCACCACCTCCTGGCGGTGCGGGTCGACAAACGCATCCACATCGCGGATCGTGCGGCTCCAATCGGTGGCGATGCGGTCATAGCTTGCCTGGCGGGCGTACCAGTCGTTCAGGTTTTGCTCGCGCAGTTCACGCCCGGCCTGGGCCAACATCTGCCCGATCTGCCCGATATGCTGGATGCGTTGGATCTGCTGCTGCGCCAGTTGGCGGGCGATGGTTTTAAAAGCCGCGTACCAGTGCGGGTTTAACTGGAACGAGCGAAGCATGACCGAGAAGAGGTTCTGGCTGGCATCCAATCGCCCGGCCGCGGCGCGAAAAGCAAACAGATAGTCGATGAACCAGACGATCAACGTCGTCGTGCCAAACATCCCGGCTATGGGGGTGCGGAAAGCTTCTACCACGCCAAAGATTTCCTCATCAAAGGTGTGCTCTTTCCAGGTGTAACGGATACGCACCTTGCCCCCCTCGGCCCAACCACCGCTGTCTGGCGCCTCTGAACGCACCAGACGCGGCAGGTCGGGCAGCGGCTCCTCGTTCAAGATCTGCAAACCGCTCACCGCCTGGCGATAGCGGGGCAGCACATAGCCGCGCAGCGCCTCGCGAATGTTGACCGGCGAGCGCACCTCGGCGCCAAAATGGCGTGAGCCCGCCGCAGCCATAGAGGGATTGCTCCAGATGAAATTCATATTGGGCAGCACTTCAAATCCCTCGGGCCCGTGCGGGTTCCACAGCTGAAAAGCAACCACCGCCGGCATGCCCGGGTTATCCAGCAGCCAGCGGCAGCCGCCCTGAAACTGCCAGCCCAGCGGCGCCAGCATGCGAAACACCTCCAGCCCTGTACCGGCGTCGTCGCTGCAGGTCAGTTGTTTCAGACGCATGCCGCGCACAACCGTAGCCTCCGCCGCTCCGGCGCCCCCCTCCCCGCCCTGCCAGATCAGGCTGGAGCCACAATACTGACAGATGGCATACCCCTCAGACGCCGGTTCGAGATTCGCCCCGCACTGTGGGCATTTCAACGCGGCCGGCCCATTCCGCCCAGAGATGTTTTGGTCCATAGCGCAACACCCTCCCTCACCCTTATCATGGCACAATCCCCCTTCCCATGCAACCCCCTGTGAAGAATTGCGCCAGCGACTTCCTACAACAACGGGCGGATACGGTCGCCCCAGGTGCGGATGGCGTTCCAATCGCGGTGGTCACCCACCGTCCACAAACCGCTGGCTACCAGCGCCCGCGACACCAGCCGGTCGGGCAGCAGTGGCAGCCGGGCAAGATCCAACGCCCCGGCAAAGGCCCCTTCGCCGACCGGCCGCAGCACGGCGCGCAGCGGATCGAAACAGGCGGTCACCCCCTGGCGAGCGGATGCCTGTTTCATCGTCAACGCCATACACACCAGAAAAAGCGCACAGGGCCGCCCCGCCAGCGCGGCACGCTGGCGGCGGACAAAATGCAGCGCCTCCGGCAGCCACTTGCCGCCATGCACCGCGCTACCCGCCACCACCGCCCGGTAGGGTTCCAGCGTATCCACCGCCTGCATGGCGCACACCGTCACCGCCAGCCCGCCCTGGCGCAGCGCCTCAGCGATGGCCTCAGCCACGCCGGCGGTGGAACCGGCCCGGCTGGCATACGTAACCAGGATTTCGTTTGTACTCATTCGCACTCCATTTTTACAGCGAGCCATCACGCCACAAGCGGCTGGCAACCAACACAAACCACACCAACACCAGCGGCCCGGCGATCACGCTCAGCGGCATGACCACCACCGTATACACCGCCGGCAGAAACGCAGCGCAAACATTGAGCGCCAGCAGCAGCCCTTCCCCCAGGATGCCCGCCCACGCCGTCCGGCGTCCGAACACGCCGCCACGCAGCATCGCCACCCCCATTAACATCCCGGCCAGTTCGGGGAACAGGAAGCCCGGAAACGCCCCGGCGGTCAGATCCTCGCGGGCCAACAGCGCCTGAGCGGCGACGATCAGTTCCGGCCTCTGCTCGACCGGCGCCGCAGCGTAACGGTCACTCAAGGCCATCATCGGCAATGAGACGTTATTGGCAATGTAGATCGCAGCCCCAATGCATACAAGCAGCAGCGCCAGCGTCAGATACAATCCATCTTTTTGGCGCTGCAAAGCATAGAGCGCCAGGAACACCGGGATTGTCAACGAGATGGTGAGCATATTCAAGAAACCGAGGTTGCGCAGCCCGAGCAGCCGGTTGGCCTGAAAGGCCTCCAGCCAGTCAACCGCGCCGAGCGTGCCGGGATCGAAGCCGGTACCGGGTAAGAACATGAGCCCCAGGTCCAACAGCGCCAGCAAGACAATCAACGCCGCCGCACCCGCCGCCAGCCGCCGGAAACTTTGCGGTGTGCCGGAGCGGCCATACACTTCCAACAGGCCCCCATCCATAATTTTTACACTCATTTTTTTCATCCTTTCATCGCTGCCGTTTGATATTGCACGTCGCTGCACCCATGTCTTAAGTTTTTTACAACGGTGCCGCGACAGAACACTGCATGGATCATACGCCAACCGGCGGCGCCCGAAATCACATGAAGATGTGATTCGCAGCGCAAAAGGATGTGGTTTGGAAGATCAGATCAGGCGGCGCTGGCGGGCGGCGACAATCGCCCGGGTGCGATTGTTAACCTCCAGTTTGCCGTACAACGCCTTTACATAAGTACGCACCGTGTTCAGCGAGATGAACAGGGCAGCAGCAATTTCTTCGTATTTCAGCCCCTCGGCCATCAGGCGCAAAACAGCCAGCTCACGTCCGGTCAATGCCTCGACCAGCGCGGCCTGCCGGGTCTCTTCATCCGCCGGCGAACCGGCCGATAGAATGTGCTCGAGATACTCAGGTGCGCTCCCCTCCCTGGCCAACGCCGCCAGAGCGCCGAGCACGGGCTCGCCCTCCTCAACAAACAAGGAGATGAACCCTTCTGGCTCGGCCAGTTCCAGGGCGGCAAGATAGTCCCCGCGGCTGGCCGTCGCGTCCCCGCCAACAGCATGCAACTGCGCCCGTAACAGCAGCGCTTCAACCGCCAGTGTCACATACTGTCCCTGCCGGGCGCGGGCGATCAATTCGCCGGCCAGCGCCACAGCCGGGCGCAGCCAGACCGTATCGCGCCGGGTCTGAGCGCGGCGCACAACGATGCGCAGGGCGCTGTGATACAGCACGCGCCGCTGAAAAGAGAGGGGCTGGCCGGGCAGCAGGTCCGGAAGTGCAAACTTTCCCCCGGCCGAAAAGCCCTCGCCAGCCAGGGCCGCTTCGGCCGCCGCCAGCCGGCCCCGGGCAAGATCAACGCGCACCTGCTGCGCCACCACCTCTTCGCGTACCCAGGCCGGCGCGGCAATCTGCATCAATGCGGCCGCCTTGTAAATCTCACGTGCGGCCGCCTCCAGATTACCGCAGGACAGCAGCCAACGCGAGCAGGTAACGCCATACCCAATTTCGGCGTCGCTATAACCGCCCAACGTGCTCAGGCGGATCGACCGCTGGAAACAATCGTGAAACCGTTGGAACTGTCGCCGCTGATAATACACCTCACCCAGCGCGCCGTACAGCGCAGCGCAAATAGGCGAAAACGCCCCCAACCGTTCCACCCGCTCGACAGCCCGGCTGGCCGTTTGCAAAGCCAGCTGATGCTGGCCATGCTGAAGGGCCATCTGCAATAACCCGGAGACCCCTAACATCTCCAGGGTAAAATTGCCCCCCGCCTGCCCATGCCGGATAATCCGTTGGAAAGCCTGCAAGGCGTGTGGATAGTCGTCCAACAGTTGATAAGCGCCGGCCTGCGCCATCTCGATCAGGCCATTTAAATAGGCGTCCTCGGGGTCCGCCAGCGCCAGCGCCTGGCCGGCCAGCGCCAGACTATCCTGTGGGCGCCCCTGCCCGCTCAACAACGTGGCCTGGAGCGCCAGCCACTCGGCCTGCAGCGCCGGGTCCGGCGAGGCAGCCACGAACAGGGTTTGCAAACGTGCGATGTGCGCCGGCATCGCTTCAAAGTTGCCGCGCATCAGATCCATCCAGGCAAAAGCCAGGCTGGCGCGCCGGCTGCGGGCACGATACGGCTCCGGGATGGCCTGCATCCAGCCCGCCACCGTCCTGGCGTGCCCCTGGACGAGCATCTGCACGGCGTATAGCTCGATCAGTTCCAGCGCCAGAGAATTGTCGCCGGCAGCCAGGGCGTGCTGCACAGCCTCGGCCGGCATGCCGGCCTGCCGGTACCACGCGCTGGCCCGGTGGTGTAGCGCACCGGTTTCGGCCGGTGCGCTCAGGCGTTGTTGCTCGCGCAGCAGTTCGGCAAACAACTGGTGATAACGATACCAGTGCCCCTCATCATCCAGCGGGACGAGAAAAAGGTTGCCTGCCAGCAAGTGTTCCAACACACCATAAGCATCCGTGCGGCCGGTAACCGCGTTACACAACTCCCCATTCAGACGTTCTAAAATGGCGGTCTGCAATAGAAAACGCCGCAGTTCCTCGGGTTGGCGCCCCAGTACCTCCTCGGTCAGATACCCCAGGATATAGCGATGGCTGCCGCTCAGACCGGCAATAAAGCGGGATGGCTCGGGCCGGTCACGCAGCGACAACCCGGCGAGTTGCAGCCCCACCACCCAGCCTTCCGTGCGCTCCGTCAGCATGGCAACGTCCCCGTCGGCCAACCCCAGGCCCAACGTCCCATTCAGAAACTGGGCCGACTCGCTGCGGCTAAACCGCAGATCCGCCGCCCGCAGTTCGGTCAGGCGATTGTGAGCCCGCAGACGGGCCAGTGGCAGCGGCGGATCCTCACGGGTAATCAGAACCAGGTGTAACGGCCAGGGCAGAGTGGCGATCATCCGCTCGCACACCTGCAAGATGCTGTGCTCCTGGATGACGTGAAAATCATCGAGCACCAGCAAAAAGCGTCGCCCCACCTGGAGGATATCGTTAATCAGCGACGCAGCGATGATCTCGGCCGGCGGTAACTGGCCGGATCGCAGCGTGGCGGCCAGTTCGGCCCCCAGGCGGGAATCCACCTGCTGCAGCGCCGCCGTCAGGTAAGAGAAAAAGCGTCCCGGCTCGTCGTCTGCCGCCTCGAGCGAAAGCCAGGCCACAGCCCAACCCGTGAGCCCACCGATCCACCCGGCCACACAGGTGGTCTTACCAAATCCGGGCGGAGCAGAGACGAGCACCAGTTGGCGCCCGGCCGCCAGTCCGGCGTTCAAACGCTGCTCGAGCAGCGAGCGCTGCACGCCGCCGCCGGGGGGCAGCGGTAAATGCAATTTCGTCACCAGCAAATCGGGGATCACACCGTTATTATACGTCAGGTGCAGTTTTACAAATGCCCTCGAAATCCCGGGAAAGAACTTGACGCTATCAAATCGACATGCTATAGTGAGATCGTCTTAAAACCCTTTTTACGCCGAGGAAGCGTTGAAATTTATCTCTCTCTTGACCGACTTTGGCCTGCAGGACGGTTATGCAGGCGTCCTCAAAGGCGTTATCTGGCAGATTGCCCCCGATGCTCAGGTCGCCGACATCACCCACAGTATCTCGCCTCAAAACATCCTGGAAGGGGCCTTATTGCTGGGACGCGCCGCGCCTTACTTCCCGCCGGGCACGGTTCACGTGGCAGTGGTCGATCCAGGCGTGGGCACACACCGCCGCCCTATCGCCGCCAGGCTGGGAGAGCAGTATTACGTCTGCCCGGATAACGGCCTGCTCACCGTGTTGATCGAGCGCGCCACCCAATTGGGCGAAACAATGCAGTTTGTCCACCTCGACCGGCCGCAATACTGGCTGCCGAAGGTAAGCAATGTCTTCCACGGGCGCGATATCTTCGCCCCGGTGGCCGCCCACCTGGCCAACGGCGTCACGTTGCAAGAAGTGGGCAGCCCCATCCAGAACGCCGTACGCCTGCGCCTGCCACGTCCCAGGGCCTTTAGCGGCGGCTGGAAAGGCGAAGTCATCCAGATCGACGTGTTCGGCAACCTGTGCACCAACCTGGAAGAAAGCCTGATCGCCAGCCTGGGCGATATCCAGATCCAGATCGCCGGGCAGACCATCCCACATCTGGCGCGCACCTTTGGCGACGGCCACCCCGGCGACCTGGTGGCCATGATCGACAGTTCCGACCGGCTGAGCATCTGCGTCGTCAACGGCAGCGCCGCCCGTCATCTGGGCGCCAGCGTCGGCACGCCGGTCACCCTCCTCACCCCCCCTAGCGAAAACGATTGATCCCGCCTTATGACCAACGAACCACCCCTCAGCATTGAAAACCTGACCTTCCGCTACCACAGCCGCCAGGAACCAGCGATCAAGAACATCAGCCTGGAAGTCGCGCCGGGTGAAATCCTGCTCATTGCCGGCGCCAGCGGCTGCGGCAAGACCACCCTGGCGCGCTGCATCAACGGCCTGATCCCGCGCAGTTACAAAGGCGAATTGAGCGGGCGCATTCACATGCACGGCAAGGATGTGGCCGATCTATCGCTGGCGCGGGTTTCGCAAATCGTCGGCACCGTGTTGCAGGATCCCGAACGCCAGATCCTCGGCACACGCGTGCTCAGCGAGGTGGCTTTTGGCCTGGAAAACCTGGGCTGGTCGCGGCCCGATATCCTGCACGCCGTTGAAGATGCCCTGGAACACCTCAACATCTCACACCTGCGCGACCGCGAGACCTTCAACCTCTCGGGGGGCGAGAAGCAAAAGGTAGCGTTGGCCGGCGTGCTGGCCATGCGCCCTTCGATATTATTGCTGGACGAGCCGCTGGCCAGCCTCGACCCCGCCAGCGCCTGGGAAACGCTCGACGCCGTGCGACGCCTGGCCGATGAGGGCATGAGCGTGCTGATGGTCGAACACCGCGTCGAAGATGTACTGCGCATTCGCCCCGACCGGGTGCTCTTCATGCAGGACGGCCAGATCCGTTATCTCGGCCCGCTCGACGGTCTGGAAGCCGCCGTGGATTATCGCGAAGTCAAAATGCCCGCACCGGTCATCATGCGCCGCGCCGCCCACGACCCCAAACCCGAGCCGTGTATTCCGCGCCTCAAGGCGGCCGAAAAAACAGACGCAGCCGCCGGCGAACGCCCGCTGGTCCAGTTTGAAAACGTGGTCTTCGGCTACGACAGCGACCGCCAGGTGCTGCAAGGTGTCAACCTGTCCATCCGGCGCGGCGACATCATCGCCGTGTTGGGCCCCAACGGCACCGGCAAGACCACCCTGGTCAAACATGCCATCGGGCTGCTCAAGCCGCGCGCCGGGCGTGTCCTGGTCGATGGCCGCGACACGCGCGAGTTGAGCGTGGCGCAGGTCGCCAGCACGTTGGGCTACGTCTTCCAGAGCCCCAGTCACATGCTCTTTGCCCCCAGCGTGTACGAAGAAGTGGCCTTCGGCCCCACCAACCTGCACCATAGCCCCGAAGAGATCCGCACCCAGGTCAACCAGGCCATCAACATCGTACACCTGAACGGCATGGAAAGCTACCCGCCGCTGGCGTTGTCCTTCGGCCAGCAAAAGCGCGTCAGCATCGCCGCCATCCTGGCCATGCGCTCGCGCATCCTGGTCATGGATGAACCTACCGCCGGCCAGGACTACAAGAACTACATGGACTTCATGAACGCCATCCTGCAGCTGCCCAGCTTTGAGGCCATCATCTTTATCACCCACGATATCGACATGGCGGTCATCTACGCCAACCGCGTGCTGCTGGTCAACCAGGGCCAGGTCGCCGCTGACGGCGCCCCGCCCGAGGTGCTGCAAGATATGGAACGGCTCAAGGCCTGCCGGCTGGTGCCGACCTCGCTGCTCAAAACCAACCTCGAATACTATGCGCAAACCAGGCGTTTTCAACGCGCCGAAGAACTGGCGCACCTGACCTCGTAAGCACGGGCGGTTTTTTCCGCCTGAGCCAGATTATTCATTGTTGTGCCTAAGGAGGAACTATGGATCGTAAAATGCTCAATGTCATCCTGGCGCTCGTCGCCGTCCTGGCCTTTTTCCTGGCCATCGCCCAGATTGGCCCCCTGATGAACGAAAGCCTCAAGCTGGACGAAACCGCCCTGCTGCGCTTCGTCTTCGTGGTCATCGGCATGCTGATTGTGTTCGCGGTGTACTACTTCACCCGCGAGCACAAAATGTGGACGGTCGGGACGCGCGAGGTCGTTTACATGGCCATCGGCGCCGCACTGTACGCCATCTTCTCCTATCTGTTCAACGGCAGCGTCTTCGTAGTGCCCTCCGTCAGCCAGGTGGCGCTGCGTCCGGCCATCGCCATCCCCATGTTCTTTGGCTACGCCTTCGGCCCGGTGGTGGGCTTCTTCACCGGTGCGGTGGGCAACATGTTCGGCGACGCCCTGACCGGCTTCGGCCTCTCGCCCCAATGGAGCGTCGGCAACGGGCTGGTAGGTATGATCAGCGGTCTGGTATTCCTCTTCAGCGATAAGAAAAAGAGCATCAACACCGTGTTGATCGTCAGCGCCGCCCTGGCCGCCATTGCCACGATCATGTACCTGCTCAACCCCACCCAGGCCAACACCATGTTCTTCGATCCCGACAACAACGTCTTCGGCGACGCCCCCATCTCGGTCTTCGCCGGCGTTTCGGTTGTGGTTGGCTTCGTGCTGGTGCTGGTGGTGCGCTTCGCCTTTGGCAAGAACATCGATATGGCCGCCGCCGTCACCTGGGCCATGCTGGGCAATATCCTCGGCATAGGTTTCGCCGCCATTTCGGATATCTGGATCAACGGCTATTCGCCGGTGGTCGCCATCGTGGGCGAATTCCTGCCCTCGGCCGGCCCCAATCTGATCTTTGCCGCCATCCTGGTACCCATCCTGGTGGCAGCCTACGCCTCCGTCCAGCGCCAGTCCGGACGGTAAATCCCTGTTCTCTCGCCTGACCGTGCGCCCAATGGGCGCACGGTCAGGGTCTCATGAGGTTGTTGTATGCTGGTTACCTGGCGATATCGTAAACGTGATTCGTTCGTCCAAAGTTTTGACCCGCGCGCCTGGGTGATCTTCTTCCTGTGCTACCTGGGCTCCACCCTGGTCTTCTGGGATTTGCGTTACCTGGCGGTATTGTTCGTCCTGGCGCTGCTCAGCATCTTTACCTCGGGTATCCGCTGGCAGGAGATGTCGCGCGCCTGGCTGTTCATTGGCGGCTTCATTTTATTTTTCTCTTTCCTGACCTTCCTCACCGGGCGCGGCGGGATGGAACTGTACACCCACGAGCACCTCATCGCCCAATTCAAGGCGCCGTTTCAAATCCTGGGCTGGCAGCCCACCCTGAACGTCACTGCCGAACGCAGCTTTTATGCGCTCAGCATGCTGGCGCGCGTCTTCAGCCTGGCCAGCATGACCATCCTCATCCCCTACTCGCTCAACCCGGCGCACTACGGCGTCACCTTCCGCGGTCTCGGCCTGCCGGATAAGATCGCCTACGCCATGGATCTGACCATGCGCTTCATTCCGACCTTCGGGCGCGACTTCAGCCTGACGATGGACGCCCAGCGCGCCCGCGGTTACGAGATCGAAAAAATCAGCGGCGGGCTGTTTGCCCAGGTGCGCAAACTGGCGCCGCTGGTCGTGCCGGTTACCATTCACGCCATCGCCGGCAGCGAGGATATCATCGACGCCATGGATCTGCGTGCCTTTGGGGTCGGGCCGCGCACCTGGCTGCAACAACTCCACTACCAGCGCCGCGACCGCATCCTGATTGGGTTTGGGATTGCATTGTTCGTCGCTTCCTTCCTGCTTTCACTCTTTGGCTACGGCAAATTCTGGGTGCCGGCTGCGTTGTTACAACTGCCGGTGCTTTGATTAAGGAGGCACGCGTGTCCACATCGCTCCACCAACGCATCACCGAAAACATTCAAAGGGTCATCGTCGGCAAGACCGAGGTCATTCAATTGATGCTGGTGGCAGTGTTGTGCGAAGGGCACGTCCTGCTCGAAGACGTGCCCGGCACCGGTAAGACCACCCTGGCCCGTGCTCTGGCGGCGTCACTGCATTGTTCCTTCCGGCGCATCCAGTTTACCCCCGACCTGCTGCCCTCCGACGTCACCGGCCTGAGTTGGTTCAACCAGAAGACGCAGGAATTCGAATTCCGGCCCGGGCCAATCATGCACCAGGTCATCCTGGCCGACGAGATCAACCGCGCCACCCCTCGCACCCAATCGGCCCTGCTGGAAGCAATGCAAGAACGCCAGGTCACTTGCGAAGGCGTCACCCGGCTGTTGCCGCGGCCCTTCCTGGTGCTGGCCACCCAGAACCCGGTCGAACTGGAGGGCACCTTCCCCCTGCCTGAAGCGCAAATCGACCGCTTCTTGCTGCGGGTGGCGCTGGGATACCCCGAACGCGCCGAAGAAAACGCCATCCTGCAGCGCTTCCGCCTCAACGACCCGCTGCCCGAATTGCAGCCGGTAGCCACCCCCGAAGAAATCCTGGCCGCCCAACAGCAGCGCCGCCAGGTGCGGGTTGAAGCCTCGGTGCAGGACTACATCGTCCAGGTGGGGCGCGCCACGCGCGACAATCACGACATCCAATTGGGCGCCAGCCCACGTGCCACGCTGGCGCTCTACCAGGCCTCCCAGGCGTGGGCCTGCATCCAGGGTCGCGATTTCGTTCTGCCGGACGACGTCAAACACATGGCGCCGCCCGTATTATGCCACCGCCTGATGATCTCGGCCCAGGCGCAGCTGCGCGGCCGCACCCCCGAAGAATTGATCGCCGACATCGTCGCCGCCGTCCCGGTGCCGGTCGAGGCCTGAAATGTTCCCGCCCAACTGGCTGCCCCTGCTGGTTGTGGTGCTCATTCTGGGGTTGTACATCCAGCAGCCCTGGCTGGTGGCGTTTGCCAGCGCCACGCTCACCATCATCGCCATCGCCAACCTGTGGTCACAGCACACGCTCGATCACATTCACTATCAGCGCCGCTGGCGTTATCGGCGTGGGTTTCCGGGAGAACACACCAGTTTACGCATCGACATCGAAAATCGCAAATGGCTGCCGCTCTCCTGGCTGCGGGTACGCGACCCCTGGCCGCAGGCCATTGCGCCCGAGGAACAGGGCGCCCTGGCGCCTTCTCACCAACCCGAGGTCGGTGAACTGGTCAACCTGTACAGCCTGCGCTGGCAGGAACGCGTCTCCCGCCATTACCAGGTGCTCTTTCGCCAGCGCGGCATCTATCCCGTCGGGCCGGCGCGCTTTGAATCGGGCGATATCCTTGGCCTGTTCACCCAGGCTGGCGAGCAGGATCGCCCTGAATACCTGACCGTCTTCCCCGAAATCATCCCGCTGGCCAGCCTGCACCTGCCAACGGACGATCCGTTCGGCGACCTGCGCTCGCGCCGGCGCGTGTTTGAGGACCCCAACCGGTCGATTGGGGTGCGCTCGTATCACCCCGAAGATGAGTTCCGCCACATTCACTGGCCGGCCACCGCCCGCAGCGGCAGCCTGCAGGTCAAGGTTTACCAACCGGTTTCAGCCCAGGTGATGGTCGTCTGCCTCAACGTCGCTACCAGTACGCGCCACTGGCAGGGCGCTCACGCCGCCTTGCTGGAGCAACTGGTCAAAGTCAGCGCAACAATCATCTATCAGGGCATTCAATCCGGCTACTCGGTCGGGCTCATCTCCAACGGTTGCCTGGCGCATGCCGACCAGCCGTTTCGTTTCGCCCCCGGGCGAACACCCGGCCAGCTGGCAAAACTACTCGAGGCGTTGGCGGGCGTCACCAGCTACACCACCGGCGCATTTGAAACCTTTCTGTTGAAAACCATGCCACAAATCCCCTACGGCGCCACACTGGTGGTGGTCACCGCCCTGGTCACCCCCGAGTTGCAGGAAACGCTGCTGCGCCTCAAACGTCATCGCGCCCATACCACCCTGCTCTCGCTCGCCTGCCAGCCGCCGCCCGAAATTCCCGGCGTGCGCAGCTACCACCTGCCATTCGAGGATTGACGCCATGCTGGCCCGCCTGCTCTCACTAGAACAACGCATGCATTTCTGGGGCGAACTGGCCGCTGTGGCCCTGTTGGGTATGGAAGTGGTCTGGGTCAGCGAGTGGTACTGCGCCCTGATCATCTGGAAACAGCCCTGGTCGTGGGTCGCCTTGATCCTCGGTCTGATAAGCGCTTCGTGTCACATTTTCGCCCGGCTGTTCGAAGACTATCGCTATTCGCTGCTGGCGCGCCGTCTGGCTTTCAGCGCCTGGCTGCTGGTGTGTGCATACGGCAGTTCGTGGTTGTTGTTACACGGCGGGCAGCCCATCGACCTGCTGACACTGCTGACCCGCCCGATTGCCAACCTCAACGCCGCCGAACCCGGCATGTTGGATTTCTGGCATCTGTTCATCGCCGGCCTGCTCGCCTGGCGCGGCGCCAGCCTGGCGCATGCCCCGGTCGGCCCCTACAACGTAATCCGCAGTATGCAGCTCGGCCTGCTCATGTTCATGTTTTACGGGCTGGTCAACGCCCCTTTTGAACCGCCCAATCAAAGCCTGCCGGCGTTGTTCGTCTACCTGACGCTGGCGCTGGTCGCCTCGGCGTCGGCGCGCCTGGCCATCCTCAGCGAACTGCGCGGTGGAAGAACGCGCCAGGTCGACCGCAACTGGATCGTGGTTATCGCCGCCAGCATCGTGGTGGTCATCGGCCTGGCGCTGCTGGTCGGCCAGTTATCGACCGGCGCTCTGTTCTCCGTTTTCAAGTTCGTCGTCTTCATTTTCCTGCTCATCACCACCCTGATTTCGTTAGTCATCCTGCTGCCGTTGTTACTCCTGCTGGACTGGATGGTGCCCTGGCTGAAGGATCTCCACATCAGTCTGCCCGTGCTGGATTTCATCCGTCAGATCCAGGAGATGGTGGCTGGCTTCACCCAACAACACGCCCTGGACGCCAACAGTCCGTTCAACCGCCTGGTGCGCCTGGGCGAACCGGTCATCTACGGCAGTATTCTGCTCGGCGTCTTGCTGTTGGCCATCCTGGCGCTGCGCTGGCGGCTGCGCCAGTCGCGCCTGCGTCCCGAAGAAGACACCGCCGGGCTGCCGGTCATCGTGCGCCTGCCTGGCCTGCCCGAACTACACCTGCCCTGGCTGGAACGACTGCAACGCGCCCGCCGCCTGCTGGCCGCCGCCCGCATCCGGCGTATTTACGCCAACATGATGGATCTGTGCGCCAGACTGGGCCAGCCGCGCCCCACCGCCGAGACGCCGCTCGAATTTCTGCCCGCACTCGAACAGATCTTCACCGGCTCAACAACCGAAGTTGGGCTGATCACCCGTGCGTATCTGAAAATTCGCTACGGCGAATTACCCGAGACCGATGAAGAGGTACAGGCGGTCATCGCCGCCTGGGAAACGGTCAAACGCCAGGGAAAGCGTCTTTCCGCGGCCAGGCGGCGCAACCCTCCGGCAGGCTGAACGTCTTACCGGTTATTGGCCGGCAAATTGCTTGAGGATGTAAGCAATGTGGCGCGCCCCAAGCAAATAGAGATCCAAGCGCACGTTTTCATTGGGTGCATGCGCCTGCGATCCAGGGTGCCCGACGCCGGCAGTGACGATGGGCAGTTTGAGCGCTTCGCTGAAAATGTGGTTGGGGCCCGAGCCGCCCACCATCGGCACGATTTGCATGCGCCGCCCATAGACCTGCTCGGAGGTGTCCACCACCAGTTGGACAAAAGGATCATCGGGATCGGTGCGCGCTGGCGCCTCACCACCCAGGAAGGTCACCTGAACGTCCTCAAAGCCTTCGGCGTCCAGGTGGGTGCGCAAGAGTTTAAGTACCTGCTCGGGCGTCTGCCCCGGCACCAGACGAAAATCCACCTTGGCGCTGGCCCGCGCCGGCAGTACTGTCTTTGAACCCGGCCCCTGGTAACCGGAGGTCAGGCCGCAGATCGTGCAGGTAGGCTGAAAAACCTCGGCCAGGCGTAGTTCCACACCGCCGCTCAACCCGTGCAGGAAATGGGTGACGCCATAGCGTTGGCGATATTCATCGGCCACCTCGGGCATTTCCGCCATCAACTGCCGGTCACGTTCATCCGGTTGCCGGATGGTATCGTAAAAGCCCGGGATACGAATTCGTTCGTCCGGCCCCTTCAGGCTGTTCAATGCCCATACCAGCCGCCAGGCGGCGTTGGGGAAGATCGAGCCGCCCAGGCCCGAATGAACATCCTGGCTGGCGGTTTCAACGCTCAACTCAACGTAGCAAATGCCACGCAACCCCAGATATTGCATCGGCCAATCGCGGTGATCGACGCCGCCGAACTCCCAGATGCAGGCATCAGCCGCCAATCGCTGGCGCTGTTCGAGCACGAAATCGTGCAGGTGAACGCTGCTGGTTTCCTCTTCACCCTCGATGATAAACTTGACCGTACACAGCAGTTCGCCCTCACTGGCCAACAGGGCATCGATGGCAAACAGGCGGCTGGTGATGTGGCCCTTGTCATCGCTGACGCCGCGGGCAAACAGCTTGCCATCCCGCACGGTTGGTTCAAAGGGCGGCGACTCCCACAGTTCGAGCGGCTCGGCCGGCTGAACATCGTAATGATTGTAAAACAAGACGGTGCGCGGGCTGCGCCCGGCGCGCTCGGCGTACACCACCGGCGCTCCCCCTGTCGGCAAGATCTCGGTACGAAAACCACGTTGGGCCAGCAGGCTGGCCGTCAGTTGCGCACACTCATTCAAACCCCAGTTTTGCGCCGAGACGCTCGGCTGCGCGCACAGGCGTGACAGTTCGGCAATGCTCTCATCGAGATGCGCCTGTAAATAGGCGTCGATTGCAGCGTAGGCAGCGGTCATTGTTTCCGTCCTTAAACCATTGGAGATAGAGAAGGAGAATCCGATTTATTGCAACAACGCTTCGATGCGCGCCGTAACCATGTCCATCGCCACGGTGTTCAGCCCCCCTTCGGGGATGATTACGTCCGCATAGCGCTTGGACGGTTCGACAAATTCCAGGTGCATCGGGCGTACCGTGGTCAGATATTGCCGTACAACCATCTCGGTCGTGCGGCCGCGCTCGGCGATGTCGCGTTGCAGGCGGCGGATAAAACGGATATCCGCATCGGTATCCACGAAGATTTTCACATCAAACAGTTCGCGTAACTGGCGCTCGCCAAAAATTAGAATCCCCTCAACAAGGATGACGCGCTGCGCCTCCACACGCTGGCTGCGCGTGGTGCGGGTATGGCTGGTGAAATCATACACCGGCAGATCAATCCCTTCCCAGCGCTTGAGTTGCAGAATATGCTGGACAAGCAAATCGTTTTCCAGCGAATCGGGGTGATCGAAGTTAACCTGGGTGCGTTGGTTATGCGGCAGATGCGCCAGGTCGCGATAGTAAGCGTCGTGCGGTAGATAAGCGATGCGGTCTCGGCCAACTTTTTCAAGGATCACATTGGCGACCGTTGTTTTGCCGGAACCAGAACCGCCGGCAATTCCAATAACCAGGGGGGTAGGGCGTGTGGGCATATCCAGATTATATCTTAAGTTGCCCGCCATCGTGCCATTATGCATAAAGCGTTTACCCACAAGCGCCCCTCACCCATCTAAAATCCTGTCCATCCTGCCCCATCCTGTTAAAACACCTCTCCCCCGCCCGCCGGAACAGGCCTCAACCTGCCTCCACAAAGGGGATGCCTGGCAGCCCAGGCATCCCCTACAACCTTACCACAAATTGAACCCCCTGCCCTTCAGGCCAGCAGGGTGCCCTCAATGACCGTCACCGCCTGACCGGCCAACACCACGCGCTCACCCTCCAGGCGCACACGCAAGACCCCGCCCCGCGCCGAAGCCTGATAGGCCAGCATTTCCGTACGGCCCAACTTCTCGGCCCAATACGGCGTCAGGCAGCTATGCGCCGAACCGGTTACCGGGTCCTCGGCAACCCCTACCTGCGGCGCAAAAAAGCGCGAGACAAAGTGATAGTCGCCCGCCCCGCGCGCCGTAACGATCACACCACGCGCCGGAATGGCGCTCAGCGCCTGGATATCTGGATGCAAGGAACGCACCTCCTCTTCGCTGGCGACCTCGACCAGATAATCAAAGCGGTTCTTGCCCACAAACAGCGGCTGGACGCCCAACGCCTCAGCCAGCCCCGCCGGCGCCTCAACCGGCGATTGCGCCTCAACCGGGAAATTGAGCTCGATCCACTCGCCTTGCAAGCGCGCTGTCAACAACCCTGAACGAGTGAAGAAACGAGCGGTGGACTGCGAAGACAACAGACCGCGCTCGAAGAGGATATGGGCGCTCGCCAGGGTAGCGTGTCCGCATAAATCGACTTCAACCAACGGGGTAAACCAACGCAGTCGGTAGCCATCGCTCTCAGTCAGTAAAAAGGCCGTCTCGGACAGATTCATTTCCATTGCGACCGAACGCATCCATTCGTCCGGGCGCGGCGCATCCAACAGACACACCCCGGCGGGGTTGCCGCCAAAGGCGCGGGCAGTAAAAGCATCAACCTGGTACAAAGAAAGATGGGACATAGATACTCCTCGTCTGGCAAAGATTCACGCCGGTGCGCACCGGTTCACCGTTTATTGTATCTCGCCACGCCAGCGGAGCAAGTCACACCCCATTCAAACAGTAACGAGAACAATTACAGCAAGTATCAACTGTTATGCAATACAGAATTGCCGGTCCAGACGATAGCGCAGAAGTTCAATGCCCCACAAGGACAGACGATTCTGGTAAACCAGGCCGCATTTCTCGATCACCCGCCGGGAAGCGCCATTCTCCGGGTGCACCAACGCAATCAGATGATCCAACCCGGAGCGCTCAAAGCCAAATCGCAATGAGGCGCGGGCCACCTCGGTGGCATATCCCTGTCCCCAAAAAGGTCGCGCCAGGAGATAGCCGATTTCGGTTTCGTCTAATTCGTCCAGATACTGGCATCCACCCCAGCCGGCAATCTCGCCGGCTCCGTCCGGCAGAATCCCCCAGTTGCCATAGCCGTACCTGGCCCAATGCGTCTGCTGTCCGCTTACAAACCGTTGCACTTTTTCCAGCGGCGGCGGGGTAGGGTTGGGGAAGTACTGTAAGATCCCCTCCTGTTGATAGATACAGTGTAATACCCCGGCATCCTCCGCCACCAGCGGCACTAGCGCCAGCCGCGCCGTGCGCACCACCGGGATCAGACCGGCCTGGCCCGATACTTCCGAACGAAAATTTTCGTCGTTCATTGGCTCCCCAGAGTAAAGTAAAAGGTTGCGCCCTCATCCCGGACCGCCTCGGCCCAGATGCGCCCTCCGTGCCGGGTGATGATGCGCTGCACGATGCTCAAACCAATTCCGGTGCCAGGATAGTCGCGTACGGCATGCAGCCGTTGAAACGGGGCAAACAGTTTGGCAGCGTAGGCCATATCAAATCCGGCGCCGTTATCCCGAACAAAATACACCGTTTCACCGACCTGCGCGCTCATCCCCACCTCAATCTGCGGGCAAGAACATCTGGCGGTAAATTTGCAGGCATTATCGATCAAATTACCCAATGCTATTTTCAACAACCGGACATCGCCCTGCACCACCATTCCCGGGGTAACCCGGTATTCAACCTGGCAATTACCGTCTCGGTCCTGTATCTCTGCCATGATTTCATGTGCCAGAGCGCTGAGATCGACGATCTGGTAAACGCACTCGGCCAACGAGATCTTCGAAAGCCGCAGCAGGTCATCAATCAAATGGCTCATCTGGCGCGAAGCCTCTTGAATCCGGTTCAGATAGTGTTGTCCTTTTTCGTCCAAATGATCCTGATAGTCGCTCCTCAGGATCGAGCTGAACCCATCCAGGGCGCGCAAAGGGGCACGCAGGTCGTGCGAAACGGAATAGGAAAAGGCTTCCAGTTCATGGTTGGCCGCCTCGAGTTGCAGGGTGCGGGCGCGCACACGTTGCTCCAACTCGCTGTTCAGATGATGAATTTGCTCTCTGGCATGGCGTTCATCTTCGACAACGCTGAGCAACGCCCGGCGTGAACGTTCTGCTTCGGCCAACAGGCGCTCCAGTTCACTCTGCACGGCACGTATCTTCTCTTCCGCCTGTTTTCGCTCGGTGATATCTTGATGGATGCCAATACAGCGCACAGGTCGTCCCTGCGCATCAAATTCAAACTCACCGTTGGATTGCATCACCCGCTCTATCCCATCCGGACGCAGAATACGAAATTCCATCGACCATACCTGCCCACTGGCGACCATGCGTTCGATCTCAGCATCCACCCTGGGACGGTCCTCCGGGTGGATCAACTGCGCCGACACCTCGCCAAGACGACCAATGCAGCCCTCTGGATCGATGCCATGGATCGCATACATATTGCGTGACCAGTACAGCGTATCGTCGCTCAGATTCCATATAAAACTCCCCATGCCAGCCTGCTGCTGGGAACGATGAAGCAAGGCCTCGCTCTGCGCCAGTCTCTCCCCCACCTCCTTCCGTTCGGTAATATCCCGATTGCTGCCACGCATGCCCTGAAACTGCCCTTGTGCATCATATACAGGCGCGCACACATGCCCGATCCAATGAATGGCGCCATCCGGCCAGACAATCCGAAATTCAAGCTGACCCACCTTGCGCTCGGCAGAGTGGCATTGGTGCTGATCGAAGAGCACGCGATCCTCAGGAAGGATAATGCGATACAGCAATTCAGCATCCCGAAAAAACTCCTCGCGCGCGTGCCCGGTGATCAGCCAGCAGGATGGCGAGCAATAAACGAACTGACCGGCAGGGTTCAGCCAGTATTCCCAGTCATAGGTATTATCTGCCACAATCTGAAAACGGGCCTCATTTTCTTTGATCTGCTCCAACAGATTTTTACGGCGCACCTGATTGGACATCAGCGTCCCCAGCAGAGCGGTACCCAACGGGTAAATCACCAGCACTGGCAGGGTAATGCCGGCTAACACACTGGCAGCCGCCCCACCCGGCAGGGTGAACATCAACACCAGCATCACCAGATGGATGACCAAACCGAACAGGTAAAATTCGCCCCAGGAAAACTGATCCAGCGGGCGCCTGCGAATGTGGCGCCAGAGCACACCCAGCGAACCGGTAGCGAAAATGACCAGAGAGCCGGTCAACGCCCCGCTGCCGCCCTGATAAAAGCGAAAGGCCGCAGTGAGGATCATCGCCGTCAGGGTCGGCACACTGCCAAAAAACAGACCCGACACACTCAACAGAATCGAACGGGTATCAAAAATGATACCGGGCACAAACACCCACGGTGTCAACATCAACACCACACCCATCGCCCCAATCAAAAGCCCGACAGGCACCTGACGGATAGAAGGGCGACCTGGCTGCCAGTGCACCGCGGCCAGGTCGAAAACAAGCACCAGCGCCAGTAACAACGCAACGTTTTGGATCAAATTGACAAAGGAGGCCTCATTCATGCGCCTGCTCCTGGACGCTGTCGTAGCGAGGCGGGCGCCCGGTCTCGGCCAGCAGACGGTTAACCTCATCTTTCAGCTCAAGGATACGCTCCTCACGCCCTAAGGTAATCGCATACCAGCGGCGCAATTCATCCAGTTGCTGCGCGATTTGCACTTCCGCCAGTTTGCGAGCGGTGATGTCGCGCGTCGTACCTGCAATCCCGATGATGGCGCCCGATGCGTCATGCATCGGGTTTAACACGACCTCAAAATATTCCACCGCCCCACCTCCCAAAGGCGGCGTCGATGTTTCCGCAACAACCGTTGTATCCATCTCATATACCCGCCGGTGTAACCGATCCCACTCTTCACATTGTTCCGCAGGAAAACCCAATTCGGCATGGGTTTTGCCGATAATTTGCTCAAGTTTGAGGCCCAATTGCCGGCACAAAGAAGTATTGGCATGTGTAAAGCGCGACTGGCGATCGTAACTATAAATCAAATCCTGACTGGACTCATCGATCAGGTGATAACGTTCCTCGCTCTTGCGCAGGGCTTCTTCGGCCTGCCGGCGCTCGGTAATATCCACCATACTGATCGCCAGGATACGCTTGCCAAACTTATCTTCGTAATCGGTCATATGCTTCTCACACAACCGTTTTTCACCGCTGGCATGCAAGAAATAAAAACTGTAGTGATGCTCGTATTCTTCCCGGCGTGCAAACTTAAGAAAATTTCCGGCCACAAAATCGAGCGACTCCGGCGCCAGAAATTCGGCAAACGAGGCCGCTTCACAAATGCGTTGGCGAGAATATCCTCCCATCTGAAGAAACGCCTCGTTCATCCAGATAATCTTACCGCTTTCATCGATCAGGCAAATGGCATTATGCGAATACTCGGACACAGCTTTAAAGCGCGCTTCGCTTTCTCGCAGCGCTTCCTCCGAACGTTTACTGTCCACCACAGCCTGCACACTGCCCAGAAAAGCGCCAATCTGGGTCACATCACCCTGAGTATATTCGGCCGGCCGGTTGGCTACCGCCGCCACAGCAGTAATCTTACCGTGCGAAAAATAAGGCACCACCAGCAAATTGGTCAGGGGGATGTGCCCATCCGGCAAACCGCGTTTGGCGGGGTGGTCCGCCGCATACTGGTTAAGGATTAACGGTTCCCGGCGCCGGATAGCCTCAGCCCATACCCCAGACATGGCTACAGAGAATTGCTGTGGCTTATCGACAATGGCGCAATCCTTCATCGCCTCACCCGACCAGGAATGGATCGTCATGATTGCCTCATCCTCATTCACAAAACCATAGAACCCATACCCGCTGCCGGTCATGCGCACGAGGGTGGTCAGGATGTGATCAGAAATTTTCCTGACATCCGCCCCTTCCAGAGAAGTCACGCTCCAGAGCGCTTCAAGCTTGGCGTAGGCGGCTGTTAACTCAAGTTCAGCCTGTTTGCGCTGGGTAATATCCGCAAAAATACACACAAACTGCCCGGGAGCCGGACGAAAAGCGGTGACCTCAAAATACTTGCCACCGGTCCCACCGGAGTAGTTTTCAAAAAAAGCCGGCTCACCGGTCAGCGCCACCCGGCCATAGGTATCAATCCAGTAACGCTCGGTATCCGGCATAATTTCCAACACGGTTTTTCCGATAATATCGGCGGCGCGCCAACCGGTCATCCGTTCAAACGCCGGGTTGACCGCCAGGAAACGATAATCAACCGCATTCCCTTGCCCATCCAAAATGACCTCATGTAAAGCCAGGCCGTCCAACATTTCGCGAAACAAGGTCTGGTAGTTCTGCTCCGCCAGGAGAAAGGAGGTAACATCGCGAGTGATGGCGCCATACAACCTGCCTTGCGGCGTCTCAATGGGAAAGGAAGACACCTGGACAGTTTTGCGCGCCCCGTCTTTGCTTTGAATTTGCATTGTGCGCAGCAACCCCATCCAATCCCTGGCGTCCTGTGTGCGAAGATGGAGCAAGCTCTGGCGCAAAGTATCGCGATAAGCCGGTGACTTTTGCTCATCGGGCAAGGTCATCAACTGATAATCCCACAGATGGCGCCCCAGCATTTCGTCGCGCTGGAAACCACAAATGGTTGTCTGCGCCAGATTCCACTCGATAATGCAAAACTCCTGATCGGCAATTAAAATACCGTCAAAAGATTGTTCCACCGTGGCGCGGAAACGCGCCTCACCGGCGCGCCAGGCCTCGTTAGAACGAATACGCAGCAAGGCGCTGCCAATTTGCTGCGCCATTGCCTCCAACACCCGGCAAACAAATTCTGGAAACAGATCATAGGTACGCGAAGCCAGATTAAGTGAAGCGATCAATTGGCCTTGATGCAAAATGGGAAGAAAAGCCAGAGAACGTAAACCCTCCTGATCACGAATCGCATCGCTCCCCAACGCCATCTCGGCATACCTGCCAAAACGGATCTGCCCGGAGCGGGCGATGCCGGCCACAAGAGAAGAAGCAGAATAATGTGCAACGTGGGCTACAAACTGCGCCGACAGACCGCGATGGGCAAACAGGTCAAGGTCACCGCTGAGCGGGTCGGCCAGGTATACCCCGCCGCAATCGACGCCCTCTAACTGTAAGGCGGCATCCAGTACCGCCACTAACGCCTGCTTGAGATCGTCGCAGGTGTTCAGCAGTTGGATCAAATCCTGATATAGACTTAATGCCCGTTCCGCCTGCCGGCGGTCGGTAACATCCGAACAAAAACCGATGAAACGCGTTGCAGAAAGGCGAACAGCCGTAATTCGCCACCAACGCTTTTCACCGCTGCGATGGCGAAAGATTAACTCGCCCTGGCACTTACCCTGCTCGACTACCTCCCGGAAATACTGTGATCCCTGCTCTAACGACTCGCGCGGCAGCAAATGGTAAAGTTTCATCCCCAGTAATTCCGTCTCGCTGTAACCACTCAACTGGCATGCTGCGGCGTTGGCATACAAATATCGCCCACTTTCATCCGCAACAAAAACCCCGTAAGGAGCGTTTTCAATATAGTTGCGGTAACGTTCTTCACTTTCAGCCAATGCCACCTGCGCCGTCTTGCGTTCGCTCGCGGCCTGTACAAGGTTTAATTCACGCCGTACCAACAACCCAATACAGGCCAGGCGGTCTTTCATCAGATACCCGCATATCCCCGCCCACAACAAATCGGCCACAACTTTTTCGTCGGCAGTATCAGATACCACAATTACAGGCAAATCCAGAGCAACATCATGCAGCAGAGCCAGTATAGCCGGCAAACCGGCCTCTGGCATGCGATAGTCAACGATCACGATATCCCATGCCTGTTCCTGTAAAGCAGATCTTACCTGCGCAATCGTCTCAACCCGCCGGCCAACCGGGTCGTAGCCGCCCTTCTCTAGATGATCCAGAATCAATCCAGCATCGCTATCGGAATCCTCAACGATCAAAACACGCAATGGGATTGCCATACAACCTCGCGCCAGAAAATATTCATTTCACCCAGAACAGAACTTTACAGTAGCCCGCTGCTACAAATATTGTAGCAGAATACGAACAAAGTGCACCATGCAAAATCAAGGATATAATCAATAGAATATGGGGGCAGGCGTTGATCCCCGAATCCAATATTTACGTTGTAACGAGGGAAGAGATGAACCAGAAAAATCGATTATGCATCGAAAACAGATGGACTGCTCTGCTCGTGTTGGTGAGCCTGTTGCTCGCTGCCTGCCAGGCTGCCCCTGCCAGACCTGAGGTGGTGGTGTACACCTCGGTAGATCAGGTGTACGCTGAACCGATCCTGAAAGCATTCGAAGCCCAAAGCGGGGTGCGCGTGCTGGCGGTATACGATGTTGAGGCCGCCAAAACTACCGGCCTGGTCAATCGCCTGATTGCAGAAAAAGATCGCCCCCAGGCCGATGTTTTCTGGAATGGCGAATTTGCGCAGACATTGCGCCTCAAACAGCAGGGCGTACTGGCGCCCTATACCTCATCAGTAGCGAGAGACATCCCCAAACAATATGTCGACCCTGAAGGGTACTGGCACGGTTTCGGTGGGCGCGCTCGCATCCTGCTGATCAACACCGACCGGGTAAAACCCGAAGATTATCCCTCCTCACTCCAGGACTTGCTCTCCGATCGCTGGCCCGGGGAGCAAATCGGCATCGCCAACCCGTTGTTCGGCACCACCGCCACCCAGGCCGCCGCGCTGTACGCCGCCTGGGGGCAGGCAACGGCCCAGGACTTCTTTACCCGGCTCAAAGCGCGCCGCGTACAGGTCGTTGACGGCAATTCGGTGGTACGTGATATGGTTGCCGGCGGGCAGCTGGCGCTGGGGTTAACTGATACCGACGACGCCTGCGGGGCCGTTCAGAAAGGGGCGCCGGTAAAAATTGTCTTTCTCGACCAGGAATCTGGTGGCCTGGGGACGCTGATCGTCCCCAACACGACGGCGCTGATTGCCAACGGCCCGCACCCCGAACAGGGCCGGGCGCTGATCGACTATCTGCTCAGCCCGGCTGTGGAAAAACAATTAATCGAGAACGGCTGGTTTAACCTGGCGTTACGCCCCAGCAATGCAATCTCGCCGTGTCCCATCGCCACCCAGGTTCAAGGGATGAGCGTTGCTTTAGAGCAGATTTATCAGCAGATGGACGCATCGCAAAAGGATTTAAGCGAGTTGTTCTTACGTTAAGCACCGCCATGCCAACCACGCCATTTCCGAGACCCGGACGCCATCTCAATACAGCCGTTTTGAACTGGCTGGTATACTTGCTGTTCGTCTTTGGCCCACTGCTGGCTTTGGGCAGCGAAGCGCTGCAACTGCCGGCCGGTGAAGCCGCCTGGATGCTCCCTGGCGGCAGGCGTGGCGGGTTATGGTTGAACAGCCTGGCGCTGGCCGCCGCCGTAGCAGCCACCGGGACGCTGGTGGGGTGGCTGGCGGCCAGCCGGCTCTGGTTGTGGAAGGAGGGGCTGGCAGCCCATTGGCGTTGGCTGGTGTTGGCGTTGGCGCCATTGCCATTGTACGTGCATGCCCTGGCCTGGAGCAGTACGGCGAATCGTTTGAACGCCTTATTGCCCTGGCCTATCCCATTCCAGGGCTGGCTGGCCAGCTGGTGGGTACAGTGGATGGGCCTGCTGCCGCTGGCGGTGGGCCTGGCGCTGCTCGGTCTGGAAGCCATCGACCCGGCGCTGATTGAAGCTGCCCGTCCGTTGCGTTCTGACCTGCACGTTCTCGTTCAGGTTGTATTGCCCCTGGCAGCGCCCGCCGCCCTGGCGGGCAGTGGTTTTTTGTTCCTGTTCAGCCTGGTCGATTACAGTGTTCCCTCGCTATTCCAAAAAAATGTCTACGCCCTGGAAATTTTCGCCGAATACAGCGCCAGCAACCTGCCCGGCCGCGCCTTGCTGCTGGCGCTGCCGCTGCTCCTGGTCGCAGCCGCGGCCATGATCGTCTCACAGGCCCCTCTGCGCAACATCATTCAGACCCCGCCCCGGGGAAAAAACGCCTGGGCATCGCCGCCGGACTGGCCGGCAGGCTTCGTCTGGCTGCAAAGAGCCGCCCTCGGCCTGGTGCTGTTACAAATCCTGGTGCCGTTTGTCAGCCTGGTCGCCGCGGTAGGTACCTGGCGTCAACTCCTGGTCACCCTTCGCTCCGCCGAAAGCGAAATCGCCTTTAGCCTGTTGGTCGCGCTGCTGGCAGCGCTGCTTTGCCTGCCCATTGCGTTACTCTTCGCCGTCGAAATGAAGCACCCCAGACGAGGAAAACTCGCCTGGTTGCTGACCACACTGCCACTGGCCGTCCCTGCGCCGCTGGTCGGCATCGGGCTGATCGTGATCTGGAACCGGCCGCTGCCATTGGAGATTTACGGCAGTGCATGGATGCCGGTTCTGGCGGGCGCCGCCCGGTTTGCCCCGTTGGCGACCATCCTGGTGTTCACCCAAATGCGCCAGATCAATCCATTGTTGATCGACGCCGCCCGTATCTTGCAGGGTAATAACTGGCAAACCTGGCGGCAGATACGCCTGCCGCTGTTGGCGCCGGGACTGCTGGCCGCAGCCTGCCTGGTCTTCGCCCTGACCATCGGTGAACTGGGCGCCACCCTGATCGTGGCGCCGCCCGGGCAGGCAACCCTGACGTTACGCATCTATAATTACCTGCATTACGGCGAATCTGGCGTGGTGGCCGGGTTGTGTCTGGTGATGGTGATGGCGGCGTTGGGCGCCGGCCTGTTGATTGTGTTGTTGCTGAACCGCTGGAAACATCCCGGTGAATTGGAGGATGAATAAAATGATCGGCGTGCAACGGGTCTGCAAATACTTCGGCGCCCATCAGGCGCTGAAGCCGGTTTCGTTCACCGTCCCCAGCCAGGGTACGCTGGTGATCTTTGGGCCGTCGGGGTGCGGCAAGACCACCCTCTTGCGTTTGATCGCCGGACTGGAACTGCCCGATGAAGGCGAGATTCACCTGCACGATGCACTGGCCAGCCGCCCCGGCTGGGCGCTCCCCCCTCACCGCCGTAACCTGGGGTTCATGTTTCAGAGCGCGGCGCTCTGGCCGCACCTGACTGTGGCGCAGAACATCGGTTTTGGGCTTAGCCGGCTGCCCCGAGACGAAGCACATCGCCGGCTGGTCGAGTTGTTGGAACGCACTGGATTGACTCGCCTGGCAGGGCGTTACCCGCAACAGCTTTCGGGCGGTGAGGCGCGCCGGGTGGCCCTGGCCCGCACCCTGGCCCCGCGGCCGGCCTGCCTGCTGTTAGACGAACCCCTCACCAATCTGGACGCAGTGTTGAAATCCGATCTCCTGCTTCTGATCCAGGAAACGGTACACCAGACCGCAGCCACACTGGTCTATGTAACCCACGAAGAAGACGAAGCCGGGCGCATTTCCGCACAGCGGCTGTGCTTCACCACAAACGGCGAGTGGTTTCTACGAGACACCGCGGGAGAGAGCAGGTAAACAATGCGTACTCTACCCTGGTGGCTACCCGCATTATTCTTTGTTGGCGTGATCGGGCTGGTCTCCGCGCTGGGACTCTGGCTGGCACCCACAGCATTGGCCGAACCGCCAGCTCTCGCGCAACCCGGTTGGAGCATCATCCGCCCCCCAAACGACGTTGAGGCTCTGGTCATCCAGGACGGCTGGTTGTGGGCCGGCGGCAAGGACGGTGTGGTGGCTATCGACCGCCGCAGCGGAGCAGTGGTCAAAACGCTGGCCTGTGACCCGCCGCTGACCTACGTTCAGGCATTGCTGTTAGACCCAAACAAAACATTATGGATCGGCAGCGCCACCGGCCTCAACCGCTATGACGGCAAAAACTGCCAGGCGGCAAGCGAAGGTCTGCCCGACTCGCGGGTAAACGCCCTTTACCAGGATCGCGCCGGGCGGTTGTGGGTCGGAACATGGGGCGGGGCCGCCGTACGAGAAGCCAACACCTGGCGGGTAATGACCGCCGCCCGGGATGGCCTGGCCAGCGATATGGTCAACGTTATCTTCGAAGACCGTGACGGCGCACTGTGGTTTGGTTCTTATGTGGCGCCCGCCGGTGGGGTCAGCGTCTGCAAAGCAGGCAGTTGCCGGGTCTTTTCGACCGCCAATGGCCTGCCGCACAACAACGTCACTGCCCTGATCCAGGCCCAGGATGGCACGGTGTGGGCCGGCACGGGACTGTTGGATCGCGGCGGGGCAGCGCAGTTCGAGCTTGCCGCTTCCGGCTGGCGCATCCGTCGCGTGCTCACCCGCACCGACGGTCTGGCGGGCGAGAAGGTGCGCTCCATTTTTCAGGAGCGCAGTGGCATTTTGTGGTTCGGCTCAGAATACGATGGCCTGGCTCGCCTGAGTGGGCAAGACTGGCAGGTATTTAAAGAGGGCCTCTCCGATCCAGAGATCAAAGCCATCCTGCAAGACGCCGATGGCGATTTGTGGCTGGGTACCCGCGACGGAATCACCCACATTCAAGGAAATTAAAAACCTCACTGCGCCGAACGGCGGGTTCGGTTATATAATGATAAAAAGCAACGAATGCTGATACGACCTGATCAACAGGCCAGGAAGGGGATGGTGCTATGAATTTTCAGGAAGCTGAAGGACACTACCAGAGGTTACGCCAACAACTGGCCGCCGGTCAGATTACCTCGCAGCAGTTTGCCGCCGCAATGCCCGGTTTGCGGGTGCAGGACGGCTGGGGCAACTGGTGGCAGATTAACGGTGCAGACGGCAACTGGCTACGCTGGAATGGGGCCGGGTGGGAAATAGCCGCCCCCCCTCATCGGCTCGCCGCCTCACCGGCCCCCGTACAGGCACCGCCTTCCGTACAACCGCTGCCCCCCGCCGCACCGGCTGCATTCAGTCAGCCTTCCCCGACGCCGCCCCAACCGCAGCCATTCCCCCCCTCCCAGGTCGCTGCGCCCATCCCCCCCACACCGGCGCCCATCCAGCCTCCCCAACCCCCCATGCCCACACCCCCTCCTGCTTCCAGAAGCCAGGCTGCGCCGCAAACGTTGGCGCAGCTACTGGTGCTGTTACTCAAAGGAATGGTCAAAAACTGGGTGCTCAAACTGATCATGGCGGGTGGGGTGGCACTTTTTACCCTGATCCTGCACACTTACTTGCTGGTTGGGCCCAACGAGGGCTTTGGCTCCGGGACGAGCAAGGTGCTGGATTCGTTGCTGGCGCTGCGCGACCGGGTGGTCACCGGTACACTGGTTTGGACGCTGGCCGCCATGCTGATCTCGACCTTCTTTGGACGCCTGTTTCAAATTGGGCCGGCCAAAACAATTCAAAATATCGTCTCAACCCCGGCCTGGGTGGTTAAATCGCTCAAAGAT
Source organism: uncultured Anaerolineaceae bacterium (assembly GCA_964535315.1). Lineage (GTDB taxonomy): Bacteria > Chloroflexota > Anaerolineae > Anaerolineales > Anaerolineaceae > CAZHTS01. The sequence goes on from CAZHTS010000046.1 coordinate 34,753, forward strand.
AGTGGGGCCGCCGGGGCAGCATTGCTGTTGGGCCTTGGAGCGGTGACGCTCTTATGCGGCGTACTGATTGGAAACGTCTTCATTGGCCTATCGTTGGCGCTGCTCGCACTGGGAGCGCTGATTTCCCAGCAGCAGAGTTTCATAGGAGTGGTTGCGCGCCTGAGTTGGTCCGACAGCCAACGATTATTCAAGCCCAAACACCCGCGCCCGTTTGAAATGACCTGGGTCGGAGCCGGGCTGACTGGCGCCACTGTCGGGCTGTTTGGCGCCACTTTCTTAACCTTTGGCGCCGGCGTGCTCAACCTGCCGGCCCTGGCCACCTACTGCGGCTGCGCCAGCGCCCTGTTATTGCTGGTGGCCATGGTCGCTTCTATCTTCATCCGGCGCGGCCATCCCAGCGCGGGTGTCACCCTGCTGGTGCTTGCCGTTATCATCACCCTGGCCCTGACCGCCACCCCCGTGCTGGCTGACGACGGCGGCTGGCAAGAATCAGGCGGCACATTGGCCGGCTGGCTGCAAAGCCAGGGCGCCATTCTGGCGGTCGCCCTGGGTCTGCCACCCGCTTTCGGCACCCTCCTGGGAGCATTGTTGGGCAGCAGTATCGCCACCCTGCTTCCACCCGACCTGATCAACCAGATCATCACCCAGGGGTTGACCACTACCCAGATGGCGGACCTGCGCAGCCGGATGAACGACATCATTACGCAAAAGATCAAAGACGGGTTCTATGTCCGGAATTCGGGCATCCCGTCTAAAGTCTGGAACAACACGTTGGGCTGGGTGTGGAATGAAAAAATCGGCAATTACAAGGGTGGGCAATGCGGTGAGTTTGGCGATTGGGGTGCGCAGTGGTCGCGCGACGCGGTCAAGTCCATTTTCGGCAACGACACCATCATCACCGACATTACCGCCTATCGTAACCCGTGGGTCAATCACCGCGCCACCCGCATTATCCTGCCCAACGGCGACCGGGTCATCCTGGACTATTGGGAAAGCATGCCCGCCGGTGAGGCCAAGATTTACCCGGAAAGCGAATGGATCAAACGCTATCAAGAAAAATTGGGGGGCTCGCCCACCATCCAACGCTCCGCAGACGAAATATTCCTGGAGCAAAGCATTCGGGCGCACGGCAAGGAAAAGGGACTTCAGATTTTCCGCCGCTCCTATCGCAACAACCCGGGCAAAGCCGAAATCATGATTAAAAGCTATGAAAAGGACCCCTGGTTCAACCCGAACCCGCCTAAACCTATGCCCATACCAGATCTGAGAAATCTGAATGGGCGCGGGCCCTCGATAGGAGGCCACCGATGGTAATCGCACAGCACAATAAAACACAAACGGAGATTGAGCAGCGCGCGGCCGAGATGACGCGCGGCCCATTGGATCCCAACAAGACTGTGACCGAACTGTTTGGGCCGCTGGAAGATTGGACGTTGCAGCTGGGCCCGTACCGGCTGGTGTATTTTCCCTTTAACCAACGTTGGTTCTACTTCGATATCATCCATGAAAGCTGGGAAGATACCGGCTATGGGCCGGGTGAAGCGCTCTTCCTGCTCGACGGCGACGAAGTCGTTATCCAAAAATTATCTGAGGCAGAGGCCCCTGCAACACCGCCAGAAGCCGAGGAAGAAAAACCGCCAGTTGCCGCTGTCCCGCCGCCACCGCCGCCGGCAGCGACGCCTCTGCCGCCGGCCCCGCCGCCCGTCGTTGCCCGCGAAGAGGCCACCTACGTCGCCCCACCTCCGGCCCCCCTGTCAGCGCTAGACGAGCCCACCTACATTCCGGCGCAGGCGCCCGCCTGGAAAGCCACCCTGTGCAATGGCCCGCACGCCGGCGAGAGCTTTACCCTGGGAGAGCAGACCCGTTTGGGACGCAGCGCCGACAACGACATCTGCCTGGAAGACGCCAAGGCCTCGCGCCACCACGCCCTCATCCAGCACGAGGGTAACAGCTACGTCGTCAGCGACCTGGGCAGCAGCAATGGCACCCTGCTGAACGGTGAACGCCTGCAACAGCCGGCCATCCTGAAAGATACGGATACGATCCAGATCGGCGACACGCGCCTGGAGGTTAACGAAAAACCAGGTTAAAAAACTGTTCAATCCTTTGCCTGAGTAACCTGACACTGCATCAACTCTTCCACCCATAACGAAGCTCAGGAATGTTTTGAATCCTGTGGCGGCAAAAATTGGACCGGCCTGGAGATAACCACGACGGGGCCGCCTGTGAAATGCTCCCCTGAACAGGCACAGACCCCATGAAAATATCTCACGGGCATTCACCCCTTCTCCGCGCCCTCCGCGCCTCCCCCCCGCCCTGTCGACTTTGAAAACTGACATTCTCCGATTAATCCTGTCCACTTAACCGGAGGAGGGTCATCATAATATATCCGTTTGGCGGGGCGGGTGGTGGACAGGGCCGGGGGTTTGTGCTTTAATCGAGGGTATGTCAGGTGTGGAGGGTGAGGGTCATGGGGCTTAAGGATGGGTTGAAGGAATTAGATGCTGTTGTAAAGAAGGTTGGAGATTTTTTTGAGCGCTGGGAGCGATTGGTCGGGCTGGGCGTCCTGGCTGTGCTGGTAATGGGGGCGGTGGCATGGGGGGTGTTTTATTTTGGGTTCGGGTATGTGTATTGGGCTGAGTGGACGCAGTTGGGGGATTATTATGATGCGCGGGGGGAGTTCCACGCGGGTAAGACGATATGGGAGTGGTTTGAGTTGTTGGTGATCCCGGTGGTGCTGGCGGTGGGGGCATGGTGGTTGAATCATGCGGAGCGTAAGGCGGAGCGGGAGGCGGTTGAGCGGAGGGCCGAAACAGAGAAAGCGCTGGCGAAGGATCAACAGCGGGAAGAGGCGATGCAGCGGTATTTTAGCGAGGTGATGGATTTGCTGTTACATGAAGGGCTGAGCGCCTCAGCGGAGGGGGCGGAGGTGCGGGTGGTGGCCAGGACGAAGACGCTTTCGGTACTGCCGAGGCTGGATGGGGAGCGCAAAGGAGCGGTGGTTAAATTTCTGTATGAGGCGAGGGTAATTGAGGGGGAGGAGCCGATTGTCCGAATTCATGGATCTTCCCTTGAAGGGGCCAGCCTGGAGAAGGCTCACCTGGCGGGGGCAAATCTGATGGGGGCCAAACTGGAGGGGGCTAATCTGGAGGGGGCCTACCTGGAGAAGACCAACCTGGCGAAGGCCTGGCTGACGAGAGCCAACCTGGCGGGAACCAACCTGAGGAGGGCCAACCTGAAGGGGGCCTACCTGGTGGAGGCCGACCTGGCGGGGGTTAACCTGAGGAGAGCCAAGCTGATAGATGCCAAGCTGATGGGGGCCAAATTGGAGAAGGCCGACCTGACAGGGGCCAAGCTGGCGTTGGCCAACCTGGCGGGGGCAAATCTGATGGGGGCCGACCTGCTGGAGGCGAACCTGGAGGATGCTTACCTGGAAAAAGCCAATCTTGTAGGGAGCAATCTGGCAAGGGCCAAGATGGTGGGAACTTACCTGGGTGGTGCTTACCTGTGGTCTGCCAGACTGGCGGGAGCCGACTTGATAATGAGCAGACTGGAGGGTGCCGACCTGAGGATGGCCAGCCTGGAGAGGGCCAACCTGACGAAGACCAGATTGGAGGGGGCCGACTTGATGAGCGCCAACCTGGAGAAGGCCAACTTGGAGGAGGCAAACCTGGCGGGAGCCGACCTGAGGGGGGCAAATCTGGCGGAGGCCGACCTGGCGGGAGCCGACCTGAGGGAGGCGAACCTGGAGGGTGCTTGCCTGGAAAAAGCCAATCTTGTAGGGAGCAATCTGGCGAGGGCCA
>CAZHTS010000047.1:0-38191 GCA_964535315.1 uncultured Anaerolineaceae bacterium
TTTCGCGCCACTCACCAAAAGAAAAATCCGGGGGATGATTGCCGGATCATCCCCCGGATTGGGTCGCTATCAGAGCAGGTCAAAACGGTCCAGATTCATCACCTTGTTCCATGCGGCGATAAAATCATGGACAAACTTCTCCGCCGCGTCATCGCTGGCGTAAACTTCCGCCAGGGCGCGCAGTTGAGAATGCGAACCAAAGATCAGGTCAACACGGGTGCCGGTCCATTTGCGCTCGCCGGTTACGTAATCGCGCCCCTCGAACACGTCGGCGCCTTCAGATACGGGCTGCCATACGGTGCCCATGTCCAGCAAATTGACAAAGAAGTCGTTGGTCAGCACCCCCGGCCGCCGGGTGAAGACGCCGTGTTGAGAACCGGCAAAGTTGGCATTCAGGGCGCGCATCCCGCCCACAAGAACCGTCATCTCGGGAGCGGTTAACGTCAGCAATTGCGCCCGGTCGACGAGCAGTTCCTCAGCCGATACGGCGTAGCGCGCCTTCTGGTAATTGCGGAAACCATCGGCCTTGGGTTCGAGCACGGCGAAGGAAGCAACGTCGGTCTGCTCCTGCGCGGCGTCCATGCGCCCCGGCGTGAACGGCACCGTCACAGGGTAGCCGGCATTCCGGGCGGCCTGTTCCACCGCAGCGCAACCCGCCAGGACAATCAGGTCGGCCAGCGAAACCTTCTTGCCATCCGTCTGGGCTTTGTTGAAACCCGACTGGATCTCTTCCAGGGTCTTGAGCACCTTTGCCAGTTGTTCGGGTTGATTGACTTCCCAATCCTTCTGGGGCGCCAGGCGGATGCGGGCGCCGTTCGCTCCCCCGCGCTTGTCGGAACCGCGGAAGGTGGAGGCCGAGGCCCAGGCGGTCGCAACCAGTTCCGCGATGGATAGGCCAGAAGCCAGGATTTTCTCTTTAAGGGCGGCGATATCGCCCGCGTCGACCAGTTTGTGGTTGACCGCCGGGATGGGATCCTGCCAGATCAATTCTTCGACCGGAACCTCCGCGCCAAGATAGCGGCTGCGCGGGCCCATATCGCGGTGGGTCAGCTTGAACCAGGCCCGGGCAAAGGCTTCGGCGAACTGGTCGGGGTGTTCGTAGAAACGGCGGGCGATCGGCTCATAAATGGGGTCGTAACGTAGCGCCAGGTCGGCCGTGGTCATCATAGGCGCGTGCTTCCGGGTCGGGTCGTGCGCGTCGGGGATCATGTGCTCCGCTTTGACGTCCTTTGCCACCCACTGTTGGGCGCCTGCCGGGCTTTTGACCAGTTCCCACTCGTAGCTGAACAACATCTCCAGGTAACCGTGATCCCAGCGGGTGGGGTTGGGCTTCCAGGCGCCTTCGATCCCGCTCGTTGTGGTATCTTTGCCCTTGCCGGCGCCGTGGCGATTTTTCCAGCCCAGCCCCTGCGCTTCGATCGGGGCCGCTTCCGGTTCGGGCCCAACCAGGGTGGGACTGCCGGCGCCATGCGCCTTGCCGAACGTATGCCCACCGGCAATGAGTGCCACAGTCTCCTCATCGTTCATAGCCATGCGGCTGAAAGTCTCACGAACATCGCGGCCCGAGGCAACCGGGTCCGGGTTGCCGTTCGGGCCCTCCGGGTTCACATAGATGAGCCCCATTTGCACGGCCGCGAGCGGGTTTTCGAGTTCCCGGTCGCCAGCGTAGCGCCTATCTCCCAACCACGTGTCCTCCGAGCCCCAATAGATGTCCTTTTCCGGTTCCCAGATGTCCTCACGCCCGCCGGCAAAACCGAAGGTTTTGAAACCCATCGATTCAAGGGCCACATTGCCGGCAAGGATCATCAGATCGGCCCAGGAAATCTTGCGGCCGTATTTCTGCTTGACCGGCCACAGCAGGCGGCGCGCCTTGTCGAGGTTGACGTTGTCGGGCCAGCTGTTGAGCGGGGCGAAGCGTTGGCTGCCATTCCCACCGCCGCCGCGGCCATCGCCGGTGCGATAGGTGCCGGCGCTATGCCACGCCATGCGGATGATCAACCCGCCGTAATGGCCCCAGTCCGCCGGCCACCAATCCTGTGAGCGCGTCATCAAGTCACGGAGATCCTTCTTCACTGCGGCGAGATCGAGTTTCTTGAATTCTTCCCGATAGTTGAACCCCCCACCCATCGGGTTGGAACTGGCGGAATGTTGGTGCAGGATATCGAGATTTAACTGGTTGGGCCACCAGTCCTGGTTGGTCGTGCCGCTGCCGGCAGTGCGATGACGAATAGGGTTCTTACTGTCTTCACTCATCGTCTATTCTCCTTTCAGTAGTCTGGTTGTCATTTTATAGCAAGCGCCTCTCACGGGATAGCGCTTTGTGATTCACTAAAAAATCGCATCTCTTTCTATCCGCCGCCACTTTTCAATACACACTCCTAAGTGATAACAACTATCCATAAGTGACAAAAAAGAGAGGTCATCCACTCCCCTTTTTACAGTCCGGGCATAATCCGTAGAACGAGATTTGGGAACGGACGATCATGTACCCTGAGGACTGTTCGAGGTTGCGGATGAGCGCCGGATAAAAATCCGCATCGCCATCGATGATTTTGTTACACTCGATGCAAATCAGGTGCGGGTGGGGCTGCGGACGGTTGCCGTCATAACGGCTGTCGTCGTGCAGGTCGATCTCCAGAACCTGTCCCATGTCCTTGAGCAAGGCAAGGGTTTTATACACCGTGGCGTGACTGATGGTGGGGAACTGCCCCTTAACCCGGTTATACAGTTGGGTGGCGCTGGGGTGTCCTTCGCTGGCGGCTATTAAACGCACCAACTCGAGGCGTTGAGGGGTCAGGCGGAAATCGCGCTCCTTCAACGCTGCAATCAACTCATGGAAACGAATATCTGGATCAGGCATAAATCTTTATAAATACCCTTTATTTAATAATAATTATCATCATTATATCTTAAGGAAAACGAAAAGAAAAGAGGCTGTCGCCGCCGTCCAGACAGAAAGATCGACAGAGCTTGCCCGCTGGCACAGAAGCGCGGCAATCAGAATCGTCACAACCAGAAAACCTTCCGGCATTTTGACAGTTAAAACGTTCACAATCTCTAACCAGGTTGCCCATTATTCCTCCACAATTGAGCCGTATCTTTGAAGTAACCAGGCCTTTCACTAAGGAGAACTATCCCATGCTCGAAAAAGTACATCTTTCACAAAGCGAAAACATCCTGCCGTTAAATTCGCTTGGAGGCGGTCAAACAGGCATGATTGTTTCGATAAACATGCACAAGGAAGAATGTTTACGGGAACTCACCTTGCTGGGCATCGTTCCCCAGACAATCATCCGGATGTTTGCCAATCATTACTCCAATTTCATTTTCAAAATAGGTACCAGAACCATCGCCGTCGACCGAGAAATAGCAGCCGGAATACTGGTAATTCGAGTTTAGACAAAAAGTAGTGCGGCATTCCCCTTGAGGAAAACCGCACTTTGGTAGAAACTTAAAGTTGTGACACCAAAAGAACATTAACAAATTAATCGAATTCCGCCAAGCTGAGTCAATCGAGCTGCTTTCGGAGGAAGTGGCCGAGCATAGGTTGGGTGGATCGCCCAGGTTTAAATCAATCAGCAGTGCAAAGAAAACAGGCATAATCAAAACTCGATTCCTGGCTGTCCTTTGATACCCTGCTGGTAGGGGTGCTTGACCAAGTTCATCTCACTCACCAGATCGGCATATTCGACCAGCGCCGCTGGCGCATTACGCCCTGTAATAATGATATGCAGCGCGGGTGGGCAATGTTCGCACAGCCAGTCCAGCACCGCGTCCGTATCCAGCCAGCCGTAATGCAGGGGGTAGGTGAATTCATCCAGCACGATCAGGTCATACCTGCCGCTGGCAATTTTCTCCTGGGCCAGTTCCCACCCGTGGCAGGCGCGCGCGACCGTTTCATCCATATCCTTCGAGCGCCAGGTAAAGCCGTCGCCGCTGGTGTGCCATTCGATGCCCAGTTTTTCGGCGGCGCGCACCTCGCCCCACCTGCCGGTCTCGGCCTTGATGAACTGGATCACGCATACGCGCATCCCGCGCCCCCAGGCGCGCAGCAGCGTACCAAACGCGGCAGTGGATTTGCCCTTGCCGCTGCCGGTGTTGACGATCAATAATCCTTTGGGTTGGGTTGGCATATCATGATCCCCTTTTTCCTATTGGGATGTCTTGCTAATCTTCATAGTTTTTGATAACCATACGGGCAGTTCGTGCAGCCATTTTCGCAGCAATGCCCGCGTTTCAGGAGATACCACGCCGACAAGACGAATTTACCATCCTGATTGATCTCGTAATCAATTCCTTCGATCAGCGGGCCATTGCTAGCGTACTGCGGAGCGATGCTTTCTTGCGCATTCTCGGGGGTAATGGTTTGGAGATACTCGGTGATTTTTTCCTTAATCTTTGCTTTCAAGCATGCAGGACAAAGGCAGCCCTGGTGAGAATCCAGAGGCATAATCGATGGGTAGTCAGAACACCAGCAGCGTTTGTCTTCGGCTTGCGCCCCACACAAAAATATAGCGCCGCAGATTGGACAGGTTTTCGTCTTCATATTCCTACCTGAAAAACGGGCCAGTCAACTGAAGCACCAGCACCGGGCATATTCCTTACTTCTCACTTTCGATTGTACAAACGGTGAAATCCGGATTGAGCGGCTGCCAGCGTTCATTAAAATCCATCAGCAGGATGGCCGGCGACGTTTCTTTGTATTCCGCCACGCGCCGCCCGCCGGTAACCACCACGCTCGAACTGCCTTCAAAGTTCATGCTCAGATCACGCCCGGTACGGTTGCAGACCAGCACCGGCAGCCCGGTTTCCAGCGAGCGTTGCTCCCATTCGCCGCTGGGCGCATGTTCGCCCGGCGCCCAGGCCGCCAGACTGAGCAGCACCTGAGCGCCGTTCTGCGCCAGTTCGCCTGCCAGCCGCGCCGAATAAGCGTCAGCACAGATCATCAATCCGAGCGGATATCCGCGCCATGCCACCGGCAGCGCCTGGCTGCCCGGCGTCGACCAGCCCTCGATGCTGCCCGGTAAAACCAGAATCTTATGATGCCTTCCGGCAACCAGACCGGTTTCGGCGATCAAGATCGCCGCGTTGAAAAGTTTCCCGCTGTTCGGGTCGTATACCGGCGTACCCAGCAACAGGGCAATCCGCAGTTCTTCACAGAGGCGGCCAAAGCGCTCCAACACAACCGGCATATCGTCTTGAATCCAGTCCGCACCGATGCTGGCATGAAACGCATACCCGCTGACGGCCAGTTCTGGCGTCAGCACCAGGTCAGGGTGATGGTCTGCCGCTCGCCGGATCATGCGCTCCAGCAGGTCGAGGTTATCCGTCAGATTGTCAAAACGGGGAGCTATATGCAAGAAAGCCACCCGCAAGGAGCGTGAACTTAGCTCTTCCACACGATTTCCTCCAGCAACTCCATATTAAGCGCACCTTCCACCGCATCGGCCAGCGCATCCAGCGAGCGCCGGAAATCTTCGGCCTGGGTGCGCGTGTTTCCCGTGCCGCGCCAGCTCAAGCTTTCGAGCCAGGCACGCCGGAAGAGATCATTGGCAAACAACCCATGCAGATAGCAGCCCCAAACCTTGCCATCCGCGGATATACCGCCATCCAGCACCTGAACCGCCTGCCCGTTGCGCTGGTTGACCTCCAGCCAGGACGGCGCGCCGCCGGTTGCGCCCATGTGGATTTCGTAGCCCTCCAGCGTGCTGCCTTCCAACGGTGCAAGCCAGCCCACCCCGCCGCGCACGATGACCTGGGCTTGATAGGTGGCTTTCTCGGCCTGGAATTGGGTGCCCCCTGGCAGCAGTCCCAGCCCAGGCAGCGTATCCAGCGACGATTCGACGTGCTGCGGGTCATCGATGCGCGTCCCGAGCATCTGGTAGCCGCCGCAGATGCCCACCACCGCGCCGCCCGCGCCGGCAAAGTTGTGCACCGCATCCGCCAGTCCTGTCTGGCGCAGCCATTCCAGGTCGGCCAGGGTGCTTTTGGTTCCGGGCAGGAGGATAGCGTCCGGCTGGCCCAACTCTGTCAGCGCGGATACATAGCGCACGCGCACGCCTTCCTCGGCCTTGAGCGGGTCGAAATCATCGAAGTTGGCAATGCGCGGAAAGGCGATTACGGCCAGGTCAATCTGCGCAGCGGGATTGGACGTTTGTCGCGCTTGCTCCACAGAGACCGCGTCTTCATCGGGCAGGTTGAGACCGCGCAGGTACGGCACCACGCCCAACACCGGCACGCCGCCCTTTTCTTCCAGAATCTGAATGCCATCGGCGAACAGGGTGATGTCGCCGCGGAACTTGTTGACCACCAACCCGCGTACCAGTGCGCGCTCTTCGGGTTCCAGCAGCCAGACCGTACCGAGCAGCTGCGCAAAAATCCCGCCGCGGTCGATGTCGCCAGCCAGCAGCACGGGCGATTGGGTGTAGCGCGCTACCGCCATGTTGACGATGTCGCCGCGTTTCAGGTTGAGTTCCGCCGGGCTGCCCGCGCCTTCGATGATCACCAGGTCATATGCCTCACGCAGGCGGTCCAGCGCCCCAGTGACGTATTCCCACAGGATTTTCTTTTTCTCGTAGTAGCTCCTGGCCTGCAGGGTCGACCAGGGCCGGCCCATCAAAATCACTTGCGAGCGCGAGTCGCCTTCGGGTTTGATCAACACCGGGTTCATATCGACGGTGGGCGTAAGACCCGAAGCAGCCGCCTGCAGTGCCTGGGCGCGGCCAATCTCGCCGCCATCCGGACAGACGGCGGCATTGTTCGACATATTTTGGGCTTTGAACGGCGCAACGCGCAGCCCGCGCCGGGCGTAGATACGGCACAAGGCCGTGACCAGCAGGCTTTTGCCCGCCGATGACATGCTGCCGAGTACCATCAGGGTTTTTGCAGTCATTGAATTTCATCCTCAAATTGCAATGCAGCCGCTTCCATCACGGGGCCGCCGCCGGTGATTTCTGTCGCCCGCAACTGGATCTGCGTGGGGAGATGTTTTTTAATATACCGGATCACAGACTGGTGATCAAACGCGTTTTTCGGGAAAAGCATCCCCAGGATCGAGCCGCTGTGCGCACGGCAAACGCCGCTGGCTCCCACCTGGTGGGCGAGCGCCAGGGCATGCTCCAGCCAGGGATTGGGTAAAATTTCCTGGTGGGCTGCCGCGCTCAGGCTGGCCGCTTCACCCATCGCGTCGATATCCTGCCGGAGGATGCCATCTTTGAGCAGGTCAAAAGCCTGCTGGTGGAGCGAAGCGATTTTTCGCAGCGCGTCCGTCCAGTCTTTCTCGTTGAAGGCTTCGCTGTCCACCGTGTCGCCGGGGTCAAGGATCACGACTGCCACCGGCGGCGGTGCGCCCAGGTGCTCCACCAACGCACCCTGGCGGTGGTCGAACAGCGCCAGCCCTGGCAGGAGCGAGCTGTCAGTTGGCTCGATGCGCACCGCCAGGCGCGAGGCTTCGATGGGATCGAGTGGAATATTTGCCCAATGCGCCGCGGCGAACAACGTGCTGCCAATGTCGGCGGTGCTGGTTCCATACCCCCGCCCGGCAGGCAGGCGCTGGTGCAAGTCCACCGGCAGTTGGGCTGCGGCGGGCAAACAGTCCAATGCGCGCTGTGCTTTGGGGGGCAGCGGCGGCTGCGGCTGGCCCGGCGTGGGCAGCGCAGTGCTGTAGATCCTGATCGGGCAAGAAACCAGGCAGGGGATGCCATCCATAGTTCCCTGGAACAATTCACCGCACGTGTATGGGCAGGAGATCGGAATTGTCATACCGGTTACCTTTCCAACAGCAGACGGTGCGCCGGAAATTTGCCATAGGGCGTGGCGAACACCTGGGCCAGCAGCCCGCTTTCAATCAATTCGCGCGGGCTGCCGCAAGTCAGCGTGCCTGAGCGCTCCATCACCCACAGCGCATCGGCAATCTGGCAAACCAGTTCAAGATCGTGCGAGGAAAGCAGAAATGCAGCGCCGGTGGTTCGCGCCAGTTCCTTCAACTTCATCAGCACCGCCACCCGGTTGGGCCAATCCAGAAAGGCCGTTGGTTCATCCAGGATCATCAAGTCTGGCTGCTGTGCCAGGGCGCGGGCAATCATCGTCTTTTGACGCTCGCCATCACTTAATTGGTGAAAGGCCCGCCCGGCCAGCGCTTCGGCTTCGAGTTTGTCCAAAACATCATCGACAATGCGCTCATCGTCTTCCGTCAAGGTGCCAAGCCAATCGGTATACGGCAAGCGGCCCAGCGCAACCACCTGGCGTACCGTCAGGTTGCTCGATGGAAAATGCTCGGTCAGGACCACGCTGATTTTGCGAGCCATTTGGCTGGCGCTCAGGCTGCGCAGCGGCACGCCGTTAAGATGAACATCTCCGGCTAACGGCTTTTGCAATCCAGACAGTGTGCGCAGCAGCGTGGATTTTCCACTGCCGTTCGGCCCGACCAGGCAGGTGAGCTGTCCGCTGCACAGGCTGAGGTTGATGCCGCCGGCGACGACTTTTGCGATACGGCTGTGGTAGCCGATCGCCAGATTACGTGCTTCCAGGCAAGTGGCGCTCATGTGGCAAACGACTGGCGCAGATTGCGCTGTTTGAGGATGACCCAGATGATCACCGGTGCGCCCAGCAGGGCGGTGACGCTGTTGAGCGGCAAAATACCGGCACTTCCCGGAAACTGCGCCAGCATATCCGCCAGTAGCGCCACCGTGCTGCCCAAAACGGCGCAGGCCGGCAGCACTTCGCGGTGGTCCGCGCTGCGCAGCAGGCTGCGCGCCAGGTGCGGTACGGCAATCCCGATAAAGCCGATTAGCCCGCAAAACGCTGTGACCGCGCCGGCCAACAGTGATGCACTGAGAATGATGATCCAACGCGCCCGGCGCGGCGAGATCCCCAGGCTGCGGGCATAGGTTTCTCCGAGCAAAAAGCCGTTCAGCGATTTGATCGACGCAACCGCCAGCACGAACCCCAGCGCCGCGGCGGGCGCAAACCAGGCCAACTGCGGCCAGGAGACCCCGCCAAAACTGCCAAACGTCCACGAGAGATAGGCCTGCACCTGTTCGGGCAGACTGAACTGGATCAAGATACGCACCAGGGCGTTGACCAGGTAACCGACCAGCACGCCCAGCACCAGCAGGGTGACGGTATGCACCTGGCGGGCAAGCAATGTCACCCCGGCAAAGACCAGCAGTGCGCCCAACGCCGATGCGAGCACAACCCCGGCATCCCCCAGGAAACCGAGCTTTGCCAGAAAATGCACCCCGCCGCCGCCGGTCAGCAAAATCACCAACGCAGCGCCCAGGCTGGCCCCAGAGCTAATCCCTAAAATGTATGGATCAGCCAGCGGGTTGCGGAACAGGGTTTGCATTTGCAGCCCGGCAATTGCCAATGCGCTGCCCGATAACAGCGCAGCCAGGCTCTTTGGCAGGCGGAAGTCGAGGATGATGACCTGCCAGTAGGGCCGGCTGGCGCCCTGTCCTAGCAGGATGTTCACCACCTCCGCCAACGGGATGCGTACCGCCCCGACGCTGAGGCTTAACAGCCATGCCAGCGCCAGCGCGGCGAGCATCCCCAACCATAATCCACGAGTGCGTGTGGAACGGTTCACGGCTGGCTGGCTCCGGGGTCAAGCAGGCGATGGTAGATCAAGGAATGGTCCGGCAGCAGTTCGGGATGCAGGATGGCGATCAGGTCAGCCAATACCAGGTCGGGGTTGGCATGACCGCTTTCATTGTAATCATTACCTCCAGTAAGATTGACGCGGGCATTGTTGTTATACGTGTTACCTTGCGCAAAGGCGTTGAATTTCTCGTAGCGCGGGTCGGCTCCAAGAACATCGGCGTCGGTTAGCCAGCTCGACGACTGGTTGAACCAGTATTCGGCGTCTGCGCCTTTTGCGTAAACCTCCTCAAAACTGAGCGGGATACGACCAGTCGTTTCATCACCTGCCCACAGGTAGCACCCTCCGGCGTCGCGAATATAGGCTGCCTGGTAGCTTTTTCCGCCTGGCATGTTCCAGGTGCCATTGATTTCATAGCCCAGTAGCACGGTTGGGCAGTCCTCTGCGTCCTGCGCCAGCTTCTGCATTCCCTGATAACGACTTTCGATCCCCGCGAAGACTTCTTCCGCCTGGACTTCCTGGTTGGTAAACAAAGCGATGAACTTGACCCATTCGGCGCGGCCCAATGGGGTTTCTTCCATAAAGTCCGAGATGATCACCACATGGAAGCCTTTGTCTTGAAGAAGCTGGTAATCATCTTTTTTAGAGTTGCCAAGAGCGGTGGTGGTGATGATTTCCGGCCGTAGTGCCAGCAGCGCTTCAACATTGACGTCTGGTCCATTGCCAACCGGTTCGATGGTCTTGTCCTTCAGGCGTTCCAGCACCGTGGGGTTGTTGATGTAGTCGCTGTTGCCAACGGCTGCGAGGGTATCCAGCTGACCCAATTCATCCCAATATGGCAGGTGGGTGGTTGACAGACTGGCGGCAGTCTGAATGGGGATATCGATTACCTGCGCATCGCCCGGATCCGCGGGCGGCGGCGTGCCGCGCTGCACCAGGATGTAAGAGAATGTAATATCCGCATCGCGCCAGGGCTGCAGCACCGTCACCACTTTATAGGTTTCGTGATATGTGACAGTGAAGGCTTTGGCGTGACGCAGTTCTGATTTGACAGGAAACAAGTCTTCTACTTCAGCAGGTGGCCGCGTGGCGGTGGGCAGCATCTCCGCGGGCGCTGCCGGCGCGGCGGTGCATCCCACAAGCATCACGATCAGCAAACTAATAAGGACAATGTTTTTAAGCATTAAAAGAGACTCCTTCCGTATGGTTCGCCCACCACTGCTGACAACTGTTCACAAGCCGTTCAGCCAGGGATGGATTTTGTGCGAAATGCAAATGAATGTAGGAAGCCAGTAGGTTCCCTGCCGTAAACCCTTCCGGTCTGGGCTGGTCAGCCTGATTGCGCGGGTGAACCTGGTACGCCGCGCTGTCAGCGCCGGGATGGTCCCAATCGGAATAATGGAATTCATGTCCGCGCAGTTGGGTTCCGGCTTCCGCCAGAAGGTTGGGTTGCCGCGCCTCGATTTCCCGGTAGCCCATCTTTAGCTTCGTACCCATCCGGCACCAGCCCGGAACAGCGCCCACCAGCGGGTAGCTGGCGTCTTCCGCGCGGATTCCCTCGGTCAGGTACATCAGCCCGCCGCACTCGGCGTAGATCGGCATGTTTTGGCGATGGGCCGCCAGCACCTGCGTGCGCATACCAGTATTCTCGCTTAGACGTTGTGCGTACAGTTCCGGGTACCCGCCGCCAAAATAGAGGCCGCTGATCCCGTCCGGCAGGCGCGTGTCCGCCAGTGGGGAGAATGGAACAATCTCCACCTCGCAGCGCTGCAGTTCCTCCAGGTTGTCTTCATAATAAAAACAGAAAGCCTCATCCCGCGCCACCGCCATGCGAATTCCTGCCAGTGGGAACCGAGGCTTATCTGCCACAATCTCCGGCAGCGGATCCGACCCGTCGGCAATCTTCCACAGCCGCTCCAGGTCGATGTATTCGGACAGCACCGTGCCTGCCTGCCGGAGAAATTCCGCTACAGCGGCGGGGCGCTCCGCCACTGTAAACAATCCCAGATGTCGTTCCGGAATTTGGAGCACCGGCAGGCGCGGGACGCAGCCTAACACCGGGAGATTGTTCCGTTTTTCGATCGCTTCTGTCAGCCACTGACAATGGTGTTGGCTGCCAACCCGGTTGCAAATCACCCCGGCAAGCTGCAAGGAGTCACAAAATGAGTGAAATCCATGTACCAACGCCGCCACGCTGCCAGACATTTTCGAACAGTCGACGACCAGGATCACCGGAACATGCAGCGCGCAGGCTACGCTGGCCGAGCTGCCAAAAAATGGATCGCTTCCATAGCCGTCAAACAGGCCCATCACGCCTTCGATGATGCTTAACGAAGCGCCCTTAGACGCACTCAAAAATATGCGCTGCACTGTCTCTGGCAGCAGCATCCAGGTATCCAGGTTACGTGAGGGCCGCCCGGTCGCTGCGGTATGGTACATCGGGTCGATGTAGTCCGGTCCCACTTTGAACCCCTGCACTGGTAAACGCTGCGAAAAGGCAGACATCAAACCGGATGCGATTACGCTTTTCCCGCTGCCACTGGCCGGGGCAGCAATCATCAGGCGGGGAATGGGACTCATACGGACCTCCGAACGCGGATCAATAGCGTGGTGAAATACGGCAGCGGCGAGCCGTCCCAGTCTGCCAGCTTAACAACCTGCGCCTGCCCCGAAAGCGAAGCGCGCTGCACCAGCACGGCCCGGTCAAGCAGGCGCTTATCTTGCATTGCATCGCGCAGCGCTGCCGCGTAACGATGGATTTTGAACAGCACAACCACCTCAAAGATATCGAGCCAGCCTGAAAGCTGCTGGAGGGCAGCCGGCCCAGCAGTTGCCACCAGCATTTGTTCATTTTCCACTGCCAGCGGGAAACAGGCATCCGCTGCGCAGGCTGTCAATGCGCTGACGCCGGGACAGATTTCCACCGGCGCGGCGGGCGGGAGGGCTGCCAGGAGATGTTGAAAGGTGCTGTACAAGAGCGGGTCGCCCTCGGTAATAAAAGTCACGTCTTGCCCGGTGGAGAGAATTTCCTCGACCTGCAGGACGGCGTTGGCGCGAGCAACCAGGCGTTCTTCGCGGCGCGGTGACATGGAAAAATGCAGCGGCAGGTCGCGGGCAGAAGCCGGGATGTGTTCCGCCGCGACCTGCCGCGCATAGCTGCCGCCGTTGTCATCCACCACATAAGCGATCACAGAGCTGCGTTGCACGATCATCGCGGCCTTGAAGGTGATCAACTGCGGGTCGCCTGGCCCAACGCCGACGCCCCAAAGCGTTCCAAAGTGGGTCATGGTTTCCTACCGTTCACAAGAAAAATGGGGTTCGTGGGTGCCAGGCGTGTGCCTTCGCCCAGCGGCGCGCCGTAGGCCATTTGCGCATGCGTCAGGGCCGGTTCCCAACCGGCATCTTTCAGCCAGTGGTAAGCCTGAAGCATATTTTCCAGAATGGCGAAGGTTACCACCAACCGGCAGTCGAGCCGGGCAGCCTGGTTCACCTGTTCAAGAATTTCACACAGTTGTCCGTTGCTCCCGCCAAGAAACACCGCGTCGGGAGCCGGCAGGTCGCGCAGCGCTACCGGCGCTTCTCCGGCAACGACTTTCACATTCAAAACGCCATAGCGGGCCACGTTTTCATAAATATAACCCAGGCACTCTGCGTCTTTTTCAACGGCGTACACCTGCCCGCGCCAGGCCAGTTCGGCCATCTCAATGCTAACCGCCCCACTGCCCGCGCCAATGTCCCACACCACATCGGTTTCGCGCAGCGCCAGGCGGCTCAGGCACAGGGCGCGGACGTCGACTTTGGTGATCAGTCCGTTGCGGTGTGCATAAGCCGCATCGGGGCGCGGACTCAGCAATGGGGCCGGTCGCCAGTCGTCATCCTGAACCAGGATCAGCACGTTTAAGCTGGAGAAAGCACGTTCGGGCAGTTGCTTGAGGCGAAGATCCGTCAGCGCTTCGCCGGGCTCTCCCAGGTTTTCGCACACAACCGCGCGGCAGTCGGGAATACCGGCCGCCAGTAGCTTCTCTGCAATCAGCGCCGGGGTATGGCGCGGGTCGGTCAGGATGCCCAGCTTGCGGAAGCGCCGCGCCAGGCCGACCACCTCCGCCAGCGGACGGGAATGGGCGCTGGTGAAGTGCGCATCCTGCCACGAGAGCCGCGCGCGGGCAAAAGCCGCTTGCAGCGTGCTAATTTGTGAGATCAGGATTACTTCATCGGGCGGCAAAACTTTCAGCAAACTACTGCCTACGCCAAAAAAACCCGGGTCGCCGGAAGCCAGCACCACAACCTTTTCGCCCGCGCCACGGTCTTTGAGGGTCTCTAACGCTGCAGCAATGCCCTTTGAAAGCACCGTGCGCCGCCTCGCAAATTCCGGAATAAGTTCCAGCAGGCGCTCGCTGCCCCAAAGCTGGTCGGCCTCTTCGATATACGCCTTTGCGCGCGGAGTCAGGCTCGCCAAACCATCCACGCCCACGCCAATCACAACCACAGGATTACGCATGGTACGCCTCTCCAAGCAGTTCGCCATCCAGCGAGAAAATCAACACTCGCACGGTGACTTTCCCACCGGCGGATTGGGCTGCTTTCTGCGCCGAGCGGAGCGCCAGTTCCGGCTCTAAGCGGATTCCAAATTCCTTGAGCCAGCCCTGCACTTGGTGGGCCGTGCGCGCTGTCAAGATACGGGCGCAGAGTTCTGCAGGCGCGCCCTCAGACGCAGCCACCTCTGCCAGAAGCCCGAAATTGACCTCGCCCTCTTGCACGTGGGTCTGGAAGCGCCCCTGCGCCAGCTTGGAAAATTTGCCGATCATGCCGCCAAACACCACTTGCTGAAAATCGAGTTTGACGGCCTGCTGCAGGGGATAGCTCAATTCATCGCCCACGTCCACCACGCCCAGCCCGCGCTCATCGTTCAGGGCGGCGGTCAGGTAAGCCGTGCTGCGTTTGCCCGTCGCCAGTCCAATGGTCGTGTAACCGGCTTCCCGGGCGACATTCATCTCCACGTGGATGCTGGCGCGGAAGGCAGAAGCCGAATAGGGACGCACCAGGCCGTCGGTGCCGAGGATCGAAATCCCGCCGACGATGCCCAGCCTCGGGTTCATGGTCTGCCGGGCTACGCGCTCGCCTTCGGGCACGATAACGGTTACGCGCAGCCCCAGGTCAGCAGCCGCCCCTAGGTCATCCAGAGTTTCCTGAACCACTTTGCGGATCAGGCGGCGCGGACCCGGGTTGATGGCCGGCTCGCCCACCTCCACCGGCAGACCAGGCAGCGTCACAACGCCCACACCCCGCCCGCCCATCAGAATCAGGCCGGGCGAAGGAGCGTTTTCCACCAGGGCTTGAATTTCGAGGCCGTTGGTCACGTCGGGATCATCACCGGCATCCTTGATCACGCTGCACAACACGCCATCGCCCTGGCGCTCGCAGCGCACCAGCGCAAACCGCACGCCGCGTTTGGCTGGCAAATTGACGGTCACTTCCGTCATCGTTTTGCCCGTCAGCAGGCTCCGAATTCCTGCCGATGCCGCGGCAGCCGCGCACGCGCTGGTCGAAAAACCGCTACGCATTCGTCTCCTCCGCTGCCAGCCGCAGCAGGGCATTGACGATGGCCGCCGCCACCGTCGAGCCGCCTTTGCGCCCCTGCACGGTGATGTACGGCAGGTCGCTTTCTTGCAAAGCGGCCTTAGACTCCGCCGCATTGACGAACCCCACCGGCACGCCTACCACCATCGCCGGGCGGCAGCCTGCCTGCGTCAGGCGCAGCACCTCGAACAGGGCGGTGGGGGCGTTGCCCAGCGCCACGACTGCACCGGGTAGATCCCCGGCCAAACGGCGGATAGCTGCCGCCGAGCGGGTGATGCCCTCTGCCTGCGCCATTGCCACGGTTTCTGGTTCGGCCACAGCGCAGCGCACCGATCCACCAAAGCGCTGCAAGTAGGGTTGGCTGATGCCCACGGCGGTCATCTGCACGTCGGTCAACACCCGGCAGCCAGAGCGCAGCGCCCGTATTCCATCCGCGATGGCGGTTGACGAAAATGCTAGCAAACGGGCGTACTCAAAATCGGCGGTGGCGTGAATGACGCGCTGGACGATGGGCAGTTCGCGCGCCGAGAAAGCATGCGGCCCCAATTCTTGCAAGATGATGCGGAAACTCTCGCCTTCGATTTCATCAGGTCTCATGACGCATCCTGTAGATCGTATTTGTTTTGATAGCCGCGCGGCGTGACCATTTTGCTGCGTAAAATGCGTGTGGTCGCGTTGCCGACGATCAAAATCGTGTTCATGCCCACTGACTGTGCGGGCAGATCCTCCAGAGCGATACACTGCACCGATTGGTTAGGTCGAAACGCAGCCTGCACTACGCCCACCGGGGTCTGCGCGGGCAAATGCTGGAGCAGCACCTGGCAGGCGCGTTCGAACGGCGCGGTGCGCTTATGGCTGCGCGGGTTGTACAGGCACAACACAAACCCGGCGCGGGCCGCAGCTTCCACGCGCAGCAGAATATCGTCCAGCGGCGTCAGGTGATCGCTCAAGCTGACGGTGGCAAAATCGGTCATCAGCGGAGCGCCCAGCAGGGCAGCGGCGGCATTGAGGGCAGAAATCCCCGGCATAACCGTCACTGGTATATCAGCCTCAGTTTCGCTCATCATTTCAAGTACCAACCCGGCCATGCCGTAAATACCAGGATCGCCGCCCGAAACCACCACCACCCGCTCACCCCTTTGCGCCAGATCAATGGCTCGGCGAGCACGCTCGACTTCGTGGCGCATTCCACTGGCTTCGCGCCGGGTATTTGGGGCAATGGCCTCGATTTGCTCCAGGTAGGTGTGATAGCCCAGGATCACACCGGCGCTTTCGATCGCCTGGCAAACAGCCGGGGCCAGCCATTCTACCGAACCGGGGCCAAGGCCTACAACATCAATCCTTCCACTCATCGGCATTCTCCCTTTAGCGCAACGGCGACGGTGACGCTGGTGAATTTGCGTTTCTCCACCAGCAGTTGGCTGCTTCCAGATACCCATAAGGCTGCCGGTTCAGCCACGCCCGGCAGGCCCAACGCTTTTTGCGCAGCGGGCGATGGATTGTGGATATCTTTGACCGTCTGGATCTGTTCTGGCGTGACAATCTCCAGCGGCCAGCCATAATGGATAGCAACCTGCCGCAGCCCATCTTCATCTGCCTTGGCGGTGACGGTTGCGATGCACGCCACACTTTCGAGCGCCAGGTCCGCTTCGTCGAGGGTGGTCTGGATGGCCTGCTCGATTTCCGCGGCAGGCGTGTTACGATTACAGCCCACGCCAACCACCAACTGCGGCGGGTGATACACGACCATCTTCGGAAATTCCTCCCAAATATACGCGGGCGAGCGGCGGTAGGTGAGCAGCACCATGCTGGCGAGGCGGCGCTCCTGCGCGGCCTGCAAGTCCGCGACGAGCATTTCGTTCTGGTTGGGAAATTGGGGCGGGAAGTGGCAGCCCGGTTCGATCATCAAGCCCACCGGCTCGCCATTGACCAGCGCCGCCATGACCGCGGCAAGCTGGCTGTTGGGGTGCAGTTTCCAGCCGCGTTCTTTTGCCAGCACGTCCAGAGCGGGGATGTTCTGCACGTCGCTGGCGGTGGTGATGACTGCCTGCCCACCAGTGATCGCGGCAAGTTGGCGCGCCAGGGCATTTGCTCCGCTCTCGTGCCCGCTGAGCAGACTGACAGCAAAACGCCCTTCGGCATCCAGCACCACTACCGCCGGGTCGCTGTGCTTGTTCTTGAGCAGTGGGGCGATCTCGCGCACCACAACCCCCGAAGCCATGATGCACACCAACGCCTCGTGCTCGCTGAAGGCGCTTTGCAGCGCCTGGCGGATCGATTCCTGGAATGAGCGCACTCGCTCCTGCTGTGCATCGGCGGGAACGCTCAGTCGTTTGGGCAGGTAGAGGGTGGAATCGGGTAGATTCGCCAGCAGTGTACGACCCAGGCGCACGGCGGGGGCAGTCAGAGTCAGGATCGCGGTGCCTTTGCGCTTCGCCGGGGTGTGCTGGAACCCTCCATATAAGTGCGAGACAGCCCCGTCCTCGGCAAGCGCCGGGCTAACGATGATCAATCCCTGGTGCGTCAGTTCGCCCGCTTCCGCCAGACTGGCAATCTCCGCCAGCTTCCCGCGCACAACGCGTTCGTCCGGCCAACTGGCACGGTAAACCAATGCAACCGGCGTTTCAGGGGCATAATCCGCGGCCAGCAATTCGGCCACCACTTCGCGGATCAGGCCTGTGCTGAGGAAAAGAACCAGGCTTGAGTGGTGCGCCGCCAGTGCGCGCAAATTCTCGGCCTCTGGCACCGGCGTGTGCCCGGCCATGCGCGATAGGATCACGGTTTGGGTGACTTCGGGCAGGGTATATTCGATGCCAAGGGTGGCGGCGGCAGCAAAGGCAGAGCTTACCCCAGGGGTAACCCGCCACGGCACGCCCGCCGCCGTGAGCGCGGCAGTCTGTTCGGCCAGCGCGCCAAAGACCGACGGATCGCCAGTATGCAGGCGAGCGACCTGCTTGCCCTGCTTCACGGCGGCGGCCATGATCTCCACCTGTTGGGCCAGCTTCATCCCGGCGGTGTTGTGCCGTTCCGCCTGTGGAGAAGCATACTTCAGCATCTCCTCCGCCACCAGCGAACCGGCATACAGAACCACGTCTGCCTGCGCCAGCAGCTTTTCCCCCTTGATCGTCAGCAGGTCGGGGTCGCCGGGACCTGCGCCAATAAACGTCACCATTCCTGTTTTCATCGCTGATCCTTTTCCAACGCGGCGCGGGCGTGGGCTACGTACATCTGGCGGATCGATTGTATTTCGCCCAATCCGGTCAGCCGGATATCCACCGCATAGCCTTTGTTTTGCAGGATGGATTTCCAACTGTCTGGTTCATCCCCGGCCATGTCATTGAGTGCATGATCGCCGGCGACGAGCATAAAGGGCAGCAGCGTGACCTTTTGAATTCGCTCGGCCTCCAGCCGCCGGATCACCACCTCCAGCGGCGGGTAGCCTTCCACCGTGGCGAGGTGAACGTGCGCCATCCCCTCATCTTTAAACACCATATCCAACTGGCAGTAAGCGGCGTTGGCGGGGTGGCGCGAGCCGTGTCCCATCAACACCACCGCCTCGCCGGGGCTGCAAACCGGCAGTTCGGGGCGCAGGGCCTCCACCACCGAGAGATAATCATCGAGGTCAGTCAGCAGCGGACTGCCGATGGACAGACGCACAAACTTCGCTGCGTAAGGTTTCAGTTCCACCAGCACCTGGTGGTACTCCGTGCCGTTGAGAATGTGCAGCGGCTGCGCCAGTACTTCAGTGTAACCTTCCGCGAGTAGTTTCTCGGCAGCCTGCGCGACACTGTCGATCCGCAAGTCGTCACGTTTGCGCAGCTTATGGATGACAATGTGCGACGTGAATGCCCGCTTCAGTTCATAACCGGGAAAGGCATTCGCCAGATCCTGCTCGGCGGCTTCGATCGTCATTCGGCGCGTACCGGCATAACTGGTGCCAAAACTGATGACAAGGATGGCTTTTTGAGTCAATGGAAATTCCTTCTAATCTGATACTTGCCGTATCGTTTTCAAGTACCAGCAGCTATATCCCACGCAGCAGTACTTGCTCGATCTTCTGGCTGGCGATGGTTTGCATCTGGAGCAGAATCTGCCTTGGATAGGGAGATTTTTGGTTGAAAGCAGGATTGAGACACCCTTGCGCTCGAAACTGTTGCAGAACGTACAGGCGAGAGCCTTCCAGCCAGGTGGCGATCGCGGCGATATCTTCCAGGGTGATCCAATCGCTCACCACGGTTGTGCGAAACTCATACGGCAAGCCGCTTCCGCGCAGGATGGCAATGCTGGCGTCGATGCGGTCAATATCCAGTGTTGTCATTCCCGCCAGGCGAGCATACTTTTCTGGCGAAGCCTTGATGTCCATCGCAACCCAATCCACCAGGTTTTCACACAACAGCCCGGTAAGCACCTCCGGCAGATATCCGCAAGTGTCCAGCTTGATCGGAATGCCGATCGCGCGTACCTGCCGCAAAAATTCGGGCAGCCCCGCCGAAAGACACGGCTCGCCGCCGCTGACGACCAACCCGGTGATTTTGCCCTTGCGCCGTTGGAGATAATCCAATACCTCCTGTGTGGGGATATCGGCGAAGGTATTGGGGCGCAGCACCAGTTCTGCATTGTGACACATCGGGCAGCGAAAGCAGCAGCCGCCCAGAAATATGGTCGAAGCAATTTCGCCGGGGAAGTCCAGCAGGGTGGTACGTACCCAACCTTTGATCATCGCCCCTGTTCGGTTTTGTCGGCGACAAGCGGTTTCCGGTTTTTGAATTCCTCTTTTTTGCCGGCATTCCAGTTTTGCACCGGGCGCAGGTAGCCAACGATGCGCGAATAGACCTCGCAAGGGATTTTCACTTCGGTCTGAACAGGCTTCGGGGTTTGCGTTTTGGTTTGAGTTTCCATTCGAATCTCCTTTGGTTTTATTACGAAAGTTCAACGGCAACGCCGTGTTTGGAGAGCGCTTCTGAGCTGTGTTCGTACGGGCAGTAGAAATGCTCGCCGGGGATGTACCCGTGCACCGGGCAAATGCTGAAGGTGGGGGAAAGCGTAAAATACGGCAGGCGGTAGTTTTCAGCAATGCTGCGCACCAGGCGGCGCACCTGCCGCCAATCGTCGATCTGTTCTCCCAAAAAGACGTGCACAACCGTTCCGCCGGTATAACGCGTCTGGAGCGAATCTTGATGATCCAGAACGGCAAAGAGGTCATCGGTAAAATCCACCGGCAGTTGGGTGGAATTGGTGTAGTAAGGCGTTTCCGGGCTGCCGGAGGCAACAATCTCCGCAAAATTCTTCCGGTCGGTGCGCGCCAGGCGGTAAGAAGCACCCTCGGCTGGCGTAGCTTCGAGGTTGTATAAATTGCCGGTTTCGAGCTGGAAGCGGTTCAGTTCTTGCAGCATAAAATCCATCGTGCGTTCTGCAAAAGCTTTCCCTTCCGGCTCCTCGATCCCTACCCCAATCACCATCTGGCAAGCCTCGTGCATGCCGATTAATCCAATGGTGGAGAAATGGTTGCTCCAATACCTGCCGGTGCGCATCTTGACCGGGTGCAGGTAATGGGCGGAATAAGGATACAGCTTCTGATCCATGAATTGCTCAAGCAATTTACGCTTGATTTCCAGGCTGGTCCGGCCGACTTCCATCAAGCGCAGCAGTTCTTTCTGGAAGCCCGTTTCATCCCTGGCAGCGTAGGCGACGTGCGGCAGGTTGAGCGTGACCACGCCAATCGAGCCGGTCAGCGGCGTGGAAGCGAAGATGCCGCCCATGCGCTTGCGCAGTTCGCGATTGTCGAGGCGCAGGCGGCAGCACATCGAGCGGGCGTCATCGGGGTTCATTTCGCTGTTGATAAAATTGGCGAAATACGGAATGCCATATTTCCCCGCCATCGCCCAGATCGGTTCGAGAAGATCGCTTTCCCAATCAAATTCCTGTCCCAGGTTATAGGTGGGGATGGGAAAGGTGAACACCCGCCCTTTGGCGTCGCCGGCCCGCATGACCTCGGCGAAAGCCCGGTTGATCAGGTTCATTTCTTCCTGGTATTCGCCGTAGGTGCTCTCTTGATATTCCCCGCCAATGACCACAGGCTGGTCGCGGAACATGGCCGGCACAACCAGGTCAAGGGTGATGTTCGAAAACGGCGTCTGGAAACCAACCCGGGTCGGCACATTCATATTGAACACGAACTCTTGAATGGCCTGTTTCACCTGGACATACGTCAGGCCATCGTAACGCACAAACGGCGCCAGCAGCGTGTCGAAGTTGGAGACGGCCACCGCCCCCGCCGATTCGCCCTGCAAGGTGTAGAAAAAGTTCACCAACTGCCCCAGCGCGGTTTGCAAGT
Organism: uncultured Anaerolineaceae bacterium; assembly: GCA_964535315.1. GTDB lineage: Bacteria > Chloroflexota > Anaerolineae > Anaerolineales > Anaerolineaceae > CAZHTS01. The sequence continues at coordinate 21,510 of CAZHTS010000047.1, forward strand.
GCTTGGGCGGAGCGCTCTCCACTTTTGCCGCCGCGCCGCAGAAGCCCTGCACCAGCAGATCCAGCAAATCCCAGCCGCAGCAGTAGACCGACAGTGCGCCCAGGTCGTGCAGGTGCAGAGCGCCGCCGGTGTGCGCTTCGCGCACTTCGAGTGGGTAAATCTTATTCAGCCAGTACTGCGAAGCAATCGCCGAGGCCAGGTAAAAATTAAGACCCTGCAGCGAGTAATTCAGGTTGCTGTTTTCAGATACGCGCCAGTCCGTCACCTGTAAATAATCTTCGATCAGCTTTTCGCCATCCAGCATCATGCGCTGCGCGGCGCGCGCTTCCTGGCGCTGCTGGCGGTAGAGAATGTAGGCTTTGGCGATTTTGTAGTGATCCGCTTTGGTCAAGACCTCTTCAACCACGTCTTGGATTTGCTCAACCGATGGTGGGTTGATCCCCTCATCCTCGCAGCGCTGCGATAGCAGCCCGACCACCGAATAGGAAATCATCTCCGCCCACGAACGCCCAAGATCGGCGTTCACCGCGCGCGCAGCCGCAAAGACGGCATTCTCGATCCGTTGGCGGTCAAAGGGTTGAATGGAACCATCGCGTTTGATGACTTGAGTAAGTTTCATGCTGCTCCGTTGAGATTTCCGATCAGATATTCTTGCCCTACGAAAACTTCCTCCGGCGGACCCTGGCGGTAGACCTGTCCGGCTTCCATCCAGATAATGCGTTTCGCCCATTGGCTGGCCATTGACCAGTCATGCGTGGCAAGAATCACCGCGCAACCCGAATCCGTCAGGCGATCGAGGATTTGCAGCACCTGCCGGCGCATCCAGGGATCGAGACTGTTGGTGAGTTCATCGGCAAACAGGAAACGCGGCGACATCGCAAGCACGCCAGCCAGCGCGGCGCGCGCCTTTTCGCCGCCACTCAAAGCATGGGTTGGGCGTTCAAGCAGACCATCCAAGCCGCAGAATTTGGCGGTTTCGAGCACGCGCTGGCGCGCCTCGGCCTGGCTCAATCCCAGGTTGAGTGGTCCCAGGCTGAGATCCTGGTACACGCTGGCGCTAAACAACTGGTCTTCCGGGTTCTGAAACACGATCCCGACCTTACGGCGCAGTCCCAGCAAGCTGCGGCGGTCGTATGCTACCGTTTGATCGTCCAGCTTGACCGCACCCCGCTGCGGGCGTAATACTCCGTTGGCTGTCAGCATCAGGGTGGACTTGCCCCCACCGTTGCGCCCGATTAATGCCACTCGCTCCCCGGTGGATAATTCTAAATCCACGCCGCGCAGCGCCGGATTATCCAGGCCGGGGTAGGAGTAATGAACATCGATAAAAGTTAATTTCATAAGCTCACTCGCAAGCCTGGCAAAATGCCTGGTGTTCCGCCAGGTTATCTACAGAGTCCGGGTATTGAATGGCGAATGCTAACGCCTCCATCCCGGCGCGGCTGATTTCATGCGCCAACATTCTGCCCTTAGCCGTTAGCTCTTGACCCCGGCAGTAACCGGTCAATGCCAGAATCGTCAGGGCGAAACACGGCATCCATCCCGGACCAGAACGATCATCCAGGCGCATGCGGTAGATCATCTTGGATATCCGGCGCATATCTTCATTGGAGCCTTCGCGCAGGCTGACAAACGCCTTGCGCTTTCCACTCTGCATCGAGCGCAGATAAGGCAAAATAGGCAGATTCTGGACTCTCCACTGTCCGAAAACGGAATACGCACCCGCCCCAAAACCAATGTATTCGGCGCCAAGCTCACTGCCGGAGGTGTCATGAACCTCGTTGCCGGCCTTGGAGAAGATCCAGGCCGTGCTGCGGTGATAACCATTCTGCTGCATTAACCCATCCACTGATTCAATGCACTGGAACTGGTCGATCGTGCTCATCGAAGGCGTAAAACCATACTGCACGCCTTTGACGAGAACGATGGGATAAATGGCTACCTGGTTGGGCGCCAGACGGATGATTTGCTCAACATCCTGGCGGAAGCGGGATGCGGTTTGTCCTGCCAGCCCGACCATCAAATCCAGGCTCACCCACATGCCCAATTCTTGCGCCAGCCGGATCTTGTGCTCAAGGCCGTCCTCTGTCTGGTAGGTTCGGCCCGTTTTGCGGATGATCTCTTCATCGAGCGTTTGCACGCCCATGCTAACCCGGCTGAAGCCCAAAGCGCGCAGCTCGCGCAAATAAGCGTCATTGACGCGCGCCGGCAGCAGCTCGATGCCCAACAGGTCGGGGTCTATCTGCTTGCGGATCTCATTGACAAGCTCACCCAACTGCGCCGGGCTGAGGGTATTCGGGGTTCCGCCGCCCACGTAGGTCCACTGCACTTTTCCTCTCAGGCGCGACTGCTGGATTTCCAGCCTGACCTCCTCAAGATATTCACCCATTCTATCGGCATGCTTCGCGAACAGTTCACTGTAAAACGGGCAGTAGTTGCAGCGTGTAAAACAAGAGGGAACGTTCAGATAAATTCCATAAACGCCGGTCATTTCCACAAGCGGAGCCTGGGTAAACTCATAATGAATTTTGCCCATGCTCTTTCGCATCATCCGGCTGGCCGGGTTAATCAACATGACGGTTTCTCCATCCATCAGCACGCCTGGAAAACATATGCTCATATTCTTGCGGTAGTACGCGCAAGTTCCCGTCCCAGGCGCGGCCTTGCAGCGCAACTTCTAACCTTTGGCTGCGCCGGAAGGCTTCGATGAACAGGTTCGTTCCAATCTGGGCTGCGCTGTACAGGCTGCTGCGCCAGTTTCGAAACCCCAGGCGCACTTCCTGCGCCAGGATCATTCTCTCCAGCGAATCCAGCAGGACGAAGATAAAACGATACATCAGGCTCATCAACTCGATCAAAAACGCTGGCACGCGCAGCCGGCGTAATAAATCGATCAAATCCACCATCGGCGTGGTCAGCGCCAGGAAGTTCATCGCCGCTGCGCAGCCTAAGGCGCGCAGCAACAAATTGACCGCGGTCCAGACCGATTCAGCGCTCAGGTTGAACCATAACGGACCCATTGCCAGCGCCCCCGGGCTGGGGATGCCGCTGACGCTGATCGCCACGCCCAGTACGCCGAATAACAGAAAGCTGCCCTCCACAAACGTCAGCCGCAGGACAAATCGGGCCGGCAGCCTTGCCCACAAAATAGACAGTCCGAGCATGACGAATAAAATCAACAGGCTGGTCTGGAGACGGTTAATCCCCAAACACAACACCAGCGCCAACAAGCTGCACCCAGCTTTGTAGCCCGGATGCAGCTTGCGAATATGGTTTGCGTACGCGAAGCGATCTATAAGATGCATTTAGCGTTTCTGGCTTTGTTTCTGACCTTTTTTATAGCCAAAGAAATAGGCGATGAACCCGGCGCCCAGGGCAGCCTGGGTGGAAAACAGCAGGCTCTCAATTTCACCGCTCGGCGGCTCATACAACGGCGAGAACCAGGGTTCGTAATCGGGAGCGATTTCTGTGATAGCGGTTTCGGCTTCGCCATCCGCTCCGCCGAATTCCGCACCGTGCGCCAGAAACAGCGGCACAACCGCCAGGAGGATAACCAAGAATATGAGGATCCAATTCGAAGATTTCATTTTATGCTCCTTCCACACCTAACGTGCGCAGTTCGGGCGCGGCATTGCTGCGCAGCGCATTGAAGATCAACACGGTGAGAATGCCCTCACTGATCGCCAACGGGATCTGAGTAATGGCAAAGATCGTCGCAAACTTCGCGAAAGAGGCTGCAAAACCTCCCACCGGGTCGGGATAGGCCAGGGCAAGCTGGATCGAGGTTGTAACGTAGGTCAACAGGTCGGCCAGCGCCGCCGCCAGGAATACCACCCAGGCATCCGGCAGACGCCCTTTCAACCACTTCCAGATGCCCCATGCAACCAGCGGGCCTACGATCGCCATACTAACCGTATTGGCACCCAGGGTAGTCAGCCCGCCGTGCGCCAGCAGCAGCGCCTGGAAGAGCAGGACAATGCTTCCTAAAATGGACATAACGAATGGGCCAAACAAAATTGCGCCAAGCCCGGTGCCGGTGGGATGACTGCAAGAACCGGTGACGCTGGGGAGCTTGAGCGCGCTCAACACAAAAGAGAAAGCACCCGCCAGGCCCAGCATCAGGCGGCTTTCTGGCTTTTGGGCGAACAGGCGTCTTATCTGGATGAACCCAATCACCCAGAAGGGAATGGCGACCGCGAACCAGATCGCTGCCCAAACCGGCGGCAGAAATCCTTCCATGATGTGCATTTGGGAGGGTTTAGCCAGCACAGGTTGGATGCCAAAACCCAACAACAATGCCAGCAACAACAAAGCCACAGATTTGAATTGAATACGAACCTTTTGAAATTTCATACAAGCCTCCTGTAACGAGAGATAGGGTTTCTTTCGCAAGAAGGCTTAAATAAAAAGCTCAATCCTTTGGGATTGAGCTTTAGAAGCTTGATCATTTAGTCAATATGTAGACCAGATGACACCGCCCTCTTGCTCGAGAAGGACAAACGTGAAAAATTATTCAAGGCAGGTTTCCTGACTTCTGGCAAAGCGCCAGTTACAGTTGCGGCACAGTGCTGGACTCCCTGTATGAAACAGGCCACCAGCTTCCACCTTTTAAGCCCTGACATCCGGGCATCGGGTCACCTTGATGTTCGATTGAAAAAGTTCTGCGTACTATTATAGCTACATCACCTGAAAACACAAGGGATAAAATGGCTAATTTACCCAAGAACCAGGAATAAAAGTAATATTCAATTTGTCAATAACGGGATGCAATTTGACTTCAGCCCTCACACCATATACCTGAAGGATAAGGTCGGAGGTCAGAACGGTTTCGGGAGCACCCGAAGCAACGATTTGCCCCGCTTTGAGCACGTAAAGCTTATCGCAGTACCAGGCTGCCATGTTCAAATCGTGCAGCGCCGCAATCGTCGTCACATTCAGATGCTGAATCAAGTCCAAAATTTCGAGTTGATAATAAATATCCAGGTGGTTGGTCGGTTCGTCCAAAACGAGGAAGCGGGCCTGCTGCGCCAATGCCCGGGCAATCAGAGCGCGTTGCTTTTCACCGCCCGAAAGAGTCGAGAAAGACCGTTGAGCACAGTCCGCCAGGTCTACCCGGTGAAGCGCCTCGACCACGATCCGATCATCGTCTGGGGTGTTCCGATCAAATAGTGCCTTATGAGGATTACGCCCCATCCTGACGACCTCTTCAACCGTAAAATCGAAATCGCCGCCGCGCTCCTGGGTCACGACCGCCATTTTTTGAGCCACCTGGCGGGCCGACAATTGCCAGACATCCACGCCTTCCAGGGTTACGATTCCGGCATCCGGTTTGAATATCCGGTAGATCACCCGCAGGAGACTGGATTTTCCGCTCCCGTTCGGTCCGACGAGACCGACGAATTGACCATTTTCGACGTCCAGGGAAATTTCATCGATGATTTTTCGCGTCGTTATCGACCAGGTAATATTTTTCGCTTCGAGGTTCACTGAACGTCTCCTCGTTTATCGGTTTGAAAAAGCAGCAACCAGAGGAAAAAGGGACCGCCCAGCAGCGAAGTCACCACTCCGACCGGAACTTCGACCGGAGCGAACACGGTCCTTGCCACGAGATCCACCCAGATTAAAAAAATGCTCCCGGCAAAGGCTGAAACCGGCAGCACCTGCCTGTGATCCGAACCGACTGCCATGCGCACAAAGTGGGGAATCATCAATCCGATAAAACCGATCGCTCCACTGACAGCCACCATGACCCCGGTCACCAGGGAAACCACAAAAAAGAGCTCGCGCCGGAAGCGAACCAGATTTACACCCAACGTCGCGGCCGTTTCATCGCCCATCATCAACGCATTCAACGATCTCGCTTGCAGGGCCAGGAAGGCACATCCGGCCGCCAGCACGCTGGCCGGCAGGGCTAACTCCTGCCAGTTCGCCCCGGCCAGGCTGCCCAACAGCCAGGATAATAAATTTCTGGCCAGTTCCGGGTTCGGGGAAGTCAGGCTGATGAAACTGGTCAGGCCGGAAAGAAAATAAGAAATCGCCACACCGGCCAGAATCATCCTGCCGGGGATCAGCTTTCCATATTTCTGGCCCAGGCCAAACACGACGACGAACGTGAGCAGCGCTCCCAGAAACGCTCCGGTAGATATGGCGTAGACCCCGGCAAACGCGAAGGCGTTGAAAGCCAGCACAAAAATGGCGCCAACCGATGCCCCCGAAGAAATTCCCAAAATGTAGGGATCGGCCAGCAAGTTCCGCACCAGAGCCTGCATCGTCACTCCGACGATCGCCAATCCGGAACCGACCCACACAGCCATCAATACCCGTGGAAAACGGATCAGCCAGACGATGTTCTCGTGCGCCTGAGACCAGTTGCCGCCTTTCGATAGGCCCAACTTTTCGAAGGCAATCTGCCAGACCTCGCGTAATGGAATTTGGACGGGTCCGATGCTCACCCCCAATGTGACCGAGAGAACCAACATGATGGCTAGAATAGCGATGACGATCTCCAGAGGGATTGTCTGAATCGAACGGCGCCGTTGAATAGAGGAGGATGGGAAATCTGTTTTCATGATGGAATTCGATATTTTTCGACGCTGCGGCCGTTGAGCAGGTGCTCATCAATGATCTCGTCCAAAGCTTCGAGCGATGGAACGCCGTACCAGACGTTGTCCGGATAGACGACCAGAATCGGGCCCCGGCTGCACGGATATAAACACCCGGTCGAGACCGTCAAGGCGCCCTGGGTGTTTTCAATCCGATCTTCCCGTGCAAGCCGCTCTGCCAGGTGCTGCCATAAAGCGTCGGCGCCCCTGGCCGTGCAGCGCGGACCCCGGCACACCAGAAGATGATATCGGTGAGGCGGGACGTGGGACCAATCGTCCGGATCGGTTTGCCAGCCCAACGTGGGAAGCGGAACGACGTTGGAACGAGTTAATAAAGCCTCACGGAAAGCAGCCTTAACCGCCTCACTCCACCCGCTGTCCCCGGCCGGAGACGACAGCAGGTGCACTTCCAGACGGTCTCCCGACCAGGTTTCGTACCAGCGCCGGATCACTTTGGCCAGCCAGTGCTCCAGTCCTGTGTCTCCCGGTATATAGACCGGCAGTACCGTAATCGTCCGGGCGCCGCTTTCGGCGCACATTTGCAGCGCGTCCGGTAAAGAAGGCGCGCCGTGATCGACGAACGCGCCGACCACTTGGCAGGCTTCGTCGCTGCCGATCTGGCCCGAAACCCGCTCGACCAGTTGGCTTAGTTGATCGTGGGGAGCACGATTGTGCTCCCCACGGCTTAATAAGATCAGGCTCTTCATTTCAATTTTAGCAGGCTGGCGGCCAGATCGACCACTGCCTGCACATTGCGGACGCCCAACGTCGAATCGCTGAAGGGAAGGACGATAAATTTCCCATTCTTCACAGCATTCATCGACGCGTAGGTCGGATCCGTTTTCAGCTTGTTGATCTTATCCTGCGCAGGGGACCAGCTGGCATCGATGACGACGATTACGTCCGGATTGCGCTCGATCACTTTTTCCCAGCTCACGTCGGCCCAGGTACCTTCCACGTCATCGAAGACGTTCTTCACCCCCACCGCCCCCATCACCATTGCGGGAGTGCCGCAGCACGCCCCGGCATACGGGCTATCTTTATCGTCGCTGTCGTACCAGAAGACTTTGGTTCCCTTGGACAGCGCAGACAACGACGCCAGAGAATCGTCCAATTGGCCCTGCATTTTCTGGATTAAAGCTTCCGCGCGATCTTCGACGCCAAAGATCTTGCCCAGATCCCGAATTTCACCAAACAAAATATCGAAGGAGGTCGTCGCTGGCCGGAGGGCCGCATCGTCACAGGCATCGACCGAGAGGTAAGAATTGATGCCCATGTCCAAAAGTTTTTGGCGCGATCCGGCAGCTTTATCTCCGAAGGCGCTTTTATACACCCCAAAGACAAAATCGGGATTCGCGTTTAATAAAACTTCTTGAGAGGGATATTCCTTTGCCAAAACCGGGATCTTCGCATAAGCCTGTTCGAAATCCGGCAAAATGACGTCGTCCAGATAGGCGGTGCCGGCCATCGTATCCTGGAGACCCAGGGCCAACATGATTTCCGTGGCGGCCTGATTCATGGTGACGGCCCGTTTCGGCGCAGCGGTGTAAGTGATGGACATGCCGCAGTTTTCGATTGTGACCGGGTAGGAAGCCGCCGCTTGGGTTGGAGCTTCGGTTGGCGCAACGGTTGCTTCGGGCGCAACCGTTGCCGCCTCGGTCGGTTCCGAGGTGGCTGGTGCCTGCGTGTCCGCCTGAGCGGCGGTGACCGTCGCCTCGATCATCTGTGGGACAGCGGTTTCCGGAACGGACGCCTGTGTGGTCGGCGCACAGGCGCCCAGCACCAACACACATAAAACGGATAACCCAACAATTAACCTACAGAACTTCTTCATTTTTTGCCTCCAAATCAAATTAATCTCGAAGAAGGAGGCTTAGAAGGAGGCTTAAATAAAAAGCTCAATCCTTGTTGGGATTGAGCTTAAAAAGCCTGTAAGAACCGGCAAACAACCTGACCGGTAGGTACCTGCCTCCTTGCTCGAGAAGGACAAACAAAATGGTTCAAGGCAGGTATCCTGACTTCTGGCAAAGCGCCAGTTACAGTTGCGGCACAGTGCTGGACTCCCTGTATGAAACAGGCCACCAGCTTCCACCTTTTAAGCCCTGACATCCGGGCATCGGGTCACCTTGAACGATCATTTGATAAAGTTCTATAATCTATCCTTAGCATTATCAGGCAACAACCCGAAAAACGCAAGCCATTCATCCCTGATATTTGTCATGTTTTCAGTGAATAAGATATTAAAACCAACTTTGCTGACGTTTCCATTCCAACCCTTCTGCATCCAGCCATTCCCAAATGGTTGAAACCGATAAGTGGGTCTGGTTGCGTTCTTCAAAGGCGCGTTGGAACCGCTCTAAGGTCCACAGTTCAATCGTGATCGCGAATCTCAAACCTGCTGTGAGTTGCCTCGACTGCTCCCCTGTGCACTTTTTGAGCCGTGACTCCTTCGAACTCATGGAGACGCAATTGTCTGAGCTTCTCCGTAAGATATTCGAGCGGTAAACCGGCATCTACCAACGCGCCGAGAAACATATCTCCACTGATTCCGGAAAAACAATCGCAGTATAAAACAGCCATTGTGAATGACCTCCAAAGGAGCGAAACAGGATGAATTTGCTAAATCTGGCTGGGCTATTAAGCCTGCTGGCTTCGATCTACGCCATCATCTTTCGATATAAAGCAGCCTCCATTTGAAATAACTCCGGGCTGGAAAAATTTAAATCGATTGGCCGTGCGATCCGGTAGTCGTCTTTGATCCGCGTGGGACGATCCGAGAGGATCACAATCCGATCCGCCAGCAAAAGCGCGTCTTTCAGGTCGTGCGTTACACAGACCAGCGTGAAATCGCTCTGCTCCCATCGCTCAAGCAGGAGCTTCATCAGCATATCTTTCGTTCCCAGATCTAACGCCAAAAAGGCTTCGTCCAGAATGAGAAAATCCGGCTCAGATATCAAAGCCCGCCCAAGATTCACCCGCTGCGCCATGCCTCCGCTCAACTGGGCCGGAAAATGTTCTTCGAAACCGGCCAGGCCCAATGAGTCGAGAATTGCCCGGTACGGCCCCCGCGGACGCACGAAAAGTAAATTGTCCTTCACACTTTTCCACGGAATCAGGCGCGGCTCCTGAAACACGTAACCCGCCCCACGGCAGTTCAGCCGGATCGACCCCTGTGAAGGGCGTTCCAATCCGGCGATCAGCCGCAAAAAGGTCGTCTTTCCGCAGCCAGAAGGCCCAACGATGGCTAGACGTTCTCCGGGGTTGACTTCCAGGTTCCAGTTCTCCAGAACCGGCAGAGAATTATAGGATTTCGAAAGCTGCCTGGTGATCAGGGACGGTTCCATATCGATATGCCCTTCTCAGAATCCTTTTTGAAAGAACCTCGGTGGCAATGCCGAGACCGACCGCGATCAGGGTCAGCGCCCAGGCTTTGGGCGTGTCCACGTTCATCCGCGCCATCAGGATTTGCTCTCCCAACCCATCTCCGCCGCACAGATATTCACTGACCAACACCACCTTCCAGGCCTGACCGACGTTCACGTCGAGAATGGCGGCGATGAAGGGAAAAAGCGATCCAAGGTAAATGTCTTTTATGATTCTTCGCCGGGGCGCCTGATAAAATCTAGCCATTTCCATCAGCTCCAGATCCAGGCTGCGAACGCCCGAGATCGTCGTCAGGAGCGCGGTCGGCAGCAGAGACAGCGTGGAAATAAAGATCGGCCCCTTCCATCCGATGCCCCAGGCAAAAATGACCAGCGTCAGCCAGGAAATCACCGGGACGGCTTGAATCACGAGAATCCAGGGCCGAAAAAAACGATAAAGCAATCCGGATCTGCCCAAAGCAAATCCCAGCCCCAGACTGAGCGGCATGGATAAAGCAATCGCGGTGACGACTTTCCAGTTCGTCTGCCAGATCGAGCGTAAGACGCTCTCGGAAACGAATAAGCGCGCGGCGAGCGAGAGTGTGCTCGCGGGGGCGGGAATGACGACTTCCTTCTGAACCACGCATGCCGCAATCTGCCAGACCAGCAGCAGAGCTATGCCGCTCGCGGCGATCTCAAGCCCTTTTTTCATTGCCCGGCGAAGAAATCATCCGATGGGATGGCCTTTATGCCTTCCGGATCGGTGTTCCGCATCTTCGTGAGAAATTCCAGCACTTCCTGTTTGCATTGCGCGGCCGGAACGTACTCGAACTTCATCCGCTGGAGAGCGCTATTCATCACGGCGCTGGGAATGGTCAGGATCGAAGAACTGGCCTGTAAGGCGTCAGCGGGGTTTGCGTTCGCCCATTGAATCGAATCCGCGAATGTCTTCGCGACGGCTGCCACAATATCGGGATGAGCCTGGTAGAACGCCTTTTTAACGAACAACCCGGCCACCGGAATGCCATCGGCCGCGCCGCTCTCCTGAGACCAGTATTCCTGGTAATCCAGCACGATCTTCCCGCTGTTTCCGGAGAGCGCCAGAGACACGTAAGGCTCCGGCAGGGCGGCAAAATCTACTTTCCCCTCTTTGAACAGTGCCGCGATTTCTTGAGCCGGAGCATAGACAAAGTGGACGTCCTCGTCCGGCCGGATTCCGGCCTGGATCAGAGCATAGCGCGTAAGCGTATCGACCGTCTGACCTTTCGCTTCGGGCGTGTAGATCGTCTTTCCGGACAACGAGTTCCAGTCTGAAAAACTTGCGTTCTGGGATGCGATCAAATAAAACACTTTCCATTCGTGAACGCCTGCCAGGACCAGATCCACACCGCCGGCTTCAAGATTCGCCGCCATGGTGATGGGCAGAACCGCGAAAGGCACGTCGTTTCCGGACAGGAGCCCGGTGACCTCGTCGACTGTCTTCCAGTTCTGTACCTCGATGAGAACACTTCCCTTCACCTGACCGGAAGCGATTCCCGAAGCCGGAATGACCAGCGGCCCCAATGGATTGATCAGCCTTATCGGAGCCGGACCGGGCAAGGCGGTCTGTGTGCCTCGTCCGGCCGCGGCGGGTGTCTGGCAGCCTGCCATCCACAGCAGGCCAGCCAGGAAAAGGAATGCAATGAAATTTTTTTTCACGATTCGATCCTCCCGAGTCGACCCGCGTCAGTTTATAAAAGAGGCTTCTAGGCTCTTTTCCCAGACGCCTCTTATCTTTGATTCGTTGAGAAACGGTAACCGCGAGGACTGCCGAGACGAAACAAGGCCCTATTTGTCCCGCCGGGTGTATTCCGTATGAAGCAGTTCGTGACTCTTGTGACCGCCGGGGCCCTCGGTTAAAAACTCGCTGTAAATTTGAGCAATGGCCGGGTTTTCGAAGGACTTGCGCACCACAGAATGGGCATCCTCTTGATAAATCGCTTCGGCGCGCGCCTTGCGAATGGCCGGCGTGGTCGGAATGGGCTGTCCGCCGCCGCCCAAACAGCCGCCAGGACAGGCCATGAATTCGATGAAATGATAAGAAGCGAACTCCCCTCCGGATTTGATGTTCTCGAGTACCTTGCGGGCATTGGCCGTTCCATGAACCACAGCCACCTTCAGGGTAACTCCCTTCAGCCAGCTTAAGTCGCTCAATTTATGCTGCAACATAGCCGGGACCGGGCCGGTTTTCGGAAGTGTGACCTGAGCGGTCTTCACGCCGCTCAGGCCGCGAACCGGTTGAACGTCGGCGTGAGTAAAATATTTTTCGACCGGCTCACCGGTAACCAGTTCGATCACCGTGCGTAAGGCCGATTCCATCACGCCGCCCGTGGCGCCAAAGATCACGCCAGATCCGGTCGCCGCACCGAAAGGCTGGTCGAAATCGGATGGCGCGAGATGAGGCAGGTCGAGGTTGTTTCCTTTTAACATCCTGGCCATTTCGCGGGTGGTAATCGCGAAATCCACGTCCTTGAAACCGCTGTCCGTCATCTCAGGGCGGTTGCATTCGAATTTCTTCGCGGTGCAGGGCATGAGCGCCACGGCGACCACATCTTTCGGGTCGATTCCGGCCAGGCTGGCGTAATAGGTTTTAATCACGGCTCCGAACATCTGCTGAGGCGATTTGGCCGAAGACAGGTTCGGAATGTATTCCGGGTAGAAATGTTCCAGGAACTTGACCCAGCCCGGAGAACAGGAAGTGAACATCGGCAGCGCTGCCGATTCATCTTTCTCCACCAGCCCGTGATGGAGTCGTTCGAGAAGCTCGGTCCCTTCTTCCAGAATGGTCAGGTCGGCGCTGAAGGTGGTATCGAACACTTTATCGAAGCCCAATTCGCGCAGTCCGGTATTGAGTTCGAGCGTCAAGGCCCGACCCGGTTCCTGTCCAAAGCATTCCCCAATCGCGGCCCGGGGCGCCGGCGCCGTCTGGATCACGACGTGTTTGCGCGGATCGCGAATCAGCTCCGCCACCGCAGCGGTCGAATCGACCGTGTGCAGGGCGGCGGTTGGGCAGTGTTCGACGCACTGGCCGCAATTAATACACACCGCTTCGCCAATCGGCAGATTCATGAAGGTAGATATTTGAGTCGTCTGGCCTTTTCCGACCGGTTCGAGGCAGTTCACTCCCTGAATCTCTTTACAGGTCTCCACGCAGCGGAAACACAGGACACACTTATTCATATCGCGTACGATCGAATAGCTCGACTCGTCGATCGGCGTTTTACTGGAAACGATCCCATAATGAACGGGATAAGTCCCTAACTTCGCGATCGCTTGCAGCTCGCAATTTCCGGTACGCGGGCAATTGTAATGATCCCAGAATCCGTAATGCTTCGAGAAAAGAAGATCAACGATTTCCTGCCGCGCGCGCAGGACCGGATAGGTTTGCGTGGAAACCCGAATCGGCCGCGTGATTTGGTACTCACAGGAAGCCTGCAATGCCTTTTCGCCTTCCACCTCGACCACGCACACCCGGCAGGCGCCTCGCGGAGGCAGGTCTGGATGGCTGCACAGCGTAGGAATAAAGATGCCCATCTTGCGGGCAGCTTCGAGAATCGTCGTCCCGTAAGGAACCTGGGTCTGGCGATTGTTGATCGATAAGGTAATCAGGGCGTTTTCCGGGCCAACACTCTCCGGAAACGCGGAATGGCTGGATGGGGTGCTTGGAATTTCAGACACAATTTCCTCACTGATTTTGGTATGAACGGAATTCGTTAAAACAGCTCTGGGAAGCACTGAAGCAGAGATTGAAAACCGGTAACGGCGTTTTGACCGAATTCGCACTTCGAGCTTAGCCGAACACAATCGGCAATCGAATTCAGTTCCAAAAGGCTATATCCGTGGCCACTTTTCCGAGTCTGATATTTTTTTAGCAGCTTGACCGAACCTTCCCGGCAGGGCGCGCAGTAGCCGCAGGACTGCGAGATGTTGTACTCCAGAAGCTGGATCGCGACGTCGCCGAAATCGGTATCCGGCCCATATACGATCAGGTTGGTCGCTCCGTAATCATCTCCTATCGGAAGAGGCTGATCGAGCTGCACCGGAAGATAGAATCGGCCGGAAGATCCTCCCACCTGAACCGCTTTTGGGTTTTGGCTTCCGCACACCTCGAGTAAATCGTTCAGCGAGGTGCTGCGGGGCAGTTCGTATACGCCGGGGCGCGCGCAGTCGCCGGAAATGAAAAATATCCGCGTGGGCTCCGTCTGTGCAGGGCCAGACCGGCGGTTTTTCTGAGCCAGTCTATGGCCGACTTCCAGGATTGTGCTCACGTCCAGGGCGATCACGGAATCGAACAGCGCTGACGAATCGTTGGCGGGAAAGCGGCTGCCGTTCACGGCAATTTCGAGCGCATTCCTCATCCCTCCGGCGACGAAGCCCGGGCTGGTGCGAACGTCGACGCTGCAAAGGAATTCGCCGCCCCGAAACGGAATTGCCAGATCGGAAGAAGACCCCTTGAGCTTTTCCAAATAATTTAAAAGGACCGGCCGCAAAGCTTCATATTCGGGGCGAAGATAAACAATCCCTTCACGCGCTCCGTACAGGCCCGCGCAGACCAGCAGCCCCTCCAGGAACAAATCGTAATGATCGGCCAGCAGAATTCTCTCAGAATAAGAACCGGGCCGAGGCAGGTCGGTGTTGCATACCAAAACAGTTCGCGTGGTAGACTCACCGGCAAAAGCTGACCGGAGCGTACGCGGGGCTTCATCGATCACCCGATCGCAAATCAGCTCATCGAGCAGATCGTCCGGCGCAATCCTGGCAAACCCGGCCACGACGCTTCCCAGGGGAATGGGCTCGTAAGAGATTATTTCGTTTCTTCCGTCCCACAGCGCTGCCTCAACCGTTTCGGTCAGAATTGCCTGATTTTGTTTGCACAGCGCCACGATTGCGCCTGCCTTCTCAACCGTCAGCCTGGTGAAAACGCGGCCGTTGACCGAGAGCACCGGCCCCTGATCGCACATGCCCATACATTGCGACTGCTCCAGGCAAAACAGCCCATCCGGCGACGTTTCCCCGAATTTCAATCCCAAATTCTCCTGAACGGACAGCAGCAGTTCCTCTTTTTGTTTTAGATCGCACACAGAACCGGCGCACATCTTAAACGTATATTTGGCTCCGGGTTGGGTGGAAAATGCCGGAAAGAAAGTGGCTAAACTGAACACTTCCGCGGGCTGAATTTGAAATTCTTGGGCCAGAATACGCATCGCCTCTTCGGAAATAGATTGATAACGGGTCTGAATCTTTTGCATCACGACGAGAAGCTGTCCGCGGTCGTGGCCTGCTTCGTCTGCCAGGGCGTGAATGTTTTGCTCGATCTGGATTGGGTCTACATTAAGCATGTTGGTATCCTTCAATGATTTGTTGAGATCGTTTATGGTTCACACGTCTAAATAACGATTGCCGTTGCTAATCTTCTGCTTGAGCCACTCGCCCCACGGCTTGTAAGGTTTATCGTCGCCTTCCGGCACGCTGGCGATCAGGACGTTGGCGTGTGTGCCGAGTTTAAATGCGGCCGGGTAGATCAAATTTCCGACGTTTTCGACGATCAGCAAATCCAGTTCGGCGAGATCGATACTTTTTATTCCGTCACGAAGCATGTTGGCATCCAGATGACACTCTCCCCCGGTATTGATTTGGATCGCCGGCATGCCCACATCGATGACTTTATCCGCATCGATCGTAAGGGGAGCTGTATCGCCTTCGATTACGCCAATTTTCATTTCTCCCTTGAGATAACGAATTGTCTCCAGAATCAGGCTCGTTTTCCCCGCCCCTGGAGACGCCATCAGGTTGACCGCGAAGACTCCAGCCTGATCCAATAAAGAACGATTTTGAGCCGCCAACTGATCATTGGCGTCCAGAATGTTTTCAACGATTTGAACTTTTTCGTTCGACATCGTATCCTCTTTCTTTTTCATCGACCTCGCACTCAGGACATGACACACCAGATGGGGATGCATGCCGTCGGTTACTTTTTCGTAAACAGACGCTCCCATTCCCATGTCCGATACCGGATATCTTCCCGGCATGCTCCAACCGTTCGAGCGCGCGATATACGGTGGATGGATTCACAGTCGGAAAATGGGGATGACGAGATTCAAATACCTCGCGAGCCGTCAGGTGGCGATTATTCTCTTGAAGAAGTTGTAGAATGGCTGATTCGATGGATGATGTTTTCACTGAGAAACTCTCCACCTCGATATTATAATACAAAATTTTGCATTAGCAATATATTGCATTATGATCGGTTGTTCCTTCATCAAGACTGAAAAGGAACGAATCATGCCACAACTGTTTTCATGATTTGGCTTGCACAGTAACAGTTGACTTTTTGCTGATTTAATCAATAACCAGGTTAATTCACTATGTTTGCACTTCAAGAAATAAATAGACAGGCATGGCCCAAACCAGGATAATAAGGATCTGCCTAGAACCTGAAATCCTGGAGAGAAACCATGCCTAAGCCAATTGTATGTATGTCCGAGGAATTACGCCAGTATTTGGAAATCTTTCGGTCGCGCTTCAGCCACCCCAGTGCACGCCAAACCCAAAGGGCGGAAAATAGAAGGGCTGGACCGACATTACTCCAATTGTGAGAAACGCGTGGTAAATGGACATATTGTTTGTTCACCGGGATCTACACCTTGCTCGGGCAACGTAGTCCCCTACCGCCTCAAAT